>CAJWVO010000001.1 GCA_913048465.1 uncultured Nitrosomonadales bacterium
TTTTATCAGAAAAGACCCGCCTTTTAATAAAGATTATTTATTTTTAACTATCTCACTCGGTCTGTTAAAAAAACCAAAAATTATTAATTGCCCGCAATCTCTGCAATGTCATAATGAAAAGCTTTCCATTTTAAATTTTCCAAAATTAATTCCAAAAATGCTAGTGAGTAGTAATTTAAAGGAAATAATCCAATTCATCTCAAAATACAAACAAGTTGTATGTAAGCCTATCGATGAGATGGCTGGGAATAAAATTTTTCTTTTAAAAAAAAATGATCTTAATATTAATGTGACTTTAGAGGTCCTTACAGATAATTACTCAACTCTAATAATGATTCAAGAATATATTCCTGAAATTAGGAAGGGAGATAAACGAATTATTATCGTTAATGGTGAACCGCTAGCATATGGTTTATTAAGAATTCCAAAAAAAACTGATTTTAGGGGAAATTTAGCAAAAGGTGGAAAAGCTAAAATTTTTAAATTATCACCATCTGATCTAAAAATTACAGAGGCTGTTAAACCTTATCTATTAAAACATAATTTAAATTTTGTTGGTATAGATGTGATTGGAAATTACCTTACTGAAATTAACATAACAAGCCCCACAGGACTTGTTGAAATTCAAAAGTTAACCAAGCAAAATGTTGCCAAGACAGTTATCCAAAACCTTTTTTAATTTACTAATTATTTGTCTGCTGCTGCTTAATAGCTCCTGTACAAAACCAAACTTCTATGAAAAAAAATTTTTAGTTTACGGGACTATTTTAGAGTTTAAATTCTTTCAAACACCAAAAAATATTGCTGATGAAGCGATGGCAAATATTATTGCACAATTAAATGAATTAAATTCAATCTTTCATCCTTGGCAGAATACTGTAATTAATCAATTTAATAACAATCAAATTGCAAAAATTTGTGATGATAGACAAATTCAAATTATTTATAGAGCCTATCATTATGAAAAATTAACCAATGGTTTTTTTAATCCAGCTATTGGGGCCTTGATTGAAGCATGGGGATTTCATACCGATGAAGTTGTTGAAAAAATTCCAGATGATGCTTTGATTGATAAAATTATTAATTCTCGCCCCAGCTTAAAACAACTTAATTTAAATAAGGGGTGTTTAGAAAAAGTAAATCCTTTTCTCCAGATCGATTTAGGAGGAATGATAAAAGGTTATGCGCTAGATTTAGCAAAGGATGTATATCAGAAACTTAATATTAAAAATGTTTTAACTAATTTTGGTGGCAATATTTACGCTCATGGGCATCCTGAAACACGTTTTTGGGAAGTTGCTATTCAAGACCCATATGATCAAACACAACTATTAGCTAAATTAAAACTTCCACCAGGGTCCGCCATAGGCACTTCAGGAAATTATGAAAAATATTTCATAAATAATGGAAAAAGATATTCACATCTAATCAATCCAACAAATGGTAGTGCATTTTCCAATCATTCCTCAGCCACTGTTTTTATTGATCCTCAGGATGAAGTTGGATTTAAATCAGATGTTTTTTCAAAACCTTTTTATTTTTCTAGTAATTTAAAACAAACCCAGTTGAATATGAATTTTAATAGCTTTTTTGTTACAGATCTTAATCGTAATATTTTTATTACAGAATCTATGTTAGAAAAAATTGAATGGATATTTGAGGAGGGGAAATATTTTGTTCAAGGTATTTAAAGCGGGTGATTTTTTAATACTTACTATATTTTGCATCATTCTATTAATGTCGATGACAATTTATTTAAACTTACCTCGTGGGGATATATTGAAAATTGACTATCAAAATAAAACTATAAAGTATTCATTAAATCAGAATAAAAAAATTAAACTGGGTGACTTAGATATTGAAATCAAAATGAGTAAAGCGCGAGTCAGTCATTCTAATTGTAAGAATCAATATTGCGTTATGCAGGGATGGATTTCACATATTAATCAATCAATTTTATGTGTTCCAAATCTTTTTAAAATGACAATTAGTCAAAATATAGACAAACATGACAGCACAAACTACTGATATTCATATCATCGCAAAACTTTCTGCAATTGCAATAGTACTTCATACGGCAGAGTTTTTTTTACCATCACCGATTTTTGGCCTGAAGCCAGGCATTGCTAATGTTGTAGTTCTTTTTTCTTACTATTTTTTTAATCTTAGCTCAGCAGTTTATGTATCTCTGATACGAGTATTTATTTCGAGTTTGATTCTTGGTACTTTTCTAACCCCTACCTTTTTTCTCAGCTTTTCAGGTGCGCTTTCTAGTCTAGGATGCTTAGCAATTGCATCTTATTTTTTAAATAAAAAATATTTTTCCATTTATTCATTCAGCATGCTCATGAGTTTAGGTCATGTAGTTGGTCAATTTGTCTGTGTGAGAGTATTCATTATTCAAGATAATGGTGTATTTTTCTTAATTCCAATATTTATCATTTTTGCTTTTATTTTTGCATTGATCAATGCGTATATCGTTGACAAAATAATGAGAGTATCCAAATCGCAGATTAAAAATGATAAAATTTACCCATGAAAAAAATACTTTGTTTGTTTCTATTATTCATTCTTCAATCCTGTGGAACAAAGGGTTCGTTGTATCTTCCTGAAGAGCTTTATCCTCTTGATGATTCTCAATCAAATCAAAGACCTGCTGCTGAGGAATTAGATGACTCATCAGGAACAGTGGATGAATAAATCTTTACTCCGACAGGAATCAAGCCAATATTTTGTTGAAGATGTCAAACTGACAGATATCGCTAAAAAATTTGGCACTCCAGCTTATGTATATTCTAAAAAATATATTCTTGATCAAATAATTTTTTTACAAAATGCTTTAAGTGATATTGATCACCTTATATGTTTTGCAGTCAAAGCCAACTCAAATTTGAATATTCTTAAATTGTTTAAAGAATCTGGCTGTGGTTTTGATATTGTTTCTGGTGGTGAGTTACAAAGAGTTTTAACTGTAGATTCATTAAACACAAAAGTTGTTTTTTCAGGAGTTGGGAAGTCAGTTTCTGAAATTGAAATGGCATTAAATAATAATGTTCTTGCATTTAATGTTGAATCTGAGCAAGAGCTCTTCAGAATCAATAATATAAGTAAACGTTTATCCAAAATTGCAAAAGTATCTATTCGAGTTAATCCAAATGTTGATGCTAAAACTCACCCATATATATCAACGGGTTTGAAGGATAACAAATTTGGCATTGATGAAACAAGCGCAATTAAATTATATAAAAAAGCAGCAAAACTTGATCACATCAAGATCACTGGAATTGATTGTCACATTGGATCTCAACTTACTGACCTCTCTCCATTTGAAGATACATTTATTAAACTGGCATCTTTAATTGATGAGTTAGAATCAAATCAAATAGTGATAGAACACATTGATATTGGTGGGGGTATAGGAATTTCATACAATAATGAAGATATCTCTCCTATTGATTTTTATGTGCAGATGATAAAAAAATACCTCTTAAAATATAATAAAAAAATTATTTTAGAGCCAGGAAGGCTCTTAATCGGAAAAGCAGGCCTAATGCTGACCAATGTTGAATACATAAAAAAATCAGAACATAAAAATTTTGTAATTGTTGATGCTGCTATAAATGATCTAATGAGGCCATCACTTTATAACGCCTTTCATGAAGTAATTAATCTATCCAATACTCAAGACTCGAATGATATCTTTGATATAGTTGGCCCTATCTGTGAAACAGGTGATTTTCTTGCAAAAGACAGAAATATTAACGTAAACCAGGGCGATATTTTAGCCATTATGGATGCAGGAGCTTATGGATTTTCGATGAGTTCAAATTATAATTCAAGGCCAAGGATACCAGAGGTAATGGTTGATAAAGATGAGTTTTACCTGATTCGTGAGCGTGAAAATTTTTCTGACTTAATTGTTCATGAAGAAAAATTCTTAAAATAAAGATCATCACATCTTAAGAAAAACTAACATAAGTGCTACGATAATTAATAATTGATAATCAAAAAAACACAATCTGATGCATAAAAAGATAATATCAATTTCATTAGCCAATCCAAGGGGGTTTTGTGCCGGTGTTGATCGTGCTATTGAAATTGTCGAACAATCCTTAGATAAATATGGTGCTCCAATTTATGTCAAAAATGAAGTAGTACATAATAAATTTGTCATTGAGTCACTAAAAAAAAGGGGTGCGATCTTTGTCAATGATCTTAAGTTAGTTCCAGAAAATTCATATCTTATTTATAGTGCTCATGGTGTTTCAAAAAAGGTAAAATCTGATTCTGATATCTATAAACTTAAAAGTATCGATGCTACCTGCCCATTAGTGACTAAAGTCCATAAAGAAGTGAACCATTATTTAAAAAATAATTATGAAATTATCATGATTGGCCACAAAGGACATCCTGAAGTAGAGGGTACACTTGGACAGGACACGACTTCAAAAAAAATGCATTTGGTAGAAAAGATATCCGATATTCATCATCTTAATATTTCTAATCCAAACAAGATTGCATATGTGACACAAACGACTTTATCACTTGATGAAACTAAAGATGTAATTAAAGAATTAAAATCTAAATTTCCAATGATTGAGGGCCCAAAAGCTGATGACATCTGTTACGCAACGCAAAATCGGCAAGATTCAATTAAAAAAATATTACCTCAAGCAGATATTCTTTTTGTAGTTGGATCAAAAAATAGTTCTAATTCAAATCGTTTAAAAGAACTGGGCGAAAAAAAAGGGGTACCCAGTATATTGATAGATGATATGTCTGATTTTAATCCCGCCTGGCTTGATAATAAAAAAAATATTGCTATTACTGCAGGTGCCTCAGCACCTGAAATTTTAATCAAACAGCTTACTAAATTAATACAATCTCATTCCAATACAATTATTAATGAAATTGATGGTCCTAAAGAAAATATAAAATTTAAATTACCAATCATTTAGTTGTTTTGAAAAAAATACCAATATCTATTCAGGTCATCATCTTTTGTGATGTTAAAAACATTTTACTTTTACAAAGAAAAGATAATCTCAATTATTGGCAGTCAGTTACTGGAAGTATTGAAAAAGATGAATCACCTAAGCAATGTGCTGGACGAGAAGTATTTGAGGAAACTGGATTAATTGTAAATGATTATAATTTTTACTCACTCAATCAAATGAATCAATACCAGATTTATCCTGAATGGAAACACCGTTATGATGAAAATGTCTCAACCAATATTGAACATTTGTTTGCCTTACAATTGCATAAAAAAGAACATATAATAATCAACCCACAAGAGCACATTGAATACATATGGACCGATCTGGAAGATGCTATAAAAAAAGTATTTTCCTGGACCAACAGAAATGCTTTAATTAATTTTAAAAAATTATATGAATGAAACCGTAATACAATTTGAAAAATTTCATCAACTTCAAGAAAATGATTGTCAGCAAAAAATCATAGATGCCAAGTCGAAGCTTAAAGACAAACTTGTTATCCTTGGCCATCATTATCAAAATGAATCAGTATATCGACACGCTGATTTCACCGGAGATTCCCTCAAATTAGCACAATATACTCAAAACCTTGAAGCGCAATATATTATTTTTCTTGGCGTTCATTTTATGGCTGAAGTCTCTAATATCTTATCTCGAAATGATCAAGTAACAATACTCCCTGATCTTTCTGCAGGATGTCAAATGGCGGATATGGCTGACCTACAAAAGGTGCAAAGAACATATCGTGAATTAAATAAAGCCTTAAACTTTGATGAAGTTATCACTCCAATTACTTACATTAATTCTGCAGCTGATTTAAAAGCCTTTTGTGGAGAGCATGATGGCATCGTCTGTACCTCAACTAATGCTCCAAAGGTTCTTGAGTGGGCGTTTCAACAAAAAGAAAAAGTATTATTCTTCCCTGATCAACATCTAGGTAGATGGACCGGATTTAAAATGGGCATTGATCTTGATGAAATGGTTGTTTGGGATCCTGATTTACCCTTAGGAGGATTAACAAATGAACAAATATATCGAGCTAAAATCCTTCTATGGAAAGGTCATTGTGCGGTTCATCAGATGTTCCGGGAGGATCATATTAAAAAATTTAGAGAAGAAAATCCTGACGGTATAGTTATTTCTCATCCTGAATCCCCTTTTGAGGTCTGTGTTAACTCAGATATGGTTGGATCCACTGAATTTATTTTGAATACCATTAAAAAAGCTGAAACGGGAACAAAATGGTTAGTTGGGACTGAATTAAATCTGGTGAATCGTCTCGCTAATGAAATGATTAAAGAAGAAAAGATCGTTAAATTTATGTCACATATCGTATGTGAATGCACAACCATGGCTAGAATAGATCCTCAACATTTATCATGGGTTCTAGATAATTTACTTGAAGGGAAAGTGGTTAATGAAATAGTCGTACCCCCATCAATCGCTCAGTCCGCTAAAGTTGCACTGGATAGGATGATGGCGATTATCTGATTGTGAATTATGAGTCAAATCAACTTAAACAACAACTAAACTTGAATTTAAATCATTAAACGTTTAATTGTTGTGTTGTTAATGATATGTGATTGAATAATTTCATCAATATCTGATTCATCAATAAACGTATACCAAACCGCATCTGGATAAACAACCAACATAGGTCCGTCTGAACAACGATCAAAACAGCCGGAACGATTAATTCTCACCAAACCTTTACCACGCAAATTTAATGATTTAATTCTTTGCTTCATATAATCAAAAATTTTTAGTGCATTAAATTGTGAACAACATTGTGCGCCGTCGCCCCTTTCATTAAGACAAATAAAAATATGATATTTATAATAATTGTTCATATCACTCCATTAAATTATTTGTAAATCTCCATATCCGTCTAATCTGCAAAGTATCTACTTGTTCTTTAATTGACGGAGGAAAAGGGGCATAGGGTGATCCAAGATTCACAATTTTTTTCGCTGCATCATCCAATTGAGGAACTCCTGAAGACTTATTAATTTTTATATCTAAAACCTCACCTTGATCATTCAGTATTACCGTCATAACCAGTGACTCACTAATTCCATTTCTAGCCGCTGCGGGATAATTTAAAGCCCCTATTTTTTCTACTTTATTTTTCCACACCTTATAATAAGACTGAAAATCACGTTCTTTAGTTTTACTAGATATGATCTTTGTTCTTTTATCCATTTTTTTCTTATCGACAATATCAGATAATTGAGACTGGATAAAAGATGGATCAAGATTAATTGGTTTTAATTTTTTCTCTTCAACTACTTCTTCTAGTTTGCTTTCTGGGGTTGAAATGAAGGTTGATTCTTTAGTTTCTTTTATAATTTGTTGTTGGAATTTTTTTTGATCCTGATTTATTTTTTTTATAACTTCTGGCTTATCCTCTTTTTTTAGATCAATCGTTTCTATATCCATTACTTGATTAGGTATTTTTAAAATATTGACGATCAATTCTTTTTCATTAACTACTTCGTTAGATTTTAAATTAAAAAAATAAAAGAGGCTCCCATGAAGCAGGACTGAAATAATGAAAAAAATTGAAAAATAATTTGATTTAAGAACTTTCATTATCTAAAAAACCAATAATTTTAGTTTGCACCCCCTCAAAACTTCCGTTACTTAGAAAAACAATATGGTCATAATCAAAAATAATTTTTTTTAGTTTTTCAATAAATACTGAAGCGTCTTCATCGATGAATATTTTTGAGTCTAAGTCTGCCAGGTATTTTTCTGGGTCCCATAACAAATCTTTTGAAAAAAGCATAAATGCTGGAATATTTCTTAAAATATTTCTTAACTCTTCTTTTAAATCTCCTCTTTTCATAGTGTTTGATCTTGGATCAATCACAAACAGGGTTTTATCTTTTGGAAAATTATTGCTGAATGTTTTCGCTATAAAATGTATGGCTGTTGGATGATGAGCAAAATCATCATAGATTGTAAGATTATTTTTCTTATAAATTATTTCCAAACGTCGCTTGGTATTTTTAAATGACGACAAAGATCTTAATGCATTTTCTTCTGAGACTCCAACATGCCTTACTCCCAAAATAGCTGCCATGGCATTTAACTCGTTATGCTCCCCTATCAAATCCCAATTAAGCTTGCCTATTTTTTTTTCTTTATAAAATAATAATTTCTCTTCATCGATCTGTTCAATATGCCAAGACCCTGAAGAATTAAATTCTTCTATCTCAGACCAGATTCCCATATCTACTGTTTCTTTTGTATTTTTATCCTGTTGATTAATTATGATTTTTCCTTGTCGGGGAACGGTTCTAATCAAATGATGAAAGTGTCTTTTTATGAGGGTAATGTCGTCAAATATATCGGCGTGATCAAATTCAATATTATTAATTACCAAAGTCTTTGGATGATAATGGATAAATTTTGAGCGTTTATCAAAAAATGCTGTGTCATATTCATCAGCCTCGATGACAAAAAATGGTGAATCCGATTGTGACAAGGAGCTACTCGATGAAAAGTTTCCAGGGATCCCTCCGATAAGGTAACCGCAATCAATATCGTTTTCTCTTAAGATCCAATTAATCATTGATGTTGTTGTGGTTTTTCCGTGAGTCCCAGAGACGGCTATGACCCATTTATCATGCAAGAGGTTTTCATATAACCACTGGGGTCCTGATTGGTACCTTAAATTTTGATTTAAAATTTCTTCCATCAAAGGATTGCCTCTAGAGACAACATTTCCCACAATGAATAGATCAGGTTTTAAGCTTACTTGGTTCGCATCAAATCCTTGGGTAATCTGAATATCTTTTGATTCTAAAAAAGTAGACATTGGTGGATAAACATTTTGATCGCACCCAGTAACCGTGTGGCCTAAATCTTTTGCAAGAGAAGCCATGCCTGCCATAAATGTACCGCAAATTCCAATCACATGAATATGCATAAAGACTACTTTATATTAGAAGATAGCAACCGTCGAGCATTATCCACATCCATTGAGGATCGATTGGCAAAGTCAATTAATTGATCTTCATCAATCTTATCTACACTAAAGTAGGTAGATTCTGGATGGGCAAAATAAAATCCTGAGACAGAGGAGGCTGGAATCATAGCGTAATTTTCAGTCAATGACATCCCTATCTCATCTGTCTTAAGAAACTTAAAGAGTTCCTCTTTCACAGAATGCTCTGGGCACGCAGGATATCCAGGTGCCGGTCTTATTCCAAGATATTTTTCTTGAATCAGCTCTTCATTGGATAATTTTTCTTTTTGTGCATAACCCCAGAGATCTTGCCTGACTCTTAAATGCATATATTCTGCACATGCTTCAGCCAATCGATCCATCAATGCCTTGAACATGATGCCGCTGTAATCATCTTTATTTTTTTCATATTGATTAAGATAAAATTCACCGCCATCCCCAGCCGTCACAGCAAACATTCCGATGAAATCATCAATATCAGATTGTTTTGGGGCAATGAAATCGCTTAATGATAAGTTTGACTTGGGCTTACCACTAATAATTGGTTTTTCTGATTGTTGTCTTAACGCATGAAAGGTAAATTGTAAGTTACCTTGCTCATCTGATATGGCAATATCATCCTCAATCGCATGTGCCTTACAAAATCCCACTACCGCATGAGCTTTTAATTTTCTGTCATTGATAATTTTCTTCAGCATCGTTTGGGCATCATCAAATAATTGACTTGCGGTATCACCAACTACCTCATCTTGTAAAATTTGTGGGTATCTTCCAGCCAGATCCCATGTCTTAAAAAATGGAGTCCAGTCTATAAAATCAATCAACTCATTTAAATTTATATTTTTAAACACTCGTCTTCCAATAAACTTGGGTTTAATTGGATTGAAATCTAAAGATAATTTATTTTCTCTAGCAGCTTTTAAGCTAATGTACTTCACCCCTTTTTTTTGCCCATGAAGTTGTCGGACTTTTTCATAATCTGATTTTAATTTCTCAATATAGTCCACCTTGGTGTCTGGTGATAATAATGACTGCATTACAGACACGGATCGAGATGCATCAGCCACATGCACAACCGGTCCTTCGTAATTTGGTGAAATCTTAACAGCTGTATGAGCCCTTGATGTGGTCGCCCCACCAATTAAAAGTGGCATTTTTACCGATCTAAAATAGGGATCTCTTTGCATCTCACTGGCAACATGAGCCATCTCCTCTAAAGAAGGAGTGATTAACCCTGACAACCCTATAATGTCGACATTTTCATCTTTCGCCTTATTTAAAATTTCAGCGCAGGGAACCATAACGCCCATGTTCACCACTTCAAAGTTATTACATTGGAGTACGACAGAAACAATATTTTTTCCAATGTCGTGGACATCGCCCTTGACGGTTGCAATCAGCATTTTGCCTTTTGGCTTGGATTTTTTTCCTGTTCTGGCTTCTTCTTCTTCCTTTTCCTTTTCAATAAATGGAATCAGGTGGGCCACCGCCTGTTTCATAACCCTGGCTGACTTAACCACCTGAGGTAAAAACATTTTTCCTTCAGCAAATAAATCGCCTACTACATTCATGCCATCCATGAGAGGGCCTTCGATCACATTGATAGGACGACCACCGCCCTCCATAATCTGTAAGCGAGCTGTTTCTGTGTCTTCTTCGATGTAATTGGTGATGCCATGAATGAGGGCATACTCAATTTTTTTCTCAACAGACACGGGCTGCGTATCAGAGCCTCGCCACTCATTGGTTTCTTTTTCTTTTTTCTTTCCTTGCAAAGAGCCAGCAATTTCGATCATGCGATCGGTAGCATCCTCACGGCGATTTAGGACCACATCCTGAACCACCTCTTTTAATTCTTCCGTCAGATCATCAATCACCCCTATCATGCCCGCATTGACGATACCCATGGTCATTCCGTTCTTTATGGCATGATTTAAAAATACGGTGTGTATCGCCTCTCTCGCAGCCTCATTCCCTCTAAAACTGAAACTGACGTTGGATACCCCACCAGAAATTTTTGCATGAGGCAGATTATCTTTTATCCAGTTTGTCGCATTGATAAAGTCAACCGCATAATTGTTGTGCTCCGCAATGCCAGTGGCGATGGCAAAAATATTAGGATCAAAAATGATATCTTCCACCGGGAAACCAACCATATTTTTTAATATGTTGTAAGCACGCTCACAAATTTCAATTTTTCTCTCATACGTATCCGCTTGACCTTGTTCATCAAAAGCCATAACAATCACCGCTGCACCATACTGCATACATAATTTAGCTTGATGAATGAAGCTCTCTTCACCCTCTTTTAATGAGATCGAATTGACTATCGGTTTTCCTTGGATGCATTTTAAACCAGCCTCAATAATTGACCATTTTGAAGAATCAATCATAATTGGCACCCTAGAAATATCTGGCTCAGAGGCAATCAAATTAAGGAATGTCGTCATCGCCTTCTCGGCATCTAGCATGCCCTCATCCATATTAATATCGATGACCTGAGCTCCATTTTCAACCTGCTGTCTTGCTACACTGACGGCTTCCTCGTAATTTTCATCAATGATTAACTTGGCAAAAACTCGTGATCCCGTCACATTAGTTCTCTCACCCACGTTCACAAATAAATCATCGTCGCCAATAATCATCGGTTCGAGTCCTGATAGGCGCATTTTTTTTGCAATCGTTGGTAATGTTCTTGGCGGGATATCTTTAAGGGATGAAGTAATCGCAGCAATATGCTCTGGTGTCGTGCCACAGCACCCGCCAGCCACGTTCACAAAACCGCTCTCAGCAAATTCTTTTAATAGGGTGGAGGTATCTTCCGGTTTTTCGTCAAACCCGGTATCTGACATTGGATTGGGTAATCCCGCATTTGGATAAATGCACACAAAGGTATCGGCAATGTTAGATAATTCTTCGGCATACGGTCTCATGAGTGCTGCCCCAAGGGCACAGTTTAATCCGATGGTCAAAGGTTTTGCATGACGAATCGAGTTCCAAAATGCTGTCACCGTCTGGCCTGATAAAATCCGACCTGAAGCATCAGTGACCGTCCCAGAAATCATAATCGGAAGAGTCTTACCTAATTGATCAAATGTAGATTGCACTGCAGCAATGGCTGCTTTGCAATTCAGGGTATCAAACACGGTTTCAATCAGAATAATGTCAGCCCCATTAGATATAAGGACCTCCGCTTGTTCAGCGTAGGAATCAAATAACTGGTCAAAGGTAATGTTTCTGGCACCCGGGTCATTCACGTCTGGGGATATGGAGGCTGTTTTTGGGGTTGGTCCGATCGCGCCGGCCACAAATCTCGGCTTATCATCGATGGAGTATTTCTCTGCCGCTGCCTTCGCTAATTTAACCGACTCAATATTCATCTCTTTCACAAGGCTAGCCATGAAGTAATCTTCTTGGGCCACACTATTTGCACCGAAGGTATTGGTTTCAATAATGTCTGCGCCCGCAGCTAAATAATCCTCATGGATTTTTTGAATGACAGCAGGCTGGGTAATGCTGAGGAGTTCATTATTCCCTTTTAAGAATAATTCACGCTCACCATCCGGGGCCACAAAAGACTTAAATCGCTCACCCCGGTAATCTTCCTCAACAAATTGGTGTTGTTGGATCATCGTACCCATTGCACCGTCCATAAAAAGAATGCGCTTCTTTAATTCAGTCTTTAAAAATTCTTCTGTATTTTTGTATGGGTCCATGGGTCATTAAGATATAAATAAATGATTTTCCTTATGAGATTACTTCGACTGTTTAGTTTCATTCTCAGCCAAGGCTTTTTCCATGGCTTCTAACTTTTCACGGGTTTTGCGGAGCACTTCAGTTTGGACATCAAACTCTTCACGAGAAACAAGCCCTAATTCAGTGCACTTGTTCTTAATTAGTGCATTAATATTGTTTTCTATGTCCTCTATTGGTGAATTTTCTAATAACTCACGAATTTTGTCAGAAATATTTTGAAACTTGTCTTTCATTTGATTATCATATCGGTGTAAATCGTTGATTCTAACAGAGTTTTCTGATTTACATAAGGCAGAAAATTAACATTGTTATTCCCCAATAATAAATTAATTCATGCTTTGGAATTTAAGTTGGCACGGAAATTGCATTAACTATTACGTATGTTTATGTTTTTTTCGGATCACTTAAACATTTTACAAATCTATAAAATCTTAGGAGAGTATTTTATGAAAACTTTAAAACTTGCGTTGGCGGCTGCCTTAATTACGCCAACGATGAGTGTTTTTGCGGAGGAGGCAGAATCAGACCATAGCGTGTCCTACAATATGGCTTTGCATTCTGAATATATTTTCCGTGGTTACACTCAAACGCATAACGACCCTGCTTTATCGGGTGGTATCGATTATGAACACTCAAGCGGCCTATATTTAGGTTTATGGGCATCAAACGTCTCTTGGATTCGTGATGCTGGTGCTTCTAACAGTGGACATTCACTAGAGATTGACGTTTACGGTGGATATGCTGGTGAATTTGGTGACACAGGCATTGGTTACGATGTTGGTTTCCTTCAGTACTGGTATCCAGGCGACATGAAAGCTTCTTTTGCTGCAGCAAATACTTTAGAACTTTATGCTGGTTTAAGTTACGGCGATTTAAGTGCTACATATTATGAAGTTGTATCCGAAGATGCTTGGACTTGGGGTAAAGCTCAAGGTGCTGGTGATAGTGCAAAGGGTACATGGTATTTATCAGTCGATTATGATCATGATGTAGGCCAATACCTAGGTATTGATGGCTTAACTGCTAGCTTACATTATGGTCGTCAAGAGTTTGAAGGATCAGCTAACAGTCCTTATGACTATTCAGATTATCTAGTTGGACTTGATAAAGAGGTTATGGGCTTGAATGTTGGTTATAACTTTACAACTACTAATCAATCGAAAACCACTTGGGGCAAGGTTGATGGTAAATATCTTGGTGAAACAAGACACGTATTTTACGTAGCTAAAGAATTTTAATTAATTCTTTAAATTTAATTTAAGGGGAATAACAATGAAATTAATCACTGCGATTATCAAGCCGTTTAAGCTTGATGAAGTCAGAGAAGCCCTGTCTGATATCGGTGTACAAGGTGTCACCGTAACAGAAGTGAAGGGCTTTGGGCGACAAAAAGGTCACACTGAACTCTATCGAGGAGCAGAATACGTCATCGACTTTTTACCGAAGGTAAAACTCGAGGTCGCTGTTTCTAACAAACTCGAAAAAAAGGTAATCGATGCAATTGAAAAATCTGCGGTCACAGGAAAAATTGGTGACGGTAAGATTTTTGTATCTGATTTAGAAAAAGTTATCCGTATCCGAACCGGTGAATCCGGCGAAGATGCGTTATAAGGAGATCAGTATGAAAAAATTATTATCCAAATTAGGATTAGTAAGTCTCATCAGTCTTTTTTTAATGGGCTTTACTAATATCAGTTTCGCTGACACTAGTGTGTTCAGTGACAATTCATATCTGGTGGCAGAGATGGAAGAGATGCCAGCAGGAGATGAAGCCATGGCTTCGGAAGAAGCAGCAGAAGAAGCAACGATTGATACCGGAGATACAGCCTGGATGATCGTAGCTACCATCCTTGTCATCGTGATGGCGATTCCTGGCTTAGCCTTGTTCTACGGTGGTCTAGTCAGAGCCAAAAACATGTTGTCTGTGTTGATGCAGGTATTTGTAACATTCTCACTTATGTCAGTTTTATGGGTGTTCTACGGTTACAGCTTAGCCTTCAGCGACGGTGGTGCATGGAATGATTACATTGGAGGTCTTAGTGCCGCGTTTTTAAGTGGTATTACAGAAGACTCAGTTTCAGATACGATTCCTGAATTTGTGTTTGTGACTTTCCAATTAACATTTGCTGCATTAACACCGGCACTGATTGTTGGTGCATTTGCTGAGCGTATTAAGTTTTCAGCAATACTTTTATTTATGCCATTGTGGTTAACATTTGTATATTTACCAATCTGTCATATGGTCTGGGGCGGTGGTCTTATCGACTCATGGGGCGCGGTTGACTTTGCAGGTGGTACAGTAGTTCACATTAACGCAGGTATTGCTGCATTAGTCGGTTCTATCATACTTGGTAAACGAATTGGTCTTGGCAAAACAGCCATGGCACCCCATAACTTACCTATGACGATGATCGGTGCATCTTTACTATGGGCTGGTTGGTTCGGTTTCAACGTGGGTAGTGAATTAGCTGCGGATGGAACAGCTGGCTTAGTGATGATTAACACACAAGCTGCTACTGCTGCTGCTGTACTTGGCTGGTTAGCAATCGAATGGGCTGCAAAAGGTAAACCATCCATGCTTGGTGGTGCGTCTGGTGCAATTGCTGGACTGGTTGCGATTACCCCTGCTTGTGCAGTGGTTGGTCCAATCGGCGCAATCCTTCTCGGCTTTATTGCAAGTATTGTGGCTTTCTGGGCATGTAGCTCACTTAAAAATGCTCTTGGTTATGATGACTCTTTGGATGTCTTCGGTATCCACGGTGTCGCAGGTATCATCGGCGCGATTGGTTTAGCAGTCTTAATGGCTCCACAGTTTGGTGGTGTTGGTTATGACGACGGTGTGACTATGGCTACACAACTTTGGTCACAAACTAAATCAGTCATATTCACCATTTTATGGTGTGGTGTGATCAGCTTCATTCTATTCAAAATCGTTGACGCAGTTATCGGTCTTCGTGTGTCTGAAGAAGATGAAGTGTCTGGTCTAGATACATCATCACATGGTGAGACAGCTTACCGCAACTAAGATACCTCTCCTCTCTTCAAGATATCTTAGTGATCCTAAAAGGGTGCATGTAAATGCACCCTTTTTTATTCATAAGACTTAATCTTTCAGTATAATTCGCATAAGCAATAAAAAAATTAATTTATGTTTCCTAAGTTATCAAGCAATCCCTACCATCCATTTTTAAAGGCTTATCTTTTTGGTTTAATTTTTTTTAGCCTTTCTAGGTTGGGATTAATCTTTTGGCAGTTGGATGCAGTTGATGCAACCGATAAATTTTTAAATATTATCGTACAAGGTGTTCGAGTAGACCTTATCCAGCTGGGATTAATGTTATTAATTCCCTTATTAATTTTTCCACTCAGTTTCATTAATGGTCAAACAAAAAATATTTTCTTTGCATTTTTAAGATTTTGGATCATTGTCAGTTTTATTATTTTATTCTTTATCGAAGCATGCTCAATCACATTCATCAATGAATACAATACAAGACCTAATGTCCAATTTCTTGAGTACTTAAAATATCCCAGAGAAGTCTTTGAAATGTTATTTAAGGGATTTACCATGGATGTAATTTTAGTGGTTGGATCTATGTTACTTGTCTCGAAATTTATTATTCTTGCATTCCGAAAACAAAATCAGATTGAGACTAAATTCATTCACCTTGTGATTTGGCCAATCATCCTCGTCTTAATGTTGATCAGCATTAGGTCTAGTTTTGGTCACCGTCCTGCCAACCCAGCAATCTTTGCTATCACAGACAATGCCATGGTGAATTCTCTTATTCTTAATTCCCCATACTCTGTATTTTACGCTGCTTATAGTATGAGGCATGAAACTTCGGTCTCAAAAGTGTATGGAAAGATGGATATTGATAAAATTTATTCTCTGACTGATCAACATGGCCCGGCTGAATACCCAACCCAAAAATTGTTAACGCCAAGCTATCAAGGTAAGAAAAAAAATATTGTTATCCTCCTTCAAGAAAGTTTGGGTGCCACTTTTGTAGAGTCCCTGGGTGGAGCACCCGTTACTCCAAATTTAGAAAAATTAAAAAGTGAGGGCATTTGGTTTTCCCAACTGTATGCCACAGGGACAAGATCAGTACGTGGTATTGAGGCCATCGTCTCGGGATTTCCACCTACACCTGCGCAAAGTACAGTGAAGCTGCCATTATCTCAATCTAATTTTTTTACCCTGGCCTCTTTGTTAAATGAGAAAAATTATGAGACAAGTTTTATTTATGGTGGAGAAGCTCATTTTGACAATATGCGCAATTTTTTTACTGGGAATGGTTTTAAAAAAATAATTGAACAAAAAGATTTTACTAACCCAATTTTTAAAGGGAGCTGGGGTGCGTCAGATCAGGATCTATATCAAAAGGCACATGAAGAATTCTTAGAACGTCATAATCAAAACCAACCCTTCTTCAGCTTAGTCTTTACCTCGTCCAATCATGCCCCGTTTGAATTTCCAGAGGGTGTAATTGATCTATACGAGCAACCACAAGCCACAGAAAAAAATGCTGTGAAATATGCAGATTATGCTCTAGGTGAGTTTATAGAAAAAGCAAAACAGAGTGATTACTGGGAAAACACTATTTTCTTGGTTGTTGCAGATCATGATATCCGCGTCCGCGGAGATTTTTTAATTCCAATTAAAAATTTTCATATACCTGGCTTAATCATAGGGGGTGGTATTGATCCCAAAGTCATTAACTCGATTACTAGCCAAATTGATTTACCAGTGACTATGCTTTCATTGGCAGGCATTCATGCCAAACATCCTATGATTGGACAAGACATGAGCGCTATTGATAAGTCCTATAATGGCCGAGCGGTTATGCAGTACTACGAAAACTTTGCTTGGATGGAGCAAGACGAACTCTTTATTTTACAACCTAACCAAGAAATTTTTTACGGAAAGTATGACTTAATAAATAATAAAATTATCCCAAGCGATAAAAATAATATTATCTATGACAAACAGTTAGCACATGCCCTGCTGCCAAGTATTTTATATAGTCAAAAACTTTATAGATTGCCTCCACAATGAAATTAATTCATATATTCATAAATTTAAAATATCTCTCACAATTTATTCTGTTTTATGCGCGATCAAATTTAAGACATATTGAAAAAGCAGATACACCTCATGTTGTTCCCGAAAATTTTATCGGAGTGAATATTGCCAGTAATGAAAATGAAGAGACTGACGAATATATCTTAGATAAAATTCAGGATCTGGGAGTAAAAAACCTAAGGATGTATTTCACATACCAAGATTTGAACAATCATAAAGCAAGATTGCTAAAAAAATTAAAACATTTTAGTGGATCCATCATTGTCAACCTCAGCCCTCCACCCAAAGATGCTATTGATATATCAACTGAACATGGAATGATCGCTTGGAAAAATTTTATCAATAAATTTTTTACTGATTTTAAAGAAATTCCATTTGCAGTAGAAATAGGATCCACTATTAACAGACCATCATGGACAAAACTCACTTTCAAAAGCTTCTTCATGATCTGGGCCGCCACTTACTCAGTGTGTCGAATTCATAAACGTTCTATCATTGGTCCCAATATTTCCGACTTTGAACCCTTTATTAATTTTGGGATATATAAATCTTTGCAATCCAAACATCAGCTACCAGATGAGATATCAAATAATCTATTTATGGAAAGAACGATTGAACCAGAACCATACGATCGTCGTATTTTTTTAAGAAAATATCCAAAGCTGTTTAAGTTTGATATTTATAAAAAATCAGCCCTATATAAAGTTATAGCAGAGCACTTTAGTATTAATTCCCTGATATCTCCATGTGCTTTCTGGAGTAAAAAAAGAGTTAATAGACTTATAGGCCAAACAAATCTTCAAAGGTCTAAGTATGTGACACGCTACTTTGCTCTATTAGCAGCTAAGGGTGACTTTTCAAAAGTATTTTGGGGTCCTCTGGTTTGTGGTCGTGAAGGGCTGATCTCCAACGGCATCAATGAACCGGATTATCCCAAGCTAGAACAGGTCACATACTACAAAGAGGCTCGGGGTCGAATTTCTGACTTTAATATAAAAAAAATGTTCTATGCCCTACGTTTTTTTAACGCTACTATTCCTGGCGCTAAATTTATTAAGGATTACTCTCATGGTCAAAATATTCATATCTTAGAGTTTGAAAAAAATAATCAGATCATTCATCTGTTATGGACAC
This sequence comes from uncultured Nitrosomonadales bacterium, assembly GCA_913048465.1. Lineage (GTDB taxonomy): Bacteria > Pseudomonadota > Gammaproteobacteria > Burkholderiales > Methylophilaceae > BACL14. The sequence continues at coordinate 18,950 of CAJWVO010000001.1, forward strand.
AAAATAATCTAATTCAAGATATTCAACTTCACTATCATTTAAATGATTTAAGCAATGGGCAATATAAAGATCATCTTGGCAATGAGATTGAAACACCAGATACCATAACTGAAAATCCCATCTATATTTTTTGGAATAAATCATACCAACCAAATTTAATTCAGTTACCCAAAATCTCTAATGATTATTTTATTCACCATGATCGTGAAAATTATTTTTTTCTTCATGATGACAAATGGGATGGACTCATTAAAGCAAATAGTAAAACAGCATTAAATTCATTTTTAAAGGCTTGTCATCCATCAAAACTTTTTAGTCCTGACAAAAAAAATAGTCTCCGATTATCTAGAAATGCTGTGTGGAGTCTCGTTATTCCAAATTTTGGCAAGGTCGTAATCAAAAAGCCGGCACATATCTACCCACACAAACGTTACCTTGATCGAAACCGACCTAACAAATCCATAAGAGCATGGAATGGAGCAAATGCTTTACTTGCTAAAGGAATTAATACAGCAGCTCCAATTGCAGTATTTAGTAAAAAGAATGATAAGACAGGTCTTGAAAATTACTATATTTGCTTGCACAGTGATGCTTATAACTTTAACGACCTCGCTATCCATTTCCAGACTGAAAACACATTCAAAGGTTTAAGCAAAAGACATATTTTTGAACGTAGTGCCAATTTTATTAATGATATGCATGGTCGTGGTTTATTTTTTAATGACCTATCTGCGGGGAATCTCTTTATTAACATTAATGATAAACACTTTGATTTTGAATTAATTGACACAGGAAGGGTGAAGAATTTTTACAGCAATCTCAGCTTCCAATCACGTAAGAAACAACGTATGAAAGACATCGTAAGACTGCTTAATAAATTTGATTGGGAGACTAGAAATATTTTCCTTAAACATTATTTCCAACTCAATAATCAATCTTTATCCCTTTTAGATAAGCTATCTCTCATAAAGTACGACATTTTTGTTGAAACCAAAAGATTTAGAAAGAAAATACAAAAAAAACTCTCATGAAAATCATTAGGTTTTTTTCAGCGTTATTAAATGTTTATTTTTGGATCTTTTAAGTACAGTAAACAAACTGTTTTATACAGAATCTAATTGAAAGGAGATTACATTATGTGGACAACACCTGCTGCAACTGAAATGCGTTTCGGTTTTGAAGTAACAATGTACGTATGCAATAAGTAATTATTGTCTAGGTATAAAAAAGGAGCTTATTGCTCCTTTTTTTTATTGATCTTAAATTCATTAGGTAACATGACCCAAATATTTCCATGCTGTTTCATGGCGCCCGCCCTTTTTCCTGCTTCTGGCCCTGCCCCCCAATAGTAGTCTGCTCGAATTGGTCCTCTGATTGCTCCTCCTGTATCTTGTGCAATGACCAAACGATTTAGCGATTCATTTGAATTAGGAAATGTGGTCGCAAGAAATACTGGAGAGCCAATTGGTACATAACGTTTATCAATGGCAATTGATCTCTCAGCCGTTATCGGAACACCTTGGGCTCCAATAGGCCCATCGAGAACATTATCGAGCTCTCTAAAAAAAACAAAGCTGGGGTTTTTATCTAGGAATTTTTTTAACTTTTTCTTATTCTTATTGGCCCATGATTTTATTCCCTGCATGGAGGCATTATCTTTTGTTAGCTCACCGGCATTAATTAATGCTCTTCCCATGGAGCGATAAGGGTGGCCATTTTGATCAGCATAACCGATGGGAATCTCACTTCCATCCTCAAATTTTATTATTCCGGAACCTTGGATCTCAAGAAAAAATGCTTCGACCGCATTATCCACCCAAAATAATTCATTGCCTTTTAAGATATTCTCACTTGATGAGATTTGTTCTCTTGAAAAGTAAGGTAATAACTTATTGCCTTCAACTTTTCCTCTCAATCTTTTATATTTCATCTCTGGATAGAGCTCAGATAAATCAACCGTAATCAAATCTTCAGGTGTTTTATAAATTGGGGTTGAATATTTTTTGGTTTTCTCCCTGCTGCCATTGAGAATAGGTTGATAGTACCCAGTGATTAATCCATAATCAGTGCCATCATCTTTCCATGATTTATAGAGAGTAAAGTTTGTTTTAAAAAATTCAATAACCTCTTCAGAGGATGGATCTTCCATTAAGTTAGCAATGCTGCACACTTTTTTCCATTGTTTTTGATTAATGAGGGTAGAACAACTTTTTTGCCAAGCAGGCCAAGAATCTTTTACATTGTCACTCTTTAAAATGAAATCTATCTCATACCACTCAGATTGCCTGAGCTGACTAAATGGAACAATATTCTCATCAGACTTTTTTTTCACCTCAACAACATTACATTCCCCAGACTTTTTAATTTCTACAATTTCATCACATGGACAATCTGTTTTTTCTATTTGCTTTGGAACACAGCCAATGAAAATAAAAAATATGAGCGGAAAAAGAAATTTAATCAATGGAGACTCCTCGGCATGATCAAATCAAATTTTGGTATCTCTGCATCAAACCTTTCACCAAACTCAGTTTCCATAGAGTAGGAGCCAAACATTTCGCCTATAGGCGTGTCTATTTCAGTGGCACTGGTATAGGTAAAATTATCACCAGGATAAATTATTGGTTGTTCTCCAATAACTCCGATTCCATCTACTGTTTTGATATTCCCGTTGGAATTGACTATTTTCCAATGCCGAGAGACTAATTGGACATTGATATCAGATTCATTTTTGATGGTCACTGAATAAGCAAAAAAATATTTTCTTTCTTCATCGGATGAGTGTGAAGGCATATATTCAGTCAGTACACTGATTTCAATTTTTTTACTTAGATCGCTCATTTTATTTGATAAGCCCAGAAGTCGGTGAGCTTGGGTCTCCCTGGTATAATTTTTTGTTCATCCTCCCGGCCAGATAAGCTTCTCTTCCTGCCTCAATAGCCTTTCTCATGGCTCCAGCCATCATGATAGGATTTTTTGCCTCAGCAATAGCCGTGTTCATTAATACACCATCGCAACCAAGCTCCATCGCAATAGAAGCATCGGATGCTGTCCCAACCCCAGCATCAACTATAACCGGCACTGATGAATTCTTTATGATGATTTCCAGATTCCATGGATTCAGAATACCCATTCCCGAACCAATTAAGGATGCAAGAGGCATAATCGCTACACAGCCAATATCCTCTAAAATTTTGGCAACAATAGGATCATCTGATGTGTATACCATGACCTCAAAACCATCTTTCACAAGAACTTTTGCCGCCTCAATGGTTTCAATCACATTTGGATAGAGTGTTTCTTTATCTCCTAACACCTCAAGCTTTACCAAATTATGGCCCTCTAACAATTCACGAGCCAACCTTAATGTTCTGATAGAATCTTCAGCATTAAAACATCCTGCTGTATTAGGAAGATAAGTAAAGTCTGAGGGTGGTACGAAATCAATTAGGCTAGGCTCATCTAAATTTTGACCGATGTTGGTTCTTCTAATAGCAACAGTAACAATTTCAGCTCCAGATTCAGTTATTGCGTCTTTTGTTTCTTTAAAGTCCTTATACTTTCCAGTACCTACTAACAATCTAGAATTAAATTCTCTCGAACCAACTATAAATTTATCTGAAGTGCTATCCACCACCAACTGCTCCGACAATTTCAAACTTATCTCCTTCTTTTACTAGCGTATCTTTAAGATTGCTTTTTGGAATAATCTCACCATTACACTCAACTGCAAATTTTTTACTTACCACACCAATTTCTTCTACTAGGTTGTATACAGTTAAATTTTCGTCAAAATTTTTTATCTCGCCATTTACCCAAATCTTCATGGTCTTTATTCGCTATGCACTAAAGTTTCTTGTAAAAAATCTAAACGACATCTCATAACAAATTGAAGCCAATTCGGCATCATAGCGATCGCCCTCATCCCTCATAAAGGCATGCTGTGCATTGAATTCGTGCCATTCAAATTTAATATCTGTTGATAATAACTTTTGTCTAATTTCAGATAAAGCTTCTGTTGAGACATGGGTGTCCTGTTTACCCCAAATCATTAAAAGCTCACCTGAGATATCTTTTAACCGCTCCATGCTGTGTTGGCCAGGCTTATTAGGAATTATGGTTGTATGTAAGTCCGTGGCATAAAAACATGCAGTCGCCTTTATATTCTTATTTAGCGCAGCGCGAAAAGCTAAATGACCGCCAATACAAAATCCCATTGCTCCAAAATTACCGTTATGCCAATCTTGCTCTTTTGCCCAATTAATAAGCGCATCGTTATCACTATCATATGACTCAACATCTTTATTTGCCTTGTCGGCATTTCCTTTATCTCTTCCTGCATCGTCATATCCCAATACTGTTCCGATTGGATTTAACTCATGGAACACCTCTGGCACAAGAACGTTGTATCCATGACTTGCCACAATCTGTGCAGCGCGAAGTATAGGTCCGGTTTGTTGAAAGATTTCAGAATAAAATAAAATAGTTGGAAATTTACCTATTTGAGTTGGCTGGTGAACATATGTTCTCATCTTTCCGGTGGGGGTATCAATATCAATATGATTGGATTTTATTAGCATTTTCTTTCCTTAATAATCAGCACTTCTTCCTGTTGCATAGTTTTCTGGAAGATCATTTTGCCATCTCTTGCATGATTCACATTGATGATCCTCCATCGTTGGGCAATATTTTAACCCTTTGTTATTACAAAATTTACATTCGTTATTTTTATTTTTTTTGTGGATTTCTGTCGCTACTTTTGAACTTCCAAGACCGTATTTATTATCCATAATAAGCACCTCATGAAGTTTAATAATATAACTATTAAGTTACTCTATGTTAACTATGTTATCAAGCATGCTAATTGCTCCGAACAGGATTACAATTGGAAAAAATAAAGTCCTTATTTTCTTGCTCTTTTAATGTTTTAATGTTCGCCTGACTGTTTGAGAATTTCAGTATCAGCATGTCGTTTTGAAAAGTCTCATCATCTATGAAATTAAGCCTATACTCTATATTTTCTAATATAAGCCATTTATCAATGTTTTCTGTAACACCAGAAATGTCTCTCAAATAAAATTCTTTATTTTCCTCACACTGATATAACGTTGAGTTTTTTGGAGTGGTATCAAGCTCATAATAATCGGTTGATAAAACACGGCCGATCTTGTCTGTATTGACGTAAGAACATGCTTGAAAATTTAATGCAACAAAAAATAAACTAATTTTTACTAAATTCTTGAATTTCACTATCTAATTCCATGAAGACTTTTGAATGGTATTTAGATTTTACCAAATTTCCTTCATCTGCATATATTTTTGATAGTAATTGATGTGCCATAGAGTGATTTTCTTTTTTGGCAAGCACTTCCATAAGTTCCTTTTTTGCGTCAGCAACCTGATTGAGATGATATAAACTTCTAGCAAAATAATATTTTGCCTCAAATGCATTAGTTTCTTGTATCCATTCTTGAGAAATATTTTTCAATTCATTCCAGTCTTCATCAAATAAGGGTTTAACTATTTTCATAAAGTAAGGAAGATTGGTTGGAGGTTCATCCCAAAAAGGAATCTGAGCTTGTGTAGTCACATCTAAACGCTCACCTTTTTCCATAAGCTCCTTAACCACCTCGATTGGGATTGAATAATACAATGCTCCACGCCCAGGGGTCTTAAATGTTGTAATTCCTAATAGCTTTCCAGTTTCATCAAATAAACCTCCACCACTAGCGCCTAAAGAAAACCATGTTGACGACTGGATTACTTTCTTACCCTTTAAATCAAAAATATCTCTGACTTTACCAATTGATGTCACCGGCCTAGTGGCATTACCACCGTAGCTTTTAGCGATCACGTTGGTACCGTAATCAACATCCGAACTAGAACCCAATGTCACAGGATCTAAATTAAGATACTTAAAAGTGAGAATGCATATATCATGCTCCCAATCAGCAATTAACTTTTCTGGGGGATAGCTCGTTCCATATTTTGTGACATGAATACCTGTTGAATTTGCAATCACGTGACAATTAGTAACCACATGGTCTTTTGCAACCACAACACCTGATCCCACTCCATGGTTACCTGCCTGGTTAGCAGAATGAACTTTCACTATGGAACGATTTAATTGCAATGTCAGCTCTTGGGTAAGCCCAGCTGAGTTGGAAATTGTAGGTATTAAAAAAAGAATTAATAATAATTTTCGCATCGTATCTTATCAAAAGTTTATCTACCTATTCTGATAAGATACGCAACAGTTAGTTCATGATTAACCGCATTTACTTTCACCGCAGTTTAAACAAGTTAGACATCCATCCATGAGAATAGCTGCTTTGGTATTACATTTTGAGCATAATTGACTATCCCTAGGAAATCCAGACTCATCAAGCTGGTCTTGATTCTTATCTAAGTACTCTTTCTTTTTTTCTTCAACTAATTTTTTTTGATGTTCATCAAGCTCTTTTGTTTTCAGCATGCCAATGTCAATCAAATGTTTTTCTAAGACCTCACCGATCTCAGCAACCAGGCTTGGAACGTACTTGCCACCTTTTTTGTAATATCCACCATTAGGGTCAAAAACACTTTGCAACTCTTCAAGCAAGAAAGTAACATCGCCACCTTTACGAAAAACTGCAGACATCACTCTCGTTAATCCTACGATCCATTGAAAATGATCCATATTTTTTGAATTAATAAATATTTCAAATGGTCTTGAATGTTCTTGATCTGTGCCTTCATTCATCACCACATCATTGATTGTGATATACAAAGCATGCTCAGTGACGGGCGTTTTTACTTTATAAGTAGTTCCTCGAATATGCTCTGGCCTTTCAAGCGGCTCTCCTAGTTGAACAACCTCAGCCTTAGGGTCATCGTTTTTGTCATTTAATACAGAGTAACCAACAATCTTTTTTTCAATTTTCTTTACCATATTTATCCCCTAGAACTTTCCGTAATATCCTTCTTTTAAAGCGTCATACAAGTTAGCTGCGGTGTGTTTCTCACCATCGTATTCAACCTCTTCATTACCTTTTAACTCTACCGTAGATCCATCATCTAACTTAAATTGATACTTCGTATTTTCTAAATCTTTTTCGGTCACTAACACACCTTGGAAAGCCTCCGGATTAAATCTAAATGTAGTACATCCTTTTAAGCCTTTTTCATAGGCATACATATAAATCTCTTTAAAGTCTTCAAAGTCGTAGTCAGTTGGCACATTAATAGTCTTTGAAATGGAGCTATCAATCCATTTTTGTGCAGCCGCCTGAATGTCCACATGATTTTTTGTTTTAATTGTAGATGAGTCAATAAAATAATCTGGTAATGCCTCATCCTCTTTGTCAGAAAAAGGCATGGCTTTGTCATTGATTAAAGATCTGTAAGCCAATAGTTCAAAAGAAAAAACATCTACTTTTTCCTTAGTTTTTTTACCTTCTCTAATCACGTTTCTGCTGTAATGGTGGGCAAAAGATGGCTCGATACCATTACTTGCATTATTTGCTAATGATAATGAGATAGTACCGGTTGGAGCAATTGAACTATGGTGGCTAAATCGAACTCCATTTTCAGCGATCTCGTTTCTTAACTCTTCCGGGAATTGCTGCATATATTTGCTGTATTTTCCCATCAATACTTTACCAGCAACCTTATCTCCAACCTTGATTCCATCAGCTTTCATTTCTGGTCGCATCTGAAGCATTTGCTCAGTTATTTCAAATAACTCTTCCATAATAGGTGCAGAACCTTTTTCTTTGGCTAGCTCAATGCCAACTTTCCATCCTTCTTCAGCAAGTATACGAGTTACTTCTTCAGTAAATTTAATTGATTCTGGGTCACCGTATTTAATTTTCATCATCGTTAGTGTTGAGCCGAGCCCAAGATAACCCATGCCATGTCGTCTTTTCTTCATGATTTCATCACGCTGCTTGCCAAGCGGGAGACCATTAATTTCAACGACATTATCAAGCATTCTGGTAAAAATACTGACTACTTTTTTATACTCATCCCAATCAAAATAGGCATCATCAGTAAATGGGTTTTTTACAAACATCGTAAGATTTACAGAACCCAACAGACAAGCTCCATATTCAGGAAGAGGTTGTTCCCCACAAGGGTTTGTGGCGCGAATATTTTCACAAAACCAGTTATTGTTCATTTCATTAACGCGGTCAATCAAAATGAAACCAGGCTCTGCATAATCATAAGTTGATGCCATAATGACATCCCATAATCTTTTGGCTTTAATGGTTGAATAAACCTTGCATGCAACTTTTCCAACATCCTTTCCTGACTCTTTAACTATGTACTTTTCTTTAACCGGCCAATCACGCCAAACTGTTTTTTCAGAATCTTTAAGGTTAAGGTTGTCTTGTTTAGCTTCTTTTTCGGTTACAGGAAAAGCTAGTTTCCAATCTGAATCTGATTTAACAGCCTCCATAAATTCTTTGGTTATCAAACAGGATAGGTTGAACTGACGGAGCCTTCCGTCCTCTCTTTTTGCTTTAATAAAATCAGTCACATCAGGATGAGAAATATCAAATGTTGCCATTTGAGCACCTCGGCGACCACCCGCACTAGACACGGTAAAGCACATACGATCGTATATATCCATAAATGAAAGAGGTCCGCTGGTGTATGCTCCGGCTCCTGCGACAAATGCTCCTTTTGGTCTTAAAGTTGAAAATTCATAACCAATACCACAACCTGCTTTTAAGGTTAGTCCAGCTTCATGAACTTTATCTAAAATATCAGTCATGCTGTCCTGAACTGCTCCCGAAACGGTGCAATTAATTGTACTGGTGGCTGGTTTATGCTCTTTCGCACCCGCGTTCGATGTAATTCTTCCTGCTGGAATAGCACCGTACTGCAAAGCCCATAAGAAATTTTCTTTCCATTCTTTCTTATTAGAGGGTTCTACATCAGCCAAAGCCTCTGCAACTCTTTCATAGGTATCTTGAATCGTCTCATCGACATAATTTCCGTCCTTCTTTTTCAGTCGATATTTTTTATCCCAAATATCAACAGAAACTGACTGCATCTGTATTTTAGTTGCGACTTCGCCTTGGTCGGATTTATCTGAATGAACGGCTTCTAACATGAATTTCCCCTGAAATTTATTGCAAAAAAGAATGATGTTTAAGAAAATTGTAGCAATTCTTTAAATCATTTAAAACCACAATATGTTGTGGTCTATGATTCAGATTTTATCATCTAATTGTGGTTGGTCAATACATAAAATTGCTCAGAATTAGTGCATAAATAATAAAAAGTATATAAATCAAAGACTTCAGGATGAAATTTTTTTTTAGAGGTAAAATAATAATAATTATGAGATTATTTTTATATCAGTTACTTATTCACATACTCATTGTTTTGTCTCCCTTAAAATTTATTTACCGGAGCATTAAACAACCTGATTACTTAGAACATTTAGCTGAACGATATGGTGGATACAATCTTAAAAATCTAAAAAATAAAGATCTTATTTGGTTTCATTGTGTGTCTTTAGGAGAAACTAAAGCCATCAACAGCTTACTATCTCACTTAGTACCCAGATTTAAAAATAAATATTTTTTAATAACTCATTCAACTCCCACTGGAAGGAATATTGAAATATATAAGTCCGACAGAATATTTCGTGCTTACCTTTGTTTTGATAGTTGGTTTTTAAACAAACTTTTTTTAAGTTACTTTAAACCTAAGGTTGCGATTTTTTTAGAAACAGAAATTTGGCCAGGAATAACTAAAGAATTAAAATTAAGAAATATTCCATCCTTATTAATTAATGCAAGATTATCCGATAAATCTCTAGCAAAATATCTATACATCAAACAGTTCATTAAAAATACTTTTGATTCATTTGATTTGATCATAGCGCAGTCAGAACATGATAAAAAAAATTTCAAATCTATTACTGATAACAAAATTGAAGTTTGCAACAACTTAAAATTTAATCAGCCCATTACAGAATTAACGCCATCTGAAAAAAATAAATTTAAAAAACTTTTAAACATAAATTCTAAAAAAGTTATTTCTTTAATCAGTTCAAGAAAAGGAGAGGAAGAGCTATTTTTAAAACAAATAAAGTTATTAAAGAATTTTGATGATTTTATATTTATGATTATCCCAAGACACCCTCAGCGCTTCAAGGAGGTAGAAGCACTTATATTGAAAAATGGGTATGCTTGTAATTTAGCTAGCCATCCAAAAAAAACTAATCAATCCAACACCATAGTTCTTGGAAACACCATGGGTGAAATGAATAAATATATTTCTATTAGTGATTTAGTATTGATAGGTGGTAGTTTCAAAAACTTTGGCTCCCAGAGCCCAGTGGAGTCTCTATTATTAAAAACTCCGTGTTTTGTTGGTCCATCCATTTATAATTTTTTATCGATCATTCAACATGGGATAACTGCAAAAGTAATCAAACAAATTGCACCAGATGCCATAGCTGTTGAAATAAACAATTTTTTTAAAACCAAAAATAAAAAAGTTTTTGAAAAAAATTTAAATAAATTTCTTTTAAAGAATAAAAAAGATGAAAAGAAGGTTATTCAGCTGATTAGCAAATATTTTTAATTAATGGTGCGATTGTTTTAAAGCTTGGGTTATCAGAATTTTTTAACCATTCAAATACGATTGATTCGACATTAGTTAAGATACAGCCAGCATCACGCAGTCTGAAAATTGCATTTTGTTTATTTAAGATATTTCTTGATACTATGGCATCTTCTAAGATGTATACTTTTTTACCTTGATCAATCAAATCAAGTGCCGTTTGCAGTATACATATATGTGACTCCATTCCTGCCAAGATAATTTGATCTCTGGTTTCAATTAATTTTGAATTAAACTTTGGTTCATCCACACATGAAAAAGCTGTTTTTTCAATAAAGCTTGCATGGGTTAAAAAAGGAATCATACTGGAGAGTGTTTTCCCAAGACCCTGGGGATACTGCTCAGTTACTAGAACTGGAATTTCTTCAATTTTTGCTAAAGTAGCAATAAGCTCACAACGTTGAATCATTTTATTAACAACTTCTTTAGGCATTGCGCCTGCAAGCTTGTCTTGCATGTCAATAATGACTAATTGACCTCTCTGTATTTCAGCTTTCATCTTCCTGACTAACCGTTAAATATTTGTTAATTTCTTCTAGATCTTTAATCGATAAAGTTCCGACAGTATGCTTCAAGTTTAACAGATTCTTCAAATAATTATACCTAGAAGATAGTAAATCATATTTTGCAGAAAATAACATTTGTTGTGCATTCAACACCTCAACACTATTTCTTAAACCTTCTCTAAAGCCGACTTGTGTAGACTTTAATTGCAGCTCGGATGATTTTAAAGCTTGCTGATAAGCATCAATTGCTGAAAGGTTAGTTTGAAGATTTAAATACGCCTCTCTTACCTGTAATTCAACTTGCCTTTTTAAGGCCTCAGCTTCTTGAATTGACTTTTCTTTTAATAATTCTGCTTCTCTAATTTTTGATGAAGTAAACCCGCCAGAAAAAATTGGAATATTTATCTCAACGCCAATCGTATCTGAGTAATTTCTTAAACCAAAAGCATATCCATCCTTATCCCAGGTTCTCCTTCTTGCGGCTAGGGCATCTATAGTTGGATACTGATCCCCTTTACGAACATCAATTTCTTTTCTGGCAACTTCCACTTCAGCATCCTTAATTAAAATAGCTACACTGTTTTGCATTGCAATGTCTACCCACTCCTCTGGGAGATTATCCATTTTTTCAAATGAAATTAAATTCATAAGGGGTTTAAGTGCACCAGGTAATTCTCCAATAATAGCTTCAATCTCTCTTTTTTTAATCTTTAATTCTTTAACTGCATTAAGCAAATCCACTTCCATTAAATCTTTTTTGGTTTTAGCTTCATTAATATCAGTGATAGATATTAATCCTGCTTCAAATTTTATTTCAGCTTCCCGAAGTTGCTCTTGAATCGCTAATCTTTGAGTTTGAATGAGATCAACTTTATCTTTTGCTAACAGTGATTCAAAATAAAGTTCGGATACCCTCATCATTAAATCTTGCTGAACTAAATGATATTTTTTGTCAGCTAAACTGGTTTGTGCAAGAATTTGCTTATATGTTGAATAGGCAGAATAATTAAAAAGAGGTTGACGGATTACAACATTATATCCGTAGGCATCATAATCAGCTTTTGTTCCCCTGGTAAATAAACTTCCGCCAATAGCGGCATCTGTTTTTAAAAATTTTCTCTCTTGGTTACGATCATCATAATTCATTGTGGCTGAAATAGATGGAAGAAAAAGTGAACGGCCCTGATTTATTAATTCTTTAACCGCTTCATTTTGAAATTTTTCAGAAGATAAGACGGGATCATTTTGTAAGGCTTGAAGATATAACTCAAAAAGATCTTTCTCTTCAGCAGTTGCATGACTGAAATAAAAAAAGATTAGAAAAAGAGTAAATAAATTCTTTAGCCTTAAAATAAAAATTTGTTTGGCTCCCATGATTCAATAAGCTGAGGAATTGAGGCCTCAAACATTGTTTGTGCACTATATTCTGAATCAGATAATCTTTTAATTACTTTTGCATACTGAAGCGATTGATCGCCCTCAAAAATAAAAAGTTGTCCGTTAATATTGAGTTGCTCTCTCAATCCTGGGGGCTCTTTCACATGGGATGCAGTAAATACAATAAGATCATATGGGGCTTCTTGGTAATACCCATTAAACCCGTTGCTTACAATGTACTTAACGTTATTTAACTTATTTTTTTTGAGTAATTGTTGTGCATGCGCAATAAACTCTAAGTCGATATCAACTGTGTATAACTCTTTAACATGACTTGCCAATAAAGCTGCAAAAAAACCACTACCGGTCCCAATATGTAAGGCTTTCATTTTTTTATTCAACTCTAGGGAATCGATTATTTTTGCTTCAACTTTTGGAGCTAACATTGAAGCATTAACATTAATTGGAATTTCTAAATCAGCAAAGGCTAAGCCTTGATATTTTGAAGGTACAAAAAGTTTACGATCGTATTTTCTAAATAAATCGAGAACAGACTCATCAAGAACATTCCATGTTCTTATCTGTTGTTCAATCATATTAAATTTACTTTTTTCAGAATGCATATATGTCTTTGAATAGTATAAAGAATAATACTTGAATTATATCTTATATTATTGGTCCTTATGACTGAAGGCATTAACCTAAATTCATAATTTATGTACAATGTTTAAATATTTGCTGGGGGTCAATTTTATATTGTGAGAAACACCCTTGGAACCTGATTCGGATAATACCGACGTAGGGAATGCAAAAGATGCACTCCTTACTTTTCAACTTGAGGAGACTTAATGAACGCACCAGATAAGAATATTAATCAACAACCTGATTTTAATAAATCAGATGCTACGGTTGATCCTAACGTATTACATTCTTTTAAAAATTCAAAAAAAATATACGTTGAAGGAAGCAATAATATCAAAGTTCCTTTCCGTGAAATAAGCCTTTCTGATACTGCCTCACAATTTGGTGCTGAAAAAAATAATCCTGTTGTTGTTTATGATACATCTGGTCCGTATACCGACCCAGCATATCAAATTGATATTCGAAATGGTTTGCCAGCATTAAGATCTCAATGGATTCTTGATAGAGGAGATGTTGAAGAATTAGCTGGACCAACTTCAGATTTCGGTAAAGAAAGACAAAGCGATCCAGAGCTTGAAAAAATGCGTTTTAATTTAAAAAGAAAACCGTTAAAAGCAAAACCTGGGCAAAACGTTTCACAAATGCATTATGCCAAAAAAGGAATCATTACGCCTGAGATGGAATACATAGCTATCCGTGAAAATCAGAGAAGAGAAGGGATTTCAGAATTCATTCAAACACAACACCCAGGACATAGTTATGGTGCATCTATTCCAAAATTAATCACTCCAGAGTTTGTGAGAGAAGAAGTTGCAAAAGGAAGAGCGATTATCCCAGCAAATATTAATCACCCCGAAACTGAACCAATGATTATTGGTAGGAATTTTTTAGTCAAAATTAATGCCAATATTGGAAATTCAGCACTTGGATCAAGCATTAGTGAGGAAGTTGAAAAAATGGTGTGGGGAACCCGATGGGGAGCTGATACCGTCATGGATCTATCTACAGGAAAAAATATTCATGAAACTCGTGAATGGATCGTTAGAAATAGTCCTGTGCCTATTGGAACAGTTCCAATTTATCAGGCCTTAGAAAAAGTTGATGGCAAGGCGGAAGATCTAACTTGGGAAATATTTAAAGATACTTTAATCGAGCAAGCAGAACAAGGTGTTGATTATTTTACAATTCATGCTGGAGTTAAGTTGGAGTATATTCCTATGACGGCTAAACGAATGACTGGCATTGTCAGTCGTGGTGGTTCAATCATGGCCAAATGGTGTTTAGCTCATCATAAAGAATCTTTTCTCTACACACACTTCGAAGAAATTTGTCAAATTATGAAAGCCTATGACGTGAGTTTCAGTCTCGGTGACGGATTACGTCCTGGCTCTATTTATGATGCTAATGATGAAGCACAATTTGCAGAGTTAAAAACTCTAGGTGAACTTACCAAGATAGCTTGGAAGCATGATGTTCAAACAATGATTGAAGGTCCAGGTCATGTCCCAATGCACATGATCAAAGAAAATATGGACTTACAATTAGAACATTGTCATGAAGCTCCCTTTTATACTTTAGGCCCTCTGACTACAGATATTGCTCCTGGATATGACCATATTACATCTGGAATTGGTGCCGCAATGATTGGTTGGTATGGATGTGCAATGCTCTGTTATGTTACGCCAAAAGAACATCTAGGCCTTCCTGATAAAGAAGATGTCAGAGAAGGAATTATTACTTATAAAATCGCAGCGCATGCTGCAGATCTTGCTAAGGGTCACCCGGGTGCACAGATAAGAGATAATGCCCTTTCAAAAGCACGATTTGAATTTAGATGGGAGGACCAGTTTAATTTAAGTCTCGATCCTGAAAAAGCAAAAGAATTTCATGATGAAACTCTTCCTCAAGAGGGTGCCAAGCAGGCTCATTTTTGCTCAATGTGTGGACCACACTTCTGTTCGATGAAGATTACACAAGATGTAAGGGAGTATGCTAAAGAAAAAGGGATCTCTGAAGAAGAGGCTTTAAAAGACGGAATGGAGCAAAAATCAATTGAGTTTGTAAAAAAAGGTTCTGAAGTTTATCAAAAAATTTAAACTTCAATGACCTTAATTTTCTTTATTCAGGCAGTTGTATTAGGAGTTATTGAGGGCCTCACAGAGTTTTTACCTATCAGCTCCACTGGTCATTTGATCATTGCAGCTCATCTCATTAATGCCAACCATCCCAACATTGAAGTTTTTGAAATTTTTATTCAGCTTGGCGCAATATTAGCCATCATCTATGAATATAGAGTTCAACTGCTTAATAAAATACTTCATCTTTCTGACAAGAAATCAAAAACATTCTTTTCAAACATCTTTTTAGCATTTCTACCTGCAGCAATTGTAGGGTTAGCATTCCATGATGTGATCAAAATATTTCTATTTAATCCTATTGTTGTTAGCTGTGCTTTGATTATTGGAGGGATACTAATATTGCTGATTGAAAAGAAAACAAATATTGGATCAACAAAAACTGTAGACAATATTTCTTATAAGCAATCTCTTGGAATTGGATTGTTTCAATGTTTAGCATTAATTCCTGGAACATCAAGGTCTGGAGCAACAATTATGGGAGGGCTACTTTTAAAACTAGATCGAAAAACAGCGACTGAATTTTCATTTTTTTTAGCAATCCCCATTATGTTCGCTGCTTCATTTTATGATTTATTTAAAAACCTTCATAGTCTTTCATCAGATGACTTATGGTTTTTCTTAATTGGATTTTCTACGGCTTTTATATCAGCGCTGATAGTAGTTCGATTTCTAATAAAATTTGTTGCTCAAAATGATTTTAAAATTTTTGCCTATTATCGAATTCTTATCGGGATCATTTTTCTAATTCTTTTTTATTAGATGATAATTTCACAGTCCAAAAAAAAATTTTCAAATAAAATTTTGCAATGGCATAAGCTACATGGAAGGTATGATCTCCCTTGGCAAAAAAATAAAGATCCTTACTTAGTGTGGGTGTCAGAAATAATGCTTCAACAAACACAGGTCAGCACCGTTATCCCTTTTTATATTAAATTTATTAATCGATTTCAAAATATCAAACATCTAGCTGAAGCTTCTGAAGACGAAGTCATGTCTCACTGGAGTGGCCTTGGGTTCTATTCCAGAGCGAGAAACCTTCATAAAACTGCAAGAATTATTGCCGAGCAATATTCTTGTAAATTTCCGGATACGTTTGAAAGCTTAATTCAACTTCCAGGAATTGGAAGATCAACGGCCGGAGCAATTTTGTCATTTTGCTTTAAAAAAAAATTTGCCATTTTGGATGGCAATGTCAAACGAGTATTAACTCGTTTTTTTGGCATTCAAGAAAGTATAAGTTTAGCTAAAACAGAAAAATATTTATGGGTTCTTAGCGAACAACTATTACCTGATGGTGACATTGATATTTATACGCAAGGTATCATGGATTTTGGGGCTACATTATGTAAACCCAAAAATCCCCAATGTCATTCCTGCCCAATGAATCAGACATGTATTGCAAAACAAAATAATTTAACCGAAACCATTCCTGTAAAAAATAAAATAAAAACCAAGGAGGACCGATCAACCGAATTTTATATTTATGAATGTAATAAACAAATACTTTTAGTCAAAAACCGAACAGGGGTTTGGAGTGGGTTATGGATTCCTCCTCAAAAAAATTATTTAAGAAAAAAAAATAACCTTATCAAACAGGGTGAAAGACAATGTGTCTTTTCGCATTATCGATTAAAGTACAAATACTTTTTAATTAAAGTTACGAACAAATCAGATTTGATGGTTGATGGATTGTGGTTTGATTGGAAAGAAATACCAGAGCTTGGGCTTCCAGCTCCAATTAAGTCGCTGTTAATCAGTTTAGCGAACTAACTCCATATCATAATGAATAATTCCAGCATCTAAGTATTTGTTCCCTCTAATTTGAAATAAGTTTTTTTTATAAAATGGGATAGCTTGCTCTTGGGCCGATAACATAATTTTTTTTGAATGATTCCGATCATCAACCTGATTACAAATATTAGATAATAAAAATGATCCTATACCCACTCTTCTGTATTTTTTTCTTACAGCCATCCGGCCGATATGAATTTTTTGTTTAATCAGAGCCCTTGCATAGGCAATTAAAATATCATTAAATAAAATACCAAAATGTTTAGCTCCCTCATCATCTTTATCCCACTCAAGTTCCTCTGGAATGTTTTGTTCTTTGATAAACACCTCTGTTCTTATATCTTTGATAATTTGAATATCTTTAGCCCAAGATAAGAGGACAAATTTTTTGTTGTTAACTTGCATAGTTTTTATTTTAAAGGCATCATCTTATTCAATTAACTAATCATGAGGAAATATAATGACTAAACACTTTGGACTTATATCAAGAATCTTATTGGCCCAAATCTTCTTTATTTCTATTTTATTTATTCTCAATAATATCATCACCACACCAGGTGGTTATGGAATGTATCAAGATATGCTTGGAGCTAGGGGTCTTCCAGGAATTATGGCTCCAATTAGTATTCTTGTTCAGTTCTTAGGTGGGCTTGCTCTTATCCTAGGATATAAAACTAAAATTTCTGCATATATTTTATCTGCTTATTCTATTTTATGGGCATTGATTTACTTCATGAATGCGATGCAAGGTCAACCTGTATTGATTATGAGTCTTTTATATGTTGCAATTGCTGGAGGACTTCTATTAGTAGGCGCTCATCCTGAGAATGCTGGGTGCAGCCTTGATCAAAAGCTTGCAAAAAAATAATTGATGCTGTGATGGGAATAAATCTTTTATTCCCATTCCATCATAGGAAAAATAAGATTTACATTCCTTTGATTCTGAATTTCAAATAATAGCCACTGCTCTTTTAATGAACTTGCCGCGTTTTCCATCGCAAACTCTAAAGACTCTCCACTATCTATAAATTTACGAACATCATCTCTTAATTTAACAAGATAATTTAATATAGGCTCTATTGCCTCATTCTTTGATGAAGGTTGTCCATGGCCCGGGATCACTAAATCAATCTCCTTATTATTTATTACCTCTAAAGCTTTTATGAAACCATGAATATTTCCATCAATAACTGGTGTTCTTTCTCGAAAGACTAAATCACCCGTCCATAATGTTTTGGTATTTTGATCGAAAACTATCATATCTGCCTCAGTATGTGCATCTGGGAAAGATTGAAGAGTAATTTGTCGTTCACCAAGATCTATAATTTTGTCCTTGCCTATCTCCACCATATTGTTGGGTAAGATAAGTGGGCTATCTTTAGAAACCTTACCTAAGTACTTTTCGTTTAATTTGCTATAAATCTCTTCTCGAGACTTCATCGCTTTAGTAAGGTTCGCGTGACCATATATTTCGGCTTCGGAAAAGACCACATTGCCGTATATATGATCTAAATGAGGATGGGTATTGATGACATATTTAATTGGTTGATTAAAATTTTCAGTAATATATTTTTTTAATTCTTGTCCGACAAGATTACTTCCACCAGAGTCAATCACCGCAATAGAATCATTACCAACAATAAATCCGATATTGCATATATCTCCATCATAGCCATCATCCACATCAAGATGTTTACCAACATGAACATAGATACCTGGTGCGACTTCTTTAACAAATGCATTAACATTGATTGCAACAAGCAAAAGAAATAAAAAGATATGATGTTTTAACATAACCCTATAATATTGATATTTATGGTTTTAGGGTCTATATTAACTGTTTATGGCAAAAGTTAAAAACAACTATTTTGGTCCAAAAAAAGACAGGTACAATAATGTAGCTATTCTGCTTCATTGGGTTCTTGCTATTGCTATTCTTTTTATGTTTGTCCTTGGGTGGTACATGCATGAACTCCCAAAAGGTGGGCCTAAAGTTTCAAGCTTTGATCTCTTTGATCTTGGGCTCATTACTTTTGAAACATCAAAAGAAATTTCAATCAGAACCTTTTATTTCAACCTGCATAAATCCATTGGGGTAACTATATTCTTTCTTGTGTTATTCAGAATATATTGGCGCTTGACCCATAAACCACCAAAAATGCTATCCTCGATGAGTGCGTTCGAAATTAAGTTAGCTACTGCAGCCCATCATGCACTGTATTTATTAATGTTCTTAATCCCACTTAGTGGAATCATCATGTCAATTGGCAGCAAATATGGCATCCATTGGTTTGGCATTCCATTTCTTCCTGGAATAGATAATGAAACCCTCAGGGACTTATTCAAAGAATTTCATGAAATTTTTGGCCAAATTTTATTGTTATTCTTTATCCTTCATTTTGCAGGCGCACTTAAACATGCCTTAGTCAATAAAGACGGTGTCCTCAAAAGAATGTGGTTCCACAAATAATTCAAACTTTTTACTGTTAATAATTTCTAATTCCTATGCGGAATTACATTATTTTTTCAGATCTTGATGGGACACTTCTTGATCATAAAACATACACTTTTGAACCAGCCTCCGAAGCCCTATCTGTTTTGAAATCACGCAAGATTCCTTTAATCCTTTCCTCAAGTAAAACGAAAGCTGAAATTGAAAGAATACAGTCCAAATTAACTCTCAAAGAACCTTTCATTTTTGAAAATGGATCGGGTGTTTTTTATAACAATCAAGTCGTTAGCTTTGGAGTTAACTTATCCGAAATTCACGACAAAATAATCCCTTTGCAAAAAACTTTTAATTTTAATTGTTACTCTCTGCTACCGATTGAAATGGCTGTTCAGCATACTGGATTAGCTGAAGAGGAAGCCAAACTCTCTCAACAAAGGCAGTTCTCAGAACCCATTATTTGGCATGATGATGAAGTGAAAAAAATTGAATTTATAAAAATAATTCACCAATTAGGATTGCATGCTACCCAAGGTGGTCGATTTTTAACCATTTCATCGCACCACGATAAAGCAAAAGCACTAAAATGGGTCAAAAATACTCTCGAAAAAGATTGTCAAACAGAATTTATCAGCATTGCATTGGGTGATGGAGAAAATGATATTAATATGATTGACGCATGTGATATTAAGATATTGATTCAAAATAACAATGAACACTTGCATAAACCAGGCTGGGTCATAAGCAAGATGTGTGGGCCCTCTGGCTGGAATCAAGAAATAATGAAAGTATTAAATAATGAGTGATTTTTATCAAAATGGGATTATCAGCACCCTTCATAATTTAAGAACACAGTCCTTAGATGACTTAGAAAAAAATTTAGAGTTATTTGCAAAATCAAGACCGATGACTTTAGTCCTTCCGAGTTTATTTTCTGAACTGGAAAAACCAGCACTTCAATTAATCGTGGACGAACTAAAAAAGGTTAATTATCTAAATTCGATTGTTATCGGTTTAGATCAAGCGACAAAAGAAGAGTACAAATATGCATTACATTTTTTCAATCAGCTTCCTCAAAAACATTTTGTCTTATGGAATGACGGACCACGCTTAAAAAAAATAGACGATAAACTCAAAACATTTGGTTTATCTCCAAAAGAGTTAGGTAAAGGACGAAATGTATGGTTTTGTTTTGGATTTGTCCTAGCGGACGGCAGCGCAAAGTCAGTCGCTCTGCATGATTGCGATATCGTGACTTATAATCGAGAATTACTAGCACGTTTAATTTATCCAGTTGCTAATCCAAATTTTAACTATCAATTTTGTAAAGGTTATTATTCGAGAGTGGCTAATGAAAAAATTAATGGCAGAGTCTGTCGTCTTCTAGTCACTCCTTTGATACGATCTTTGAAAAAAATCTTCAATGACAATGAATATTTAAATTACTTAGATAGTTTTAGATATGCACTGGCTGGAGAATTTTCAATGCGCACTGAAGTACTTAATGATATTCGTATTCCAAGTGACTGGGGTTTAGAAATAGGTGTGCTTTCTGAGGTCAATAGAAATTATTCAAATAATCATTTATGTCAGGTTGATATTGCCGATCATTACGATCATAAACATCAGGACTTAAGTTTAGATGATCAAGAAAAAGGATTATCAAAAATGTCCATTGATATATGTAAATCCATTTTCAGAAAACTTGCTACTAATGGGCATGTTTTCAATTCTGAAACCTTTAGATCCATTAAAGCTACATATTTTCGTATTGCCCTAGATTTTATTGAAACTTACAACAATGATGCGTTGATGAATGGACTTAAATTAGATATTCATTCTGAAGAGAAAGCTGTTGAAATGTTTGCACAAAATATTCTTGATGCTGGAAATAGCTACTTAGACAATCCAATGGAAACACCATTTATACCATCTTGGACAAGGGTTAATAGTGCCATTCCAGAGTTACAAAAAGAATTTATATCTGCAGTTACAGAGGATATGAATGAGTTTTCAAAATAAAATCAGTGGGCAAATTCTTAACCATCTCAATATCATTTATCCCAAATCAAATAATGCCCATTTAACTAACAAGATTTTCTCAATTTTTTTTGAAAAAAAATCACCCAAACAACATTTAATTCAAAACAGGTGGGACGAGTCAGATGTTGCCTTAATTACTTATCTAGATACATTCTTTAGTAATGATGAAAAAAATATTCAGACTTTGAATAAAGTACTAAATGTTTATCTTCAAGACAGTGTCTCAATTATCCATCTCCTTCCTTTTTTTCCGTATAGTTCTGATGATGGTTTTGCTGTTATTGATTATTTAAAAATTAAAAGAGGGTTAGCTAGCTGGTGTGATATCAAAAAACTTTCATCAAAATATAAAATTATGGCTGACCTTGTAATCAACCATTGCTCTAGTGAATCAGTATGGTTTCAACAATTCTTAAATAATCAACTTCCAGGAAAAAACTTTTTTTTAGATTATGAAAATAAATTTGATACTTCTAAAATCGTCAGGCCCAGAAGTCACGATTTATTGCAGTTATTTAAAACAAAAAATAATGAAAAATATGTGTGGTGTACTTTTAGTAGAGATCAAGTAGATTTAAATTTCAAAAATAAAGATGTTCTAATTGAGTTTTTAAAGATTATTAAATTTTACCTAGACCAGGGTATTTCAATTTTAAGATTAGATGCTGTAGCATTTCTTTGGAAAAAGCTTGGAACAAATTGTATTAATCTGAATGAAACTCACGAAATTATAAAGCTATTTAGGCTGCTTCTCGATGCTAGCTCCAAAAAAACATTTTTAATTACAGAGACCAACCTTCCAAATAAAGAAAATCTTGATTATTTCGGAAATGGTAATGAAGCGCAATTAATTTATAACTTTTCACTTCCGCCTCTAATTCTTTATTCCATGCTTTATGGTAATTCAACTATCTTAAGAAAATGGCTGATGTCTATGCCTCCTCCGATGGAAGGGACTACTTACTTTAATTTTATTGCTTCACATGATGGGATTGGAATGAGGCCGGCAGAGGGGTTGATATCGGAAAAAAATATCAAAGCTATCTTAAAAAGAATGAAAGAGTTTGGAGGAGAGGTTTCTTTCCGCAAGGTTGAAAATAAAAGTAAACCATATGAAATTAATATTGCGCTAATTGACGCACTTAAAGGAACAATTGATACCCTAGATAATTTTCAAATCCAAAGATTTATATGTGCGCATGCAATTATGTTAAGCCTTGAGGGAATTCCAGCTATCTATATTCATAGTTTTTTTGGAACGGAAAATGACTACACTGGAATGCGATCAACAAAACAAAAAAGAAGCATTAATAGAAAACGATATGATTTCAAAGACTTAAGTAATAAGATGAATAAAAAAACAATCCATTCTGCTGTTTTAAAACAACTTAATTCTCTAATTACTATTCGAAAAAAACAACCAGCATTTCATCCAAATGCAACTCAATTTACATTAAACTTAGGAGAAAAAATATTTGCTCTATGGAGACAATGTCAAAATAGAAAACAGAGTATTTTTGTCTTATGTAATATTACGAATCAAAAACAGCCAGTTGATCTGAATGAAATAAATTTAATTTTCAATAAAAACTGGATAGATTTAATTTCCAATAAAAAAATTGAATCCAAAAAGATTTCTTTAAAGCCATATCAAACGATGTGGATCAGCAATTATTAATTTTTGTTAATTAATGCCAGCTTAAAATTAGATATAATTGAAGGCATGAACAAAAAAACTTATGTCCTTCATGCTGAAGATCATGACAGAAATATATTTGATTCAAAATATGTATATCCTGTTGTCTCACGCAGAGCTGGCGGATTATCTTTAGGGGTAAATCTAAATACCAATAATGCATGTAATTGGCAATGTATTTATTGTGAAATTCCAAACCTCACAAGAGGTGGTCCGGAACCCATCAAAGTTGAATTGTTAAAAGATGAGTTAAACCTTTGGATTGATCAAATAATAAATTCTAACTTTTTAAAAGAAAATACTCCTCCCGGTACAACATTTGCTGATGTAGCCTTATCAGGGAATGGGGAACCCACTGCAGCTCCAGAATTTTTAGATGTTTTAGAAATTATCATTGCAAGTTTAAAAGAATATAAACTTATTGATAAAATTCCTGTTCGCTTAATTACAAATGGAAGCTTTATCAGCAAAAAAAAAGAATGTCTTAAAGTTTTTAATCGCTATCATGGTGAGGTCTGGTTCAAAATTGATGCAGCTGATGAAGGTTCTATAAAACTAATAAATCAAGTTAATTTAGATCCAAATTCAATGATTAATAAGTTAAAAACATGTGCAGAGGCCTGTCAGACAGTGATTCAAACTTGCTTATTAAAAATTAATCATCAAGTTCCGACAAATGATTTTTTAAAAAAATATTCAAGTCTAATTAAACCTTACGAGAAGTTAATTAAAAAAATTGATCTTTATAGCTTGGCAAGGCCATCTTTACAGAATAATCAAGCTATTACTATTGAAAGATTATCTTTAGACGAACTTAATAATATTAAGAACATATTACAAAAACATTTGACAATTAAAATCGATGTTTTTCCATGAGTAAGCTTAGTTATTAATGTTATATTTACAACATGAAAGATATAAGTAATCTAATAAGTATCAAAAAGAAAATGGTTGTACCGCTATTATTTATAATCATTTTCTCCTATTTCTTATTTATTATTTTTATTGCTTATTTTCCTGATTTTTTGGGTCAGCAATTTTTTAATTCCTCAATCTCTTATGGAATTGTTTTTGGTTTCTTATTAATTCTCATCATATTTATTGTGACCCTTGTATATGTATTTTTATCAAATAAATATTTAGAGCCAGAAATCAAAAAAATCACATCATGAACATCATTGCTGTTAGTTTATTTTTACTTTTTGTATTTGTAACACTTTATATTACTTATTGGGCAGCGAAACAAATCTCTAACCGAGATTCTTTCTATACGGCGGGTGGAAATATATCTGGGTTTCAAAATGGCTTAGCCATTTCAGGTGATTTTATGTCAGCCGCATCTTTTTTAGGAATCTCAGGTCTTGTCTTTGCAACAGGTTTTGATGGACTCATTTATTCAATAGGATTCTTAGTAGGATGGCCTATAGTTCTCTTATTAATCGCAGAGCCATTAAGAAACTTAGGGAAATATACCTTCGCAGATGTCGCTTCCTATCGCCTCCAGCAAAGACCTATTAGAACATTATCAGCACTAGGCTCTCTAGCAACCGTATCTCTCTATCTAATTGCACAAATGGTCGGTGCTGGAAAATTAATTCAAATCTTATTTGGCCTTCCTTATGATTTGGCTGTTTATATTGTTGGTGGCTTGATGATTTTGTATGTTACGTTTGGCGGAATGATAGCAACAACCTGGGTTCAAATCATTAAGGCTGTTCTTCTTCTTTTTGGAGCGACATTAATATCTATCCTGGTCTTATATCAATTTAATTTTAACCTGAATCAATTTTTTTCTACCGCAGTGCATGATCATGAATTAGGCTCAAAAATTCTTAATCCGGGAGGCCTTATCAAGGATCCTATTTCTGCCATATCTTTGGGTTTAGCACTTATGTTTGGTACCGCAGGATTACCACACATATTAATGCGTTTTTTTACAGTAAAAGACTCCATTCAGGCAAGAAAATCGGTAGTCTATGCTACCGGCTTTATAGGATATTTTTACATTCTTACCTTCATCATAGGCTTTGGAGCTATCATTCTCGTTGGCTCAAATACTAACTACCTAAATACTGATGGTGGGCTAATTGGAAATAATAATATGGCTGCAATCCACCTGGCTCATGCCGTTGGTGGTGATGTGTTACTTGGGTTTATTTCTGCTGTTGCCTTTGCTACTATCTTAGCCGTTGTATCAGGATTAACTTTAGCCGGTGCATCAGCCATATCTCACGATATCTATGCCAATGTAATTAATTCCTCAAACAAAAATGAGAAAAAAGAATTATTTGTTTCAAGAATTGCAACGATTTTTCTCGGTATTCTGGCAATTTTTCTGGGCATCATATTTGAAAAACAAAATATTGCTTTTATGGTCGGGCTTGCTTTTGCTATCGCAGCTAGTACTAATTTTCCAATTATATTTTTATCCATGTTCTGGAAGAATCTAACGACAAGAGGTGCTTTTTTTGGTGGGCTAATTGGTCTTTTGGTGACTATTGCCTTAGTTATCTTAAGTCCTGTTGTATGGGTAGATGTATTCCATTTTAGTGAAGCCATTTTCCCTTATAAGTATCCAGCTTTGTTCTCTATGACTACAACATTCTTTTTTGTTATTTTTATATCTTTATCAGATCGATCATGTCAGGCAATAAAAGATAAAAAAGGATTTCAAGAACAGTTCTATCGATCCATTACTGGGATTGGGATAGAAGAGGGTAAAAAACATTAATGGTATTTTTTACTATATTCTTTCAATACATCGAGCATTAATGTTACTTTAGCGGGATCAGTAAATTGGGTAATGCCATGCCCAAGATTAAATATATGACCTTCACCATGGCCGTAATCATCGATAACTGATTTGACTGTGTCTTCAATTTTTTTATCTGAACCTAAGAGGATTGCTGGGTCCATATTTCCTTGAAGCGCTACTTTATTTTTTGTTAATTCTCTTGCTGTTTTTAAACTGGTTTGCCAATCGAGCCCTATTGCATTGGATCCAGCTTTTAATTGTTGATTTATCCATTGTCCGCCGCCTTTGGTGAATATTATTTTTGGCACATCACCAAAACCAAGGATATTAAGGTTATCTATAATGACTTTCATGTAATTCAATGATAATTTTTCATATTCCAAATGACTTAATGCTCCACCCCATGAATCAAAAATCATCACTGCATCTGCCCCTGCCTTAATTTGTTCTGCAAGATATTGACTAACTGTTTCCGCATTAATTTTTAAAATATGATGCATTAGGTCATTACGCTCATATGCCATTTTTTTTACATTCAAAAAATCTGTACCGCCTTTACCTTCAACCATATATGTCGCAAGAGTCCATGGACTTCCAGCAAATCCAATAAGGGGGACTCTATTTTGCAAAGCATCTTTAATTGAACGAACAGCATCAAAAACATAAGACAATTTTTCCATGGATGGTATGTCCAGTTTGTGAACAGATGATTCATCGATTAATGGGTCTGAAAACGTAGGGCCCTCACCAGGAAGAAAATTTAATCCTAGATCCATTGCATCAGGTATGGTCAAAATATCAGAGAATAAGATAGCGGCATCTAAGTGAGGATAACGCTCTAAAGGCTGCATGGTGACTTCAGTAGCAAAAGATGTGTTTCGACAAAGATCCATAAAAGACCCAGCATTTTTTCGGGTATCTCTATATTCAGGCAGGTAACGACCTGCTTGCCTCATTATCCATGCAGGAGTGTAAGATGTCTTTTCAAGTCTTAATGTCTTAAGAAATGAATCATTTGATAGATTCATGATGATTATCTAGGTAACGAGGTGCTTCCCATGAGGTACTCATCAACAGCATGCGCACATTGTCTACCTTCACGAATTGCCCAAACAACTAATGACTGACCTCTTCTCATATCCCCAGCTGCAAACACTTTATCTCGAGAAGTGAAGTAAGCTTTTTTACCTTTAGTATCTGCCTTAACATTGCCACGAGCATCTTTGTCAACACCAAATTTTTCAAGAATCGATTGTTGGGGGCTAACAAAACCCATTGCCAATAAAACAAGATCTGCTTTAATTCTGAATTCTGAATTTGGTATTTCAGCCATCTTGCCATCTTTCCATTCAACTCGGCTGGCGACCAATTCTTTTACAACGCCATTGTCACCAATCAATTCTTTAGTGGCGACAGACCAATCACGATCACAACCTTCTTCATGTGAGCTTGAGGTTCTCAACTTAAGGGGCCAGTATGGCCACACCATCGATTTATTTTCTTTTTCAGGTGGCTGTGGCATCAACTCAAATTGCGTCACTGATTTTGCACCATGACGATTAGATGTCCCAACACAATCTGAACCGGTATCGCCACCGCCAATCACCACCACGTGTTTATCTGTAGCTAGAATTTGCTCTGATAATTTATCTCCAGCAATAACTTTATTTTGAGAGGGTAAAAAATCCATTGCAAAATGAACTCCCTCAAGTTCTCTTCCAGGAACTGGAAGATCTCTTGGCCATTCAGCACCACCCGATAAAATCACCGCATCGTAATCTTTAATTAAATCGTCAGGATGAATATTATCACCAACATTATGGTTGGTTAAAAAATTAACACCCTCAGCAGCCATCTGATCCATTCGTCGATCAATGTGAGATTTTTCCATTTTAAAGTCAGGGATTCCATATCGAAGGAGTCCGCCAATGCGGTCATTTTTTTCCATTAGATCCACATCGTGGCCTGCACGGGCTAATTGTTGTGCTGCAGCTAAACCAGCTGGGCCAGAACCAACAATGGCAATTCTTTTGCCAGTTTTCTTGTCTGCTACCTGAGGTTTTACCAGATTTAGCTCCCATGCTTTATCAATAATCGCATGTTCAATTGATTTAATCCCAACCGCATCGGAATTAATATTAAGGGTACAAGCAGCCTCACATGGTGCTGGGCATATTCTTCCAGTAAACTCAGGAAAGTTATTAGTAGAATGAAGTACCTTGATTGCTTCTTCCCAATTTTGGCGATACACCAGATCATTCCAGTCAGGAATAATATTATTTACAGGGCAACCATTATTACAAAAAGGAATCCCGCAATCCATGCATCGGGCGCCTTGGACTTTCGCTTCTTCATCCGTTAAGTGCAGAACAAACTCTTTATAATTCTTCACTCTTTCATGAGGAGGAATATTTTGTTCAGATAGTCTATCAAACTCTAAAAATCCTGTTGCTTTACCCATTAAACTGTTTCCTTATTCGTTTTTTCTTGCAGCTCATTAAGAGCTCTTCGATATTCGTTTGGCATGACTTTTACAAAATGATTCAACATATCATCCCAATTATCAAGAATATGTTTTGCCATTTCACTATTGGTATATTTCAAATGGTCACTAACTAAGGTCTTTAAGATCACTTCATCCGGTTGATTCAGATGTTGAGCTTCTCTCGGTTGTGAATTAGCTGGTAAAACTTTTTCTAACGTGACCATCGATTTATTGCAATTGGCTTCAAACGTCTTATTCACATCAAATATATAAGCTACGCCGCCTGACATACCGGCCGCGAAATTTTGACCTGTCGGCCCTAGAACAGCGACTGTTCCGCCAGTCATATATTCACAACCGTGATTACCAACACCTTCAACAACAGCACTGGCTCCAGAATTTCTTACACAGAATCTTTCCCCAGCAATACCACTAAAAAATGTTTTGCCAGATGTCGCACCGTACATAACAGTATTACCTACAATGATATTTTCAGATGCTTTTGCATTGAAAGTTTTCGGAGGTTTGATGATAATTTTTCCACCACACAAACCCTTGCCAACATAGTCATTACCTTCACCCTCTAGATTAAATGTAATACCTTTTGCTAAAAAAGCTCCAAAACTTTGCCCGGCGGTTCCAGATAAGTTCACTTGAACTGAGTCTTCAGGAAGTCCGTCATTGCCATATCTCTTTGCTATTTCGTGAGACAGAAGCGTACCAGCGGTTCGATTAATATTTGTAATTAGAGTATTAATAACACAAGAACCTTTATTTTCAATCGCATCTTTTGCTTGCTTAATCAGCTCATGATCAAGCGCCTTATCTAGGCCGTGATCTTGTGTTTCTTGATGATAAGTCCCAACCTCGTCAGACAATTCTGGACGATAGAAGATTTTTGTAAAATCTAGACCGTGTATTTTCCAGTGGTCTATGCCTGCCTGCATGTCTAAAAAGTCTGAACGGCCAATGAGATCATTGAAATTTTTAACACCCAATTCAGCCATAATTTCTCTCACCTCTTCAGCAATAAAGAAGAAGTAATTGACCACATGGTCTGGTTGGCCTGTAAATCTTTTTCTCAACTCAGGGTCTTGAGTCGCCACGCCAACAGGACATGTATTCAAATGACATTTTCTCATCATGATGCATCCTTCCACCACTAGTGGTGCGGTTGCAAAACCAAATTCATCAGCGCCCAATAGCGCTCCTATGACAACATCACGTCCGGTCTTCATTTGACCATCGACTTGTAAAATGACACGGCTTCGTAACTTATTAAGCACAAGCGTTTGTTGTGTTTCTGCAAGTCCAAGCTCCCATGGAGTGCCTGCATGCTTGATGGATGAAAGTGGTGAAGCACCTGTACCCCCATCATGACCAGCGATCACAATGTGGTCTGACTTTGCCTTCGCAACTCCAGCTGCAACTGTACCGACCCCTGTTTCAGACACCAACTTAACTGATATATCAGCCTGTGGGTTAGCATTTTTTAAGTCATGAATTAACTGAGCCAAATCCTCAATAGAGTAAATATCATGATGGGGTGGTGGTGAAATTAAGCCAACACCTGGAACAGAGAATCTTAGCTGCGCAATGTACGGACTTACCTTATGGCCAGGAAGTTGACCGCCCTCACCAGGCTTAGCGCCCTGAGCCATTTTAATTTGAATTTGATCTGCTGCCGCAAGATATTCAGCTGTTACTCCAAAACGACCGGAAGCAACTTGTTTAATTTTAGACCGTAAAGAGTCTCCTTTTTTCAGCTGAATGTTTGCCTCAATTAGATCTTTACCAAACATTTCTTCCAAGCTGGAATCCTTAGTCAAAGGTATAAACCTTTTCTTATCCTCACCTCCTTCGCCCGTATTAGATTTACCACCAATGCGATTCATCGCGATAGCAAGCGTCGTATGTGCTTCAGTTGAAATAGAACCTAATGACATTGCACCCGTTGCAAACCGTTTAACAATTTCGGTGGCTGGCTCAACATCATCAATTGAAATTGATTTATTGGAGGGTTTAAATTGAAATAAGCCTCTTAATGTCATGAATCTCTCGGATTGATTGTTAATCAATTCGGCATATTCTTTATATGTTTGGAAATCTTTTTTTCGAGTGGCATGCTGCAATTTTGCGATGGATTCTGGATTCCACATGTGTTGCTCACCACGAATTCTAAAGGCATACTCACCGCCAGCATCAAGCGCATTGGCTAACACAGGATCGTTTCCAAATGCATCGCTATGTAATTTTTCAGCTTCTGCAGAAACTTCAGCTAAACCAATTCCTTCAATATTAGTTGTTGTGCCAGTAAAGTATTTTTCAACAAATTTTGAGTTTAAGCCGATTGCTTCAAAAATTTGCGCCCCACAATAAGATTGGAATGTCGAAATACCCATCTTCGACATGATTTTATATAAGCCTTTACCAACTGCCTTTATAAAATTAGTTTGCGCCTGATCAGCATCATCCGTAATTTCTTTCATGGTCTCAAACACAAGCCATGGACATATTGCTTCAGCACCGTAACCACCGAGTAATGCAAAATGATGAACCTCTCTTGCAGATCCGGTATCCACAACAAGGCCTGTGTTCGTTCTATTCCCCTCATGCACTAAAAATTCGTGTGTTGCGGAAGAAGCTAAAAGTGCTGGGATAGCGATCCGATCATTAGATACATTTCGGTCAGACAAAATTAAGATATTAAAACCATCACGAATCGCTTGGTTGGCTTCCTGACAGACATTTTCTAAAGCCTGTTGCATTCTTGATTCGGCGTTTTCTGCCGTTGATTTTTTATAAGTAATATCAATTACTTTTGATTTGAAGTGCCCATTAGTTAGCTGTTCAATTGATTTTAATTGGTCTAATTCCTGAAGACTCAATACAGGTTGGCTTGCTTCAAGGCGCCATGGTGGATTGGTTTCTTCAATACCTAAAAGGTTTGGTTTTGGACCAATAAAAGTCACCAATGACATCACGATTTCTTCTCTGATAGGATCAATTGGTGGATTCGTAACTTGTGCAAATAATTGTTTGAAATAGTTATATAAGGATTTTGCTTTATTGGATAACACTGGAAGAGCAGCATCATTTCCCATTGATCCTGATGCTTCCTGACCAGATTCAAACATTGGCTGTAGAATAAATTTGATGTCTTCTTGAGAATAGCCAAAGCTTTGCTGGATATCCAAGATTGGTTGAGACATTGTTCGCGATTCTTCAACCTTATCCAAATCTCCAAGGAAAAATCTTGAATCATTAATCCATTTTTCGTAAGGTTTAGCAGAAGATAGAAGTTTTTTAACCTCCTGATCGTCAATCACCCTACCGGCATCGGTATCAATTAACAACATCTTGCCAGGCTCTAATCGCCATTTTTTAACAATTTTTTCTTCCGGGAAAGTAAGAACACCCATCTCGGATGCCATCATTACAACGCCATCATCTGTCATTAAATATCTTGCTGGCCGTAAACCATTTCGATCAAGTGTGGCTCCAATCATTTGGCCATCAGTAAAAGCAACTGCCGCAGGTCCATCCCATGGCTCCATCAGTGCTGCATGATATTCATAAAATGCTTTTCTTTCCTTGTCCATCAGTGGATTACCGGCCCAGGCCTCAGGAATTAGCATCATCATGGCATGCGGTAAACTATACCCACCAGCAACGAGGAGTTCTAGACAATTATCAAAACAGGCTGAGTCAGATTGACCATCTTCGATTAACGGCCATAGTTTTTCCAAATCCTCACCGAGCAACATCGATTTCATGGTCTCATGTCGTGCATGCATCCAATTCACATTCCCCTGGACCGTATTGATTTCTCCATTGTGCGCAATCATTCTGAAAGGATGGGCAAGATCCCAGGAAGGGAATGTGTTTGTTGAAAAACGTTGGTGAACTAGTGAAATGGCAGAGGTGAATTTTTTATCTAATAAATCTTTAAAGTAAACACCGACTTCCGCCGCTAACAACATACCCTTGTAGACGATCGTTCTGGATGACATCGATGGAATATAAAACTTAGCGTTATCTTCCGGATTCATTTTATTGACTGCGATTTCAATTCTTTTTCGAATCACAAATAATTTTCTTTCAAAGGCCGTCTGTTTTTTACACTCATCACTTCTTTGAATAAAAATTTGTTTGATGACAGGCTCAACATCTTTTGCAGCATCCGCGATATTAGAATTATCCACAGGAACATCTCTCCAGCCTAGAGTCGTTTGTCCCTCTTCTTCCACTACTTTTTCAATAAGGGTCTCAACTTCATTACGGAGTGCATCATCTTGGGGTAGGAATAACATTCCAACGCCATAATGGCCAAATTCTGGCAGTTTAAATCCGGCTTCATTGGCTTCGTTTAAGAAAAACTCATGAGGTATTTGACTTAATAGCCCTGCACCGTCACCGAGTTTTGGATCATATCCCGTCGCTCCCCGATGGGTGAGGTTGTCTAAAATGGTTAGGCCCTGTGCAACAATCTCATGACTTTTTTTGCCATAAATATTTGCCACAAATCCAACGCCACACGCATCATGTTCATTGGACGGATTATAAAGACCTTGCTTCTCAATATTTGATTTTCTTGCCATAACTTTTTATCTGTTGTTTTAAATGAGCCGAACCAACAATAATACTGGTTTTATCCAGTAAATTCAATGGTTATGAGGGATTTATTCGGGTTAAGTTTAGATTTTTTGAAATGCTTTTTTTGCACAATCAATCGTGAATTTAATATCTTCATCTGTGTGTTTTGCAGACACAAAACCAGCTTCAAATGCTGATGGCCCAAAGTAGATTCCTTGGCTTAACATTTCGTGGAAAAATGCATTAAATTTTTCACGATCTGATGCCATTACATCTTGGAATGAGTTCGGAGGTTGTTCGCTAAAATAAAGACCAAACATTCCGCCCACATTTCGTGCACAAAATTTAATACCTAATTCTTTTGCTGCATCAGTTAATCCATCTGTTAATTTTTTGGTTTGTTTAGATAAAGATTCAAAGAAACCATTAGCTTGAATGAGTTCAAGTGTTTTTAATCCTGCAGCCACGGCCACCGGGTTGCCAGATAATGTCCCAGCTTGATAGACTGGTCCCAAAGGAGCTAATGTTTGCATGATCTCTTTGCGCCCACCAAACGCTCCTACTGGTAAACCTCCTCCGATCACTTTACCTAGGGTGGTCATATCAGGGGTAACACTAAAGAGCTCTTGCGCACCGCCAAGCGATACTCTAAAGCCAGTCATCACCTCATCAAAAATCAACACTGCTCCATGTTTTTCTGTGACACTTCGCAAAGTGTTTAAAAATTCTTCCGATGGCACAATCAAATTCATATTTCCCACCACCGGCTCAAGAATGACACAGGCAATTTCATCGCCTTGCTGATCAAACAGCTGTTGTAATTCTTCTACATTGTTATAGCTTAAGGTTAAGGTATCTTTAGCAACATCTACTGGCACCCCAGCAGAACTTGGCTGCCCAAAGGTGAGTGCTCCTGAACCCGCTTTGACTAAGAGAGCATCTGCATGGCCGTGATAACAGCCTTCAAACTTTAAAATCTTGTCTCGACCGGTAAACCCACGCGCCACTCGGATTGCACTCATCGTGGCCTCAGTACCTGAGCTCACTAGGCGAACTTGCTCAATAGACGGTACTATTTTTACAATTTCCTTTGCCATTGAAAGCTCTCGGGCTGTGGGGGCTCCAAAAGATAGACTGTCTTGTGCAACATCTTGAACAGCCTTAATCACTTCAGGATGAGCATGACCTAAAATCATTGGGCCCCAGGAATTAATATAATCAATATATTCATTTCCTTCTTCATCCCATAATTTCGATCCATTGGCAGATTTAAAAAATATTGGGGTGCCTCCAACGGAACCGAATGCCCTAACAGGAGAGTTCACGCCACCTGGAATGTAGTGTTGGGATTCATTAAACAGGTCAATATTTTTAGTCATTTCTAAACTTTCTTTTAATTTCCAATATTTTGTTTGTGACTTTATCAGTTGAATAAAGTGCATTGATCATTGCAATCGCATCAACACCGCTATTGATGACTGGGCTACAATTATCCAAATTAATCCCACCAATTGCAACAACAGGCTTCATTGATGTTTCGACAACATGCTCCAGAAAATTTAATGAAGCATGCGGTGCGTTTGGTTTTGTTTTTGTTGGAAAGCAGGCCCCCAGAGCTATATAGTCACAACTAGAGGCCATCATTTCATTGACCCTTTCAGCATCGTTGTAACAGGATACTCCGACAATGATTTTATTACCTAACTTATCCCTAACTTCTTCAATTGTGATGTCATCTTTTCCTAAATGTATGCCATCTGCTTCTAAAATACCACATATTTCATAATCGTCATTAATTATGAATGGCACTTGGTAATGATGACAAAGCGCTTGAAGCTCTTTAGCCTGTGTCATCCTTAATTGCTTGTTAGCTTTTTTATTTCGATACTGTAATAAGTTAATTTTATTTGACAGCAATTCCTCTGTCTTTATGATTAATTGGCGGGTATCTTCCCAGTCAGGGGTAATTGCATAAATTCCACTAATGATGTTTGAGGTCATTTTCATCCTCTTCTAGATCACTGAACATCCAGAAAAATCGATTAGGTATCAACTGGCCTTGACCATTTACAAGACCGTTTTTAAGCGTATCAATCGTAAATTTTTGAGCCTCTTCAACCGCCGTATGTATCGACATACCTTGTGCTAAGTATGCTGAAATTGCAGATGCTAGGGTGCATCCTGATCCATGAAAACTCTGAGGTAATCTTTCATGGTCGAAATTAAATATTCCCCCATCCTGACAAAATAAGGTGTTGGTCAAGGTTTTTTTCTCTACCTGATAATCAGCTGCAGTGAGTAATACATTTTTTGGTCCCAGGTCCAATAAAGATTTCCCAATAAATATAAGGTCTTCCTCAATTTCAGTGATATTTTTGTTTGAAACTATTTTCGCACCCTCATTAACGTTAGGGGTAATGATTTCTGCTAACGGAAAAAGGTATCTCATCATTAATTGGAGGGAATCTCCTAAGGCCAAATTATCCCCCCTCCCAGAGGATAATATAGGATCAATCACCACTGGAACATCGGGGTAATCTTTGATAATTTCCGAGATCACTATAATATTCTCTTCACTAGCCATCACTCCACACTTGATGACATCAATTTTAGTCTCATTAAGAATCAACCTTGCTTGTTTATCGACGATTGAGGGGTCGATTGGTAGCAAATCACTTACACCAGAAGAATCCTGACATGTAATAGCTGTAAGCACGGATAATGGGTAGCAACCGAGGCTTGTTTGTGTCATCAAATCAGCTTGAATGCCAGCCCCGCCTGTTGGATCAGAGGCTGCAAAGGTTAATATTTTAGGTACAGATGATGTCATTTTTTTTAAAATATTTGTTTTATTTTATTGCAAATGTTAACATGCGCGGCTGTAGTCCTTACCAACAAATTTTTGGAGAAAAGTATGTTAAACAAATTTTTATTAGCTTTATTATTCGGCTTATTCTTAGCTGCCTGTGGTGATGATGTTTCAAATGACAGCGCTGATGCTGAATTACCTCCTCTAACTGGGGAAGCTGCTGATGAAGCTGTAACAGAAGAGGCTCCAGCTGAAGAAGCTGCTGAGTAATTTAAATGTGATTCATAAAAAAGCTGGATTAAACCTCCAGCTTTTTTTTAAAAATCTACCGGATCAACATCGATAAACCACTTCACCTTACTTAGATCTTTTTCTCTTAAAATCCTTTCTTTCATATATCTTAAAAATTGGTTCAGTAATTGTCGGCTGCTTGAGTGGAAATAAATTTGGTATCGCTCAAATCCCTTTACACGATCAAGAATCGGCTGAACAGGATGAAATACATCAACATCTTTCATACCGCTCTGGCTTGCAATTGAATAAGCCTCATTAATAAAATCTTCTATCTTCTTTTTATTTTTACTTTCTGCGCGCAACACGGCTTGGAAACAAAATGGAGGGAAATTGAGGTCTTTTCTTGAATTTATTTCTTCTGATGCAAATGATTCATAGTCCTGATTTTTTATCGATTGATACAAAGGATGTTCTGGAAAGTTAGTTTGGATAACAACCTCCCCAGGAATTGATCCTCGACCCGCTCTTCCAGCAACTTGTACTAATTGTGAAAATAGTCTTTCTGAGGCACGAAAATCTGAACTGTATAATGCATTGTCAGAATCAAGCACGACTACTAAGCTTAAATTTGGAAAGTCATGCCCTTTTGATAGCATTTGCGTTCCAACTAATATATCGATTTTGTTATCATGCATATCATCA
Organism: uncultured Nitrosomonadales bacterium; assembly: GCA_913048465.1. GTDB lineage: Bacteria > Pseudomonadota > Gammaproteobacteria > Burkholderiales > Methylophilaceae > BACL14. Next base: position 55,796 of record CAJWVO010000001.1, read on the forward strand.
TAGAGAGCATCAATTGCTGCTTTTGTCTTAATAGTGTCCCTATCAACCCTCCTCACCTGGGCCTTAGGAAATAATTTTCTTATCCTCTCTTCAATTTTTTGGGTTCCACTCCCGAGAGACATTAAATCAACATTGCCACAAACTTTACATGAAGAGTCTATCCCTCTTTGGTAATCACAATGATGACATCGTAAGTGCTGTTTACTACGATGTACAACCAGTTTTGAGCTGCACCTTGAACAACTCGCATACCATCCACACGATGAGCAGAATAAAACTGGTGCATAGCCTCGGCGATTGATAAAAATCAAAATTTGTTGACGTAGATTAAGATGATGTTTAATGGCAGATTTTAAATATTCTGATATTCCTTCATTTTCTATATTCATGTCATCTTGTATTAAATTTATTCTGGGCAGAGTCGCGTCTTTCACAGCTCTCTTAGACAACTTATGAAGCAGCAATTTATTTTCATTTATTGACCGATGCCAAATTTCAATAGATGGAGTCGCGCTCCCTGCTATAAAGGGAATATTTAGTAGCTTTGCTCGCATCATTGCCACATCTCTAGCGTGATAACGTAATTTATCATGCTGTTTAAATGATAAATCTTGCTCTTCATCCATAATAATCGCTCTTAAATTTTTGAAAGGTGTAAATACAGACAATCTTGTACCGATGATTATTTGTGCTGTGCCATTTTTTGCTAGCTCCCAGTTTTCTAATCTTTTTTTCTGAGTCAAATGACTATGTAAAGAGATTACTAAAAAGCTTGAAAATCTAGAGGTGAATCGATCCTCTAACTGAGGAGTTAAATTTATCTCGGGAACTAATATAAGAACCTGTCCATTATTTTTGACATATTGTTCGATGAGGTGCATGTACACCTCTGTTTTTCCGCTTCCTGTAATGCCATAAATTAAAAAGGCTTGAAACCCTTGTGCGCCTAAAATTTTTTCATATATTTCAGACTGTTCTTGATTCAATTGTAATGCGGTTGTTGTTTGAATAATCTTTGTTTTCTGGTACTCCCTTTCTTTAACAAGATTAAGAGTTATCAATTCCTTTACATATTTTTTCCAATTAATGGAAATCTTCTTTAACGCTTCGTCTGTTTGCTTTTCTTTGCAGATTACCTTCGCTATTTCTTTAAGGTTTTTTTTTCGCGCAGTGATTTGATCGATCGCTGACTTATTTAAAAGATTTGTGGCTTCATATATGTATGATTTTTTGTTAAGAACTTTTTTTGTTTTTTTTAAATTTGACGGAACCGCAATATGAATTGTTTGGCCAATGGGGTAATGGTAATAACTGGATACAAATTTAAATAATTTAAAAAGCTCTTCATTAAATAAAATATCATTATCAACCCTTATTATTTTCTTTATTTGGTGAGCTTCGAGCTCTGTTGATGAATCAACTTCAACAACGATACCCATTACCTTCCTCGAACCAAAAGGAACTAGCACAGCCTGTCCCAATGAAACATTTTCTTCACACTGATAATCAAAAAAATCATCGATTGGGACATCAATGGCAACTTTAACAATTGAAGTTTCTTTTGGATTCATAACAGATTAACTATATCTGGCATAAGGAGTCAGGTAAAATAATATTTTTTTAAAATATTACCATTAGTGAAAACTGAATTAGCCAGCATTATCTCCTCAGCATTAGATCAGATCCTAGATGATTCTTCTTCTATTGATATCCATATTGAGCGCCCTAAAACATTGGAACATGGTGACTATTCAACAAATATAGCACTCCAATTAACAAAAATATTAAAAAAGAATCCTCGTGAAATAGCTCAATTGATAATTGAAAAAGTTGGATTAGATCCATCTATTGACCGACTAGAGATCGCAGGACCAGGCTTTATTAATTTTTATTTAAGCTCTGCTGGAAAATCCTCAATAATAAAAAGTATTTTTTCTCAATCAACCAACTATGGCCATAACCTAACTGGTAAAAATCAAAAGTTACAGGTTGAATTCGTATCAGCGAATCCCACGGGGCCACTTCATATTGGCCATGGAAGGGGGGCAGCTATTGGTGACTCATTAGTACGTATTATGCAAGCCAACGGTTGGGATGTGATAAGAGAGTTTTATTACAATGACGCTGGTCAACAAATTAATAATCTAGCCTTGTCTGTTCAATCAAGGATAAAAGGTATTGAACCAGAAGATGCAAATTTTCCTGAAGACGGATATCGAGGCGAATATATCTTAGAAATTGCAGACGCCTATTCAAACTTAAAAATAGTCGAGGTTGATGGGGAGATAGTAAAGGCCAACGGCAATCCCGATGATATTGAAAATATAAAAAGATTCAGCGTTGCCTTTTTGAGAAACGAACAAAATATAGATCTTGCTGCATTCCAAACTACCTTTGATGTTTTTACCCTGGAATCCACGTTTTATCAAAATAAAGATGTCGAGAAGGTTTTAGATTTACTAGAAAAAAATGGCTTCAGCTACCAAAAAGATGATGCCACGTGGTTAAAGACAACTGAATTTGGAGATGACAAAGACAGGGTCATGATCAAATCTGATGGTTCCTATACCTATTTCGTTCCTGACGTTGCCTACCATTTGAATAAATGGGAAAGAGGATTTGTTAGGGTTATAAATGAACAAGGCGCAGATCATCATAGCACCATCAACAGAGTAAGAGCAGGGCTCCAAGGCCTAAATTTAGGCATACCAAAAGATTGGCCAAATTATGTCTTACATCAAATGGTTACAGTGACAAAAAATAATCAAGAAGTAAAAATTTCAAAAAGAGCAGGAAGTTATGTCACATTAAGGGATCTTATTGATGAGGTAGGTTCTGACGCCACAAGATACTTTTTACTCGCCCGAAAACCTGACTCACAACTTATTTTTGATATTGATCTAGCCAAATCACAAACAAATGATAATCCTGTGTATTACATACAATATGCTCACGCCAGAATATGTGCTGTTCTTAATCAAGCCAATGTTAAACCAGAAGATTTACAAAATTTTGATGAAGCTCTTTTAACATCAACACACGAGCATCAATTAATAAAAAGGCTATCTGAGTTCCCTGAAATTATTTCACTATCTGCCAGCGAGTCTTCACCCCATTACATTGCAACATTTCTAAAAGATCTGGCTGCCGATTTTCACAGTTATTACAATGCGAATAAATTTTTAAGTGATAACAAAGCACTCCAAAATGCCAGACTAGCATTAATTGGTGCAACGAAAATAGTTATAAAAAATGGGTTACAATTACTTGGAATTTCAGCTCCTGAAAAAATGTAGAGGACATCATGGCTCAAGATTACCGAACAAAAAAAGAAATCAATCAAACTCAAGCTTTATTTACTAATGGTTTATTCATCGGTGTGCTGTTAGGAATTTTATTATCCATTGGAGTAACCCTATTCATTACTAGCGGTAAGTCTCCATTTGTTCTCAAAGATACGGAAGGAGCATGTATTGAGATTAATTCTGCCTTTGGTGACGAGGACGTTATTGCCATTGACGAAGATGCATCTTTTGATTTTTATGAAAATTTACCTGAAAGCCAGGAAACTTACAGCATAAATACCCCAGCTAAAATCAATGACGACAGAGCAATTCAATATTACTTGCAGGTGGGTGCCTTTTCTGAAGAATCACAGGCAGATAATCTAAAAGCTAAACTCGCGCTAATGAGTTATGAATCAGTCATCATGTCAGCAAGAATTGGTGATGACACATTTCACAGAGTGAGCGTTGGCCCCTATGAAGATATGGATGAAGCAAAAAAAATTCGTGAAAATCTGATAAAAGAAGGATTTAAGGCGAACTTAATCAAGCTCACTAAGCCAAAAGATTAAGTTATAAATTATTTTAAGGAATCACAATGAAAAAAATATTTTTTCTATTTTGTTTGTTTATTTTTCAATTTTCTCATGCCGTTGATCCGCAGTTAAATGTTAACTTCAAACCGACAAAAGAAAAAATTGCGACAGAAGCCAGTGACAAGATTGAAGTTGTTGAAATGTTTTGGTATGGCTGTGGGCACTGTTATTCTTTGGAGCCTGAATTAAAAAAATGGCAAGCGTCCCTACCAAAAGATGTTGTATTCAAAAAAATTCCGGCCGTGCCAAGAAGAGACTGGATACCCATGGCAAGAGCATATTACGCAATGGAGTCGCTTGGCGTTTTGGATGACCTGCATAGCAAAATTTTTGAAGCCATTCACAAAGACAAAACTCTCAGTCCAGTCGATGAAGCCGGCGCAATCAAATGGATCGCATCCAACGCTAAATTAGATACCGATAAAGTGAAAGCTGCATTCAAGTCATTTTCAATGGAAGCGAAACTAAAGAAGGCGAATCAAATGTTTCGAAGTGCTGGAGCGACTGGGGTCCCGACCCTAATCATTAATGGTTCGTACATCACCTCATCCACAATGGCAGGCGGGCCCAAAAATGCAATCGATGTTACTAACGGTATTATTGATTCAATTCGATCACAACAATAAAATCGATTGATTAAAAAAATTTTTATTACAGGTGCCTCCTCAGGATTAGGCTGGGCCCTTGCAAAAGGGTATGACTCTGAAAATAACATCTTAGGATTAGTTGGTCGTAATAAAAAAAAATTACTGAAATTACAAAAAGAGCTTAACTGTCGCTCACAAGTAATGGTTGCCGATGTCGTAAAACCTTCTTCAATGCAAATAGCAGCAAATACGTTTAAAAAAAAATACGGCTCTCCAGACATCATCATAGCCAATGCTGGGGTAAGTTCAGGAACACTGGCATCAAAAAAAGAAGATCTAGAAGTTATTCACAAGATTTTTCAAATAAATTTCCATGGGGTATTGAACACATTTAATCCATTTATGGATGACCTATTAAAAAGTAAACAAGGGCAGTTAGTGGCTATTGCTTCTGTTGCTGGAATCAGGGGACTTCCAGGTGCCGGGGCTTACAGTGCATCAAAGTCAGCACTGATTAACTATATGGAAAGTATACGAGTTGAACTAAAAAAATTTAATATTCACGTCACTACAATTTCACCTGGCTATATAAAAACTCCCATGACAAAAATTAATACATACCCCATGCCTTTTTTAATTGATGCAGATTTGGCAGCAACCAAAATAATCCATATTATTGACAAGAAAAAATCTCATGCCATTCTGCCATGGCAAATGTCTCTGGTTGCAAAAATTATGCATATATTGCCCAATTACCTTTGGGATTTGTTAACAAAAAATGGACCTAAAAAGAAAAGGAATATTTTATAAAAACATATTATATAAATTTATATAATGTTATATAATAATGCACATGTTTGAAGCCATCGATTTAGCTCGTTTTCAGTTTGCCTTTGTGGTAAGTTTCCATATTATTTTTCCTGCCTTTACTATTGGGCTAGCGTCTTATCTTGCCGTACTGGAGGCACTTTGGTTATGGAAAAAAGACGATCGCTATCTAAAATTATTTAATTATTGGTTAAAGATTTTTGCTATTGCCTTTGGTATGGGAGTTGTTTCAGGAATAGTGATGAGCTATCAATTTGGGACAAACTGGTCTGTATTTTCTGATAAAACTGGACCCGTTTTAGGGCCTTTGATGGGATACGAAGTTTTATCTGCCTTCTTTCTAGAAGCCGGATTTTTAGGAATTATGTTGTTCGGTATGAACAAAGTGGGTAAAAAACTCCATTTTTTTGCAACCCTGATGGTAGCATTTGGAACATTTTTCTCAGCATTCTGGATCCTGTCTGTTAATAGCTGGATGCATACCCCAGCAGGATTTAGCATCAATGATGTTGGTCAATTTGTTCCAGAAAATTGGATTGAAATTATATTTAATCCATCTTTCCCATATCGGTTAACTCACATGCTAATGGCTGCCTACTTAACAACAGCTTTTGTTGTAGGCGCAGTAGGTGCATGGCATCTCTTAAAAAATAACAAAAATTTATGTGCACGCACCATGTTATCCATGGCCATGTGGATGGCTGCAGTTGTTGCTCCATTGCAGCTAATTGCCGGTGATATGCACGGCCTTAACACTTTAGAATACCAACCAGCCAAAATTGCAGCCATAGAAGGTCACTATGAAACAAAAAAGGGTGCTCCACTGATATTATTTGGAATCCCTGATGACGAAGCCATGGAAATAAATTCTATTGTTGAAATACCAAAATTAGGAAGCATGATATTAAAACATGATTTCGATGCAGAAATTAAAGGCCTAAAAGATTTTCCAGCAGATGAAATCCCTCCAGCAGAAATCATTTTTTGGTCTTTCCGCATCATGGTTGGAATCGGCATGGCCATGATTGCTTTGGGTTTATGGAGTTTATTCTTAAGATGGAAAGATAAATTTTATTCAACCAAACTCTTTCATATTGTTTGCATGATCATGGGTCCAGCAGGCTTTATTGCTGTCATTGCCGGTTGGATCACGACCGAGGTTGGGAGACAACCATTCACTGTATATGGAATGTTAAAAACCATTGATTCTGTATCACCAATTGATGCTCCTGCTGTAGCAACCTCCTTGCTTGTTTTCATAGTGACGTACTTCCTAGTATTTGGCGCTGGAACTTATTATATTTTTAAACAGTTTTCCATTAACCCTGACATAGATAAAGATCAAACAAAAAAAGTTGGTTCTTTGGGTGTTTCATTAAAGTTGTTTGATAAAGCATGAGTATCGAATTAATTTGGGCCATTATTTTGTGTTTTGCCATCTTTGCCTATGTTGTACTGGATGGGTTTGATCTCGGAATCGGCATCAACTATCCTTTCATATCATCCAAATGGGAAAGAGATATCGCTATGAATACCGTTGCACCCATTTGGGATGGAAATGAAACATGGCTTATTCTAGGTGGTGGTGGTTTATTTGCCGCTTTTCCATTAGCTTATAGCGTAGTTCTTCCAGCGCTGTATGTGCCATTAACTGCCATGCTAATTGGTCTGATTTTAAGGGGTGTTGCTTTTGAATTCAGATGGAAGGATAAAAGCAAAACTCAGATTTGGGATAAGGCTTTTATAATCGGTTCGATTACAGCTACATTTTTTCAAGGTGTAGCACTCGGAGCTTTTCTTCAAGGAATACCAATTGAAGGTCGATCATTCAATGGAGATTGGTGGCACTGGCTCACACCATTTTCAATTTTCACTGGGATTGCGCTGATCTTTGGTTATGGTCTACTTGGATCAACTTGGCTTATTTATAAAACAGAAAATAAAACAAAACGTCATATGCAATTTTTAGGCAAACGATTTTTTATTCTAACTCTCGTTATGATTTTAATTGTTAGCCTGTGGACACCTTATTTACACCCTGAGTATTTTCATAAGTGGTTTAGTTACCCTCGAATTCTTTATGTACTGCCTGTGCCATTGTTAGTTTTAATTGCCACTGTATTTTGTTTTAGAGCATTAATTAAAAACTATGATTTTCAACCTTTTCTGTGGAGCATAGTATTATTTTTGCTATCGTTTATTGGTTTGATGATTAGTATTTACCCCAACATCGTTCCACCAGGGCTTGATATTTGGCAGGCTGCAGCCCCTAAAAAAAGTTTACAATTCTTATTGATAGGCGTTCTAATTTTTATACCTATCATCATCGCTTACACTTCTTTTACTTATTGGGTTTTTCGTGGCAAAACCAAACCCAATGAAAGCTATCATTAATTGAAAAAAATAATTTACTTTATTTTTATTTGGATTTTATCTGTGGGGTTTATTTCTCTGATTGGATATTTAATTAAACTATTGATTAAATAGTTATAAATCTAAATCAATATTTTTTACCGAATTCAAAAATTGAGGCTTAAATTTTGTTTTAGTCTTACCTTTTGTAATGGACACTTTTGAATTATTGTTAAGCTTGTCAGATTTCTGATCCATTTCTTTAAATGCATAAATGATTGAATATAGCGCAATTAAAAATGAAAGGATAAGTATTAATGATAATAAAGGTAAAGATAACTCCATATCAACCATTATAAATCGTCTACAGCTTTTATTAAATCTTCAACGCACTCTTTTGCATCGCCCAAGAACATCATTGTTTTATCATCATAAAATAGCTCATTATCAAGTCCCGCATAACCAACTCCCATTGTTCTCTTATTAACAATAATCGTTTTTGCTTTTTGTGCCTCCAAGATAGGCATCCCGTAGATTGCTGTCCCTGGCTTTTTAGCTGCGGGATTAACAACATCGTTTGCACCAATAACAAAAACCAGATCAGTATCAGAAAAGTCATTATTTATTTCTTCCATCTCAGAGACTTGATCATATGGAACATCTGCCTCAGCCAAAAGGACATTCATGTGTCCCGGCATTCTTCCAGCGACTGGATGGATTGCATAACGAACATTAATATCTTTCTCTAGAAGTTTGTTTGTCAATTCTTGCAAAGCATGTTGAGCTCTTGCAACTGCTAACCCATATCCAGGGATAATAATTATATTTTCTGATGAGGTCATTAGATAAGCGACGTCTGCAGCTGAACCTGTTTTATGTTGTTTTTTATTTTCATCAACTGATGCTTCTGCTACATCCGATCCAAAGCCTCCAAGCAAAACAGAAATAATGGACCTGTTCATTGATTTGCACATGATGTATGACAAGATTGCGCCCGAAGATCCGACGCATGCTCCCGCGATAATTAATACAGAGTTATTTAAAGTAAAGCCAATTCCTGCCGCGGCCCATCCAGAATAACTATTTAACATCGATACAACAACAGGCATATCAGCACCACCTATGGGAATAATTAGTGTGATCCCCAAAATCAAAGCGCAACAATTCATTAATATAAAGGCAAGATTATTTTCGTAAATAAAAAAGATCATTCCAAAAATAATCATCAGAATAAAAATTAATAAATTTAATAGGTGTTGTCCTTTAAAAATAATTGTTTTTGAAATAAATTTTCCTGATAATTTTCCAAAAGCAACTAAGGACGCTGTAAATGTAATTGCGCCAATAAACGATCCTAAAAATAACTCTACTCTTTGCGTTGTTGAATATGTATTTGTGAAATTATAAATAGAAGCAAAGGCAATCAGCATAGCCGCCAAGCCTACAAAAGAATGCATTAAAGCAACCAATTCTGGCATTTTGGTCATATGTACTTTTTTTGCAATAACTAATCCTATTGCCCCACCAGCAAAGACTGAAATAGCGATAAGCCAAAAAATATAATCTAGATTCATGCTTAGGGTAGTCATGACAGCAATAGTCATACCAATCATTCCATAATAATTTCCTCTTCTTGAAGATTGGGGAGAGGATAGGCCGCGCAATGCTAAGATGATTAGAATTGCCGATATCAAATACAGAGATAAATTTAGGGTCGTCGTCATTTATTTTTATCTTTCTTTTTGAACATATCGAGCATTCTTTGCGTAACCATGAATCCGCCAAAAATATTAATCGAAGCAAAGAAAATTGCTATGGCGCCCAAGATACTACTTAATGAAAAAATATTACCGTCAATTTCAACGACCTGGAGTATTGCTCCAACAATCACAATTCCAGATATAGCATTAGTAACCGACATTAAAGGGGTATGAAGTGCAGGCGTCACATTCCAAACCACATGGAATCCAACAAAGATAGCTAAAACAAAAATTGTAATATTTTGTATCGTTAATATTTCATCCATATTTTATTCCTAATTAATGGAACAAGCTTTAACAAGCTCATCCTCTTTGTTAATTTTTAACTGATTGTCTTCAACAATTAATTCAAGAAAAGCAAATAGATTTTTTGCGTATAAAATTGAAGCGTCATGCGCCAACATAGATGGGAGGTTCTGATAGCCAACAATATTTTTTCCATCAACATTGATTACTTGATCAACCTTAGTCATTTCACAATTACCGCCAGCAATATCAACAATCACAGATCCTGGTTTCATCGATCGCACATCGGCCTCACTAACTAATACAGGTGGTTTTTTTCCTTGAACCAGGGCCGTTGTAATGACAATGTCAGATATTTTGATGGTCTCAGATATAATATTTCTTTGTCTCTCCAGCCAAGATTTTGGCATCATCTGTGCGTAACCGCCCTTACCTTCGGCTATTGATTTTTCTTCCTCTGTTTCATAAGGAACATTAACAAATTTAGCTCCTAAGGATTCGACTTGATCTTTGACTGACGGTCGAACATCAGATGCCTCTACAACAGCGCCTAATCTTTTAGCGGTTGCTATTGCTTGCAATCCAGCAACACCGACACCTAAAATTAATACTCTTGCAGGTTTCACAGTTCCAGCAGCCGTCATAAGCATTGGCATAAATTTTTTATAATATTCTAAGGCTAATAAAACAGATTTATATCCGGCAATATTGGCTTGTGAGGATAGAACATCCATCGATTGAGCGCGAGTATTTCTGGGTAATTTCGAAAGATCAAAGGCATTATTCTTAAAAGATATATTTTGAATTGAGCTTAAGTTTCCAATCACTATTCCTTTTTTTAAATCTTTTAATACTTCTTCACCTGGTATTGATACAGTTAATAGAACATCGGCTGTGTCTGTTATTTCTTTTCTTTTTTTTATTAAAGCTCCAGCATCAGTAAAATCTTTTTCCGTAAAATCAGCTTGAATAAAACATCCCTGCTCAACAAAAACTTCTATTTTATTTGCATTTAATTTTTTAATTATCTCAGGGCTTATAGCAACCCTATTTTCATTTTTATCAGCTTCATTTAATACACCAACAATCATAAATTTTTACCTTAAAAAATTTTGATATTTTTTGATTTTATATCTTTTAATGCTAAAACAAACTTTTCAATTGCTTCCATCCTCACCGTGCTCTTTCTGTAAGCAATTGCTATTCTTCTAAATGGTACAGGATTTTTAAATGGAATAATTTTTACAAGCGGGTTGTTATAGTTAATAGCTGTTGCAGTTTTTGGTAAAACAGAAATTCCTAAATTTGACGCTACCATATTACGAATTGTTTCAAGCGAATTTCCTTGTAAAACCTCGCTTTTTTTTGAAAGTTCTGGACAAGCTTCTACCACTTGCTGACTAAAACAATGTTCATTATTAAGGAGCAATACCTTTTCACTAGATAGATCTTTCGCTATTATTTCTTTTTTCTTAGCCCAAGCATGGCTTGAAGGAACAACCACATTAAACTCTTCATCATAGAGGGGTATATACTCCGTTCCCGGAATATCAAAAGGCAAAGCTATAATAGCCGCTTCAATTGATCCACTTTTCAATGCTGATTCTAGATTTTTTGTAATATTCTCCTCAACATCCAAAGGCATTTCAGGTGTTTTATTTCTTAATACTGGAATAATTAAGGGTAACAGATATGGAGCAACTGAATATATAAGGCCTATTTTTAATGGAGATTTAAGTTGTTCTTGACCAACACTAGCTATGTCTTTTAACTTATTCGCTTCATCAAGAATGACGATTGCTTGATTAATTATTTTTTGACCAACTGAGGTAACTTTTACTTCAGTGCGACTTCTTTCGAATATTTTTACATTGAGTTCTTCTTCAAGTTTTTTTACTGCTAAACTTAATGCTGGTTGACTAACAAAACATTTATCAGCGGCTCTTCGAAAATTTTTTTCCTTTGCTACTGCAATAGTGAATTTCAGTTCAATTAAAGTCATCAAATATCCAAGTTATTAACTCCAAGTGCATTTGACTCAATAAAGTTTCTTCTTGGCTCAACTTGATCACCCATAAGTGTTGAAAATACTTGGTCAGCCGAGATTGCATCTTCAATTTTAACTTGGAGTAATCGCCTTACCGATGGGTCCATTGTGGTTTCCCATAATTGCGACGGATTCATCTCTCCCAGACCTTTGTATCTTTGAATATTTAATCCAGATTTAGCTTCTGACATTAACCAATCCACAGCTTCTTTAAACTCTCCAACTTCAGCAATTTTTTCATTTCTAGAGATCACTGCTTTTTCTTGGATCAAATCCTTAGTCAGTGATGATGTCTTGATGATTTGCTTATAATCACCTGATAGTAAAAACTCCTCATCTAAAATCGAAGTAATTAAATTACCATGTCTAAATTGATTAATTTCGATCATGAATTTTTCAGAATTAGGGTTTTTCTTTACATCAAAATTGATGTTTTCTATTGAGGAAGTGTCTTTTAATTTTTCAACGTATGATATTGCCGCATCTTCAGAATTAAGATTAATCTCACCACATAAATATATCGCTTTTAAAATCGAAGAATCATATCTGTGAGCCAAGCGTCTAATAACCGCATCATTCAGAATCATTTCTCTAGCTAAATTACCAAGTGACTCACCTGACAAGGTATTATCCTTAATTTTTAATTCTGCTCCTTCTAAGGCTGATTCAATTAAATATTGCTCTAATTCTTGTTCATCTTTTAAATATTGTTCTTTTTTGTTTTGTCTCACCTTGAATAATGGGGGTTGGGCAATATATACGTATCCGTTTTCAACAAGTTGAGGCATTTGGCGATAAAAGAAAGTTAATAATAGGGTTCTAATATGTGCGCCATCAACATCCGCGTCAGTCATGATAATGATACGATGATATCTTAGTTTTTCGAGATTAAAATCTTTATCAATTCCTGTTCCTAAAGCAGTAATTAATGTTGCGATTTCCTGAGATGATAATAGCTTATCTAACCTAGCCTTTTCTACATTTAAGATCTTGCCTTTCAAGGGTAGGATAGCTTGATTTTTTCTATCCCTACCTTGTTTTGCTGAACCTCCAGCTGAGTCACCCTCAACCAGATATAATTCACTTAAGCTTGGATCTTTTTCCTGACAGTCAGCTAATTTTCCAGGTAGGCCAAGAGAATCCATAGCACCTTTGCGTCGAGTCATATCTCTTGCTTTTCGTGCTGCCTCTCTTGCCCGAGCGGCATCAACAATTTTTCCACAAATTATTTTTGCATCAGCAGGGTGTTCCAATAAATAATCTGTCAATTTTTTAGCGACAATGTCTTGAACAACAGGTTGAACCTCACTGGAAACAAGTTTATCTTTGGTTTGTGAAGAAAATTTTGGTTCAGGTACTTTCACAGATAAGACACAGCTTAACCCTTCACGCATATCATCACCCGTTGTATCAACTTTTGCCTTTTTAGCTAAATCATTTGATTCAATATAAGTGTTGATTGTTCGGGTCATCGCACCCCTTAAACCAGTAAGGTGAGTTCCGCCATCTCTTTGCGGAATGTTATTGGTAAAACATTGAACATTTTCACCATATGAATCATTCCACATCATACTTACTTCAACAGTAATTCCATCTTTTTCACCCTCAGCAGAAAATGGATTTTTATGGATGGTGGTTTTTGTTTTATTGAGATACTCAACAAACCCTGTTACCCCACCAGAAAATGCAAAATTTTCAGATTTACCCGAACGATGATCAATTAATTCAATTTTTACACCATTGTTGAGAAAAGATAACTCTCTAATTCTTTTGGCGAGTATTTCAAAATGGAAATTAATATCGGTAAAGGTACTTTCTGAAGGTAAAAATTGAACTTCGGTTCCTGTTTTATCTGTGTCTCCAATGATTTTTAAATTTTCTTTTCTCTCGCCATTAGCAAACTCAATCTCATGAATCTTGTTATTACGATGGACTTTAAGTTTTAGCCAATCTGACAGAGCATTTACAACAGAAACACCAACCCCATGGAGACCACCAGATACTTTATATGAATTTTGATCAAACTTGCCGCCTGCGTGAAGCTCTGTCATCACTATCTCAGCAGCAGATCTTTTCTCCTCATCATCTTCTTTAATATCAGTAGGTATTCCACGACCATTATCTTGAACAGAAACAGAATTATCAGGATGAATGATAACTTTAATATTGTCACAATGGCCTGCTAATGCTTCGTCAATTGCATTATCTAACACTTCGAAAACCATATGATGCAAACCACTACCATCAGAGGTATCTCCAATATACATCCCTGGTCTTTTTCTAACTGCTTCTAAGCCTTTTAAAACCTTAATACTATCCGATGAATATGTTTTGTTTTCTTCAGTCAATTTAAATCCTCATTGGCATTACGACGTATTTATAGTCTTCATTATTAGGAATGGTTACTAAACAACTACTATTGGAATCTTTAAAAGCAAAAGATAATTGATCAAATTGAATATTATTTAACACATCAATTAAGTAAGTTACATTAAAACCTATATCAATCGCTTCTTTTTTATAATCTATCTCAATATCTTCCTGAGCTTCTTCTTGTTCACTGTTGGTTGTAATTAGTTGCATATTGTTTTTTGATAAAACAAGTCTTATTCCGCGATATTTTTCATTAGATAGAATTGAAGCGCGCTGCATTGCATTCAATAACATTTGTCTGTCGATTAAGAAACCATTTTCATACCCAACAGGAATCACTCGGTTATAGTCAGGAAATTTTCCATCAATTACTTTAGTAATAATAAAGATATCACCAAATTTAAAAGTTACTTGTTGATTTAATATTTGCACTTCAACATCATCATCAATATCTTCAAGTAATTTGATCAACTCCATGATTGTTTTTCTAGGAATAATTACTTCTTTTTTATCAAAACTCTCTTTAAGTTTTGATGAAGTAAAGCTTAATCGATGTCCATCTGTACCAATAATATTTAACTTTTGTCCTTGAATTTCAAATAACAATCCATTTAAATAATATCTGATATCCTGTTGGGCCATAGCAAAATCAACTTGCTTTAATAATCCTTTTAATTGTTTCTGAGATAAATTAATAGTTACTGCTTCAGAGTCGTTTTTCTTTAATAACGGATAGTCTTTAGAAGGTAGGGTTTGTAAATTAAATTTACTTTTACCAGCTTTAACATTCACTCTTGATTCATTTATCTGAAAATCTAATATGCTATTTTCTGGCAAGGCCCTTGTAATATCAAAAAGTTTTTTTGCTGAAATAGTAATTTCAAAATCTGTTTCAATTTTTGTTTCAATATTTAAACTAGTCTGCATCTCAAGATCTGTAGCTGTAAATGTTAATTTATTATCTTTCCCTATTAGCAATAAATTAGAAAGAATTGGTAAAGCTTGTCTTTTTTCAACAATTCCTACAACACTACTTAGTGGTTTAATTAAAACTTCTCTATTTATTTGAATATTCATTTCTTTAAATTATTTATATATAAAACTAATAGTAATAATAATACATTAAAAAACTGTGAAGAACATTTGTATCTCTTGTAATATGGCCCTCTTAAAAGATTCAATAAAGTGGAATTTCAGTGAATTGTTTGTGGTCAAATTGTGGACAAATTTTATAACTTTTTTATTACTTTAATTCTTCACATTTCTTCAACAATTAATCCACATAGTTATCCTCTTAATACTTGTGTTAAAAATCCTAAATCTTGACCCAGTGACTGGTTATCAAGCCTTTGGTCTTCAATTTCTTCACATGCATGCATGACAGTCGTATGATGACGTCCACCAAAGTAGTTACCAATTTCTGGATAACTCAAATTGGTTAGCTCTCTAGTTAATGCCATTGCAATTTGTCTAGGTTTTGAAAAATTTCGAGATCTTTTTTTACCTACCATATCTGAAATTTTTATCTTGTAATAATCTGCTACGGTTTTTTGTATATTTTCTACTGTTACTTGCCTGCCTCTGACGGCTATTAAATCTTTAAGAGCCTCTTTAGCCAAAATAAGATCAATTGGTAGGTTGGTAAAGTTTGATAAAGCAACAATCCTATTCAATGCGCCTTCTAATTCTCTAACGTTTGAACGTATCTGTTTAGCAATAAAAAAAGCTACGTCTTCGGGAAGATTTATTTTTGAAATTGAGGCTTTCTTTAATAGTATAGCCACTCTCATTTCTAATTCTGGTGGCTCGATTGCCACTGTGAGTCCCCAGCTAAATCTTGTCCTTAAACGCTCATCAACACCTTGGATTTCTTTCGGGTAACTGTCGCAGGTTATTATGATTTGTTTCTTGTTCTCAATAAGGGTGTTAAAGGCATAAAAAAACTCTTCCTGTGTTCTATTTTTTTTACCAATAAATTGAATATCATCAATCAACAGAAGATCTAACGAATGATAATTTTTTTTGAATTGATCGAATGTTTTTCCTTCATAAGCTTTAACCACATCGGTTACATATCGTTCTGCATGAAGGTACTTGACTTTAAAGTCTTTGTTCTCCTCTTTAACTTTGTTTCCAATTGATTGCAAAAGGTGAGTTTTTCCAAGCCCTACCCCACCATAAATGAATAAGGGATTGTATGATTCGCCAGGTTTTTCAGAAACTTGTTTTGCAGCAGCTGTTGCAAGTTGGTTTGCTCGACCAGTCACAAAATTTTCAAAGTTTAAATTTTTATTTAATCCTGTGGTTTTATTTATGGCTGATTTCGGTGATAAATCTTCAGGCTTTATTTTTGATTGATTTAATTTTGCTGTATTTTCAATAGGCTTAATATTTTTTTTAGCCTTGTTAGATAAAAATTTTATTTGTTTCTTATATTTATTTTCTTTTCCAAGCTCAACTATTTCTTTAGCAAATCGATCAATAACCCATTGTTGAATAAATTGATTTGGCGCTAAAACTTCAAGATCACTTTCATTTTCTTTAAACGAAAGTGGTTTGACCCAGGTTTTAAATTGTTGCGAGGTAAGTTTCTTCTTTAGATGAGACCTTATAACTTCCCAAAATTCTTCAGTTTTCATATTTTATTTTTTATTCTCGGAATAAAATGATAACGGAATTAAAAAAAGTTATCCACAGGCAAATTATAAATATAAAAATTAATTACATTGACTTTTCGCAGGTTTTTAGGTATATTTCGCGATCAAAATTTAATTTAGTGGAAAACAAATTATGAAACGTACTTATCAACCTTCAAAAGTTAAAAGAGCTAGAACTCACGGCTTTTTGGTTAGAATGAAGACTAAAGGTGGAAGATCTGTAATTGCTTCACGTAGGGCTAAAGGAAGAGCTCGTCTAGGTCTTTAATCTTTGATCGTAAGTTCGCTTACAAGATTAACTGATGCGGATGATTTTTCATCCGTTTTTATTTTTACGAAGCGTTTTAGTGGCGCATTTCTCAATATTTTTCATAAACCCAATCAATTACAGTTTAATCGTTTTGGTTTAATCGTCAGTAAAAAAATCAATAAGAAAGCTGTTAGTAGAAATTATATGAAACGTGTAATTCGTTCAGTTTTTAGAGATTTTGACACGTCAAAAAAACTTGATATTGTGATTCAAGTTAAAAAAAATTTTACCCATGAAAACTTTTTAATGGTAACTAAAGACATTCAAGATTTTTTGGACCAACATGCTAAATAAATTTTTTATATTGCTTGTCAAATTTTACCAAAAGTTGATTAGTCCCTTTTTTATTTCGTCATGTAGGTTTACGCCTACCTGTTCTGAATATACAATTGATGCTTTAAAAAAATATAATATTTTTTACGCGTTATTTTTAGCAATGAAGCGTATTTTTAAATGCCATCCATGGAATAGAGGTGGACATGATCCATTGCCATAAAATTTAGATAGGAAATTATGGAAACTAAACGCTTAATACTTTTTGTTGTTTTTTCGTTCTCATTATTGCTGTTATGGGATTCCTGGCAACAAAAACAATTACAGATTGATTTAGCTCAAAACAATGCTGAACTAGGTGAAGTTGAGTCAGGCGACTACGATTCAAGCAATATTGAAAATCCTGCCTATCAATTAAATACTGATCAAAAAATACTCGTTAAAACATCTTTATATGAAGCTGAAATCAATACAGTTGGTGGCGATATAAGAAAATTAAAATTAGTTAATTTTCAAAATGATAATCAAGATGGCCTTTACGAAATTCTTAATGATGAAATGAATCCTTTGTTATACATTGCTCAAAGTGGTTTGATTGGTAAAGATTTACCCTCACATAAAGATATTTTTAAATCGGAACAATCCACTTATGAATCATCAGACCAAAATATAGTTGTTCCATTGACGTTTGAAAACGATGAGGTTAAAGTCACTAAATCCTATGTTTTTTCAAATGAAAATTATCAAATCAAGCTTGTAACCTCGATTACAAATAAGAGCGATTCAGCCGTACAGCCGCAAATTTATTACCAACTGTTACATGATCATAAGTCAGCAGAGAAGTCAGGCATGATGCCGACATTTACTGGTGTTTCATATTTTACTGAAGCTAATAAGTTTAAGAAAATGGATTTTGATGACATAGATAACCAAAAGCCATTCAGTCAGAATTCAAACGATGGATGGATTGGAATTATTCAAAGATATTTTGCAAGCGCTTGGATAATACCAGGAAACTCACCAAGACAATTTTATACAAAACGCTTAACAGATGGCATCTCATCTGCAGGTGTCAGGGCCAAACTTGCAACCGTCGAACCTGGGTCTAGCGCAGAAGTGAGCTCAGTTCTGTATTCAGGACCACAGTTAAAAAAACAGTTAATTAAAGCTGCTCCTGGAATGGAATATACCGTAGATTATGGCTGGGTAACATTTATTGCTTCGCCATTATTTTCATTATTATCGGGGATACAAAAATTAGTTCACAACTGGGGTGTATCTATCATTTTACTTACCCTGGTTATTAAAATTTTCTTCTATCCCCTTTCTGCTTCGAGTTACAGATCGATGGCACAGTTAAAAGAGGTGGCTCCAAGACTTCAAAGCATGAAAGAAAAGTTTGGTGACGATAAACAGAAAATGCAACAAGCAATGATGGAGCTCTATAAAACAGAAAAGATTAATCCATTGGGAGGTTGTTTACCAATTTTAATTCAAATCCCGGTCTTTATTGCTTTGTATTGGGTTTTATTAGGAGCGGTTGAATTAAGACAGGCACCATTTTTTGGTTGGATTACTGATTTATCAGTTAAGGATCCGTTATATATTTTGCCTATATTAATGGCGGCCTCTATGTTCTTGCAGCAAAAACTTAATCCAAAACCAACAGATCCAACCCAGGCAAGATTAATGATGATGATGCCGATCATTTTTAGTATCTTCTTCTTCTTTTTTCCAGCAGGTTTGGTTCTTTACTGGTTTATTAATAATGTTTTATCAATGATGCAACAGTGGTATGTGAACAAGCAGATACATGCCAGCGCAATGAAAAAGAAAGGAAATGGTTAACTCATCATTTCTCAATGATGACGCTACCATTGCCGCTATTGCGACTGCTGCAGGGATGGGCGGTGTTGGTGTAATCAGGATATCTGGCCCTGACGCATTCCCGATAGCTCAGCAAATAACCCACGTCCAAACCATAGAATCTCATCGGGCGACACTCTCTTCCTTTTCATCTAAAGACGGACAATTATTAGATAGAGGCTTATTGTTAGGTTTTAGAGCTCCGAAATCATTTACAGGTGAGGATGTGGTTGAGTTTCAACTTCATGGAGGCCCCGCCTTATTACAAACATTGCTCAAGGAAGTTCTAAATTTAGGGGCTCGAATGGCAATGCCTGGAGAATTTACTTATCGAGCCTTCGTTAATAACAAGCTTGATTTGACACAAGCAGAAGCTGTTTCCGATATTATTAATGCTTCTACCAAAAACGCAGTCATTAATGCAGCAAATTCACTAAAAGGTGATTTCTCGAGTAAAATCAATAACTTATTGAAATATTTAATTGATATTCGCATGTATATTGAGGCTTGTTTAGATTTCCCTGAAGAAGAGATAGATTTTATTGAAAAAGGACAAATTAAAGCAAAAATTGAATCCATTAGACAATCAATCCTAGACTTAAATAAAATTGCTACAAAAGGACAAATTATCCAAGACGGGTTTCAGGTTTGTTTAGTAGGCAAACCAAATGTTGGCAAATCAACCTTAATTAATCTTTTTTCAAAAGAGGAAGTGGCTATTGTTACCAACATTCCTGGTACAACTCGAGATCCTGTAAGGGCGTCTATAAGCTTAAATGGAATACCAATAAACTTTGTGGATACAGCGGGAATTCGGGAAACGAATGATGTCGTTGAGAAGGCTGGAATAGACAAAACTAGAGCAATTATCGAAAGATCAGCTCTTGTAGTTGTTTTGCTTGATGACGAGTCGGAAATAAAGGATTATTCTGATCAAAATATTTTCTCTGACGATATGAATATAATCTGGGTTATAAATAAGATTGATCTATCTTCCAAAGCAGCAAAAGTCACCCATTTTGAGAAGAACCCCTTAGTTTATGTATCGGCCAAGTGTGACTTGGGTATAGATTTGTTGGAAAATGAAATTTTAAAATCCTTTGGTTTAGAAAGCTTAGATGCGAATGAGCAATTATTTTCATCAAGACAAAGACATCTAGAGGCTTTGAAACAAATTAACGGTTATTTATTCAATGCTCTAGGGAAGCTAGAACAGCCTGAATTAGTTGCCGAAGAATTATTATTAGCTCAAAAAGAAATGTCCTCCATTACAGGAGAGTTTTCAACAGAAGATCTGCTAGGTGAAATATTTAGCCGTTTTTGTATTGGTAAATAATGTTTCACGTGAAACATTAATTTATCTTTTATCACTTTGTTTCACGTGAAACATCACTATTTAGAAACTTTTTACAGTAAAATTGCCAAATATATATTTTTTTTAAATTAAAACTACATGAATTTTCCTAATCAGTTTGATGTTATTGTCATTGGCGGCGGACATGCTGGTACAGAAGCTTGTTTAGCTTCCGCACGCATGGGAAAAAAAACTTTATTGATTACCCATAATCTTGAAACTCTAGGTCAAATGTCATGTAACCCCTCTATAGGTGGAATTGGTAAAGGCCACCTGGTCAAAGAAATTGATGCATTGGGTGGTATTATGGGCAAAGCTGCTGACAGAGCGGGCATTCATTTTAGAACACTTAATGCAAGCAAAGGTCCTGCAGTAAGGGCAACAAGAGCACAAGCCGATCGTGTTTTGTATCGTTCAGCTGTAAGATCTTTTCTGGAAAATCAAGAAAACTTATGGATTTTTCAACAACCTGTCGATGATATAATTATAGAAAACGATACTGTGACCGGAGTGGTAACGGAATCAGGGATTATTTTTAAGGCTTTAAAAATAATATTGACCGCAGGAACCTTTCTTCAGGGTGTCGTACACATTGGTTTAGATAATTATGAGGCTGGAAGAGCGGGAGATCCATCAGCAAAAAGTTTAGCATCCCGTCTTAGATCCTTAAATTTACCGATAGGTAGACTTAAAACAGGAACACCACCGAGAATAGATGGGCGATCAATTGATTACAGTGTCATGGATGAGCAGCCAGGTGACAAACCCATACCGTATTTTTCAAGAGTGGATAATGATGTCAAATACTCAGATCAAATTTCTTGTTGGATTACCCATACCAATGATGAGACACATAATATTATTCGAGGTGGTTTAGATCGATCACCTATGTATACCGGCGTGATTGAAGGGATAGGTCCGCGCTACTGTCCGTCTATTGAAGATAAAATACATCGTTTTGCAGATAAAGAGTCACATCAAATTTTTTTAGAGCCAGAAGGTTTAAATACTCATGAAGTGTATCCAAATGGAATCTCAACCAGCCTCCCTTTTGATGTTCAATATGAATTAGTTAGATCAATTAAGGGGCTTGAAAACGCTTTTATTCTTCGCCCTGGATATGCCATAGAGTATGATTACTTTGATCCAAGGAACTTACATAAATCGCTTGAAACAAAAAGTATCTCGGGGTTATATTTCGCTGGGCAAATTAATGGCACCACTGGATACGAAGAGGCTGCTGCTCAAGGACTGTTGGCTGGAATTAATGCTGCTTTGAGTATTGATCAAGAAGATGTTTGGTGTCCGACTAGGGAAGAAGCTTATATTGGTGTGCTTATTGATGATTTGATTACTCGAGGGGTCACCGAACCCTATCGAATGTTTACGAGCAGAGCCGAGTATCGATTGCTGTTAAGAGAGGATAATGCCGACATTAGACTAACGTCAATTGGGCATAAATTAGGGGTGGTTAGTGACCAGCAATATCAAGATTTAATCAATAAAAACAATAAGATAGCTGAATGTAAGCAGTATTTATCTAAGCTGATGGTAAAACCAGCAGATGTATCTGAAGAGGCGCAATTACAAATATTTGGCAAAAAATTAGAGAGAGAATATTCGGCCTTTGAGTTGATTAAGAGGCCAAGCGTTGAAGTTAATCAACTTTTACATAGCTTGCAGAAAAGCCATGAGTTTTCACAAGAAGTGATTCAGCAGGTTGAGATTGCTGCAAAGTATTCTGGTTATATTGATAGACAAAAAGATGAAATATTAAAAATACAGTCTCAATACGATTTAAGTATTCCTGAAGGAATAAATTATCATGAAATCAATGGTTTAAGTAATGAGGCCATACAAAAATTAGAACAAATTAAACCAGAAAATATAAGACAAGCAAGTCAAATTTCCGGCATTACCCCAGCTAATATAGCTTTAATTGTGGTGTATTTGAAAAAAAACAATTTACTAAAAAATAAGAAATTAAAGGCTTAGCTTGAATTCATTAATTTCAGAGGGACTTAATGAGCTAGGATACGAAAACGATCCTTTATTAATTGAAAAATTAGAGATTTATTTAGCAACATTAAAAAAGTGGAATAGGGTATATAACTTAACGGCCATTGATGAAGATAGCGAAATCATCGTAAAGCATTTTCTTGATAGCTTAAGTGTTAATCAGTATATACAAAATTCAGGACGGGTTTTAGATGTTGGCACAGGCGCAGGTTTCCCTGGGTTGATTTTGGCACTTTTTAATTCTGAAAAATCATTTGTTTTAGTGGATGGGGTTTCAAAAAAAATAAGTTTTTTACAAGAGATGATTGGTAAATTAAATCTAAAAAATGTAATAGCGGTTCACACCAAGGTTGAGCAATATTATGTAGTTGAGCAGTTTGATATCATTATTTCAAGGGCTTTTGCTGATATAAAAAAAATGACTAAACTAACAAGTCATTTAATCAAAGATGGTGGAAAGTTTATTGCAATGAAAGGACCTGATGTCATGAGCGAGTTAGATGATATAAGCTTACCATTTGAGCATCACGATATAACTGTCCCTTTTTTAGAAGGTACAAGAAAAATAATTGAGATTAAAAATTCATGACAAAAATTCTGGCAATATCTAATCAAAAAGGTGGGGTTGGTAAGACAACTACCGCAGTTAATTTATCAGCAGCCTTGGGCATGAAAGGGAAAAAGGTCTTATTAGTAGATTTAGATCCTCAGGGAAATGCAACTTCATCTTCAGGTCTTGAAAAAAATAAATTAATAGATACGGCATATGATTTATTTATAAACGATAGTGAGACGAAATCAGTAATTGTAAAAACTAAATTTTATGATCTTATTCCTGCCAATCAAAATTTAGCAGCCGCTGAATTGGAGTTGGTAGGGGTCAAAAATCGTGAGGCACAATTGAAAAATAAACTTCATCAAAATAATCAATACGATTATATTTTGTTAGATTGCCCACCATCATTAGGGTTGATTACTATTAATGCATTAACCGCTGCACATTCAGTTTTAATTCCTATGCAATGTGAATATTTTGCATTAGAAGGACTGACTGACTTAGTAAACACAATAAAAAAAATAAAAAAACACATTAATACAGAAATACAAATTGAAGGTTTGCTGAGAACTATTTATGATCGAAGAAATAAATTAACTAAAGAAGTATCAGATCAATTATCTGCTTATTTCCCAAACAAAGTCTACAAAACAATTGTTCCTCGAAATGTGAGGATTGCTGAAGCACCAAGCCACGGAAAATCTGCGATACAGTTTGATAAACGTTCAAAAGGAGCGAAGGCATATTTAGAGTTGGCTGATGAAATTATTGAGAAAGAAGGAAGTGTTTAATTATGTCAAAAGAGAAAAGATTAGGCAGAGGTTTAAGTGCGCTATTTGAATCAGAAATTGAAGAGGATCAGGTTCAAGAAAAACCCTTAAAAGGAGAAATGATCGAAAATGTTTCGGTGGATCAATTAAGTCCTGGGCAGTATCAGCCAAGGAAAAGATTTGATGAAGTATCTCTTCAAGAATTAGCTGATTCAATAATCGAACAAGGTCTAATGCAGCCAGTTATTGTTCGTAAATCAGATAATAATTTCGAGATTATTGCAGGTGAAAGAAGATGGCGTGCAGCTAAATTAGCAAAGTTAAATACTATCCCTGTAATTGTCCGCGATATTAATGATCGAACAGCATCTATTATCGCCTTGATAGAAAATATGCAAAGGGTAGATTTATCTTCTATTGAGGAAGCTGAAGGAATAAAAAAAATGATTGATGAGTTTGGCATGACTCATGAAGAAGCTTCAGATGCAGTAGGGAAGTCAAGATCAGCTGTGTCAAACTTGCTTAGGCTGCTTCAATTGACCGATTTTGTAAAAGATAAGCTTAATTTAGGCCATATTGACATGGGTCATGCAAGGGCATTAATTTCTTTATCTGCTGACCAGCAAAATATGGTTTGCCAAAAAATTATTAATGAAAAGTTATCAGTTCGTAAAGTTGAAGAGTTGATTCAATCTGGAATTACGAAGGTAAACAATAAAAAAATATCGAAAGATAACAATAAAAATAATGATATTGAAATACTGCAAAAAGAGTTTTCAGACAAATTAGGGTTTCCAGTTACCATTGAGAATAAAAATAATAATTCAGGTTTAATAAAGATTAAATATCGTAATTTAGATGAATTAGATATCCTCATAAATAAACTAAAATTAAATCAATCATAAAGCCTTGACTTGTCCTTAATTTCCATTCAAAATTCAGTGTTTTTGTAAGGAACGTTTTCAGTGAGAATATGAACTTAGATTTATTCTCTGCAAAACTTGGAGGCTTACCCCAACAAATAAAGAAAATGGTGTTGCGACAATTTATTGTAGCTTCCATTGTATTTTTGTTGCTAGTCATAAACTATTCAATGGCGCTCGGTATGTCACTTTTGATTGGTTTTGGATCAGTCATTGGCGGTTTTTTATTGGCCTTCCCAATAGCAAAAACAAATATTAAGGGCCAGCCAGGATCAGCAGTTGTGGTTAATTTGATCAAAGCTGAGTTGGTTAAATTGTTGTTCATAATTGTAACGTTATGGGCAGCTTTTAAGTTTTATGCTGATATTCAGCCTTTTGGATTAGTGTTAGGTTTAGCGATTTCTGCACTGATGTCAGGATTGGCAATATCAAAGTTAGATAAAAATTAATTGAGAAATAAATATGGCAGACTCCTATAGTTCTCCAAATGAATACATAGGTCATCATTTAGCATTTAATGAATTACAAATTGGCGATTCGCCTTTCTGGACACTTAATTTAGATTCAGTCGTTGTGTCTATTATCCTCGGTATCTTAACTATGGGTTTCATCTGGTGGTTTGCCAGAAAAGCAACCTCTGATGTTCCAACAAAAACACAAGCATTCGTTGAACTCATCTTTACTTTTATCGATAACCAAGTGAAAGCAACCTTTCATGGTGATCGTCACAGTTTTGTTGCTCCAGCGGCAATGACTGTATTTTTATGGGTATTTATGATGAATGCGATGGACTTTTTGCCTATCGACATAATGGCCACCATTTTAGGATGGTTTGGTATTCATGAATGGAGAAACGTCCCAACAGCTGACGTCAATACTACATTTGCTTTGGCTTTAGGTGTTTGGTTCTTGATGATTTTCTTTGGCATCAAAGTAAAAGGCCTAGGTGGCTGGGTACATGAATTATTCTGTGCACCATTTGGATCAAATCCATTTGTTTGGCCAGCAAATTTTATTTTTAATTTAATCGAATATGTTTCTAAACCGTTATCACATTCACTACGGTTATTCGGAAATATGTATGCCGGTGAGGTGATCTTTTTATTGATTGCCATGCTTGCAGGTTTCTCTGGGGTTGTGGGTACTGCAGGAAGTGTATTATTGGGAGCGGGTTGGGCTATATTCCATATCCTAATTGTGACACTTCAAGCGTATGTATTCATGATGCTCACAGTAGTATATTTATCCATGGCTCATGAGGGCCACTAATTTTTTGAAGGGAATTTAAATGGAAGCTTTACAATTTTTAGCAACAGTTCAATCTTATACAGCTATTGGTCTAGGACTTATGGTTGGTCTTGGAGCTCTTGGTGCTTGTATCGGTATCGGTATCATGTGTGCTAGTTTCTTAGACGGCGCCGCTAGACAGCCTGAAATGATTTCACAATTACAGACTAAAGTATTCCTACTACTAGGCTTGATTGATGCTTCATTTATTATTGCGGTTGGTATTGTGATGATGTTTGCTTTTGCTAATCCTTTAACAATGGGTGTAACACCTGGCGTTTAATTTAAGTTTTTAATCTGGAGATCAAATGAACATCCATTTTACTCTAATTGCGCAAGCATTGACCTTTGCAATTTTAATCTGGTTTACAGTTAAATTTGTTTGGCCACCTCTTTTAAACGCAATTGAAAATAGACAAAAAGAAATTGCTGATGGTTTAGCAGCTGCCAGGGAGGGTAAAGCCTCTCTTGAAATGGCTGAGAAAAAAACCACAGAAGTTTTGGATGGAGCAAAAGAGAAGTCATCTGAAATAGTTTCACAGGCTGAAAAAAGAGCAACTGAAATTATTGAAGAGGCTAAGCAAAATGCGAAAACAGACGCAGATCGTATTATTGCAAACGCTAAATCTGAAATTGATCAAGAAGTTAACAAAGCAAAAGAAGAGCTCAGAGCTCAAGTGGCATCTTTAGCAATTGAGGGAGCACAAAAAATTCTTGAAAAAGAAATTGATGCAAAAGCTCATAGCGCGATGTTAACAAAACTTTCTAAGGAACTTTAAGAAAATATGGCTGAAATCTCAACAATAGCTAGACCTTATGCACAAGCAGTTTTTGATCTTGCAAAAGAACAAAAACAACTACAAGCATGGTCTGAAACTCTGAGCTTACTATCTCATGTTGTTGATGATGAAGCTGTAAAGTCTGTAATTAATGATTCAAAGACACTGGATACAGATAAAGAAAAATTACTCCTAGATATTTGTAAAAAGAATATTAATAAGGAAGGTGAAAACTTTATAAAATTGCTCATTGAAAATAAACGCTTATTGATTTTACCCTTCATCAGTGAAGCGTTTGAAAATTTAAAAGCAAATGAGGAAGGATCTGTGACGGCCAATATTGTAGTTGCGACTAAGATTACAAAAAAAGAAACAGACGAAATAATTAAGAACTTAGAAAAAAAATTAAATAAAAAAATTGAAGCTACCGTTGAAATAGACCAATCTATTTTGGGCGGTAGTGTAATTACTGTAGGTGACACAGTCATAGATGCCTCAGTAAAAGGACAACTTGAAAGTTTAGCTTTCTCAATGAAAGCGTAATTACCCAGGAGAAAATAATGCAATTATCAACCTCAGAAATTAGTGAACTGATTAAAAGTCGGATCAAAGATTTCAAATCTTCGTCAGAGGCACGTACTCAGGGTACCGTTGTATCAGTTACAGACGGTATTGTACGTATACATGGTTTATCAAATGTTATGTCTGGAGAAATGATTGAGTTCCCTGGCAATACTTACGGTATGGCTCTTAACCTGGAAAGAGACTCAGTAGGTGCTGTTGTGCTTGGTGATTACGAACACATTTCTGAAGGTGATACGTGTAAATGTACGGGTAAGATTCTGGAAGTCCCTGTTGGACCTGAATTGGTTGGTCGTGTTGTTGATGCTTTGGGTAATCCATTAGATGGCAAAGGTCCAATCAAATCAAAATTAACGGATAAAATTGAAAAAGTTGCTCCTGGTGTTATTGATAGAAAATCTGTTTCACAACCAGTTCAAACTGGACTTAAATCTGTTGATTCTATGGTGCCGATTGGTCGAGGTCAGCGAGAATTAATTATTGGCGACAGGCAAACTGGTAAAACAGCTGTAGCTGTGGATGCGATTATCAACCAAAGAGGTCAAAACATGACCTGTATTTATGTTGCAATTGGTCAAAAAGCTTCAACCATTGCTAACGTGGTTAGAAAACTAGAAGAAACCGGTGCAATGGAATACACCACTGTTGTTGTTGCATCAGCATCTGATTCAGCTGCGCTTCAATTCTTAGCCCCATATGCCGGATGTACAATGGGTGAGTATTTTAGAGATCGTGGAGAAGACTCATTAATAATATATGATGACTTGAGTAAACAAGCTGTTGCTTATCGTCAAATCTCATTGCTTTTAAGAAGACCTCCAGGTCGTGAAGCTTATCCTGGTGACGTGTTCTATATTCATTCACGTTTATTAGAAAGAGCTGCTCGAGTAAATGAAGAATATGTTGAAAAGTTTACTAAGGGCAAAGTGAAAGGCAAAACGGGTTCATTAACTGCGCTTCCTGTTATTGAAACTGCGGCTGGTGACGTGTCAGCTTTCGTTCCAACGAACGTTATTTCTATTACAGACGGTCAGATCTTCTTAGAATCTGATTTGTTTAACGCGGGTATTCGACCAGCTATTAACGCTGGTATCTCTGTGTCTCGAGTTGGTGGCGCTGCCCAGACTAAGGTAATTAAAAAGCTTGGTGGCGGTGTGCGATTAGCATTAGCTCAGTACCGAGAGCTTGCTGCATTCGCTCAGTTTGCATCTGATCTTGATGAAGCTACAAGAAAACAGTTAGATCGAGGAAGAATGTTTACTGAATTAATGAAACAGGCTCAGTATAGTCCGTTAAGTGTTTCTAAAATGGCAGTAACTTTATACGCTGCTAACAACGGCTACTTTGACGATGTGCCTGTTGAGAAGATTCTTACATGTGAATCAGACCTTCATGGATTTATTGCATCCAAGCATAAAAAGGTAATGGAAAGCATTGAGAAAAATCTTGACCTGTCTGAAAAAGATGAAAAAGATTTAGTTAAAGCAATTGAAGATTTTAAATCTTCTAGCAAATATTAATATTTGGAATATTTATGGCTGGTAGTAAAGAAATAAGAACAAAGATCAAGAGTGTAGAAAATACCAAAAAGATTACTAAGGCGATGGAAATGGTAGCTGCATCAAAAATGCGTAAAGCTCAGGATCGTATGGCTGCTGCAAGGCCTTATGCTGAAAAAATTAGGAATGTTGCTGCACATCTTTCTTATGCCCAGTCTGAAGCTAAACATCCTTTTTTAGTTTCAAGGGACAAAGTTAAGAATGTTGGTCTTATTGTTGTTACATCAGACAAAGGATTGTGTGGCGGATTAAATACTAATGTCTTAAGAACATCATTAAATCAAATCAAGAGCTGGGAAAAAGAAGGAAAAAAAGTCCAAATTGCAGCCATTGGAACTAAAGGTTTCAGTTTCATGAATCGTGTAGGTGCAGACGTGAAGTCCAATATCACAGGGCTTGGCGATACACCACATTTAAATGATTTAATTGGAAGTATTAAGGTGATGCTGGATTCATATATAAATGGTGAAATTGATCAGCTTTATATATGTTTTACGAAATTCATTAATACGATGAAACAAGAGCCAATCATGGATCAAGTACTCCCATTAAATGGTGAAAAAATTGGTGCACCTGAAGGGCCATGGGATTATATTTATGAGCCAACTGCGGATGCCGTGATAGAAGAATTATTAAAGAGATATATCGAATCAATAATCTATCATGCAGTGGCGGAAAATATGGCATCAGAGCAATCAGCACGTATGGTTGCAATGAAAGCTGCATCAGATAACGCAGTAAATGTGATTGATGAATTGACGTTGGTTTATAACAAAGCACGTCAGGCAGCAATTACTAAAGAGATATCAGAAATTGTGGGTGGAGCAGCCGCGGTTTCTTAATTTTTAATTTTTTTGAGATGAGTAAGGAAAAAAAATGAGTGCCAAACAAATCGGAAAAGTAGTTCAGTGTATCGGAGCTGTTGTTGATGTTGAATTTCCAAGAGATTCAATGCCAAAAGTTTTTGATGCTTTAAAAATTGACAGCAAAGATGCAAATGCTAAAACAGCTGAAGAAGGTTTAACGCTTGAAGTTCAACAACAGCTTGGTGATGGCATTGTACGTGCAATTGCGATGGGTTCAACTGATGGTTTAGCTAGAGGCACTCAATTTACTTCTACTGGCGCACCAATTCAAGTTCCTGTTGGCGAAGGCACATTAGGCCGTATTATGGACGTGTTAGGAAGACCAATCGATGAGGTTGGTAAAATTGATACGAAAGAACATCGTTCTATTCATCAAAAAGCTCCAGAGTTTAGTGAGTTATCGCCATCTGTAGAACTATTAGAAACAGGAATTAAAGTTATTGACTTGATTTGTCCATTTGCTAAGGGTGGTAAGGTTGGTCTATTCGGCGGTGCTGGTGTTGGTAAAACAGTTAATATGTTGGAATTAATTAACAACATTGCAAAACAACACTCAGGCTTATCAGTTTTCGCTGGTGTGGGTGAAAGAACTCGTGAAGGTAACGACTTCTATCATGAAATGTCTGATGCTGGAGTTATCAAGCTGGACGACATGAAAGAGTCTAAAGTGGCTATGGTATTTGGTCAGATGAATGAACCTCCAGGCAACCGTTTAAGAGTTGCGCTTTCAGGTTTAACAATGGCCGAAAAATTCCGTGACGAAGGTCGTGACGTTCTGTTCTTTGTTGATAACATTTATCGTTACACTCTTGCTGGTACTGAAGTTTCAGCTCTACTAGGACGTATGCCATCAGCGGTGGGATATCAACCAACCCTTGCTGATGAAATGGGTCGCCTCCAAGAAAGAATTACATCTACAAAAACAGGTTCCATTACATCGATTCAAGCGGTTTATGTTCCTGCAGATGACTTAACCGATCCATCTCCAGCAACAACCTTCCAGCATTTGGATTCTACTGTTGTGTTGTCTCGTGATATTGCTTCATTAGGTATTTATCCAGCTGTTGATCCACTCGATTCAACATCAAGGCAATTAGATCCACAAATTGTTGGTGAAGAACACTATCAAGTGGCAAGAAGAGTTCAAGCAACTCTTCAAAAATATAAAGAGTTAAGAGATATTATTGCAATTCTTGGTATGGATGAATTATCACCTGAAGACAAATTAGCTGTGAATAGAGCACGTAAAATTCAGAGATTCTTATCACAACCATTCCATGTTGCGGAAGTCTTTACAGGCTCGCCAGGTAAGTATGTTTCATTAAAAGAAACGATTGCTGGCTTCAAAGCGATTGTTGATGGTGAATATGACGATCTACCTGAACAGGCATTCTATATGGTTGGAAGTATCGATGAAGCCGTTGCTAAAGCAAAAAAACTTTAATTAATTTTTAGGTTATATCTTATGAGTAAAGTTGTAGTAGATGTTGTAAGTGCTGAAGAGTCTCTCTTTTCAGGTGAGGCTGAATTTGTAGTTGCTCCATCAGCCATGGGTGAGGTAGGTATATACCCAAACCATGCACCAATGATTACAACCTTAAAGCCTGGTTCTGTTCGAATAAAGTTATCAGGTAAAAATGATGAAGAGTTGGTGTACGTATCTGGCGGCATCTTGGAAGTGCAACCAGGCTCAGTAACGGTATTGTCTGATACTGCTGTAAGAGGCTCAGACCTTGATGAAGCAAAAGCGAATCAAGCTAAGAAACAAGCTGAAGATGTATTAACAAAACAAAAAGGCGATATTGATTATGCAAAAGCACAAGCTGAGCTAGCTGAGGCTGTTGCTCAAATACAAGCTATTCAGCGTTTACGAAAAAAGAAATAAAAATTCTTAAAAAATAAAAAGCAGCTTCTGGCTGCTTTTTTTGTTTATACTCAACATAATTATGAATTTAGATATTGTAATACTAGCAGCTGGCAAAGGGACTCGTATGAAGTCCTCGAAACCAAAAGTAATGCAGGAATTTGTTGGACAACCTTTTTTACAAAGGGTCATCAACACAGCAAAAGTATTAGATCCGAATAAGATCATACCTATAATAGGTTATAAAGCAGATGAAATAAAAAATTATTTCGCGAATCAACAGCTTGATTTTGTTATTCAAAAAGAACAGCTTGGGACAGGCCATGCTGTAATGCAAGCGATCAATGAAATCACCAGTCAACTTACTTTAATTCTATATGGCGACGTACCATTAATTAATCATGAACTTTTACTAAGACTTATTGATGCCTCAAAAAAAACAGGAATAGGTCTAGTAACCTTTGATAAAAACAATCCAACGGGTTTTGGAAGAATAGTCAGAGATGATAATAAGCAAAAAATAATAAAAATTGTTGAGGAAAAAGACTGTGACCACGAACAAAAGAAAATCAATGAAATTAATACCGGGATAATGTGTGTTCAGTCAGATCATTTAAAGAAATGGTTAGCACAGCTGGATAATAATAATGCTCAAAAAGAATATTATTTAACTGATATCATAGAGTTTGCGAATAAGGATAAAGTTGAAGTTGCTGGCATTAAAGCCGATACCGAAACCAGTATTCAAGGCATCAATTCAATGGAAGAACTAATTCTACTTGAGAGAATGTATATGCAAGAAAAAGCTGAGCAGTTAATAAATCAAG
This sequence comes from uncultured Nitrosomonadales bacterium, assembly GCA_913048465.1. Classification (GTDB taxonomy): domain Bacteria; phylum Pseudomonadota; class Gammaproteobacteria; order Burkholderiales; family Methylophilaceae; genus BACL14. The sequence goes on from CAJWVO010000001.1 coordinate 88,361, forward strand.
GTGTCAAAATTATTGATCCAAATCGGATAGACATCAGAGGTACGTTAACATGCGAGGAAAATGTCACCATTGATGTGGGCTGTATTTTTGAAGGCGATGTATTAATAAAGAAAAATTCAAAAGTCGGACCATATAATATTATTAAAGAATCTCAAGTTGGGGAAAATACAAGCTTAAATGCCTTTAATCATATTCATGATGCGCTCATAGGGAACAATTGTAATATCGGGCCTTATGCAAGAATCCGTCCTGCAACCATACTAAAAAATAATATAAATGTTGGTAACTTTGTTGAGATTAAAAAATCTAGCATTGATGATCATTCAAAAATAAACCACCTTTCGTATGTTGGCGATACAAAAATAGGAAAAGAAGTAAATATTGGGGCCGGCACAATTACATGTAATTATGATGGCGCCAATAAGCATCAAACTATTATTGAGGATAATGTTTTTATTGGGTCAGATACCCAGTTAATCGCTCCGGTCGTAATTAAAAAAGGTGCAACAATTGGTGCTGGTTCTACAATTACAGAAGATGCTCCAGAAAATAAACTAACACTTTCTAGAGTTGAACAAAAAAATGTCGATAACTGGATAAGGCCTAAGAAAAAATAATTATGTGTGGAATTGTTGGCGGTGTTGCTGTAAATAAAAATATTGTTCCAATATTAGTAGATGGCCTAAAAAAATTGGAATACCGAGGGTATGATTCAGCTGGAATTGCTGTAATCAATAATAGCCGTATTAAAAGAATTCGTTCAGTTGGTCGAGTGGATACCATTCAACAGAAAGTTAATAAACAAAAATTAAGTGGTTCAATTGGTATAGGCCATACCCGCTGGGCAACTCATGGTGGTGTGAATGAAAAAAATGCACACCCCCATATCTCAAACGATGAAATCGTCGTAGTTCATAATGGCATCATCGAAAATCATGCCAAGTTGTGCAAATTTTTAAAAGATAAAGGGTATAAATTTAATTCTGAAACAGATACAGAAGTTATTGCACACCTTATTCATTATTTTAAAAAAGAAAAAGAAACATTATTTGATGCTGTCTTAAAAACATGCGCCAAATTAGAGGGAGCTTATGCAATTGCTATTACGGATAAAATTTCAGAAGAAATAATAGTGGCAAGAAATGGCTGTCCATTAATTATTGGTATATCCGATCGAGAAAATTATATTGCATCCGACATATCGGCTCTTTTAGCTGTTACAAATAAAGTTATTTTTCTAGAAGATGGTGACTTTGGAATACTAAACATAAATGGATACCAGATATTTAATCAAGATAAAAAGAAAATTAATCGCAAGATTCATACCAGCGCACTAAAAAATAATCAAATGGAACTGGGCCCATATAGTCACTTTATGCAAAAGGAAATATATGAACAGCCAGTTGCAATGGCTGATACGATTGAATCAATTATTGATGATGGAATTATTAGTCCAAAATTAATTGGTGGGAAAAAGTTTGATGCAAGTAGATTTGATTCTGTTCTTATTTTAGCCGCAGGAACGAGTTACTATGCTGGGCTAACAGCAAAATATTGGTTTGAAAATATTGCAGGTATTCCTGTCAATGTTGAAATAGCAAGTGAATATCGATATAGAGAAGTTGTAACGCCAAAAAAACAACTTGTTATTACGATTTCACAGTCAGGTGAAACTTTAGATACACTTGAGGCATTAAAACAAGCAAAAAAAAATGGTAACAGTAAGTCTTTAGCTATTTGTAATGTTCAGGAAAGTGCTATCGCAAGGCAGTCTGATCATGTACTTTATACTCGAGCCGGGGTTGAGGTTGGTGTTGCTTCGACAAAGGCTTTTACTACCCAATTGGTCAGTCTTTTTGTCCTCGCGGTTCTTTTTGGAAGACAGAATAAGAAAATTTCTAAATCTAAAGAATTAGAACTTATCAATGAATTGAGAAAATTATCCGGTCATATTCAAACAGCACTCAACCTGGAGCCACAAATCAAAACGTGGGCTAAAAAATTTGCTAGAAAAGATAATGCATTGTTTTTGGGTAGGGGCGTTCATTACCCGATTGCACTTGAAGGTGCTTTAAAGTTAAAAGAGATTTCCTATATTCATGCAGAAGCTTATCCTGCTGGTGAATTAAAGCATGGCCCATTAGCATTGGTTGATAAAAACTTACCTGTAGTTGTTATTGCCCCAAATGACAAACTGCTTGAAAAAGTAAAATCTAATATGCAAGAAGTTAAAGCGAGAGGCGGTGAATTATTTGTTTTTGCTGATGCTGATAGCACTTTTGATGCTGAAGATGGGCTATCTGTGATCAGATCTCATCGGCATATTGGAATACTGTCACCTATTGTTCATACCATTCCAGTCCAATTGTTGGCATATCATGTAGCCTTGGTTAAAAAGACTGATGTAGATAAGCCAAGGAATCTAGCAAAATCTGTCACAGTCGAGTAGTTATAATATTGAGGTTTTCTGATTTCAAGACAGGGAACTTATTAATATAAATAATCAATATATTGTTGTCAATATAAATATTCTAACTAAATGTTGTATTTTTCCCTAAAAGGAGTAAGGTCTAATTATGTTTAAAGCGAAGAGAGTTTAAACGTAATTTCTATAGTATTACTATATAAGGAGAAGTAATAGATGGATATTTTAAAAACAGTAAGAAATTGGGCAGCTGCCCTTGCAGAGACTGTAATTAGTCTTTTAGCTCTTGGTATCGTTCTACAAATTCTCATGGGTGGCGCAGCTATCCCATTCTTTGGCGAACCAAGAATTATTGAAACTGTAACTGGCCATATTAATTCGCTTGGTGGCGAAGGTATAGTTGGTCTTGTAGCCATCTGGGTGCTTTATTCTATTTGGAAAGCTCGTAAATAGAAGTAGCGTTTAAATCACCATTTAAAAACCCTTGGAAACAAGGGTTTTTTTTGAACCTTTAATATTACTTAAAGTCCATATCAACAATCAGGTTATTCTGATTATTAGGTCTATAAATTTAAGTTAATACATGTGGAGAGGTATTCGTTTAAGTTTATGGGTTTTTTGTGTTTTTTGTGAGATGAAGATAGTCTCAAAAAGCCAATTCATTTAAATGGAGAATCTCTATGGAAGTAGGCGGATATAATTTAGTCTATAATTCACTGTCATTCGCAATTGCAACATTTGGTGCGGCTACAGTATTCTTTTTTGCTCAGCGTTCTCAAGTCGCTCCAGCATACAAAACTGCGCTATCCCTATCAGGGCTAGTTTGTTTAATCGCTTTTTATCATTATCTAAGAATGTTTGAAAGTTTCAATGATGCTTATACATTAGTTAATGGTACTGTTGAAGCAACAGGTGCTCAATTCAACGACGCTTATCGTTATGTGGATTGGTTACTAACTGTGCCTCTATTACTCCTTGAGTTAGTCTTGGTGATGAGACTCTCAAAAGAGGAAACATATTCTAAAGGCACAAAATTAGCTTTAGCTGCTGCAGTTATGGTCATCTTAGGTTACCCTGGTGAAGTAATTACTGATCCATCAATGTACGGTGATCGTTGGATGTGGTGGGTACTAGCTATGATTCCATTTGTATACATTGTTTGGGATCTAGTTAGCGGCCTTGGCGCATCAATCAGCAAACAGCCAAAAGCAGTTCAAGGTCTTGTAAGTAAAGCAAGAACTTTAACAATTTTGTCATGGTGCTTTTATCCAGTCGTATTCGTTTTCCCAATGATTGGTTTACAAGCAGACCCAGGCGCTGTTAATCCTGCAATCCAAGTTGGTTATACAGTTGCTGACGTGGTTGCAAAAGCACTATTCGGTGTAATGATTTATATGATTGCTCAGCGTAAGTCTGATGCAGGTGCATAATAGATCAGTACTACCTTTAAAATCTTGAGATAAGAAACGCGCCTCTTTGCAGGCGCGTTTTTTTTAATATGAATATAATTATCAGTAGTCATTTTGAAGAATTTTTTATGCCACCAGAGGCGACAGCTGATTTGCATCTCGTAAAAAAAGAAATTCAAAAAGCTTTACAAGATAAAAAAACACTCTTAAATGAATGGCTTAAATTTCAAAGTCAATCTAAAGGTAAATTCATTCGTGCACAACTTGCTCTAGCTTCAGGAGAGTTATTAAATTTACCAAAAAATACTGTCATTAAATGGTCTGTTGCCTGTGAGTTAATTCATACAGCGTCTTTGATTCATGATGATATATGTGATCAAGATGAGAAAAGAAGAGGTTTAACCACCATATGGAAAAAGTATGGCGTACCTGCTGCCATATGTCTTGGTGACTTTATTATTGCTCAAGCGTTTCAAAAACTATCGGAAATAGAAACAGGTTGGCATCAAACTATTTTATTAGATTCATTATCATTGAGCATGAAAAAAATTATCGTTGGACAAGTGTCTGATGTCGGAGTGGACATAAAAAAAATAAGTATGAGAGATTATGAACAAATAGCTTATGAAAAAACTGGACCTCTATTGATGACGCCATTAGATGGAATGTTTCGTTGCAAAGAACTGCCTGAATCAGAATTAAACGGGCTCAATAAACTAATGAATAGTATAGGTCTCGCCTACCAGATGATTAACGATTATAAAAATATTAAAAGTAAAAAAACTGATATATCGCTAAACCATTTAAATTTTATAAGCATTCTAATGAAAGAAAACAACATAAAAAATAGTGATAAGCATTCCATTAAATTGTCATTAACAGATGCACATGATCGAATCATAAAAAAATTAAACGAGATTGATAAATATATACATCAGGTTCCCATTATTCTTCAACCAATATTTATAAGTATCGCAAATCAACTGAAAGAAACATTATGAAAACAACCGTTATTGGCTCAGGTTTTGGAGGAATAGCAGCCGCATTAAGATTGCGAGCGATGGGCCATGAAGTGACTTTATTGGAAAAACTAGATGAAGTTGGAGGAAGGGCGCAACAATTCAAAAGAGAAAAATATATCCATGATGCAGGACCAACAGTTATCACAGCCCCAAACTTATTTTACGAACTCTTTGAACTATTCAATGAAAATCTTGAGGATCATCTGGAATTTAAGCCATTAGATCCTTGGTATCGATTCTATTTTGTAAACGGATTTGAATTTGATTATGTACCTGATCGAGAACAAATGCTGGAACAAATTCAACAGATCAACCCAAAAGATGTGGATGGATACAACCGTATGCTAAAAAAAGCACAAGAAATATTTGAAATTGGTTACCAAGATCTTGCTGATAAACCATTTCATAAATTATCAACAATGCTCAAACATGCTCCAGATATTCTGAGATTAAAGGGATACCAATCAGTCTATAAGTTTGTCTCGACTTACCTAAGTGATCTAAATTTACGAAATGTATTTTCAATTCAACCATTACTGGTCGGAGGTAACCCATTTCAAACATCATCGATATATGCATTAATTCATGCGTTGGAACAAAAATGGGGTATTTATTTTGCCATGGGAGGGATGGCAAAAGTTGTGGAAGAGTTGAAAAATTTAATGATTAGACAGGGTGTCACCATAAAAACAAATCATGAGGTAGAGAGATTAGAAGTAAATGGAAAAAATATATCCAGAGTTCACATTAAGAACCAAGCGTCCATTAATACTGATTTAGTGGTTTCTAACTCTGACCCAATCACTGTAAATTCAATCTTTTTAGGAGAAGAAAGAAAATCAATCCAAAATAGATTCTTGAAAAAATATGCAAAACATTCCATGGGCTTATTTGTATTATTCTTTGGAACAAGAACAACTTATCCAGAGATTGCGCATCATACTATATGGATGGGACCACGCTATAAAGAATTACTTGATGATATTTTTAATAAGAAAGTCTTAGCAGAAGACTTCTCAATCTATCTGCATAGACCAACAGCTACAGATCAGAGCTTTGCTCCTAAAAATCATGATAGTTTCTATGCCTTAGTTCCAGTGCCAAATTTACAAGCAGATATATCATGGAATGAAATAAAAAATGAATATGCAAACAAGGTGGTCAAAGCATTAGCTAAAACAATTATGCCTGATTTAGAAAAAAATATTGATGATCTATTCGTAATGACACCTAATGACTTTAAGGAGTCTTATATGACACCTCATGGTTCGGGCTTTTCAATTGCTCCAATTCTCACCCAATCAGCATGGTTTAGAACACACAATAAAGATGATTATTATAAAAATTTATTCTATGTTGGGGCTGGTACCCATCCTGGCGCAGGTGTTCCTGGTGTATTAAATTCTGCCAAAGTTGTAGAAAGAATATTAAATGAGCGATAGTAGACAAATAATTAAACAGAATGGTAAATCATTTTACTGGGCTTCAAAATTTCTTGGTAAAGACTATATTGATCCCATTTATTCAATCTATGAGATGTGTAGAAAATTAGATGACATTGTAGATGAGCAAAGTAAAGAAGCTGCGATAAAAGAAATAGGCTTATTAAAAAAAGATCTTACTAAAGAAAATTTACAGAAAAAGTTTGAGTCTTTGAAAAGATTAGATGATGATCAATTTCCTCAAATTAAATACTTTGAAGAATTTATATTGGGACAAGAGAGTGATATAAATTTTAGACAACCGAAATCAATCAATGAGCTATTGAGGTATTGTTACCGCGTTGCAGGTGTTGTTGGACTAATGGTATGTGATGCAGTTAATATAAAAGATGAAAATCTTAAATTTTTTGCAATTGACTTAGGAATAGCAATGCAGCTTGTTAACATCGTTCGTGATATTCAAGAAGATGCACTCAGGGGAAGGGTATATATTCCTGAAAATTTAATTGGAGCTGTATTAGCCAGTGATGTTTTAACAAAACCTGATCTTATTACAAAGGTAGAGCAAGAGAAATTAAGAATTTTAAATATTGCTGACAAATATTTTAATAGTGCTAATTATGCTATAAGATTTTTACCAAAAGAAGTTTCAATGGCATTCGGATTAGCATCAAATCTATATCAAGGCATCGGAAAAAAAATAATTAAAAAGGAACAACCCTTCACGAATGGGAGGGTGTATTTGAATGGTGCCGAAAAGTTATTTCATACATTAAAATTTTTACTCAAGAGTAAAAAAAATAAAAATTATCAGCCTACTCATAATAATATGCTTCATCTTCCAATTAAGAATTCACCGAGTACCAACAATTAAAATGTATGACTTAATCGTTATTGGACGTGGGTTATCAGGCTTATTATTTTTAAAACAGTACTTAGACACACATTCTGATTTAAAAGTATTACTAATTGAAAAAAGTAAAAAAATTGAAAGCAGATATATTAGTAGTTGGCAGGGCCCAGGATTGCTTGATCTAAAAAAAGAGTATGGTATTCATGCAGATAAAGTATATAAAAAAATATCAATCAGCAATGAAGAAATTTTGATTAAAAAAAATATTTCACCCTACAGCTATAACACTTATGACTATAAGCATGTAATTGAAACTATTTTTAATAGTTTAAAAAATAAGGTTGAAATTATTTATGATCAGGTTATTTCAGTTAAAGAAATGTATAACGAAGTCAACGTCAAGACTAAAAAACATACGTTTCAAAGTCAGTATTTAATTTCTAGTACTTCTTTAGCTGAGCAACCACTGAAAAATAATAAAATGTTATTTCAATATTTTGTTGGTACTAAAATACAAATAAAAGATAACCACAAACACGACACATGCCAATTAATGCATTTTTTACAATCAAATAATGAAGTTTTGTTTAACTATAATTTACCCTTTGACCAGAAATCGATACTAATTGAAACCACTGCATTTGGGAAAAAAGTACATTTTGAGAATCTTGAGAAGATTCATAAGAAATCATTAGCAACATTTAATTTTGCAAAAATTATAAAAAAAGAAAAAGGCGTCATCCCAATGTCGGTAGATCATAAATTTCATAGAACTACTCGTATCATTAATATAGGTCTTGATGGTGGCTTTGCACGTCCATCTTCTGGGTATATGCTTTTAAGAGCAGCACAGTGGTCAATAATTAATAGAAATACAAATCTCAAAGACCTAGTTTTTAAAGAAAAAAAACTTATTAGTTTTTTAGATAAAATATTTTTGAAAGCTTGTTATTATTATCCAGGTCTTGCTAGCTCTATATTTGTAAAATTATTTAATTCAAATGATATTGCATCAGTGATAAGGTTTTTAGCAGATATTCCAAAATTATATGACATCGTCAAAATATTAATGAATACCCCTAAGAAAATAATGATAAATGCACTTATTAAATAAAATAAATATTCATCATCTCCTTTTTTCAATCTTAGGTATACTCTTGATTAGCTTTTATCCTTACCAAAGTCTTGATGAAGTTTATTCTTTAGGTATTCACCCTTTAATTCTGATAGTTTTTATTGCGATAACAACTGTTGGTTTGGGACATGGTGCGCTTGATGGAAAAATAGTTTGGGAACTAAGCATTAAAAAAAATTCTCGATTCAAAATATATTTAATTTATCTTCTCATTGTTTTAGTTTCAATTTTAATTTGGTTAGCCTTTCCAACTATAGGATTATTTATTTTATTTTTGATGTCTATATATCACTTCGGTGATAGCGATCTTAAAAATTATTCATTAAATAAATTACAGAAAATAACATGGGGTTTCCTAGTCACAATGATCCCAATATTTTTCCATGCCGAAACTGTCAATTTAATTTTTGTTAATTTAGCTGAATATCAGATGAATAAAATAGTAATTATATGCATACAAATTTTATTTATTGTATGTTTTATAGGATGGTTGAGAATTGCTTTTAAAAAGATGCTGTGGAGTGAGACGTCAGTATTATTTGTGATGCTGATATCCGGGTACTTTTTAGATCCACTATTTTGGTTTGGTTATTATTTTTGTTTTTATCATGGAATGAGAGCATTAATGAATCATCAATTTCAGCTAAAAAAAGATACGATTTGGATGATAATTTTTACAATTCCTGTTTTGATTGTATGGCTGATATGTAATGAATTAATTCAGGTTTCGTTTATCGAATTATTATTTCCATCATTATTTGCATTAACTGTTGCCCATATGCAGTTAGATAACATTATCAAGTTAATTTATGTTCGTTAAAAAATAATTGAGAGTGTATGTGACTAAACATATACCAATCGTCACTAAAAATAAGGACAGATAAAAATTCATACCTAACTTCAGCAATACTGATAAAAGATATAAAAAGGGTAATACCGGTAGGATATAAAGTACAGTTTCGTGCGTTAATTTTGCTATGTGTAAATTGTCTTTATTTTGTTGATAAATCAGTGCAAAAGAAACAAATAGGACGATGGGCATGGCTAAAAGCATGGCAGCAAGGGTAGTGCTTTTTTTACTGAGCTCAGAGGCAACCAAAATGATGGCGACAGCGATAGTTGTTTTTATAAAAAATATCATGTGCTATAGATAAATAAATATAAGAAAGATTCAATAAATGAAACAAATACTGATAATAGGTGGTTCTGGAGCTATAGGGTCAGCCTTGATCAATGAATATGATGGAAAAGATGTCCAGCTTACTATTGCGTCTAGAAAAAAACAAAATTTAGATCCACATATTAACCAAATTATCTATGATTATGATCAACATGAAGAGATAAATTTAAATGTGGAAATTAAGTTTGATCTAATTATTTTTGCTACAGGACATCTGCATAACGAGCACTACAAACCTGAAAAAAGCTTAAAGGATATTGATAAAAATGCTTTTCAATTTTCGTACCATATTAATTGTGTTGCACCGCTAATATTGCTAGGACAGTTGAGTAATAATCTCACTGATTATACAAAAATAGTTTTTTTATCAGCTCGTGTAGGGAGTATTTCTGAAAATGAATTGGGGGGTTGGTATGCTTATAGGATGAGTAAAGCTGCACTAAATATGATGATTAAAAATTTATCAATTGAGTTAAAAAGAAAATATAAAAATATTATAGTTTGCGGCATGCATCCTGGAACAGTTGATAGTAAATTATCTAAACCCTATTCAGGATTTGTTAAGCATGAAATATTTACTCCATCTCAGTCCGCAGCAATGTTAAAAAAAGTAATTGATGAATTAAATTTTAAGCATTCAGGAAAGATTTATGATTATGCTTTTCAGGAAATTTCTTATTAGTTAACGATTGGCTAAATATATAATAATAATCAGCAATAGAATAAGGATGATAAATATAATTATTTCTATCCAAAAAAAATCTATTTGCATTTAAATCTCCCTGAGGCAATTTCACTAGATTGAATTTTTTTTGGTTTACTCACTGTTGAATTTATTTGGTGATCAAAACTAAGAATTCTGCTTTCATTATCATAAATAATTTCCATAAAGTATTGTGTATGGGCTGTTGATTCATACTGTGTTCCTGTATTAGGGTCACGTTCTCCCATTTCTGATAAAAAAGTAGCCTTTTTTGAACACACTGTTCTTGATGATTGTGGCTCACATGGGTAATTCATCTCATTATTGATTCTTAGTTTATTTTCAATATCAAAATTAATCGTTTTATACTTTTTATCGAATGAAATATTTAACAAAATGTTTGAAAGATCTTGTTGGTCGTGAATTAGATCATTAATTTCGTAGCGTTGAGAAACCTGACCAATACACTCTAATGCAAATGAATGATGACACATCATTAGAGATAGAAAAAAAAGATATTTCACTTTTTAACCAAGTAGAAATGAATGAGGAAATATAATCCAAAGACAAGTGATACAAAAAGAATAGCTTCTAGCTCACCTATTAATTTAATAATAAAGTTATTTGAACAAAATAAATTGAATACCTCACATGCTGATAAAGACTTTACCCATACCCCTCCTTTAATATACTTATACAAACTAAAACCGATATAGATGAGAAAGGTGATCACAGCTGTAAGGAATGTAGAGCCTAAAATGATGGCATCAAAACGTGTAAATTTTGTATCTTTTTGCATATCCATTATTATAACGTCATGAGACATAATTTTTGGTCCAGACTGGGTGGAATTGTTGTACTTATTTCACTCTGTGTATGCTTTTGGTTAGGATTTAAAGAGCAAAAATGGTTATGGGTAATTGCTATATTGCCCTCTTACCTTGTCGGTTTTTATTTATATCGTATTATTAATAGCAATGATCTTAGGGCTGAGTTTGTTCGCAAGATTTTTTTTATAATCATTGCTTCAATCATATCTTTATCAATTGTTTACTATATCGGTTTATTTTTTAATATAATCTTAAATATATGAGACCACCAATCCTATCAAAATACCCTGTCGATGAAATTGTTGCTAATCTGAAAAAATCAAAACTATCAGATAAATGGATCGTTCGTTTTATCCCACAGATTTTGAGTAAAGATAAGCTTAATGCAAATGCAATTTCTTTAACAAAAAGAGTGAGTTTATTAAAAACTGAACCGATTACTAAAGAAGAATTAGATAGATTAAAAAAATATTTTAAAGAATTAAAGCGTGATGATTTAGTCATCATCCGTCAAGAGGATAGTAGGCAACAGCGAGTATTAATATTTTGTGCTCATGATGATGCCCCTGAAACAATTGATGGTTTAGAAAGGCATATATATCGTGTTATTCCAAATGCTAAACTAAAATTTGGCGCTTCTGATATTAATCGAGATCGGTGCCGAATTGTCAAAAGAAGATCATGGAAAACAGAAAAAGATCGTCCAACCGGGGTATATTCTATAACAGACCTCTCCGGTTCGGATTAATATTTAGTTTATTCCTTAATCCCCAATTTATTTTTTCTTCTGAAAAAATAAGTGGAAAAAATAAAACTATAAGTTCTGATCATAACAACAATCAGGTTCAATTTTATGAACCGATCCGGACAAAAATAACAGGAAATAGTTGCGGACCTCAGTCTGATTGGCCATGCATGGACCCCGACGGCTGTTTAATAATTGATGGGTTTAAAAAAAAGGAGTAATGTACATTTACTCCTTTTTAAAAAGATGCTTAAGCAGTTAAAGAATTTAACTGTTGTGATGCAAGATTCTTTATTCCATTAATCTCAATTTTTTTTGGTTTTTTTGATTCTGGAATAATATTTTCAAGCGCGATTTTAAGGACACCAGATTCTAGATCTGCCCCTTTAACTTCAATGGTATCTGCTAATCGAATTGTTTTTGTAAATGATCGATTAGAAATACCCTTATGAAGGTACTGAATACTTGTATCATCTTTTGACTTATCACCTTTAATAATAAGTAGTCCATCCTTAACTGTGACGTCAATGTCAGATTGGTTAAAGCCAGCAACAGCTAATTCAACTGAATACGAGGTCTCATTATGTTTAATAATGTTATGGGGAGGAAATTTTTCATGGACGGACTCAATCGAGTTCTCCATCAGTGCTTCAATATCTCTTAAAACAGTTTCAAAACCCAGTGTACTTGGATATAAGTTACCAAATGAAATTTTCATGTTTATCTCCTTTAATTTAAGCAAAATAAAAAATTATGGTGTTACCCATTAGGCATAACAACCATAATTTATATATGGGAGCTCTTAAAGAAGATTTCAAGTCATTTAACTATTTTTCCATTTTGATATAAGTCTTTGGAAATCAATTGACCCTCTTTATTCCAAATCCATTCATGTCCATCTTTGGTTCCATTGACCCACGAACTTTTTGATTTTTGTTGACCATCGTCAAACCATTGTTCCCAAAGACCATTTTCTTTTCCATCTTTATATTCAACTTTAAGTTTTATCTGTCCGTTCTCATACCACTGCTTCCAGTAACCATGTTCCTTACCATCTTTAAAGTCACTTTCCATTTTAATTTGACCATTCTCATACCAAAATTTTTCTTTCCCATTTTTCTTTCCATCTTTATAAGTGATTTCAAATTTTGAAGATTTATTTTCAAAGAATTCTTGATAGAGGCCATCTTTAATTTCTTCAGCAGATAATGGCTTAAGGAATACTACACAGGATAATATTGTTATATGAAAATATTTAAACATAATCACTCCAAATTTATAATATGAAATGACTAGATCAATTTTGTTAAGTTTCTGTTATTTGAATAATTTTTTATACTCTGGAAAGTAATTTGCTATGACTTCAATATTGAATTTTCTTAGAATAGAAGTATTAGATTCCCTCTCTAAAAGAAATATGAATGATTGTTCAATAATTTCTTTTTTTGTGAGATTTTTTATTTGATATTCAGTGATGAAGTTATCAGAAATTGTCACTTGGTGATTTGTTTCTGTATTTGAGTATATTGTTACATCAAAAGTATTAGGAGATAGCTCTTTAATATTTATTTGATTTGACATTGGCCCTCAAAATTTTCAATATAATGCCCAAAACCCTTATTTCCTGATATCGAATCAGTAATTTTTAATGTTTTTAAATCCAAATTGAGTGATCTGATATTTAAGAGAGTTGATTTACATATCATGGTAGTTTTAGATTTTTCGCATTCAATGTTATTTAGATCAATCAAGGTTAAGTTTTTAAATTTGTATTCCCTCGACTGCTGTTCCTCTTTTGCACCACTGGCGCCGACAAGTTCAAAATGACTTAATCCTTCACAGACATAAGTTAGCTCATCAGCAAAAGAGTAGTTGGCAAGGAACAACAGTAAAAAAAGCTTCTTCATTGCGTAAGCTCTTGAAGACAGTTTACAAAATCTTTAGAGCCCACTGTAAAACCAAGTCTTTCGCATTTCTGTTTGGCCACTGTGCCGTTCAAGCGCTTGGATGATTTCCCATCGATTTCTAACTCGTCAGATAACTTATTGGCAAAATTACATTTAAATTCAAATATATCTTGAAGTAGCAGATCACTATCCTTTTTTTGAACACTATCCTGATTGAGGCCGCCATACACCTTACATGCACGCATCATGTAGTCATTTGCATCTTCTCCAGCAAAATGTTTTTCAACAAATTTGCCAGTAAAGTCATTATGTGGTGCAGGGCGCTGTATATTTTGATTAGTCGTAGCACATGAGGCTAGGAATAAAGAGATAATGAGTGTTAATTTAAAATGCATAAATAATTATAAGCACATTTTATTAAATAAGCTAAATATTGAAGAACCAAAACCCTTTAATATCATCTTAGAGATATGCACAAACAAAACTTACCACAAAAAATATGCGTCACATGTCAGCGACCTTTCTCGTGGCGAAAGAAATGGGAAAGATGTTGGGATGAGGTAAAGTATTGCTCACAAAGGTGTAAAAATCATCGTGTCACATAATATTTTCTGGTTTAGAAACAACCTAAGACTTAATGATAATTACCCCTTGTTACAATGTATCAAAGACTCAACATGTATTTCTTTTGTTTACATAGTTAATCGGAATCTAAAAATTCTTGATGTCGAAGAAAATCATAAGAATAAATTTTTAATTGATGCTCTGAATCAACTTCAGACAAATTTATCCAACTTAGGGCATGAGCTCTATGTTATTGAGGGTGAGCCTTCAGTCTTATTTTCTTCTATAGCTAAACAGCACCAGATTAATAAAATATATTGTGAAAAAATAATTAGTCCTTATGAAAAGGACGAGGAATTAAGCATTACTCAACCTGATGTGGTGTCCCTCTGGGACTCTTCATTGCTTAATACTGAGGATCTTGAATTTGATGTAAGCAATTTACCTGACACCTTTACGACATTCAGAAAGAAGGTCGAATCAAAGCCAATTACAGTCACCCTAAGTGAAAGTTTACCTCTTCCAAAGCCTGCAGATCTTTTAAATATTAAATCATGCAAATTACCCAAATATGAAAACATATTCAGGGGCAGTGTAGATTTTTTAAATCACTATACCATCTGTGAAAATGGTGCTCAAAGCTTTGTGAAGGACTATTTTTCAGATAATAAAGCACTTGAATATAAACAGACAAGAAATGAGTTAATGGGCAATGATTTTTCAACAAAATTTTCAGTGTGGCTTGCACATGGTTTAATTTCAGCGAGACAAATTTTTACTTCCCTCAAAAATTATGAAGAAAATAATAGGGCAAACGAGAGTACTTATTGGATATTGTTCGAACTTTTGTGGAGAGATTACTTTAGGTTTTTACACTTTAAATATGACAGGAAACTATATTTCCCTTTCGGGCTAAAAAATAAAGAGATTAATGAGACAAGCCAGGTCAACATAATTAATTTAGAAGAGGCAAATACAGGGTCATCTTTTATCAATGCAGGTATCAGAGAGTTGCAAAATAGTGGCTTCTTATCAAATCGAATGAGACAGATATTAGCTTCCTTTATTATTTTTGAAATGAAAATAGATTGGCGAGTTGGTGCTGATTTTTTCCAAAAATATTTGATCGATTTTGATATTTACTCTAACCAGGGTAATTGGATATACATCGCTGGGTATGGAACGGATCCCAGAGGCGGTAGACGATTCAATGTTGAAAAACAGAAGAATACTTACGATATAGATAATCAATATGAGATGTACTGGAATGAAAACACTTAGATTATTATTGGGTGATCAGTTAAATAAGAAGCACAGCTGGTTCAAGCAAATTGATCATAATGTGATCTATCTGATGATGGAAATTATTCCTGAAATGACTTATGCGAAGCACCACATTCAAAAAATGCTCGCGTTCATGCATGCGATGCGAAAATTTGCAAAAGAATTAGAGCAAGAAGGCCATGTTGTGAGGTATATCAAATTAAAAGATCCGGACAATCAGCAATCCTTTTATAAAAATATTCAGAAATTAATTGAAATAAATTCAGATATAAATAAATTTGAATATCAGATGCCAGATGAATATCGATTGGATCAAGAATTGAAAAAAATAGCCAATCAAATCGGTTTAGAACACCAATCTTATTCGACGGAACATTTTTTGACCCATAGACAGGACTTAAGTGATTTTTTCACAAATAAAAAAATATGGAGAATGGAAGAATTTTACCGCCACATTAGGAAAAAATATTCCATTTTAATGGTTGGTGATAAACCTATCGGTGATAAGTGGAATTATGATCAAGATAATAGGAAAAAGTGGGATCCAAAACAATCAGTTCCAGATCGTATCAAGTTCAATCATGAAGTGGAACATCTCAAGGATGAAATTGATGAATTAGAAATTGGGTACATTGGGTCCGTTGATGTAAAAGATTTTAATTGGCCAAGTAACGAGGAGGAGTCATTACAAGTTCTAAATCATTTTATAAAATCTAGCCTTGATAAATTTGGTGATTTTCAGGACGCCATGGCGAATGAAAATCCATTTTTGTTTCACTCATTAATATCTTTTGCTCTCAATACTAAAATGTTATCACCATTTATGATTGCTAAAACAGTCGAGGGGTACTTAAAAAAAGATTTATCTAATTTAAGTACTGTTGAAGGATTTATAAGACAGATTATTGGTTGGCGAGAATACATCCGAGGAGTGTATTGGGCAAAGATGCCTGAATATGAACTCAGTAACTATTTAGAATTTAAAAATAAGTTACCAGAGTTTTTTTGGCATGGAAAAACTAACATGAACTGCCTGCAAAAATCGATACAACAATCTTTGCAACATGCATATGCCCACCATATCCAAAGATTAATGATACTCGGAAATTTTATGTTACTGAGTGAAGTTGATCCAAAGCGTGTTCATGAATGGTTTTTAGCAATTTACATAGATGCCATCGAATGGGTTGAAATACCAAATGTCTTAGGCATGTCACAATATGCTGACGGAGGTTTGTTGGCCACAAAACCGTATGTCTCATCCGGCTCTTATATTAATAAGATGGGAAATTACTGTAAATCCTGTCAGTACGATGTGAAGACTAAATTTGCAGACAACTCATGTCCATTTAATAGTCTCTACTGGAACTTCTTTTTAAACAACCCAAGGTTATTAGAAAATAATCCAAGAATGGGCATTGTGAAAATGCAGATAAATAAAATGAGTGAAGAGGATAAGGGCTTATATATTAAAAAGAGTAAACAAATATTGAAGAATATCGAACAGCTATGACTTTCTTAATGCAGTCATACATACCCAACCATCTTGATATAAAGAGTCTTCAAAAACAAAGTTATGGGAATATATTTCTTTGATTTCATTTTCCTGTGATTGCAAAATACCAGATAGTGCAATGCGTCCTTGCGGTTTACATTTAGAATGTATTAGCGGTTCTAACACTTTCAGTGCGCTTGATAATATATTTGCAACAACAATGTCGTACAGGTCATTTGTTGATTCATCTGAAGTATAAAAATTAATGGTACTCGTTTGGTTATTCTCTGCATTTTGATTACTGGAGGTAATTGCCTGAGGATCAATGTCGGTTCCAGCAACTGATTTGGCCCCTAATTTTTTTGCCGCAATAGCTAAAATTCCTGAACCACATCCATAATCTAAAACAGATTTATCAATAAGATCAATTTTGGTTAACCAATCTAAACAAAGTTTGGTGGTGGGATGAGACCCAGTCCCAAATGCCAATCCAGGGTCTAGGTGAATGTTAATCGCACTATTATTTTTTATTTTGTGCCAAGAGGGAATGATCCAAATTTTGTCATTAATTTGGATCGGCTTAAATTGCGACTGAGTTTCTTTAACCCAATCTTTTTCTGCAACCGGCTCAACCTGAATCTGGTCAATATGAATGTTAAACTCATTGTGAATGGAATGAATAACCTCTGTGAGAGCATGATCATCCTGGAATAGGGCTATGACCTTGGTATTTTTCCAATATCTTTCATGATCATCAGGGTCCTCACCAAAAATTGCAACTTCATTATGTGTGTCTAAATCAGAGTCGCTAAAGCTTAAAGACAGTGCGTCAAGTTCAATGAGATGGTCACCAATGGACTGTGCAATATCATCATCTACTATCAGTGATAAAGAGATCACCTATTTTTTCATTCCTAATTTTTCTTCCAAATAATGAATACTTGCACCACCTTTGAGGAAAGCCAGATCTATTAATAAATCACGGTGGAGATCAATATTAATTTTAATTCCCTCGCAATACATTTCTGAAAGAGCCATTTGTAGTTTTGCAGCAGCTTTTTCACGTGTGTCCCCATGAGCGATTAGCTTACCGATCATTGAGTCATAATGCGACGGAACGCGATAACCGCCATAAACATGGGTATCAACCCTGATGCCCGGACCTCCGGGCACATGGAACCGATTGATGAGGCCAGGAGAAGGTATGAAAGAATATGAATCTTCAGCATTGATACGACATTCCATTGCATGACCATTAATCACGATATCTTTCTGGCGGTAGCTTAACTTCTCCCCAGCTGCGATTTTTATTTGTTCTTGAATGAGGTCAACACCGGTAATCATTTCTGTCACAGGATGTTCTACCTGAATTCGAGTATTCATTTCAATAAAGTAAAATTCATCATTTTCGTAAAGAAACTCAAAGGTGCCGGCTCCTCGATAACCAATTTTTCTACAGGCATCAGCACATTTGTCACCCATTTTTTTTCTTAATTTGTCTGATAATCCTGGAGCAGGAGCTTCTTCAATAACTTTTTGATGTCTCCGTTGCATGGAGCAATCTCTCTCGAAGAGGTGGATCGCATTTTTATAATTATCTGCGAGCACTTGGTACTCAATATGCCTAGGTTTCTCTAGATATTTTTCCATGTACACCGCGGCATTACCAAAAAAGCTGTGCGCTTCATTTTTTGTCATTGAAACGGCATTTAGCAGTGATGCTTCAGTATGAACCACTCTCATTCCTCGTCCACCACCACCACCAGCTGCTTTAATAATTACTGGGTACCCAATTTTTCTAGCGGTGTCTATAATCTCATCAGGATTGCTACTCAATTCACCATCAGAGCCAGGAACAACAGGAATACCAGCTTTTATCATCGCCTCTTTGGCACTTACTTTATCTCCCATCAATCTGATGGTTTCTGATTTAGGCCCAATAAAAGTAAATCCACTTTTTTCAACTTGTTCAGCAAAATCTGCATTTTCAGAAAGGAAACCATATCCAGGATGAATGGCTTGTGCATCAGTTACTTCCGCAGCGCTAATAATGGCAGGGATATTTAAGTAACTGAGATTTGATGGCGCTGGACCTATACAGACGGACTCATCAGAAAGTTTGACATATTTTGCATCTACATCAGCCTCTGAGTGAACGGTTACCACTTTAATACCCATCTGGCGACAGGCTCTTAGGATGCGAAGTGCAATCTCTCCGCGGTTAGCAATAAGGATTTTTTCAAACATAGATTACTCAATAATAAAAAGTGGTTCACCAAATTCAACCGGCTGAGCGTTCTCAACCATAATCTTCTTAACAATTCCGTCACGGTCGGCTTCAATTTCATTGAGTAGTTTCATCGCCTCGATAATGCATAAAGTGTCACCTTTTTTCACGGTACTTCCAACTTCGACATATGGATCAGCTTCGGGTGACGATGATCTATAGAAAGTACCTACCATTGGTGAAGTAAGGGCATGCCCAGCATCCTCAACTATGTCTTCTGCCTCTGCACTAGCTGTTGGTGTTGGTACTTGGTTTTGTAAGGGTGGTGTCGGTTGTTGAGGTATAGTGTATTGCTGAGGTTGCTGCACCACTTGACCTTGGCGACTGATACGAACACTTTCTTCACCTTCAGTTAATTCTAATTCACTAATTCCTGATTCTTCAACCAGGTCGATTAGTTTTTTTAGTTTTCTTAAGTCCATGATTCTTACCTTTTATGAATATTTAACAATGTGTTGAATTGCTGCTGAATAACCATCCTTACCTAAACCACATATCACTGCCTTGGCTTTATCTGAAAAATAAGATTTATGCCTAAACTCCTCCCGAGCATGAACATTTGATAAATGAATTTCGTAAAAAGGTATACCTACTCCTAAAATAGCATCTCTAATGGCTACTGAAGTATGGGTAAATGCTGCAGGATTAATAACGATATAGTCAACTTTTAATGTATGAACAAAATTTACAATCTCTGATTCACTATTGCTTTGAAAAAAACTAAAAGTTATTCCTGGAAATAGAGTTTGCAGTTCATTATTAATATCTTCTAAACCTTGATTGCCGTAAACATCTGGCTCTCGCTGTCCAAGAAGATTTAGATTAGGTCCATTAATTAAAGCTATTTTCATAATAATCTCTACAGTAGTACACCAGTTTGCCGAATTTAACGACATTTGTCTACTAAAATAGTGATATTAATATATAAATAAAAAGATAAAATCTTTTTTCTTGGATATTTAAAATTTAGATAATGATAAATAGACTACATTTAAAAACATTTAGAAGCTATTTAACGACATTTAATAGGTCTTTTTCGGTTATTTCACCATAAAATTTATGTTGGATTTGATAGTTTTTATCTATTACGACAGTAAATGGCAATACACCCTTGTCATTGCCAAAGTGACGACTTAATAAAAAGCCATTTTTTTCATCTGTTAGATTCGAGTATGAAATTGGTATTTCCTTCATAAAGGAAATGACCTCATCCATATCATCTATTGCAACCCCAATAAGACGGGTATTGTTGTTCTTATCTAAACTCGCATTGAAGCTATTGAGTTCGGGTATTTCTTTTTTACATGGCTCACACCAGCTAGCCCAAAAGTTAATGATTAACATTTCTTTAAATTCAATATCATTTAATGATACCTTTCCTGCATTTTCAATCATAAAGGGAAGATCCATAGCTGATTTACTCTCTGTTTCGGTAATCTGCGGTTCTCCAGATGAATTTATAAAAATATTAGTTCCAATGCCAACAATAAAGGCCAAAGAAATTAATACGATGATGGGAAATTTTTTCATTTAATGCCCTTGATGTGTTTGAGAAAATTTTCAGCATTCATGAATCCAAAAATTTGTTTTCTTTGTAACTCTTCATTATTCGAGTTAAAAAATACAATGGCGGGAGGTCCGAAAATATTGAATCGATTCATAATTTTTTTATCATTCTCGTTAAAATCTGTCACATCCACTTTTACGAGGATGAACCTATCGAGCTCACCTCGAACATTTATATCTTGGAAAGTATATTTTTCAAATTCAAGGCAGGCGACACACCAGTCTGCATAAAAATCAATGAG
This sequence comes from uncultured Nitrosomonadales bacterium, assembly GCA_913048465.1. Lineage (GTDB taxonomy): Bacteria > Pseudomonadota > Gammaproteobacteria > Burkholderiales > Methylophilaceae > BACL14. The sequence continues at coordinate 109,450 of CAJWVO010000001.1, forward strand.
TATTGGTTTGTTTGCTTCTTGAATTATTGAGTTTAATTCATTCTCAGTTGTGACCATGCTAAATTGAATTTTCTCTTTTTCATTTAGCTGATATTGTTTGAAAGAATCGATGGACATAAATATAGAGGCAATAACGGCAAGCATCAATAAAATAATTTGAATAAATTTTTTAAGCTTTAAAGCTATCAATGCGTAAATAAAAACGATTAGTCCTAATATGATAAAGAGCAATTCGATCACAAAAATATTTAATAGCGGCTTGGTAACATAAATGGCAGAACCAAGCAGAATAAAGCCAATTAATTTTTTAAAAAAGATGTTGACTTGATTTGTCTTGGGAATAAATTTTATAGATGTTAATCCAATTACTAGCAGTGGCAAAGACATCCCTAATGCCAAAAAGAATAGAGAAGACATCCCAATAAGTGCATTCCCTGTTTGGCTAATATACAAGATGGCGCTTGCCAGCGGGGGTGCCACACACGGACTCAATATTAGCGAAGAGATCATGCCTAATAGGACAATTCCTAAATAATTTTTTGCATTTAAATTATTGGCAAAATTATTAAGTTTCGTTTGAATAGAAGATGGGAGATTTAAATCGTACACATCAAACATGGCCAGGGAAAATAATATAAATAACAGAGCTGTGAACAATAAGATAAGCTCACCTTGCAGGTAAATCGATAAAACACTTCCTGTTTTTGCGGCGATGAGGCCAATGAAGCTGTAGGTGATACAGATACCAACAACATAGGCAATCGTAGCAAGCCCCCTGTTATTTTTCAGATTACTTAACATGGCGAGAAGAACTGGAATTAGTGGCAGTACACAGGGCGTTAATGACAATAGAATTCCACCAAAGAGGAAAAGTGCAAATGTTTTATAGATGCTAGATTTAAAGGCTTCCTGATAAATATCTGATCCTTTGATACTCGTCTTATCGAGATTTTTCATGTCATTAGAAATTTGTTGTGGCGGATAACATAGCCCCTGGTCACTGCACCCCTGGAAGTGGATGACAAATGATTCATCATCAGTTAGGGGTTCCTTTAAATTAATTTGAAATACCAGTGGCTGGTCATAAATAATTTGTTTGCCAAAAAACTCATCTTCCTTTTCTTTACCTTCGGGAAAATTAAATTGGAAATCAGTATTGCTTGATGAAGAAAATTTAAATTTAGATTGGTAAAGATAGTGGCCCGGTTGAGTATTAAATTGGACTGAGATAGAACTATTGGTTGGGGATATAGAAATTTCGTATGGAAACGCCTCCTCAACCGTTAAAATTTTATATGCATTTTTTGTTAATGACTTTAAATCATTAAAATCATCCGCATATAAAAGCCAGGGTGCTAAAATAAAAAAGAATAAGGTTAAGTATCTGGTCATGTCTGAAATATGACTTGCAAAAGAAAAATGGTTCAGACCATTATCTCATAGGAAAGCTAACATCATGAAATTTATAGGTATTTGGTTGTTAATATTGGTTCCGTTTATAGAAATATGGGGCTATTTTAAATTAGGCTCATTGTATGGGTGGTGGTATTTTCTATATATAGTTGTAGTTGGTGTGCTTGGCTGGAGAATGATAAAAGAAGAAAAGTCCCAGCTTCTCTTTAGAATGATGAATTCATTTCAGAGTGCTGGTTCGCCATTTCAGATGATCATGGGCACAGCAAAAAATATGATAGCTGGTGGACTATTTCTTTTTCCAGGCATCGTCACTGACTTGATAGCCATAATATTGCTTGTTATGCCATCGAAAAATCCAAACGACAATTTATTTCAAGAAATGCAAAATCGTTTTAATCAAAAAAAACAAAAAGATGATTCGGTGATTGAGGGTGAGTTTAAAAAAGAGGATGACGATTAATGTATGTTGGAAAAGTTGATGGCATTGAATTTGAAATAAAGCCAAGTCAAACCATCCTTGAAGCGGCAATATCCTCTGGAATAACGCTACCTTATGGATGTAGAAGTGGATCATGTGGATCATGCAAGGCAACAATTATCAAAGGTGAGGTTTTTCATGAAGATATCATGCCAGGAGTACTCACTGACCAAGACAAGAGTGAGCAGAACTTTTTATTGTGTAAAACTTATGCGACGAGTGATGTCACAATAGCAAGCCTAGTTGAAAAAAAACTTGATGAATTTCCAAAAAGAATAACACCCGTCAGGGTCGAAAAATTAAACTTGCTAAATCATGATGTCATGCAGATTCTATTAAAGCTGCCTGCAGGTGAAAATTTGCAATTTAAAGCAGGACAATACCTTGAATTTATTTTAAAAGATGGAGCACGAAGAGCCTTTTCAATGGCCAATGCACCGGGCGATGATTTGATTGAGTTGCATGTTCGTTTAATTGAAGGAGGTACATTTACCAACTATGTCTTTAATGAGATGAAAGAAAAAAGTATCCATCGCATTGAGGCGCCTATAGGAAACTTTTTCCTCAGAGAATCCGATCGACCAATCATTTTTGTTGCCGGTGGAACTGGTTTTGCCCCAATAAAATCAATCATTAATGATTACTATCGAGCTGGGGAGGAAAGAAAAATATATCTATACCGAGGCTTCAAGACTCATAAAGATTTATATCAAGATGAGGTTGTTGAGAATTGGAAAAAAAATATTAATAATTTTGAGGCCATAAATATATATTCTGAAGAAGTTGTAAATGGACAAGAAAAAAGTTTAGTGCATAAAAAAGTAATCAAAGATCTAGGCCCATTGGATTCATTTGACGTATATTGTTGTGGTGCCCCTGGAATGATTGAGGTGGCATATAAAGAATTTGTCGAAGCCGGTTTAAATCCCAATAGCTTCTACTCAGATGCATTTACCTTTGCGCCGAAATAATCCTAATCAATACATAAAGATTGTAATTTTTCAGGATCCAAAGTGGGCGTGATTTTTATATCACACTCAAACACTGATAACTCTTTTGCAATATTTTCATGATTTACTATGAAGCTAATGTTATCAAAGTGAATTTGATCTGGATTTTCAAACAATCCAAGCTGATCAATAAAATGTTGTGCTATTTGTGAGCTTGTAATCAAAATATACAAAGTTTCCTTTTGTGAATAATTAGCAATTACATTGAAATCTATCAGTTTAAAGATTCTCTGGTAACACTCCAGGTAGGCTATATTGGCTTGTTTTTTTTCTAACTCGTTTTTTAATAGTTCTTTACCGCCAACGCCTCTCACAATCAATATTGACTCATCTGTCACATTTTGCATTTCAGATAACTCAAGGAGTGTTTTTGAGTCAAATTGGTCAATCGGGGAAAAAATTTTCTTATTTAGAAAAGATAATTCATTTTTTGTGGTTGGACCAATTGCAAATATTTGCACATTATCAGCAAATTTTATTAAGTGATGTTCTGAAATTATTTTAAAGCATTGTGCGGCATTTGAACTGATAAAAATTATTTTTGAATATAAGTGCATGTCATCAATAATTTTTTTAATTTCAGGTGTTGAAGATATAGGCTCAATTTCAATAAAAGGATAATCAATGACATTTAGAGAAGTGCCTGTAAAAAAATTTATGATGGATTGATTTTGTAAACTAGATCGGGTTGCAATTAAATTAGCCATGCTCAAGTCCAAGAATATTTTTGGCACCCTGATCAATCAGTGACTGAGCTACATTATTGGCAAGTGAAAGATGCTCTGTGTATGGTCCAGTATCAGTAGCACGAATCATTTTAATTCCATCCGGAGAGGATACAAAGGCTTGAATGGTGAGCAAATTATTTTTAATGGATGCGTGGGCTCCCATTGGCACTGTGCAACTTCCTGCGAGGGTTTTACTGATCTTCCTTTCAGCCTCGACTTGAATCTGTGTTTGTTCGTCATTTAAAAAATCTAATAATTCTTTTAACTCAGATTTATTTTTAAGGATTTCAATGCCAAGTGCTCCTTGACCTACTGATGGGGTGTACTGTTTCACATCAAGTGTGCTTTTAATTCTATTTTCTAGGTTAAGCCTGATCAGACCTGCAGAGGCAAGGATAATGGCGTCATATATTCCAGAATCTAGTTTTTTCAGTCTTGTTTGTAAATTTCCACGTAGGCTTTCAATAATTAAGTCAGGCCTTGTATGTTTAATCAGGCTCTGGCGCCTTAAGCTTGAGGTCCCTACAACAGCATTTTGTGGAAGGTCATCTAGTGAAGCATATTTATTACTGATAAAAGCGTCGCTGGGGTTTTCTCTTTCAGAAATTGCACATATTTCAAATGGTTCTGGCAGGTCCATGGGAACATCTTTCATAGAATGAACTGCTAAATCTGCATCATCACTTAATAAGGCATGTTCCAGCTCCTTGATGAACAAACCTTTACCGCCAATCTCAGCAAGAGGTTGGTCCAAAATAATATCACCTTGAGTTTTAAAACTTAGCACGCTGACTTCTGTGTCGGGATATTTTTCTCTAATTCGATCAGCAATATAGTTGGCTTGCCACATTGCCAATTGGCTTTCACGAGATGCGATACGGATCATTTTTTTCATGCTGAAATTCTAGCATAGGGCTTGCTTATTAGTGATGTATAAAAGGGTTTGATATATACTTACGACTATGAAAGAACAAAATAAAAAATGGTCTGGCAGGTTTGATGAACCGGTGGATAAATTAGTACAGATTTTTACGGCATCTGTTGATTTCGATCAAAGATTGGCGCTCTATGATATTCAGGGTTCATTGGCTCATGCAGAAATGTTAAAAAAACAAAAAATTATCTCTGCAACTGATTTTAAAAAAATTGATCAGGGACTAAAAAAAATTAGTGAGCAAATAATGCTGGGAAAATTTAAATGGAGTGTGTCTGATGAAGATGTTCATTTAAATATTGAAAAAAAATTAACACAATTAATTGGCGATGCTGGGAAAAAGCTCCACACGGGTAGATCCAGAAATGATCAAATTGCGACAGACTTGAGACTCTTTTTAAGAGACATCACAGATGAAGTTGTTTTAAAGATAACAAAATTACAAAAAAATATTGTCAGCTTAGCTAAAAAAAATATTAATTCTTACATGCCTGGCCTAACTCACTTACAAATTGCCCAGCCCATTAGTTTTGCCCATCATATGATGGCTTATTATGAGATGTTGGACAGAGATAAGAATAGATTTTTTGATGGAAGAAAAAGAATAAATCAACTACCTCTGGGTTCAGCTGCTTTGGCAGGAACCACCTATCCAATTGATAGAAAATTTGTCGCTAAAAAATTGAAATTTGAGGGCATTTCGATGAATTCGTTGGATGCCGTTTCTGACAGAGATTTTGCAATTGAATTTTGTTTTAATGCTTCAATGTTGATGACTCATTTATCTAGACTTTCTGAAGAATTAATTATGTGGATGAGCCCATTCTTTAATTTTATCGATATTGCAGATAAGTTTTGTACTGGATCTAGCATCATGCCGCAAAAAAAGAATCCTGACGTACCAGAGCTCATCAGAGGAAAGGTTGCGAGAGTGAATAGTAATCTTCTGAGTTTATTGACACTAATGAAGTCTCAACCTTTGGCCTACAATAAAGATAATCAAGAAGATAAAGAGCCTGTCTTTGATTCGGTGGATACGGTCATTGGTAGTCTCGAAATATATGCTGATTTAGTTAGGCACATTACAGTGAATAAAAAGCAAATGTTACATTATGCTGAAGAAGGTTTTTCAACAGCAACCGATCTTGCAGACTACTTAGTTAAAAAAGGAGTGCCATTCAGGACCTCACATGAAATCGTTGCAAATTTAGTGAATCATGCCGTGAAGAATGATTTGTCACTTCATGAAATTAAATTAGCTGATCTGAAAAAATTTAGCAGCGTAATTCAAAAAGATGTCTATGATTTTTTAACTGTTGAAGGGTCAGTTGCAGCGAGGTCACACATTGGTGGAACCAGTCCAAAACAAGTTAACAAAGCTATTAGCTCGGCAGAAATTCAGTTAAAGAAAAAGTTGCGATAAGTCGTAACCGGCTCCTTTAGCCTGATCTACAATTTCATTACCCGTCATCTTATCTCGATTCGCAAGCGCCCATAGTGTGCATGAACGCGTGCCTGTCCGACAATAGGCAAAAATAGGGCTATTCTCTTTTTCTAAAAATATTTCGTTGAATTCATCGACTGCCTGTTGAGTGAACTGACCCGGAAAAATAGGAATAAAAAAATAGTTTAGACCAACAGATTCAGCGGCATTTTTGATAATCTCTTGAGGAGTTTGGTCGGCTGATTCATTGTCAGGCCGATTACAAATAATGGTATTGAATCCCGCATCCTTAATAATCTTTAAATCATCAACATGAATTTGTTCAGAGACGCTTATTTCGTCATTAATCTTATTTATTTTCATAATAATTTTCCTTTGTTAGATTAAATTATGCAGTATTTCATTTAAAAAAAACACACCCTTTTCAGTCGGTTTTAGTATCTCATGATCTTCATATAATAAATTTTGTTGGAATGATGGATGGAGTTTTGATTTGATGTCATCAAATGATAAGCCTGTTCTTTCAGAATATGTTTTTTTAGAAAAACCATGTTTCAGACGAAGCGCATTCATTAAAAACTCAAAGGGCAAGTCTTGTTGATGAATAAAAGTTTTATTAGAGAAGAAGTTCTGTTTGACTACCTCTGTAATGTATTGCTTTGGATTTTTAGTATTATCCATTCTAAAAATTTCGTTCTCATGCGTAAGTTTTGAATGTGCACCTGCTCCGATTCCTAAATAGTCACCAAATGTCCAATAATTTAAATTGTGTCTGCATTGATGACCTGTTTGAGCAAAAGCTGAGGTCTCATAATGCTCAAAGTGTGAATTTTCTAATTCTGTTAACACAAGACTTAACATTTCATAAGCATCATCATCTGAAGGAATTTCTGGTTTGGATTTAAAGAACCTAGTTTGAGGTTCAATCGTGAGATGATAAAAACTAAGATGATTTGGATCAAATGATATGGCGGTATCAATATCTTGTTTTAATTCAGCCAGGCTTTGATTGGGTAAGCCAAACATCAAATCAAGATTAAAATTATTAAAATATTTTTTTATGACATTAATGGCTTGTTTTGCTTCCGAGGATGAGTGAATTCTTTCAAGGGACTGAAGGTGGTTATCGTTAAAGCTTTGTATACCCAGTGATACTCGATTGATACCTAAATCGGCATAGGATTGAAAATATTTAATGTCAATTGTCCCTGGGTTAGCCTCGAGTGTAATTTCAGTTTGTGATAAGTTAAAATTTTTGTGGATGGCATTAATAAATTTTTCAAATAGTTTGGGTGAAATAAGACTAGGGGTGCCTCCACCAAAAAAAATAGATGTAATGATTCGTTCTTTGATTAAATCTTGGTAAAAATTAAATTCCTCAATCAGAGTATCAACATATTCTTCCTCTATTGATCTCACCTTTTTTTGAGATGCTTCATGCGAATTAAAATCACAATAAGGACATTTGTGAATGCACCATGGAAGGTGCACATAAACACCAACAGACTGTGGTGTGGTTATCATTTTTTATTTTTGTAAGGATTATTGAGTTGATTAACTATATCGTGGAAAACATCTCTTATTTGTTGATCAGATACTTCCATAATCACGCCATCTTCGAAAGCATCCTGCATGAGCTGATTAATCTCATCAAGATTCTCTTTCATGACTTTAATTTTTTCTGTACAGGAAACGGTTGTTCCATCATCTCGCTTCCATACAGGCCATTTATTTTTACTCATATTTTATTGTAAGTTTCAGTTTTAATTGTTGCAAGGCTTGGCCTCGGTGACTTAGTTTATTTTTTAGTTGAGGATCTAGTTCTGCTGCGGTATTTTCTGTCATAAAATCTTCAAAAATTGGATCGTATCCAAAACCATTAGTCCCCCTTGGCTGTTCAACAATTTTTCCTTTCCAAATACCTTCACAAATGATGGGCTGAGGGTCATCTGGCGTTGTTACAAAAACAATGGAGCAATAATAGTGTGCATTTCTGTTTTTAACTCCCTCTAAATCATGAAGGAGTTTTAATAAATTTTCATCATCTGTGGCGTTTTCGTGTGCAAATCTTGCAGATCTCACACCAGGATTAAAATCAAGATGATCAACACAAATTCCAGAATCATCAGCAATCGCAGGTAAATTAGTTTTTTTAGATGCATACCTTGCTTTGGCTAGAGCATTTTCAACAAATGTCTGATATGGTTCATCGGCTTCACCGATATTAAAAACTGATTGTGGTATGATTTCCAAATTAATATCCGAGAGCAAATGTTGCATCTCATTTATTTTTTTTTGATTATTTGAGGCAAGTACAACTTTTGTCATATTATTTGTGTGTAATTTGAAAAATAGATTCAATTGCATCAGAGCTCAAAGTTAAAATTTCATTTAACTCATCTTGACTGAATGGATTACCTTCAGCTGTCCCCTGAATTTCTATGAACTGTTTATCCTCTGTCATTACAATATTCATATCCGTCTCACAATTACTGTCCTCAACATAGTCTAAGTCAACAAGCACTTTTGAATCCACAATCCCTGCTGAGATGGCTGCAATTTTTTTTATGATAGGCGACTCTGAGATTAACTTAGCTTTTAGCATGTATTCAACTGCATCTTCAATTGCACATGCTGCGCCAGTAATAGATGCAGTTCGTGTACCTCCATCAGCTTGGAGTACGTCACAATCAACCTGTAATGTATTTTCCCCAATCTTAGTTAAATCAATCATGGCTCTTAAACTTCTTCCGATTAGCCTCTGTATTTCTTGAGTTCGTCCAGATTGTTTTCCTCTGGCCGCCTCTCTTTGCATACGTGATGAGGTTGAACGAGGCAACATGCCATACTCAGCTGTTAGCCAACCCTGGCCCTGACCCTTGAGGAAAGAAGGGACCCCTTCAATGACACTGACGTTACACAAAACATGAGTTTGTCCACATTTAATTAATACAGACCCTTCCGCATGACATGTATAATTCCTAGTAATTTCGATTGGGCGATGCTGACTATTAGTTCGGTTGTTTGATCTCATAAGTTACCTAAATTAATTTATTATGTTTTAAGATTATAAAGATAAAATGAGAAAAAAATTTTCATTAATTTGTCAAAGTAGAGAAAATTTATATGATTAATAGCATGACCGGATATGCGAACGGCTCCTTTAAACTTGATTCAAGTGTAAGTTTGTCCGTTGAAATACGTGCATTAAATAATAGATATTTTGATTTGAATATTCGTCTTGATGATGACCTTAAATATTTAGAAACAAAAATTAAATCCTTGCTCAGTGACACAATTAAAAGAGGTAAGGTTGAATGTCGCATCACTAAGTCTTTTAATCAACAAAGTAAATTAAGTTATTCTGATGATCAAATCAGAGATGCCTTAAAGATTATGAAAAGAGTTGCATTATTATCAAAACAGGAGTTTTCAGCTACGCCACATGAAATCATCAATTTTATCAATTTGAATCAAAAACCAAAAAATATAAATATTAATGAAAAAGCTCTACTTAAAGCTTTAAGTAATGTTTTAAAAAATTTTAATAAAGATCGAGCCAGAGAAGGCAAAAATTTATCCAGTATTTTAAAGCAAAATGTTAATGCTATTAATGCACATGTTAAAAATGTCAGAATATTTTATAAAGACGATGCAAAAGACCATCATCAGAAATTAATAAAAAAATTAAGTGACATTAATAGCGACATTGACCAACAAAGACTTCAACAAGAAGTAGTTTATTTTTTACAAAAATCAGATATTGAAGAAGAGTTGAGCAGAATCTTGTCTCACAATAAAGAAATTATAGATTTACTTAAGAGTAAAGATCCTGTTGGGAAAAAACTCGATTTCATGATGCAAGAGTTAAATCGTGAAGCAAATACATTAGGATCAAAATCAATATCAACAAGAATTACATCACTTGCAGTAGATATTAAAGTTTTAATTGAGCAGATGCGAGAACAAATACAGAATATAGAATGACAAACTTAAATAAAAATAAATTATTTATCATTAGCGCCGCCTCTGGTGCTGGCAAAACGACAATTGTCAAAGAATTATTAAAAAAATGTAGCAACTTGAAAGTTTCTATTTCCCATACAACCAGAAAACCAAGGCCATCCGAGGTGAATGGCAAGGATTATTTTTTTACTGAAATAACAGAGTTTGAAAAGATGATTGAAGAGGGGTTATTTCTTGAGTATGCACATTGCCATGGAAATTTTTATGGAACCTCAAAAAAATCTGTTCATTCATTACTAGAAAATGGTAATGATGTAATTTTAGAAATTGATTGGCAGGGTGCACAAAGTATCAAAAAAATTTTTCCAGAAGCTGTCAGTATTTTTATTATGCCGCCAAGTTTAGAAATTTTAAAAGAGCGATTAATTGATAGAAAGCAGGATTCATTAGAGGTTATAAAAACACGAATGCAATCTGCAGAGGAGGAAATCTCTCATGCCAACGAATTTGACTATGTTACAATTAACGAGGAATTAACACATACAGTAAGTGAACTAATGAAGTTATTTACAGCATAATTTATAGAGAAGGATAAGTATGGCAAGAATTACCGTTGATGATTGTTTAAAAAAAATACCGAATCGATTTCAATTAACTCTAATTGCATCTATCAGAGCTCGTCAATTGGCTAATGGTGCTGAATCAATGATTGAAAATGTGAATGAAGATAAACCTTCGGTTTTAGCATTAAGAGAGATCGCTGCAGGAGCCATTGGATTAGAATTATTGACAGGAAATCAACCATCTTCTTCAGATGACAGCCAAGTCACAGATGAACCTGAGGAGCAGTCAGCCCCACTCTAAACTTATTGGAGAATAATTTTGGCTGACCCAAATTTTTTAACTAAAGATACTGGCGATGCAATCATTATTCCAGCAGACCATCCTGAATCAAAATTATCACTAGCAATAACTTATCTAAAAAAAAGTGAAATTCAGGATGTATACAGAGCATACCATTATGCTTTTGAGTGCCATATAGATCAAAAAAGAAGAAGTGGTGAACCTTATATAACGCACCCAGTTTCAGTGGCGTGTATTGCAGCAAATCTTCATCTCGATGGGCCTTCAATTATAGCTGCACTTTTGCACGACGTTGTCGAAGATACTCCAGCTACTCTTAAAGAGGTTGAATCAAAATTTGGCAAACAAGTTGCAAAGCTTGTTGATGGATTATCCAAGTTAGATAAATTAAATTTTAATGATGTTGTTGAGGCTCAGGCTGAAAATTTTAGAAAAATGCTTTTAGCGATGTCATCAGATATCAGAGTTATGATTATCAAGTTGTGTGATCGTACACATAATATGCAAACCCTGGGACATCTTAATGAGCAAAAAAGAAGACGTATTGCACAAGAAACGGTTGATATTTATGCACCAATTGCAAATCGACTGGGCCTCAACCGAATATATCAAGAGTTAGAAAATCTGTGTTTTAAACATATTCATCCTCTTCGACATCAAACAATTACCAAAGCAATAGCATCTGCTCGTGGAAATCGTAAAGAAATTGTTGAAAAAATTCTCATAGAAGTTGAGGAAAAATTAAAAAAAGAAAAGATTAACGCGGAAATTCTGGGACGAGAAAAACAGCCTGCTAGTATTCATAAAAAAATGGCAGAAAAAAATCTTGGATTTTCAGAAATTTCGGATATTTATGCATTTAGAATAATTGTTGAAGATATCAAGGATTGTTATCATGCATTAGGTGTCCTTCACTCTCTGTATAAACCCATCCCAGGAAGATTCAAAGATTATATTGCGATTCCAAAAGCAAACGGATACCAATCATTACATACCACGCTGTTTGGTCCATTCGGAATGCCATTGGAGATTCAAATAAGAACTTTATTGATGAATAATTTGGCCGAAGCCGGCGTGGCTGCTCACTGGATGTACAAAACCAAAGAAAATCAAGTCACACGCCTCCAACAAGATACCAATCAATGGTTAAAAAGATTATTGGAAATCCAGTCTGATAGTGCAGACTCACTTGAATTCTTGGAACATTTAAAAGTAGATCTTTTTCCTGATGAAGTCTATGTATTTTCTCCCAAAGGAAAAATATTTGTTTTGCCTAAAGGTTCAACTGCTGTGGACTATGCCTATGCTGTTCATACCGATGTTGGTAATAGCTGCTTCGTTTGTAAAATAAATAATGAATTGGTTCCCTTGAGAACAGAAGTGAAAACGGGTGATCATATTGAAATCATTACAGGCCCGATGGCCAAACCTAACCCATCTTGGCTAAATTTTGTAATTACAGGAAAAGCAAGATCACAAATTAGAGCTTTTATGAAAAAAGCTGAATCAAGTGACCTTGTGATACTTGGCTACAGTATTCTTAATAAGGCATTGAAAGCTTTTCATATTGAACCAGACAGCATCAAGAAGAAACATTGGGATAAATTACTGCACGACTATCATTTAAAGAATAAAGATGAAATTTTAATAGATATTGCTTTAGGAAAAAGAGTCAATATTATGGTGGCTCATCAATTATCTACAATTGTCAGTGGTCAATCTAGTGTTGGACGTCAAGAAAAGTTTTTAGATGTAATTTCTATTAAAGGGTCTGAGGGCATGGCCATAGATTTAGCTGATTGTTGCCATCCAATTCCTGGAGACCCAATTTTAGGTTACATTGATAAAGATCGTGGTTTGATTATTCATACCCATGAATGTAATGAAATTAAAAAAATTAAAGTTGATCCAGAAAAATGGGTTGATGTTGAATGGGAGCCAAATCCAGATCGATTGTTTAAAGTTAAATTAGATATTTTAGTTAGTAATGAACGGGGCGTCTTGGCAAAGATTGCTTCTGTTATTGCTGAAATGGAATCTAATATTGACAAGCTTACAACTGAAGAGAGTGATGGTGGAGGCTTTACGTCAATTAATTTCTTAATTGAAGTGAAGAGTCGAATACATTTAGCGGATATTATTAGAAACTTAAGAAAAATTGAACAAGTAAGTAGAATTACAAGATTTAAATTAGGAACTATTAAATAAATAAAGAAAGATAATAATGACAAAAGAAATTATTTCAACTGAAAATGCACCCAAGGCGATTGGTACTTATTCGCAGGCTGTCAAAAAAAACAACATTGTTTTTCTATCTGGACAAATTGGCTTGGATCCAAAGACGATGGAATTAGTCGACGGGATTGAAAATCAAATTAATCAGGTTTTTAAAAATTTATTATCAGTGATAGAGGCAGCAGACGGAAAAAAGTCAGATATCGTTAAATTAAACATTTTTCTTACCGATCTTAGTCATTTTGTTATGGTCAATGAAATCATGGAACAATATTTTGATTCACCCTATCCAGCAAGGGCTGCAGTTGGAGTTGCTCAATTACCTAAAGGGGCACTTATTGAAGCGGATGGATTTTTAGTGCTTGATTAATTATTGAAATCTTTTTTTACACCACACCAAGAGAAGCTTTTAAATAAACTCAATATTCAAAATTGGTTTGATCTTTTACTACATCTTCCTGTGCGCTACGAAGATAGAACTAAGATTACAGATATTCAAGATTTAAAAGATAATGCATTCTCACAGGTGCTTGGAAAAGTAATAGATGTTGATATTGTTTTTCGCGGAAAAAGAAATTTAGTAATTCAGCTTGAAGACGGTTATGGTGATCAAATTTCATTAAGATATATGCACTTTTATCCAAATCAAAAAGCACAATTTGAGATTGGAAAATATGTACTTGCAGCAGGAAATATAAGAAAAAATTTGATTACTACAGAGATCATTCATCCTGAAACTACATTATTTAAATCTCAAGAAGCTATCCTTCCTGAAAACTTAACGCCAATATATCCAGTCACTTCTGGATTGGGGCAAAAAAATATTTATAGATTAATTAATAAAGCTTTAGAGTTTGCCTCTTCACAAAAACTTTTAAATTTCGAAATATTGAATCATAAAACTAAAACAGATGGAGTTAATCTGCTTGACTCGCTTTATACAATTCATCGTCCAAGCAAAGATAGTGATTTAAATAAACTTAACAGCTTCTCTACGATATTTCATCAACATATAAAATATGCAGAATTATTATCACAGCAATTATATTTAAAACTATCGAAGGATGAATTCAAAAATCAAAAATCTAAGATATTTAGTTTAGAAAATAATAATTTAAAAGATGATATTTTTAAATGCCTTCCTTTTAATTTAACAGAATCTCAGGAACAAGTTATTCACGAAATTGAATCCGATATGTCATCTGGAAAAGCAATGCATAGGCTTCTTCAAGGTGATGTTGGTTCTGGGAAAACCATTGTTGCAGTTATTATTTCAACTCTAATATTAAATAATGAATATCAGGTTGCCTTGATGGCTCCTACTGAAATACTAGCAAATCAGCATTTTAAAAAAATTAAGGAATTATTCCAAAGCACTGATGTACGAGTAGAACTTTTGACTGGAAGTATTAAAGGAAGAAAGCGTAATGAAATTATTGATGATATTGAATCAGGGAAAATTCATTATGTCATTGGAACTCACACATTATTTCAAGATAATATTTACTTCAAAAACCTAGGACTTTGTATTATTGATGAACAACATCGTTTTGGTGTTAAGCAAAGATTAGATCTAATGAGTAAAGGAAAAAAAGATGGACATCAACCCCATCTATTGATGATGAGTGCTACACCAATTCCAAGAACACTATCGATGAGTTATTTTGCAGATCTTGAGGTAAGTACATTGTTAGAATTACCTAAAGATAGGGTTCCTGTCGTCACTAAACTTGTGCGTGATTCAAGGCGAAAAGAATTAATGCAAATGCTAAAAAACGAATTAGACAATGATAATCAAATATATTGGGTGTGTCCTTTAGTAGAGGAAAGTGAAAAGTTAACCCTCTCTGATGCAGTAAATACCTATGAAGAGTTTATTTCTTTTATTCCAAAAGAGATGGTGGGCGTTATTCATGGCAGAATGAAGGATCAAGAGAAAGATGAAGTGATGTCAAAGTATCTTGAAAAAAAGATAAAGTTATTAGTTGCAACCACTGTAATTGAAGTAGGCGTAGATGTTCCCAATGCATCATTTATGGTGATTGAGCATGCAGAAAGAATGGGGCTATCTCAGCTACATCAACTCCGAGGTCGGGTTGGTAGAGGAGCAAAAAAAAGTATATGTATTTTAATTTTTAAAGAAAATCTCAGCGAGCTGGCAAAGCAGCGTTTAAAAATTATCTATGAAAATCAAGATGGGTTTTTAATTGCTGAAAATGATCTTAAAATACGTGGTCCTGGTGAAATGATTGGAACAAGACAGAGTGGAGTACCTGGATTAAGAATTGCTAACCTTGTTGAGGATGCTGATTTAGTAAAAGAAGTGAGTGATTATTCAGGAAATGCGATAAAGTCCAATAAACTTGCAGCTCAAAGATTTGTTGAATTCTGGTTTCAAGATAAAAATTATTTAAGAATTTAAATATATGTGGTCAAAAAAAAATTATTCGGCTTTAAGACTTGCTTCATCAAAAAAATCACTGACAAAATATTTAAGCCAGTTTGGTGATTTAGAAATTCAGTTGATCTCAAGTAATATACAGAAAATAAGTGAGTATGAAAAAAAAATTTATGGCGGCGTCTCAAAAAATTTTTATGTCAGGGATGTATTAATAGGTTTCAAAAAAAAGCCACTCATTTTTGCAAGATCCATTACAGAATTACATAATTCAAAAAGATTGATTTATTTGTTAAAAAAATTAAATAATCGATCATTAGGTAGTATTTTATTCAGTCGTAATTATATCCGTAGCCAGTTTAAATATTCAAAATCAAAACAGATTCAATTTTCAACTGAAAGATTTAGAAAAATAAATGTTGAATTAGAAAAATTATTAGTCCTCAGACAATCCTTTTTTACAAACAGAAAAGAAAAAATTCTTCTGTTTGAGGGATTTTTAGAAAATGCAAGAATGTATGATGAATAATTACTTTTACAACTATCTCAAATTGGCAAGACTGGATAAGCCTGTAGGTATTTTACTTTTACTTTGGCCAACTATATGGGCATTAATCCTATCTTCAGATGGTCAGATCAGATTTCAAGATCTTTTAATATTTTGCGTCGGAGTAATTTTAACAAGATCAGCTGGGTGCGTGATTAACGATATTTTTGATCGTGATATCGATACTAGAGTGAAGAGAACAAGCAATAGACCTTTGGCACAAAATGCACTTACTCTTAAAAATGCATCTATTTTTTTCCTTTTTTTAAGCTTTGGGGCACTATCTTTACTATTTTTTTTGCATAGTTATGCAATACAAATTATTTGTCTTTCAGCTTTTTTACTAATGTTTTATCCATTGTCCAAAAGATTTTTCCCTATCCCACAACTTTTTTTGGGATTAGCCTTTAGTTCAAGTATTTTGGTGGTCTTTGCACATGTTCAACAGAGTCTTCCATTAGAGTCTTGGATTTTATTTTTCCTGAATTTCTCTTGGGTAATGGCTTACGATACGATTTATGCTAAAGCAGATTTTGCAGATGACATAAACTTAAGTATTCACTCATCTCCTAAATTGTTTAAGAAATACACAAATCTTGCGATTGTTGTTTTTTATTTGGCATTCATAAGCTTATATGCCATTTTAATTAAAGATGAACCCTATTTTATTGTTTACTTCCTCATTGTGACATTCATGATAGGGAAAATGACTCATGAATTGATTTTTGGCATAACTCAAGACGGTGACTATATTAATTTATTTAAGAAAAACAATTATTTAGGAATAATTGTTACATTTATATTTTTATTAAGCCATGCATGGATATTTTAGGATTTTTTTACCATTAATGTTTGACAAAACCCTATAAAACATAATAAAATCACGCTCTTTTATAAATTTTTGGGAAGTACAGACTGATGAAAACAATTTCAGCTAAAGGTCATGAAGTCAAAAGAGACTGGTTTCTTGTTGACGCAACCGATGCTACTCTTGGAAGATTAGCTAGTGCAATTGCTCACAGATTAAGAGGTAAGCACAAAACAATTTATACACCACATGTTGATACTGGTGACTATATTGTTGTTGTTAATGCTGAAAAAATTAAAGTAACTGGTAATAAGCCTCTGGATAAAATTTATCATAGACACTCTGGTTTCCCTGGCGGTTTATATTCATCAAATTTCACACAGATGCAAGAAAAATTTCCTGGGAGAGCATTAGAAAAAGCAGTAAAAGGTATGCTTCCTAAGGGGCCATTAGGTTATGCGATGGTTAAGAAATTAAAGATTTATTCTGGCGACAAGCATGAGCATAGTGCTCAACAGCCAAAACCACTAACAATATAATTGAAAGAATTTTATGATAGGTAAATATTATTACGGTACAGGTAGAAGAAAAAGCTCAGTTGCTAGAGTATTCATGCAACAAGGTAAAGGTGAAATATCTATTAACGGTCTGCCAGTTGATAAATATTTTTCAAGATTTACATCAGAGATGATTTTAAAACAGCCTTTAGATTTAACCAAAAATGAAACTACATTTGACATCAAAGTGAATGTTTCTGGCGGTGGTGAATCTGGCCAGGCTGGTGCTGTAAGACATGGTATTACTAGAGCTTTATTAGATTATGATGCTGAACTAAAATCAGAACTTTCTAAAGCTGGATACGTAACACGAGATGCACGTGAAGTTGAAAGAAAAAAAGTTGGCTTACGCAAAGCGAGAAGACGCAAGCAGTTTTCAAAACGATAGCGTTAACGTATTTATTTAAGCCGCTTTCGAGCGGCTTTTTTTTTTGGAAATCATTTATAATCGACAAATGGATAAATTACATGTTTCAATAGTTGGTGGATCTGGATACACTGGATCAGAACTTTTGAGGTTATTAGTCAATCATCCGCATATTGAAATTGATCAAATAACCTCAAGACAAGATGATGGAAAGAATGTCACTGAAATTTTTCCATTTCTGCCTAATAAGATTAAAAATAAATTTGTTCATCCTGACAATGTAAGTTTTGAACAGTCAGACTTAATATTTTTTGCTACACCTAACGGTATTGCGATGAACTTTGCAGAAATGTTAGTTAGTAAAGAGAAAAGAATAATTGACTTAGCAGCTGATTTTAGAATAAAAAACATACAGTTGTGGGAACAGTGGTATGGAATGAAACATGCCTGTCCGAGATTAGCTGAGACAGCTGTATATGGTTTATCTGAATTGAAGAAAAATGAAATAAAAAATGCCAAGATTATTGCAAATCCAGGTTGTTACCCAACGGCAATTCAACTTGCTCTTTATCCACTCTTGAATAAAAAAATTATCAATAAACAAACTATTATTATTGATGCTAAGTCTGGAATAAGTGGTGCCGGTAAAAAAAATGACGATAATCTTTTGATGGCTGAAGCCTATGATAATTTTAATGCTTACTCAGTTCAAGGACATAGACATGAGCCAGAAATTGAAGAGAATTTAAAAGAAATAACAAATATAAAAGATATTAAAGCTTTATTTGTTCCACATTTGCTCCCAATGGTGCGTGGAATTTATGCGTCTATTTATGTTGATTTAACTGAAGATGCTAGTGAAAAAGAGCTCGATTCTATTTATTCTGAGGCTTACGATCAATCAATTTTTGTTCATTTTATGGGTGTAAATAAAATACCAAAAACAAAAATGGTGAGAGGCTCAAATCAATGTAAAATATCTGTGTTCAAAAGAGATAAAAAATTAATTATATTATCAACCATTGATAATTTAGTTAAAGGGGCAGCTGGACAGGCTATACAAAATATGAACATTATGTTTAATTATCAAGAAGATGTTGGTCTTAATCTGCTTCCTCTAAGTCCATAAAAAATGTTAAGTAAAATTCAAAGAAAAAGACGTATAAAGCTGGTTCAAGGAAAACCAAATGTAAAGGTTGGCTCCATATGGTTAAAAACCTTAACGTTTGCAATATTTATTTTCTTAATTACTGTATTTTTTTCATATAAAGTTTTTGATGGATCTAATTCATTTAATTATTTGTTAACAATTAATGAACAAGACGATGAAATATCAAATTTAAAAGATAAAATTCAGAAATTGAATTTAGATTTACAGCTAATTGAAGTTGCCATGAGTAAAAAAGATGATGAGCTTAAGAAATTAAATGAAGAAAATAATGATCTTCAGGAAGAAATTCTTTTTTATGAGAAAATTGTCGGAAAGAGGAGATAAATTTGTTTAAACGAAAAAAGAATCATGCAATTGATACCCTAATCGATGAAACAATGAATATTCGTGGGAGTATGAATTTTTCTGGGGGTATTCGTTTAGACGGTAAATTATATGGCAATTTAAAATTATCCGATGGTGCTTCTGGTTCAGTGATCATGGGGCCAAAAAGTAAAATTTCGGGTGACATAAAGACTGATACAGCTATTATTGCTGGTGAGGTAAAAGGAAATATTGAAGCACAAGACTTTCTAGAACTTCATGCAACAGCAATTGTCAATGGAAATATAGTTTACGGTGATATTGAAATTCACACAGGCGCCGTATTAAACGGTAATGTTACTAAAATTAAGACGAGTAAAGCCTTAAAAAAAGCATTTAATAAAAAGGAAAAAAACGATGACAAGTGATTTAAAAATGCCTGACCCTTTAATTTTTACAGACAATGCTGTAAAGAAGGTGAAAGAGCTAATTGCTGAAGAAGAAACACCAGACCTTAAGCTAAGAGTATTTGTAAGCGGTGGTGGGTGTTCTGGTTTTCAATATGGTTTTACTTTCGAAGAAGCGGTCAATGAAGATGACACTCAGGTGACTAAGGATAATGTGACCTTGTTAATTGACCCAATGAGTCTTCAGTATCTGACAGGATCTGAAATTGATTACCAGGATAACGTCCAAGGCTCTCAATTTGTAATTAGAAATCCAAATGCTACTACAACTTGTGGTTGCGGCTCATCTTTTTCAGTTTAAGAATTAATCTTTAGAAACATTCCTATCCAAGGACACATTCCTAGGTAATTGACCTTTGTAGATTTGTCTTGGCCTACCAATTTTTAAATTATCAGCTACAAACATCTCATTCCAATGAGCGATCCAACCTGCAGTTCTCGCTAAAGCAAACACAGCAGTGAACATTGAGTTAGGAATGCCAAGAGCCCTCATGACAATGCCTGAATAAAAATCAACGTTTGGATATAACTTTTTCTTTACAAAATAATCATCCTCAAGCGCAATTTTTTCTAATTTCAAAGCGAGCTTAAATATGGAATCATTCTCTAAACCAAGCTCGGATAACACTTCGTGGCATGTTTTTCGCATAATTTCTGCACGTGGATCTTTATTGCGATAAACTCTGTGACCAAAGCCCATCAATCTAAAAGAATCAGTTGAGTCTTTTGCTCTTTCAATATATTCGCCAATACGACTTTCACTTCTAATCTCTTGTAACATTTTAAGAGTTGCTTCGTTAGCTCCACCATGGGCAGGGCCCCATAGGGAAGCAATGCCAGATGATATACAAGCAAATGGATTGGCGCCACTAGAACCGACTAATCTAACAGTTGAAGTAGAAGCATTTTGCTCATGGTCAGCATGTAAAATTAAAATTCTCTCAAATGCACGAACTAGTACAGGATTAATTTCATAATCTTGTGTAGGACTTGAAAAAAGCATATTTAAGAAATTTGCAGCATAACTTAAATCATTTCTTGGGTAATTAAATGGCCTACCTAGATTGTAAAGATACGACCATGCTGCAATGGACGGGACTTTGCCGATTAATCTATTAGCTGATATTTTTCGATGGTTTCGGTTGTAAACATTCATTTCATCAAAATAGAAAGCTGATTTTGAAGCAACGACAGCTGCCATAACAGCCATTGGGTGTGCGTCACGCCTGAAACCTCTAAAGACACTATTCAGTTGATCATGAAGAAGGTAGTGTTTTTTTACCTCGGATACATATTTTGTTTTTTCATTTTGATTTGGAAGCTCACCATTAAGCAACAAATAAGCAACATCAAGGAAGTCACAATGCTCAGCTAATTGCTCAATTGGATAACCACGATAAAGTAAAATACTCTTTTCACCATCAATAAAGGTTATTGCAGAGCCGCAAGAGGCAGTTGACATAAATCCAGGATCATAAGTATGCAAACCATGCTGTGATAATTGAGAAATATCAATTGCAGGCTTACCCATTTTTCCTTCAATAAATGGTAGCTCAATGGTTTTTCCATCGGGTAATGTTAATGTAGCTTTTTTTTGATCCATCTTAAATATATAAAAAATTAAGGAATATAATTATAACTTAGATTTAAATATGTGGAATTAAGGATGTACAACAACGCCTAAGATATTATCTTTTTTAGCGCCAGTTATGGTTTTATAGTTTAACCTGTTATTGTTTATTGATTGACTTGCTAGCCAAGCAAAGCCTGCCGGTTCAATTAACTCTGGATTAATGCCAAGATATTCAGTGGTATGAATGTTTATTTGAGAACGTGTTGATAACTGATCTATAAGCAAGTCATTATTTGCTCCACCTCCGCAAATGAACACATCTTTATAACCAATTAATTTTTCAAGTTCCATTAGAATTAATACAGCAGTTAATTCTAAGAAGGTTCTTTGCACATCTTCAGTTTTATAGTCATTTAGATGAAATTTAGTTAACCATTTCAAATTAAAATAATCACGACTTGTACTTTTAGGCGGTTTTCTTTTGAAAAATGGATCATTTAAAAAGCCTTTTAATAGATCATCCAAAACTGCTCCACTTTTAGCCCATGAACCATTTTTATCATATTTTTTATTTTTAATTTTGTTAATCCAAAAGTCCATAAAGATATTGCCTGGACCTAAATCGTAGCCCTTGATTGAGTTCTTATTGACTATAGAAATATTAGAAAATCCACCAACATTTACAAATACCCCTTTTTTAATATTTTTAGTATTGAGAAGATATTTATGAAATAAAGGAATCAAGGGTGCTCCCTCACCATTCGAAGCGATATCCATGTTTCTAAAATTAGAAACAGTTTTTACTTGTGTACGATTTGCTAGTAAAAATTCGTTTCCAATTTGAAGGCTATAAAAATCGATTGGTACATGTCTAATAGTAGGACCATGAAAACCAATGGCTTCAATTGATGATGGCCTGAGGCGGTTCTTTAATAATAATTGATCAATTAATTTTATGCCGATATTTGAAATTTTATTTCCAAGAATATTGCTTTTATTAAGATCATCAAAAGAGGGTGAGTTTAATTCAATAATTTCCATTTGTAATTTTTTAGAATATGTTTGAGATATGGAATCAATGATTTTAATTTGATTATCATCAATAGAACATAGCGCTACATCAAGTCCATCTGAAGATGTACCCGACATGATACCAATAAATAATTTTTTATCTGACTTGGACTGCATTAACTCTTAAGATTAACTCAATATGACTATATAATCATGTTTTATTTATAAGCTCAAATAATTATGTTAGAAGAAATAAAACGAGGCGCTGATGAGATATTAGTTTATTCAGAGTTCGAAGAAAAAATAAAATCTGGAAAAAAGCTAAAAATTAAGGCGGGTTTTGATCCAACGGCTCCTGATTTACACCTGGGTCACACTGTTCTTTTAAATAAATTAAGACAATTTCAAAATTTTGGCCATGACGTGATTTTTTTAATCGGTGATTTCACTGGCATGATTGGCGATCCGACAGGTAAAAACGCCACAAGACCCCCATTGACTGAGGATGAGGTTAAGCAAAATGCCAAAACCTATCAAAACCAAGTATTTAAGATTCTGGATAAAGAAAGAACACATGTTGTGTTTAATTCTGAATGGCTAAAAAATTTAGGTGCTGATGGCATGTTAAAACTATCTGCTCAATATACTGTAGCAAGAATGTTGGAGCGAGATGATTTCAGCAAAAGATTCAAAAGTAATCAATCCATTTCAATTCATGAATTTATGTATCCATTGATGCAAGGTTATGACTCGGTTGCTCTTGAGGCAGATGTTGAGTTAGGCGGGACAGATCAAAAATTTAATTTATTAATGGGACGAGAATTACAGAAAGCATATGGACAAACACCGCAGTCGATTTTAACAATGCCACTTTTAGAGGGGTTGGATGGCATTAACAAAATGTCAAAATCATTAAAAAATTATATTGGCATTGATGAACCTCCTGAGGCGATGTATGCAAAATTGCTATCCATTTCTGATGATTTAATGTTGAGATATATTGACCTGTTGTCTCTAAAAAATAATGATGAAATCAATTTATGGAAAAAGCGTTTACAGGACGGCGAAAACCCGAAAAATATCAAGGATGAGTTTTCTCAAGAAATTATCGAGAGATTCCATGATCATAATGGGTACTTAAGAGCAAAAAAAGATTTTGAACAAAGGTCATCAGGCCAAGCTCCTGATGAGGTTCCAGAATTTAAACTGAATAAGCAAGATAACTTAGCTATTCCAAATATTCTGAAAAGCATCAACTTTGTTTCAAGCACATCGGAGGCTTTGAGATTAATGAAAAGTGGTGGAATAAGGGTTGATGGAGAGAAGATTGGTAAGGAATATTGCATAAACACTGATGAATTTCTAATTCAGGTTGGAAAAAGAAAATTTGGCAAGATAAAACTAACCTAACATATTGATTTAAATTTATTTTTATAATATTTCATAGTATAATTATTTTTTTTGAGATGGGCCTTTAAGGCCCATTTTTTATTTTTGATGGTTTTGTGATGGATTTGGAAAAAATTATAAGTGAGTCAATACAAAATATAGGCTATGAGTTGGTTGAGTGTGAACACAATCATAATAGTGGCCTCATTAGAATTTTTATTGATAACGGTAATTTAATATCTGTCGATGATTGTGTGAGAGTTAGTAATCATTTGAATCGTGTTTTGTCAGTTGAGCTGGATTATGACTTTTCAAGATTAGAAGTTTCTTCACCTGGCGTGGATAGAAAATTAATAAAACTCACAGACTATAAGAGATTTGAAGGTGAAAAAATTAAAATTAAATTGTATTCACCCATAAATGATCAAAAGAAATTTGATGGAAAATTAATTGGATCTGATGAAAAAAAAATAAAGATTTTGTTATCAGACGAAAAAATATTAGAAGTGCCTTTTGATGAAATTCAAATGGCTCGTTTAAACCCAGATTTATAAATTGGAGAAAATAAATGAATCGTGAGATGTTAATTTTAGTTGATGCTCTTGCACATGAAAAAAATGTGAGTAAAGAAATTGTTTTCAATGCTTTAGAGTTAGCTTTAGCATCAGCAACAAAGAAGAAATATCCTCATGGTACAGATATTCGGGTAAAAATAGATCCAGAATCTGGTACTTATGAGTCCTTTAGATGCTGGACTGTGGTTGAGGAAGAAAGTCTTGAAAATGACGAAGCAGAGATTCTATTAATTGATGATCGCGCTAAAGACAAACAGATAGGAGATGTCATTGAAGAACCCATCCCTTCAGAAGAGTTTGGCAGAATTGGAGCGCAGGCAGCAAAGCAAGTTATATTGCAAAAAGTTAGGGAAGCAGAAAGAGAGCAGGTGCTTAATGAATTTCTTGCAAGAGATGAAAAATTAGTTATGGGTCAAATTAGACGAATGGAGCGTGGAAACGCAATTATTGAAATTGGTAAATTAGAAGCTATCTTACCTAGAGACCAAATGATCCCAAAAGAAAACTTAAGAGTTGGCGATCGAATCAGAGCAGCATTGTTGAAAATAGAGACATCAATGCGAGGTCCTCAATTAATTCTTTCAAGAACATCACCCGAATTCATAATTAAATTATTTGAAATTGAAGTGCCTGAAATTGAGGAAGGATTATTGGAAATTATGTCCGCTTCAAGAGATCCTGGATCAAGATCAAAAATTGCTGTTAAGGCCAATGATCAAAGATTAGATCCAGTTGGAACATGTGTTGGGATGAGGGGGTCAAGAGTTCAAGCAGTGACAACTGAATTATCTGGTGAGAGGGTTGATATTGTTTTATGGTCGATTGAACCTGCACAATTTGTAATCAATTCTATGGCTCCGGCAGAAGTTTCAAGTATTGTTGTCGACGAAGAAAAAAGAAGTATGGATATTGTTGTTGATGAGGATCAGTTAGCTCTCGCTATAGGAAGAAATGGGCAAAATATTCGTCTTGCATCCCAGTTAACTGGTTGGGAATTAAACATCATGACTGAAGAAGAATCTGAGAAAAAACATGAGGAGGAGTATTCTACTGTTAGTCAGTTATTTATTGAAAAACTGGACGTTGATGAAGAAGTTGCCGATATTCTTGTTAAAGAAGGATTTGCTTCATTAGAGGAGATTGCTTATGTTCCTACTGAAGAGTTAAATCAAATGGATATTTTTGATGAGGATACTATTGAGGAATTAAGATCTAGAGCAAAAGCTGCAATCTTAACTGCGGCGATAGCTAATGAAGAAAAAGTTCCTGAAGCTCAAGAAGATCTTTTAACAATGGAAGGAATGGACCAAAATACAGCAAGCCTTCTTGCATCCAAGGGAATTGTGTCAATGGAAGATCTTGCAGAATTAGCTGTTGATGAGTTATTAGATATCGTAAAAATTGATGAAGAAAGAGCCAAAGAGCTTATTATGACTGCTAGGGCCCCTTGGTTTACTGAATAACGGAGAAAATATGAGTCAGTACACAGTTGAACAATTTGCATCAGAATTAAAATTACCGGTTGATTTACTTTTAGATCAACTTAAAAATGCTGGTGTAAAGAAAAATAATTCTAGCGATGAATTATCTGAGGATGATAAAGCTGCACTCTTATCTTTTTTAAAACAATCGCATGGCGACTCACAAAAACCAAAAAATAAAATTACCCTGACTCGTAAACAGAATTCAGAAATTCAAAAAACTGATAGCTCAGGCAAGTCTCGAACGATTCAAGTTGAAGTTAGAAAAAAAAGAACATTAATTAAAACCCCAGAAGTTAAAAAAATTGAGCCTGAAATTGAGAAGCCTAAGGAAATATTAGATGAAAACCAGGTAAAAATTAGGGACGATGAAAAAGCTAGACATGATGCCTTAATTAAGGCTCAAGCAGAAGACAGAAAAAAATCAGAAGATAAAAAACAAGAATCGAAAAAACACATAGATGGAACAATTCACAAACCTGAGAATAAAGAAGTAAAGAAACAAACAAAAAAAAGTGATTGGGAAGATGGCCCAAAGAAAAAAGTTTTAAAAACAAAGAACGCCAATCCTGTTCCTGATGGATGGAGATCACCAAAGAATAAAAATAAAAAACAATCTAATAAAAATCTTTCAGATCAAGAAACAACATTTGTTGCTCCAACTGAACCAGTTATTAAAGATGTTATGGTCCCAGAAACAATTACTGTAGCTGATCTAGCTCATAAAATGTCCGTAAAAGCTGCAGAAGTAATTAAATCATTAATGGGCATGGGCATGATGGTAACTATTAATCAGGTTCTAGATCAAGATACGGCAATGATTGTGGTTGAAGAGTTAGGTCATGTTGCGAAAAAGGCAGAACAAAATGACCCTGAGTCTTTACTCGATACTGATGAGTCAATTGAACCTATCCTAGAAACAAGACCACCAGTGGTAACTGTAATGGGACATGTTGATCATGGAAAAACATCACTTTTGGACTATATAAGAACTACTAAAGTGGCCTCAGGTGAAGCGGGTGGAATCACTCAGCATATAGGAGCCTACCATGTGCAAACAAAAAAAGGGATGGTCTCTTTTCTGGATACTCCTGGCCATGAAGCATTTACTGCTATGCGTGCAAGGGGAGCTAGTGTAACTGATATTGTTGTTTTAGTTGTTGCTGCTGATGACGGGGTTATGCCACAAACAATTGAGGCAATTAATCATGCAAAAGCAGCTAGTACTCCATTAATTGTTGCAATTAATAAGATCGATAAGCCTGAAGCTAATCCAGAAAAGGTAAAGAATGAGCTCATGACGTATGAAGTCATCCCTGAGGAACTTGGCGGAGATTCCATGTTTTTGGAATTATCGGCTAAAACTGGTCAAGGGATTGATGAGCTTTTAGATGCAATCTTGTTGCAAGCCGAAATTTTGGAATTAAAAGCACCAGTAAACACTCCAGCTAAAGGTATTGTGGTTGAGTCCAGGTTAGATAAAGGTCGAGGTCCTGTAGCAACCATTTTAATTCAATCAGGAATAATGAAATCTAGTGATATGCTTTTAGCAGGGTCAAGCTATGGTCGTGTGCGTGTAATGTTAGATGAGGGCGCAAATCAAATAAAACAGGCAGGGCCATCCATCCCAGTTGAAATTGTTGGTTTATCTGACGTTCCAAATGCTGGTGAGGATGTGATTGTTTTGAATGATGAAAGAAAAGCACGGGAAATTGCACTCTTTAGGCAGGGTAAATTTAGAGATGTAAAATTTGCGAAACAACAGGCAGCAAAATTAGAAAATATGTTTGATCAAATGGCCGAGGGCGATGTGAAAACCTTACCACTAATTATTAAATCAGATGTACAAGGTTCATTTGAAGCGCTAAAAGGTTCATTAGAAAAATTATCAAATAATGAAGTAAGAATCAATGTCATACATAATGCCGTTGGAGCTGTTAATGAATCAGACATCAATTTAGCTGTTGCTTCAAATGCGATTATTATTGCTTTTAATGTAAGAGCTGAAGGCGGTGCTAGAAAATCGGCAGAATCTAATGATATAGAAATTAGATACTACAGTATCATTTACGATGCAGTTGATGATGTCAAAGCTGCTTTAACAGGTATGTTATCACCTGATGAAAAAGAAAATATCTTGGGTAGTATTGAAATTAGAGAAATCTATAAAGTATCTAAAATTGGTACTATTGCAGGGTGTTATGTCACTGATGGGCTTGTGAAGAGAGAATCAAAAGTAAGAGTTCTCAGAGATAATGTTGTGATTTATGATGGAGAACTGTCTTCTTTAAAAAGATTTAAAGATGATGTGAAAGAAGTAAAATCAAATTTTGAATGTGGTCTATCTATTAAAAACTTTAATGATATAAAAGTTGGTGACGTTGTTGAACCATATGAGATTGTTAAGGTTGCTAGAAAACTTCAATAAAAATGGCTAAAGATTATCCTCGTTCTAATCAAATAGGCCAGCAGATAAAAAAAGAAATTGCTGAAATTTTGCAGTACGAGATTCAACATCCTACTTTAGCAAACGTCACTATTACTGATCTTGAGTTATCAAAAGACTTAAGGCATGCGAAGATTTACTTTATATCCAAGCATGATCAAATTGAACTAGAAAAAGCCTTAAAAAGGTCTATGAGTTTTATTCGTCAATCTTTATCAAAAAGAATGACTACAAGAGGCATTCCTAATTTAGAATTTATTTACGACCACTCAATTGATCATAATGATCGAATTACAGAGTTATTAAATTCAGCACTCAAAAAATAATTTTTTATGATTTCAGGATTAGACCTTAATGATTCAGGGTACATATCAGTTATAAAACCAAAAGGCTGGTCATCAAATCAATTACTTTCAAAATTAAAATGGCTTCTTCAGATAAAAAAAGCAGGTCATGGTGGCACTCTTGATCCATTTGCTACTGGAATAGTCCCCATTTTTTTTGGAGAGGCTACGAAGTTTTCTAATAGAATTTTAGAAAGTAATAAAGAATACATTGCAGAATTGAAATTAGGCTTTGAAAGTTCTACGGGAGATACTGAAGGTGAATTATCAAAAGATGATTCATTTGACGAAGAAAAATTACCAAGTAATTTAGAAAATATCCTCAATGAATTTTTAGGAGTTCAAAGGCAGACGCCACCAAAATATTCAGCGCTTAAATATAATGGCAAGCCATATTACGAATATGCAAGAGCGGGTATAGAAATTCCAATAAAAACAAGAGAAATAGAGATCTTTTCTATTGATTTAGTCAATTTTACGAATCAGAAAATTACTTTTCAGGTTTCATGTTCTAAAGGAACATACATCAGAACTCTAGGTGAAGATATTGCAAAAAAAATTGGCACAAAAGGTTATTTAACCAACTTAGAGCGAATCAGGGTAGGAAAAATAAAAAAAATAGATAGTTTTTCAGTTGAACAGATAGAGGAATTATCTTTAGAGGAAAGAAAAAAACTCTTAAAACCTGTTTATCAGCTTTTAGAGTTACCTAATATTGAATTAAATAATACTGACACAAGAAATATATTGAATGGTCAAAATTTAGATATTGCAATTGAAGCTGGTGAAATTTTATTATTTTACGAAAAAACTTTTATTGGCATAGGTATTTCTGATGGTGAAATGATAAAACCTGTTCGATTAATAAGAAGTAAAAATAATTAACTTAAACCATTGTTATTTCTTGCAATTTTATATAAAATACACCGTTCTTAAATGAAGGAAAAAACAAATGGCGTTTACGGCTATAGAAAAAGAAAAAATTGTTAAAGAGTATGCTCAAGGTACCAATGATACAGGTTCTCCTGAAGTGCAAGTGGCCTTGCTTACTAACCGAATCAATTATTTAACTGGACACTTTAAAACCAATGCTAAAGATAATCACTCACGTCGTGGTTTGCTTGCAATGGTAAGTCAAAGAAGACGTTTATTAGATTATTTGAAACGTAAAGATCTAACTAGATATCAAGATTTAATTAAGCGTTTAGGTTTAAGAAAGTAATTACAAATCAACTAAATTATTAAGAAGCCGATTATAAGCTCAAAGCTTAATCGGCTTTTTTTATAATTTTTTACTGGGAAGAGAGTAAAAAAATGTCAAAAAGTATGTTTAATAAAGTAACAAAGAGCATGAAGTTAGGAGCTCACGAATTAAAACTTGAAACTGGAGAAATTGCACGCCAAGCTGATGGCGCAGTAATGGTGAGTTATGGTGAAACTGTTGTTTTAGTGACCGTGGTTGGCAACCAGAATGTTAAAGAAGGCCAAGATTTTTTCCCATTAACTGTGGATTATCAAGAAAAAACATATGCGGCTGGAAAAATTCCTGGAGGATTTTTTAAAAGAGAAGGTCGGCCAAGTGAAAATGAAATTCTAGTCTGTCGTTTAATTGACAGACCTCTAAGACCACTTTTCCCTAAAGGCTTCTATAATGACGTGCAAATAGTTGCTACGGTTTTATCTTCAGACTCTGAGATCGATGCAGATATTCCAGCAATTATCGGTGCTTCGGCTGCTCTTTCTATTTCAGGTATTCCATTTTACGGACCAATTGGAGCCACCAAAGTAGGTTATGTGGATGGCGAGTATGTAATCAACCCAACTAAGACACAGCTCCAGGAATCAGAACTTGATTTAGTAGTGGCTGGAACTAAAGATGCGGTGTTAATGGTTGAGTCTGAAGCAAAAGAGCTCAGTGAAAAAGTAATGTTAGATGCTGTTTTAGCAGGGCACAAGGCTGCTAAAGATGTAATAAAATTGATTAATGATTTTGCAAAAGACTCTGCAAAAGATCCATGGGAATGGAATGCTCCTGAGCCAAATCAAGAATTGATTACAAAAATTAGCAAGCTTGCAGAAAAAGACTTAAGTAAAGCTTTTTCAATCAAATCAAAATCTGAAAGGTCTCAAAAGATTAGTGAGATTAAAGACAAGGTTCAGGCTGAATTGATTACTGAAGATATGGGAACACTTGAAGTCAATGAGGTTAATAAAGAGTTTTTCAATTTGGAGGCAAAAATTGTACGTTCCAAAATTCTTGATGGTGAACCTCGAATCGATGGACGAGATACAAGAACAGTGAGACCAATTGAAATTAGTACTAGTGTTTTACCTAGAACTCATGGGTCAGCTTTATTTACCAGAGGTGAAACACAAGCGCTCGCAGTAGCGACCTTAGGCACACCTCGTGATGCCCAAATTATTGACGCTCTTCAAGGTGAGTACACAGATAGATTTATGCTGCATTACAACTTCCCTCCATTTTCAACTGGAGAGACTGGCAGAGTAGGATCTCCGAAGCGAAGAGAAATTGGTCATGGTCGTTTAGCCAAAAGAGCATTATTGGCTGTTCTTCCAGAGCAAGAAGATTTTGATTACACCATACGACTTGTTTCTGAAATTATGGAATCAAACGGTTCAAGTTCAATGGCATCAGTCTGTGGTGGATGTATGGCAATGCTTGATGCTGGAGTTCCATTAAAATCTCATGTTGCTGGTATAGCAATGGGTTTGATTAAAGAAGACAATCGAGTCGCAATCCTTACAGACATTTTAGGTGATGAAGATCATTTGGGTGATATGGACTTTAAAGTTGCTGGATCAGAGAATGGTATTACAGCGCTTCAAATGGATATTAAAATTGATGGCATCACGACTGAAATTATGCAGGTCGCCCTTAAACAAGCAAAAGAGGGAAGAGAGCATATTCTTGGTTTGATGAAAAAGGCTCTAAAATCTAGCAGAACTGAGTTATCAAAGTATGCACCTAGAATCATGACCTTGAATATTAATCCAGATAAAATTCGAGATGTGATCGGAAAAGGCGGAGCAGTTATTAAAGCTTTAACAGAAGAAACTAATACTACAATTGATATTACAGATGACGGTCTGGTCAAGGTGGCATGTACATCAGGTGAGGAAGGTCAGCGTGCTATTGATCGGATTAAAGAAATTACAGCTGACGTGGAAGTTGATCAAATCTACGACGGTAAAGTTGTTAAAATTTTAGACTTTGGTGCAATCGTTCAACTCATTCCAGGAAAAGATGGATTGTTGCATATTTCACAAATTGCTCATGAGCGTGTGAAATCTGTTAAGGATCATTTATCTGAGGGTGATGAAGTTAAAGTAAAAGTGATTGAGGTTGATCAAAAAGGTAAGGTAAGAGTTAGTGCAAAAGCATTGATTGAGAAGCCAGAAGAACCTGCAGAATCTGAAGAAGAATAAAAAAGGGGCTAAAAGCCCCTTTTTTATTATCTATTATTTTTATTTTGCCATCTGTTTTTCTCTAATTTCATCGAGTGTTTTACAATCAATACATAAAGTTGCAGTCGGTCTGGCTTGGAGTCGATTCAGACCAATTTCTTCGCCACACTGTTCACAGTAACCATAATCATCATTATCAATATTTCTTATGGTCTGTTCAATTTTTTTAATGAGCTTTCTTTCTCTGTCACGGTTACGAAGTTCGAGTGCTATATCTGATTCTTGACTAGCTCGATCATTCGGATCAGCGTATGCAGTTAGTTCATCTTGCATGTGCGAAACTGTCTTATCAATATCATGACTTAATTCTTTCTTCCAATCAGCTAATATGTCCTTAAAATGCTTTATTTGATTTTTACTCATGTAGCTTTCATTTGCTTTACCTGAATATTTTTTAAAGGTTTTATTACCACTAACCACTGCTTTCTTAGCTGCAGGTTTAGCCACTGCTTTCTTAGCTGCAGGTTTAGCCACTGCTTTCTTAGCTGCAGGTTTAGC
>CAJWVO010000002.1 GCA_913048465.1 uncultured Nitrosomonadales bacterium
TAAGAAACCAGCAGCTAAGAAAAAACCAGCAGCTAAGAAACCAGCAGCTAAGAAACCAGCAGCTAAGAAACCAGCAGCTAAGAAAAAACCAGCAGCTAAGAAATAATCAAATAAAACATATCTCTATTAAAAACCAGGCATTTGCTTGGTTTTTTTTTATAATTACGTATGGATTTTAAAAACTATAGTCGCATAAGAGAAGAAATACAGATTTTTGAAGAAAATCATAATAGAAAAATCAGCTTAATTGCTGTGAGTAAAAAACAATCGATTGAAAAAATTAACAAATTAATCGATTATGGCCACTTAGATTTTGGAGAAAATTATGTACAAGAGGGAGTGAATAAAATTAAAACTATTTCAAACTCTTCACTAATTTGGCACTTTATTGGCCCGATACAAAGCAATAAAACAAAGCTAATAACAGAACATTTTAATTGGGTTCATAGCATTGATCGCTTAAAAATATATGAAAGAATAAAAAAAGAGGCGAATAGTTTAAGGAAAAAAATCAACTTTCTAATCCAAATTAATATAAGTAAAGAAAATACAAAAAGTGGTATAAACATCAATGATCTTGATGGAATTTTAAATGGTATTGATCCAAGTGATGATTACCTATGTTTTAGAGGAATTATGGCTATTCCAAGCAATACCTCAAATATAAATCTCTTAGAAAAAGAATTTTCGCTTTTAAATAAAGTTTATATTTCCTTGATAGAGCGTTTTCATACCGTTGACACATTATCTATGGGAATGTCTAATGATTATCATTTAGCAATGGATTATGGCTCGACAATGATAAGAGTTGGATCCAAAATTTTCGGAGAACGTATATGACAAAAATAACATTTGTTGGATGTGGAAATATGGCGCAAGCTATGATTTCTGGTCTTCGTGCGTCAAAACAAAAATTTCACATATACGTGATAGAAAAAAATAAAGAACTAAAAAATAAGATTCAACAAGAACTAAAAGTTGAAATTATCGATGATCTAGATCATCTTCAAACCGATATTGTAATCTTATCTGTTAAGCCTAAAGATATAGCTGTGGCGTGTAAAAACCTTAATGTAAAAGAATCCGTTGTAATTAGTATCGCTGCAGGTATAGGACTAAACACAATAAAGAACCATCTTAACGGACACCAAAAGCTAGTTAGGGTTATGCCTAATTTAAATGCATTTCAGGGCAAAAGTATTAACGCTATCTATTTCGATGGGCTCATTGAACCTGAGGATAGAAAAATTATTAACAGCATATTTTCTAGCATTGGTCATAATATTGTTTTTGATGATGAATCAATGATCGATCAATCGACTGCTGTCTCGGGAAGTGGCCCGGCATATGTTTTTTACTTAATGCAGTCATTTATTGAAGCAGCGAATAAAATTGGCCTTCCACTAGAAGAATCTAAGAAGCTGGTTTATGAAACATTTGCAGGCGCTTGTGCTACTGCTAAAAAAAATCTTGATGATCTTGATAAGTTAATAGAAGATGTTTCATCTAAAGGCGGTACAACAGAGGCAGCAATAAAAACATTCGATGAGAGAAATTTAAAAGAAATCTTTAATCAAGCGGTAAAAAATGCACACAGCAGAGCGCTTGAAATAAACCAAGAAAATAAAAATTAATCAATGAAAAAAAAGAACATTATTGTTGGTTTATCTGGAGGGGTTGATTCTGCAGTTACTGCACATATTCTAAAACAACAGGGACATAATGTACGCGGTTTGTTTATGAAAAACTGGGAAGAAGATGATGACGATGAGTATTGTTCTAGTAAGCAAGACTTAATTGATGCCATAAGTGTTGCTGAGAAAATTGGTATCGACATTGAAATTGTTAATTTTGCAAAAGAATATAAAGAAAAAGTATTTAATCTTTTTATAGATGGTTTAAAAAAAGGCTTTACTCCCAACCCTGATATTCTGTGTAACTCAGAAATTAAATTCGAGGCTTTTTTAAATCATGCAATGCAACTTGGTGCTGATTATATTGCAACTGGGCATTATGCAGATGTTGCAGAAAAAGACGGTTTATTTTATCTTTTGAAAGGTATGGACTCTACAAAAGATCAAAGCTACTTTTTACATAAACTTAATCAACAACAGTTATCCAAGTCAATTTTTCCTTTAGGAAAAATATTAAAATCGGATGTCAGAAAAATTGCTAAAGAGAATAATTTACACAACCATGACAGGAAGGACTCAACAGGGATTTGTTTTATAGGAGAAAGGCCTTTTGCGGAATTTTTAAATCAATTTATACCAAAAAATCCAGGCGATATTGTCACAGTTGATGGAAAAAATATTGGAAAGCATAACGGTCTTACTTTTTACACTGTTGGACAAAGACAAGGTCTAGGAATTGGTGGAACATCCTCTGGAAGTGGTGAGCCGTGGTTTGTTGCCAAAAAAGATATGAAAGAAAATCAGTTAATTGTTGCTCAAGGAAAAAACCACCCAGCTTTATATCATGATGCATTAGAGGCTGAAGAAATTCACACCATCTCGAATTCGTTTCCAATACAACGTGTCATTGGTGCAAAAATTAGATACAGGCAGCCTGATGCCGCATGCCAAATAAATGAAATTAATTCAGATGGATTGGTTTCCTTTTTTGGTCAAAAACAATGGGCTGTCACCCCAGGTCAATATATTGTTTTTTATGACAGCAATATTTGTCTTGGTGGCGCTGTGATTAAATCTGGATTTAATAGTTTTCAATAATTTTTATGAATATTTCTTTTAAAACATTACTTGAAAATGAAATTAATCGTAATATTCTTAATGCTTTGAATGAGGATATTGGCAAAGGTGACCTTACTTCCAAATTTATTGAAAAAAATTCCTTAAGTACAGCTAAAATTTTTTGTAATGAAAATGCCATTTTTTGCGGGAAAGTATGGCTTGATAAAATTGTTAAAAAGCAAAAAAATTCAAAAATAAAATGGCATGTGAAGGATGGTGACTTTATTCAAAAAGGTCATTGCATTTGTGAAATAAATGGATCTACTCGAGAAATTTTATCCATTGAAAGAGTGTGTCTTAATTTTATTCAAACTCTTTCTGGAACTGCAACGCTGACCAATCAATTTGTAAATATCATTAAAAAGACTGAATCACAAATTTACGACACCCGAAAAACTATACCCGGAATGAGGTTTTCACAAAAATATGCTGTAAAAGTTGGAGGCGGTGGAAATCAGAGACTGGGGCTTTTTGATGTGGCCCTTTTTAAAGAAAATCATTTTTCAGCAAATGGTACTTTTGAAACATTGCTAAACAAAATTAAAACCAAAAATCTCACTAATTCAATTCAAATTGAGGTTGAAAACTTAAATCAACTAAAAACTGCCCTCAAATATTCTGTAAAAAATATACTTCTAGACAACTTCTCTAATTCAAACATTAAAAAAGCTATTGATATGGCAAACAAAAATACAATTCTTGAAGTTTCTGGAAATGTGACTCAAAAAACCGTACTAAAAATTGCTAAATTAGGTAAATTAAGAATATCAATTGGACCTTTGACAAAAAACATTCAAGCTATTGATTTTTCAATGTTAATTGAAGATAAAAAGTCACGTTCCACTTGACCAAACCCATGCAAATAGGTTATTTTAGCGGTTTGGTTTAAAAACATAACATGAGCGCAAAAAAGTTTACCGGAGCTGAAATTGTTATTCACTCCTTGCATAAAGAAAACACAGAATTTGTCTTTGGTTATCCAGGTGGTGCGGTTCTAAATATTTACGACGCCATTTTCCAATTAAAAAAATTCAAACACGTACTAGTTCGTCACGAGCAAGCCGCTGTGCATGCGGCTGATGCTTATTCCAGATCGACTGGAAAGGTGGGTGTAGCTCTCGTCACATCTGGACCAGGTGCCACCAATGCTGTAACAGGTATTGCCACAGCCCACATGGATTCAATTCCTATGGTTATCATTTCAGGTCAGGTTCCAACTCATGCGATTGGCCAAGATGCTTTTCAAGAATGTGACACTGTTGGAATCACAAGGCCCTGTGTCAAACACAATTTCTTAGTTAAAAAAATTGAAGACATTGCGCCAACAATTAAAAAAGCTTTTCACATTGCCAGATCCGGAAGGCCTGGTCCGGTTGTAGTTGATATTCCTAAGGACATCACTGCTGAAGAATCCGTCTTTGAATATCCATCTGAAATTGAATTAAGATCATATCACCCTGTTGAAAAAGGCCACCAAGGTCAAATTACTAAAGCACTCGAATTATTGATTTCATCAAAAAAACCGATGGTTTACACTGGCGGAGGAGTAGTTTTAGGAGATGCTTCTGAAGAATTAACCAAGCTTATTAAAAAATTAGGATTTCCAGTTACAAGTACTTTAATGGGATTGGGTGGGTTTCCTGCCAATGAAAAACAATTCTTAGGCATGCTTGGTATGCATGGAACCTATGAAGCAAATATGGCCATGCAAGAGTGTGATGTATTAATTGCCATTGGCTCAAGATTTGATGATCGAGTTATTGGAAACCCAGACCATTTTTTATCAAAACCAAGAAAAATTATTCACATTGATATCGATCCAGCATCAATATCCAAAAGAGTTAAGATTGATGTTCCAATCGTTGGTAATGTCAAAAGCGTTCTTAAGGATATGAACGAGATTTATTCAACATTAGAAAAAAACCATGATAAAAAGATCCAATCTGATTGGATGAAAACGATTGATGAATGGAAAGCTAAAAAATCACTCTCTTACAAAAACAGTGATGAAGTTATTAAACCTCAGTATGTAGTGGAAGAGCTACATAAGGTAACCAATGGTGATGCATTTATTACATCAGATGTAGGTCAACACCAAATGTGGGCTGCACAATACTATCCGTTCAACAAACCCCGCAGATGGCTTAACTCAGGTGGTCTAGGAACAATGGGGGTTGGGCTTCCCTACGCCATGGGAGCACAATTAGCCCACCCTGAAGCTCAAGTTGCATGTATAACGGGTGAAGCATCAATTCAAATGTGTATTCAAGAACTATCTACCTGCAAACAGTTTCATTTGCCAGTAAAAATTATTAATCTAAATAATAGATATATGGGGATGGTCAGACAATGGCAGGAATTTTTCTATGGAAATCGTTATGCAGAATCATACATGGACGCCCTTCCTGATTTTGTAAAACTAGCCGAATCATACGGACACATTGGTTTACAAATCGAAAAGCCTTCAGAAGTCACTGATGCTCTGAAAGAAGCTTTTTCTGAAAAAAATAAAGAACGTTTGGTTTTTCTAGATTTCCTTACTGACCAGACTGAAAATGTTTACCCGATGGTGCCAAATGGCAAGGGATTGTCTCAGATGATCCTATCTGAGGACTTATAATGCGACATATCATTTCTTTACTGATGGAAAACGAAGCTGGTGCACTATCCAGAGTTGCCGGACTTTTCTCAGCTAGAGGCTATAATATCGAGTCTTTAACGGTAGCTCCCACTGAAGATTCTTCCTTATCAAGAATGACTATTGTCACTTCGGGTTCCGATGAAATTATCGAACAAATAATTAAACAACTAAATAAATTAATTGATGTTGTCAAAGTTTTAGATTTAAATGACGGGAAACATATTGAAAGAGAATTAATGCTTGTAAAGGTCAAAGCAAGTCACCAATACCGTGAAGAAATGAAAAGAATTAGTGATATTTTCAGAGGGAGGATTATCGATGTCTCTGATAATACATTTACAATCGAAATTACTGGATCATCTACTAAATTAGATGCTTATCTTGATAGTTTAGACAAATCAGCAATTGTTGAAACTGTTAGAACTGGAGCATCAGGAATTGGTAGAGGTGATAGAATACTGAAAATTTAATTTAGGATAAGAAAATGAAAGTTTATTACGATCAAGATGCTGATTTAAACATCATAAAAAATTTAAATGTAACTATTGTCGGTTACGGCTCACAAGGTCATGCTCATGCTGCCAATCTTAAAGACTCTGGTGTTAACGTCACAATTGGTCTTAGAAAAGATGGATCGTCATGGGCTAAAGCTGAAAATGCAGGTCATGCTGTAAAAGAAGTTGCAGATTCTGTTAAAGATGCTGATATCGTAATGCTCCTTATTCCAGATGAAACTATGGCAACTATCTATAAGGAACAAATTGAACCAAACTTAAAACCGAATGCAACGCTGGCTTTTGCACATGGTTTTAATGTGCACTATAAATTTATTGCGCCTAAAGATGATGTTGATGTAATCATGATTGCTCCAAAAGGTCCTGGACACACAGTAAGATCAGAATTTCTTAAAGGCGGAGGTGTTCCTACACTGATTGCTGTTTATCAAGATAAATCTGGAAAAGCTAAAGATAAAGCACTTTCTTACGCTATGGCTAATGGAGGAACTAAAGGTGGTGTGATTGAAACAGACTTTAGGGAAGAAACTGAAACCGACTTATTTGGTGAACAAGCAGTTCTATGTGGTGGAGCAGTTGAGCTTGTAAAAGCTGGTTTCGAAACCTTAACAGAAGCCGGTTATGCGCCAGAGATGGCTTACTTTGAGTGCTTACATGAATTGAAGTTAATCGTTGATTTAATGTACGAAGGTGGAGTTGCTAACATGAATTATTCAATTTCTAATAATGCAGAATTTGGAGAATATGTCACTGGCAAAGAAGTGATTAATGCTGAATCTAAAAAAGCAATGAAAAAAGCATTAGAAAATATTCAAAATGGGACTTATGCAAAACGTTTTATTGATGAAGGTAATGATGGTTACCCTGAAATGACAATCCATAGAAAAGAAAATGCTGATCATCAAATTGAAAAAGTTGGATCTCAATTGAGATCAATGATGCCTTGGATTGCGAAAAATAAGTTAGTTGATCAATCTAAAAACTAATGAACAAAAATTATCCTATTCTTGCTCGTGAGGGTTGGCCTTTTGTTGCCCTCACAATTTTCTTATTTTTAATTTCAATTTATTCTATTAATTCAATAGCCATTTGGTTTACGGGAATACTTTGTTTATTCGTAATTCAATTTTTTAGAGATCCACAAAGAAAAATTGTTGCTGAATCGAACGAAGTTGTATCTGCAGCAGACGGGAGAGTGATTGCTATTGAAAAAACAAATGACCCCTATAATAAAAGAGCAGCGATAAAAGTTAGCGTGTTTATGAATGTTTTTAATGTACATTCGAATAAGGCTCCAATTTCAGGAAAAGTAATTAATAAAATTTACAAGCCTGGAAAATTTCTTAATGCTGCTCTTGATAAAGTATCAAGTGAAAATGAGCATTGTGCCATTACAATCAAAACACCCAAAAATCAAATCATTACCTCTGTTCAAATAGCTGGATTAATTGCTCGAAGAATTTTATGTTATGCAAATGAAGGATCAGAATTAAAACAAGGTGATCGATATGGTTTTATTCGTTTTGGATCAAGAGTTGATCATTACATTCCAATAAACTCTAAAGTAAAAGTTAAGTTGGGACAAAAAGTAAAAAATTCTGTGGATATTCTTGCAGAAATTTAATTTTTAGTTTCAACAAATTGCCATAATTCATTTAAAGCAGCCGAATATACTTCTTTTTTAAAATCTACTACATCCTGAAGAGGGTACCAGAAGTTTTCCCATTTCCAATCATCGAATTCAGGTGAGTCATGCAGGTTCAAATTAATTAAATCATCAGATCCAATAAATTTTAGTAAAAACCAAATTTGTTTTTGTCCCTTATACCTTTCCTGCCAATAGGTTTTTATAAACCTCTCTGGAACGTCGTATTTTAACCAATCAGCAGATCTTCCCAGTATCTCAAAACTATTTTTTTTCAGGCCAACTTCCTCATATACTTCACGATACATGGCTTGCTCTGGGGTCTCACCTTTCTGGATCCCCCCTTGAGGAAATTGCCAATTATCTTCATCAACCCTCTTGGCCCAGAGAATTTTATTATCTTTATTAATAATTACTGAAGCCACATTCGGCCTATATCCATCTTCATCAATCATTGTTAAACTTTAATTAAATGTAATTTTATTATCTAATTTTTTCATACTAATCGACATTGATAAATAATTTTTTGAAAATTTTTATTCTTTTAATAACACTTATTATCTTTCAGGGCTGTCAACAACAGTCCTTTGCCATTATTACTAACCAAGGTGAGGATACGGTATCCATTGTTGATTTACAAAAATTAAATGTCATAAAAACAATACATACAAAGCCTGGGCCGTTAGCAGTTGAGATTCTCAAAAATAACTTAGCAATAATTTCTAATACAAAAAATGAATCCATGGAGTTAATAGATCTAGATAGCCTGAAGATTATTGATACAGTAGATTTGGGTTTTACGCCATTAGGAATTGTTTTTATTGAGGACAAAGATTTACTTTACATATCCTCATGGTATGAAAATAAGTTGTATTACTATGATACCAATACATGGAAAAGAATTGGTGTGATCCCAGTTGGTTTAACCCCATCTGGAATCATCTATGACAAAAAAAGAGACCTGATTATTATCTCTAATAGAGATGAGAATTTATTAACAATTATTCAAGACAACAGAGTTGTTCAAACTGTTGAGGTTGGTGACCACCCCTTTGGAATTTTCTTATCAGATAACTCTATATTCTCTGTGAATGTTTACTCCAACGATGTTTCAAAAATAGACTTAAATACTTTCGAATCATTTAAATTTAATGTTGGGGATCATCCTTATAACATTATTTCTTCTGAAGGGTACCTTTTTGTAACAAACACTCAAGATGACTCTGTCAGTGTAATAAATAAAGCTGACTTTTCTATACAAAAAACACTCAGAACTGGTGAGGTTCCTGAAAATCTTGGCATTGATTCTTTAAACAATCAATTAATTGTTACAAATTGGGGGTCAAATTCCATCAGCGTATTCGATTTAGATAGTCTAGAAATCATAAAGAATATTCCTACCGGAAAAGAAAGTCGCTCTTTTGGAAATTTTATTTGGACAAAATAATTAAAAGTAATCTGTAATATAGTAATATGGTGTTTGTTTTCAAAAATGTTAAGGATTATCAATGAAGAAAATAGTATTACTTATCACATCACTTTTATTTGCATTCACTATCTTTGCTCATGGACCAACCCCACAAAAAGTTCAAAAATCTGTGAAAATTGCTGCTAGCCCAGATAAAGTTTGGGAGGTGGTTAAAGATTTTGATAACGCAAATAAATGGCTTCCTTTCGTATCCGATATAAAAGTCGAAGTTAAAGGTGAAGATAAATTTAGAACTTTAACTTTGAAAGAAGGTGGTAAGGTCTTAGAAAGATTAAAAGGCATCGATGATGACTTAATGAAAATTAAGTTTGAAATTGTAGAAGGTGATGTGCCAGTTGCTGATTGTAATATGTATATTACTGTTGCAAAAGGAGGAAATGATAAAGAGTCTGAGGTTCAGTGGACTGCAAGATTCTACAGGGTTTATAAACTAAATCCTCCTATCCCAGAAGGTCAAGATGATGAATCTGCTTTAAATGCAATGAACGCAGTGGTGGATGCAGCATTACCTGAATTGAAAAAATTTATTGAGTCAAAATAAAGCTATTTAATATTGCTTCATATAAATTCTGGTTCTGCGTCTAATAAAACACTTATTTGGTTACATGGATTAGGCGCAGATTCTAGTGATTTCGCTCATTTCTTTTCTAATCCATTATTTAAGGAATATGAGGTTGTTCTCCCAAACGCACCATATCGAAAAATAACGCTTAATCAAAATTTTGAAATGCGTGCATGGTTTAATATGAAAAGCTTAAACTTGGATGATTTGAACGAAGAAGACTTTATTGAATCATCAAAAGCGTTAGACTTGATCATAGAGGATAAATTAAAAACTAATTCATCATCTAAAATA
This sequence comes from uncultured Nitrosomonadales bacterium, assembly GCA_913048465.1. Taxonomy (GTDB): domain Bacteria; phylum Pseudomonadota; class Gammaproteobacteria; order Burkholderiales; family Methylophilaceae; genus BACL14. Next base: position 9,900 of record CAJWVO010000002.1, read on the forward strand.
TATGTTGGTGGTTTTTCTCAAGGTGCCGCATTGTCAATTTTTTATGGTCTTAAAACGATTTATAAAATTCATGGCGTGGTTTCCTTTTCTGGTTTTGTCCCAAAATTTAATTATCAAAACACATTGATTACAAAACCAATACTTAAAATTCATGGCATCTATGACGATATTATCAATTTTCAAACATCTAAAAATACTTTTGATTTGTTAAATTTTTCCAATTTAGTATCCAAGAGTTACAATATGGGTCATGAGGTTATTGAAGACCAAGTCGTTGACCTTCTATCTTTCTTAAAGGAAACATGATGTCTGAAAAAAATAAAGGTTTTGATGAAATTCTTGAGGAGCTTGAGTCCATAGTAGAGTCAATGGATGACGGTAGCTTAAAGCTTGAAGAAACGATTGATTCGTATGAAAAAGGAATCAAGTTAATTAAGCAAGCCCAAGCATCTTTAAAAAATTTTGAAAAAAAGGTACAAATTTTAAATAGTAAGAATGAATTAGAAGATTTTAATGAACCAGAGTAAAAAATTTTTAACATTTAAATCTGAGTTTAATAAATTTCTTTCACTACAAATACCTAACTCCAATGACGTAAATCATAAAGCAATCAAGTATGCCGTTTTTAATGGTGGAAAAAGAATAAGGGCATACCTTCTCTTTACACTTGGGAAACATTTCGGTATTTCAAAGAATATTTTAAATACCCTTAGTGCATCCATTGAGATGATCCATGCCTACTCTCTCGTTCATGATGATCTTCCCTGTATGGATGACGATGACCTTAGAAGAGGAAAACTTACTTGTCATAAAAAATTTGATGAAGCTCAAGCACTACTCGTAGGTGATGCATTACAGTCACTTGCCTTTGAATTGCTTAGCTCAAATAAATTAAAAATTGATCCCGAATTAAAACTCAAGTGCATCAATTTATTAGCTTCAGCAATTGGCTCGCAAGGAATGGTTCTTGGACAATCGCTTGATATGATCTATGAAAAAAAGAAGCCAACAAAAAAAATTATTGAAAAAATACACAGAAACAAAACAGGCATGTTAATTTCAACATGTATCCTAATCCCATCAATAATATCTCGACAAACAAATTCTACTCATAAAAACTTAAAAATTCTTGGTGAAAACTTAGGCCTTTTATATCAAATGGTTGATGATTATCTTGATGCAACATCAGATGTTGAGAAACTTGGCAAAAATCCTGGTAAAGATCACCAGAGAGAAAAAGTGACCTACTTCTCTCTGTATGGAAAAGAAAAATTATTAGGCATCATTAATACAACCAAAGAAGAAATCGATAAAATATCATTTAAGCTTGAATTACCAGATGAATTTAATTTTTTAATTAACAATATCTATGACCGAATCAAATAAAAAGATTTTAAATCAGATTGACTCCCCGAAAGATTTAAAAAATCTCAACAAATCAGAGTTAGTTTCATTGGCTGCTGAAATCAAAGATTTTCTTATCACCTCAGTTCAGGAAACAGGTGGACACCTATCATCAAACTTAGGTGTAATTGAGCTTACCATAGCTCTTCATTACGTCTATAACAGTCCTGATGATGTTTTAATCTGGGATGTTGGTCACCAGACCTACGTCCATAAGATCCTCACAGGAAGAAAAAATAAATTACATACATTAAGGCAGTTTAAAGGTGTTTCAGGATTTCCAAAAAGAGATGAAAGTGTCCATGATCATTTCGGAACAGGGCATTCAAGTACTTCTATATCAGTTGCTCTTGGAATTTCTGAGGCAATGCTTAAAAATAAATCTAATAATAAATCGATTGCAATTATTGGTGACGGAGCGATGACTGCCGGTATGGCTTTTGAAGCCTTAAATAATGCCGGAGAATCAAAAAGCAATATTCTAGTCATACTCAATGACAATGACATGTCCATCTCAAAAAATGTTGGAGCACTAAATAACTACCTAGCTAGATTATTAAGTGGAAAAATTTATGGCGGAATTAAATCAACCAGTAAACAAATATTTGAAAAAGTACCCTCAATCCTAGAACTAGCAAAAAAAACAGAAGAGCATGTTAAGGGAATGGTGACGCCTGGAACATTATTTGAGGAATTTGGTTTTAATTATATCGGTCCAATCGATGGCCATAACATAGATATTCTTGTGGATACGCTTGAAAATATAAAATCATTAAATGGTCCACAATTCCTTCATGTGGTTACTAAAAAAGGTCATGGCTACCTACCTGCAGAAAAAGATCCTAACAAATTTCATGGAATATCAAAAAAAAGTACATCCCAAGCCAATCAAAAAACTTTTACTCAGGTGTTTGAAGAATGGGTACTGAGTTATGCAAAAAAAGATAAAAAGCTAATAGCCGTAACACCGGCAATGGCAGATGGCAGCGGATTAACAACATTTTCTAAAAAATATCCGTCACGTTTTTATGATGTTGGTATTGCTGAGCAACATGCAGTCACATTCGCAGCTGGGTTAGCTATTCATGGATACAAGCCAGTTGTAGCAATCTACTCAACTTTTATGCAAAGAGCCTATGATCAAATTATTCATGATGTTGCATTACAAAATATCCCCATGTTATTTGCAATTGATCGTGCTGGATTAGTTGGTGCTGATGGTGCAACACATACTGGAAATTTTGATGTTTCATTTATACGATGTATACCAAATACAGTCATTATGCATCCAACTAATGAGACGGAATTAAAACTGATGCTGACCTTAGGGTATGAAAGCAGGAATATCTGTTTTGTTAGATATCCCAGGGGTTTTACAAATAATTTTAGAAGTCAAAAAAGTGTAAAAATTGGAAAAGCTGAGAACATCAGAAATGGAAAAAAATTAGCCTACCTTTGCTTTGGTCCCTTAATCAATCAAATTTTACCGTTAGCTAAAAAATATGATCACACTGTAATCAATATGCGATTTTCTAAACCTTTGGATCATGCCATGATTAAGAAAGTTGCCAGCGAACATGAATTTATTGTAACCCTTGAGGATAACGTTATCTCAGGAGGGGCTGGTTCTGCAGTTTTAGAAAATTTATCCGCAAATCATTTAAAAAATAAAACTCTTCTTCTCGGTTATCCAGATTATTTTCCTGAGCATGGTTCACAAGATGAAATTCTTAAGACGTATCAATTGGATATTGAATCAATAGAAAATAAAATTGTGAACTTAATTACCTGATGTTAGACTTACATCCATGAATAAGATTACAGACAAAATCGAAGACGTACAAAATACTCCTGACAAGCGCCACTTGGATATCGATAAGGTAGGAATAAAATCCATTCGACATCCCATATCTGTAAAAGACAAAACCGGTGGTGATCAATCCACGGTCGCAATGTTTGATATGTTTGTGCATTTGCCTCATAACTTTAAAGGCACACACATGTCACGATTTGTTGAAATTTTAAACGAGAATGAAAGAACAATTAGTGTTAAGAATTTTGAAAAGATCTTGAGAGACATGCTTGTACGCCTTGAAAGTAAAGCGGGTGATGTAGAGATGACATTTCCATATTTCGTAAACAAGAGAGCGCCAATATCCGGAGTAGAAAGCCTCCTGGATTACGAAGTCACCTTTATCGGCTCAATTAAAGATAATGAATTTATTAATCAAATTAAAGTGATAATTCCAGTGACAAGCCTGTGTCCTTGTTCCAAAAAAATCTCAAACTACGGAGCTCACAACCAGAGGTCCCATGTTACTGTAACAGTTGAGACAAATGATTTCGTTTGGATTGAAGACATAATCGAACTTGTTGAAAAAAATGCCTCATCTGAACTTTATGGATTATTAAAAAGGCCTGATGAGAAATATGTGACAGAAGAAGCATATGATAATCCTAAATTTGTTGAAGACATGGTTAGGGATATCGCTACAGATTTAAATTTAAATAATAAAATTACTTCCTATACTGTGGAATCTGAGAATTTTGAGTCAATCCATAATCATTCTGCTTACGCCATGATTCAGAGCTCTTAGTAAAATAGCTTTGCATTAAATTTATTTGATTTAATGCCAAAGGCAACAATAACAAATCCAATCAATGGAAATAGAGCTGATAACAAAAAAGCGCTAGATGCTGAGTAAGTTTGAATGATAAAACCACCTCCAAGACCACCTAAAGCACCTCCAACTCCATAAGTAATGCTGTTATAGAGTGCTTGACCCTTTGCATGATTTTTGCCTGGAAAAAATTTATTTACCATTTCAATTGAAGCCACATGAAATGCACCAAATGTAAATGCATGCATCATCTGTGCGAGGATAATAAGAATTAAAAAATCAACATAATTTCCAATGATAAAAAATCGAATTACAGCAATAAACAAACTGATCATTAGGATCTGTTTGAAATTAAAAAATTTGAGTATTTTTGGCATAGATAGGAAAACTATAATTTCACAAATCACGCCCAGAGACCAAAAAAATCCTATAGCAGATCTTGTATAGCCCTGCTCATCTAGGTAAATGGAAAAGAAATTGTATAGTAATCCGTGTGACGTCACCATCAAAGCGCAAGATGATAAAAGGCATATCACCTCATTATTTTTAAGAATGTTAAAAAAGCTTAAATTAACACTCTCCTCTTTTTCGTAAGCTTTTTCAGGTACTCCATAGCTAAATATAAAAATTAGCACCTGAGTGATAAGAAGCGTAACTAATAAATGTTGAATTCCTAGAAGATCAAAAACAAAACCGAATCCAAAAGAGGCCACAATAAATCCAAAAGAACCCCAAGCTCGAATTCTACTGTAATGTCCATTAGTCGTTGCCAAGTGAGATAAAGTTAAGGACTCAGCTAAGGGAAGAGTTGAGCTGGTAAAGATAGACATTGCCATCATGATGAGGAATACCTCAAAAAAATTGTCGGCCCAAAAAATTCCAAAAAAACCTAAACAACCAAAGAAAGCTGTTAACTTAATCCAAAGAGATCGTTTCTCTGTGCGGTCTGCAAGCCAGCCCCATATATTCGGTGCAAAAATTCTACTTAACTGAAAGAAGGAGAGCATAAAGCCTATTTGGATTGGCGTAAATGACTTAAATGTCAGGAACAAGCCCCAGTAAGGAACAAATAGTCCAACAAAAAAATAATATATAAAATAAAAGCGAGAGAGATTGAAGTGAAGTTTATGTGTCAACTAATTATTTTCTTTTGACAGAATAATTTTGGGCAACATCTCTAAGTAAGTGATCCATTAGCACCAGTGCCATCATTGCTTCAACTATAGGAACAGCACGAATAGCCACACAAGGATCATGTCGGCCTTTGGTCTTCATTAAGACTGGTTTATTTGATCTATTAATTGAGTGTCGATCTTGAGGAATGCTGGAGGTTGGTTTAAAGGCGACATTCGCTGTAATTGTTTGCCCAGTTGATATGCCTCCTAAAATTCCTCCGGAATTATTTGAGGAAAAACCTTGAGGAATAATCTCATCGGAATGTACTGAACCTCTCTGTTCAACTGATAGAAAACCTGCTCCTATCTCCACCCCTTTGACAGCATTGATACTCATCATGGCATGAGCTATATCAGCATCCAGACGATCGAAGATTGGTTCACCTAAACATTTTGGAGGATTAGTAACCTGCACATGCACTAAAGCTCCAACAGAATCTTTTTCTGATCTAATTTGATTTATGTAATCTTCTAGCGTAGGAATTATTTTTAAATTAGGAGCAAAAAAAGGGTTTTGGTTTACATGCTTCCACGCTGCAAATGGGATATCAATTTCTCCAATTTTCTTAATGCACGCCTGGACCTTTACCTTATGTTTTTTCAATAGCCATTTTTTTGCAATTGCACCAGCAGCAACTCTAATTGCTGTTTCACGCGCACTGGAGCGTCCGCCTCCTCGATAATCACGAATTCCATACTTTTGTTGATAAGTTATATCCGCATGACCTGGTCTGAATGTATTTTTTATTTCAGAATAATCTTTTGATCTTTGATCTTCGTTATAAATAATTAAACCAATCGGGGTGCCAGTTGTTTTCCCTTCAAAAACCCCTGACAAAATTTGCACTTTATCTGACTCTTTTCTCTGCGTTACAAATTTTGATGATCCTGGTTTTCTACGATCAAGATCAATTTGTAAATCTTTTTCAGAAATCTCCAAACCTGGTGGGCAGCCATCAATGATTCCTCCAATAGCAACTCCATGAGACTCACCAAATGTTGTTAATATGAAATTTTTTCCTATTGAATTACCAGACAAAATATATTCCTAAAAAACTTAGTTAATTATACCATCTAACTTATTTTTACTTGATGATTTGATAATCTCCGGGCCGTAATTTATTGAGATAGTAGTCGTCTACATGATATCGAATTAGCCTTAGTGTCGGAAAGCCAACAGCTGCAGTCATTTTTCTTACCTGCCTATTTTTACCCTCCCTGATTTGAACCTTGACCCATGAGGTTGGTATATTTTTCCTAAATCTAATTGGCATTGATCGTTCCCAAATTTCTGGTTCATTAATTTTTTCAACCCTCGCTGGCAAAGTGGTGAAGTCTTTTAAATTGATACCATTTTGTAATTTCTGAATTGCCTCATTCTCAATGTCTCCTTCTACTTGAACCCAATATCCTTTATACTTATGGCTGTTTGGAGATGAAATTTCATGCTGAATCTTCCCATTGTCTGTAAGCACTAAAAGTCCTTCGCTGTCAGTATCCAGTCTTCCAGCTGGGTAAATATTGGGGATATTCAGATAATCTTTTAATGTTGGGTGAATTTCATGTTTGGAGAACTGACAGACTACACCAAACGGTTTGTTAAATAACACTATCATATGGATTGGAAATAAAATGAGTCAAAATTTAATATCTCAACCTAAAGGTGAGCCAATAACTATTCATAATAATGAACTCAATATACCAGATTTTCCAGTTATTCCATTTATTGAGGGTGATGGGATTGGTCAGGATATATCACCAGCAATGCAAAAGGTTATTAATGCTGCCGTTTCAAAAGCTTATGATGGGGCTAAGAAAATTGATTGGTTGGAAATATATGCAGGTGAAAAAGCTGTGAATTTATACGGTCAAGATCAATACTTACCAGAGGAAACTATCGATGCATTAAAAAAATATATCATCTCAATTAAAGGGCCTTTAGCTACTCCAGTTGGAGGCGGTATCAGGTCTCTTAATGTTGCTATGAGACAAAAACTTGATCTGTATGTGTGTTTAAGGCCAGTGCAATACTATAAAGGAGTTCCAAGCCCTTTAAAAAATCCAGAAAAAACTGATATGGTGATTTTTAGAGAAAACACAGAGGATATTTATGCTGGGATTGAATATTCTAAAGGTACAAAAGAAGCACAGGAAATACTCAATTTGCTCGAGCAATTTAATGATAAAAACAAAGTAAGATTCCCAGAAACGTCATCGATTGGAATAAAACCAGTATCAGAAGAAGGAACAAAAAGACTCACTAGGAAGGCTATTCAGTATGCCATAGACCATAACCGTAAATCAGTGACATTTGTTCATAAAGGTAACATTATGAAGTTTACTGAGGGTAGTTTCAAACAATGGAGTTATGATGTTGCAATAGAAGAGTTTGATGCTAAAGAAAACAGCTCTGGAGAATTAATGATCCATGATTCAATTATCATTAAAGATTGTATTGCAGATGCATTTCTACAAGAAATTTTATTACGCCCAGAACGATATGATGTTGTTGCGACATTAAATCTTAATGGCGACTATATATCTGACGCACTTGCTGCTCAAGTCGGAGGAATTGGAATTTCACCAGGAGCAAACTTATCAGAAAAACTCACTATATTTGAAGCTACTCATGGTACTGCGCCTGATATCGCTGGAAAGAATATTGCTAATCCAAGCTCCCTAATTCTCTCAGCACAAATGTTACTTTCATACATAAAATGGGATGAAGCATCATCTGTGCTTGATAAAGCTTTTAGAAAAACTCTTGATGAGAAAAAAGTTACTGCAGATTTTTCAAATCATATGGGAGTAACAGCATTATCGACAAGCGATTTTGCCGAAGCAATAATTGAGAATATTACGTAAAACTAAGCTTTTTCTATGTTAGATGCTTGTTTACCTTTTGGTCCGTCAGTAACTTCAAAAGTTACTCTTTGACCCTCTTTCAAGCTCTTGTATCCATCACCTGAAATAGATGAAAAATGTGCAAATAAATCCTCAGAACCATCATCTGGAGTGATAAAACCAAAACCTTTTGCATCATTGAACCATTTAACTGTACCTTCAGCCATAAAACTTCCTACATATGTTGTGGGGAGGCGCCCCTTAAGTTTGGATTAAGGAAGCTTGGATACTTAATTTTGGAATCAGAATACAAAACAACTTAATGCAAACACCTTGAGTTTCATAAGTTACGGAAAAATCATATTAAAGTCAAGAAATTCTTGTTATAACAATGATTTAAATTCATCCATTGGGATCGCTCCAGACACCCTTCTGCCGTCCTGAAATACGATTGTTGGAGTTGATTGCACACCATATTTCTTTGCAAAATTCTGAATTTCATCAATTGGCGAGGCACAATCACCTTTATTATCTGGTAAATCAGCCGTTTTCATAAATTTTACCCAATTGGCAGCAGGGTCATCAGAGCACCAAATTTGTAATGACTTTTGTTCTGCCTCTGGATGGATAGCCAAGGGAAAAATAAAAGTATAAATCTCGACATTATCTATCTTCATCAACACATCTTTTTCTAGTTTTCGACAAAAAGGGCAGTCAATATCCGAAAAAACAGCCACCTTTTTTTGACCATTGCCCTTTTTAATTTTGATTGCTAAATTCATGGGGAGATTTTCAAAATCAATTCTTTGAAGGTCTGCTAATCTTTCCGCTGTAATATTTGTCTTGGTTTTTGGATCAACTAATTGTCCCTCAATAATTAAAAATTTAAATGATTTATCTGTATAGATGATTTGATTTCCCAAATAAACTTCATACAAATCATTAAAGCTAGTTTTTTTTATACTTTGGATTTTTATATCTGGATATTGTTTCTCAATCAGCTTCTGGAGATTCTTCTCATTGGCTTGCAGACTACAAATATTAACTAAAAAAATAAAAATAAATAACTTAAACATTTAAATCATCTTCCTCACTATGGCTTTTTTTAATAATTCTGAATTTTCAATTAACTTAATAGGATACTTGAATAAATTTGAAAATACATCACTCTTATTGACCAAAGTCTCATCAAGACAATCTGTGAGATTCATAACGAGTGATTCATCTACAGAACGAGATATCACATATTTTTTTATATTATTTTCCTGTCCAAAATCAATAATTCTTTTATCAGAAATGAGATTTTCTAGCATTTGAATATCTCCTAATCCCAGGTTTAATCCTTGCCCAGCCAGTGGATGAACTTTGTGTCCGGCATCGCCAATAAATAATGATCTTAACTTTGGATCATGTTTTATTTTATACAGAGTTAATGGAAAGTGGCTGATCTTAGATAATAACTCTACTGAAGCTAAAGTAGTTTGTTCTTTAATAAAATTAATTAATTGTTCACCCGAATCATCAAACAGTTTTTCATCGCCTTTTTTTAATCCAGATAAAACAATAGAAAATTCATGGTCTGAAAAAGGAAGAATGGCTAAAATTTTACTCTCTCTAAAATACTGCACTGCCCTATTCTCTAAATTATCGTCTGTTTTAAAGATAGCCGTCACAGCAAATTCATCGTATTTCTTTTTTTCTTCTCTCTCGGGCTTTTTGTTTAAAAATTTATTGAATCGAAAATCTGTATTAATAATAAGTTTTGAGGGTATTTGATAATTCTTTAAAATTACTTCGTCATTGTCAAACACAAACTCCAAATCCTCATCTTCCTTAAAAACTTTATGGATATCATCAAGATCTCTTGAAAAAGATTCAAATAAATAATCGCTACTCATGATATTAAAAAGTGGGAATGGCTTGGTTACACTATCTTTCAAATTGAGCTCTTCATTGTCAACAAAAATTTGAATATGCTTTATAGCGTAATGATTATGAAGATCTTCATTAAAACATTCACTGTACCATTTTAAGAATGTTGGTTTAATTGCAAAGAATCGTCTTTCAGTTTCTTGAACTGGATAAGCAAAATTCAAATGATCAATCTTATTTTTTATAAGTATTCTTCTTAACAAATTTGAGATTAGATTGTTCCCCAGAACAAGAATATTAGTTTGATCCATAATTAAATTTATTAATAAAGTTATCTTTAATTATTTTTTGATTATCTAGAAGGAAAAGTGATAGGCTACGTATTTTATTTATCCCGACATAATCATTAGAGAATCCCTCAACTAAAAAATGAGTTAGTTTCATAAATGATTTCATTTCTTTGACTCGATTATCAAAGTATTGTTTGAGTATATCTTGGTCAATTAGATATTGATTTTTTTGTAAAAGAGTTGAGAGGTATGCGATATCACGAATAGTTAAGTTTAAGCCCTGACCTGCAACAGGATGCATGGTATGAGCTGCATTTCCTAATACCAGAATATTTTCTGTGTATGGTTTGAGCATATATTGCTGTCGCAATGGATACACCAACTTTTCACCAATATCTTTAACCTGTCCCAATCTTTCGCCAAAATTTTCATGAAACAATTTAATAAATTCATTATTATTTAATTTAAGCAAACCCTCTATAAAATGATTATTTCCTGTCCAAACAAATTTAGATAATGAATAATTATCAATTGGTAAAAGAGCAATTGGGCCATCCGGAGTAAAGCGCTCATAAGCAATATTTTTGTGCTTTAATTGAGTATCTACTTCGCAAACTAACGCTGAATAATTAGCCATTTCATTGTCAACGGAAAATTCAAATTGTTTATCAAGTAAATTACCAATGCCATCAGAGAAAACTAAAAAATTATAATTATATTTTTTATCATCAACATCTCTAAAGAAATTTTCTTTAACATTTATATTAATAACTTCAGATTCAAAATGAATAGAAATATTTTTATTAGCGTTTACTTTATCTAATAATTTTTTTATCAATTGATCGTAACGTATTACAAACCCAACAGGATCCGACTCGCCTTGATCAATTATTACCCTTCCGAATGATTCTTTTTGGCTGGTATGAATTTTATTAATTGGAATAAATTCTAAATTTTTTTTAGGATCAATATTTATCTTTTTAAGAATGTCGATGGAACTAGCTGACAAAGCAAGTGCCCTCGATTGGTTAAGAAGCTGATCAAGATCTAATTTTTCATGGATAACTATCTTATGCTTCTCATGCACATTGAGTAATGCAGAGATCAAGCCAGCTGGCCCTCCCCCGATTACTCGGATTAATTCAATATGACTATCCTTTGCCAATGATTGATTCCAATTCGTCAATCTCTTTAGGACAGTTAGATGTTAAAACATCCGCTTGATTATTGTTAACCAATACATCATCTTCAATCCTGATACCAATATTTCTAAAAACTTTGGGTACTGATCTGTCATCAGGGAAATATAATCCAGGCTCAATCGTAAGAATCTGACCATTCATTAACCTGACTGGTTTACCTTTAGGGTCAAAGTAGTCACCGACATCATGAACATCTAGGCCCATCCAATGCGATGTCTTGTGCATGTAGAATTTTTTATATTCTTCTTTTTCAATAATCGTATTCACAGAATCTTTTAAAATTTTTAAATCTCTAAGGCCTTGAGCCAATACCTGAATAGCTGCAATGTGCGGGTCAATAAAACTATTATTTTTTTTCACTTGGCCAATAGCTGCTTTTTGGGCCTCCAAAACAACTGCGTAAAGATCTTTTTGAGGCTCACTAAATTTGCCGCCGATAGGGAACGTTCGGGTAATGTCTGACGCATACCCCTCATACTCACATCCTGCATCAATCAATATCAGTTCAGATTTATTGAGTTTAGATTGATTTTCAATGTAATGTAATGTGCACGCATTTTTCCCAGAGGCCACTATTGAACTATAGGCCTCATTCCTTGCATTATGAACCCCAAAAAAATATCTCAATCGCGCCTCAACCTGATACTCATATGAATCAGATTGAATATTTGCCATGACAAATTGATGTGCACTAGATGAAATATTGGCTGCCTGCCTGATGACACTTAATTCATCTATAGACTTTACAGACCTCATTCTGTCAGCAAAGGAATTTAAAGAAATAATTTCATTTTTTAAAAAAGCATCAGCTCTTTTATTCTTTGATAAGTGATTCAATTTTTTTGAAACTAAGTCTCTTAAATTTAAATCTTCTTGGAGCAGGTAAACTTTGGAATTTTTTGCTAATAAATCTGATATTGACTCATCAAAATGCTTGAGATCAAAACCTTGATCAAATAAAAACTCTTTTGCAGCTGCAGTCGATCCATAAATAAAGCCATCCCATATTTCTTTCGTTTTATCTTTTGTTTTTGAAAAAATCCAAGTTTTAAATGGTTTGCAATTAATTACCATTACCGCATCAGATTCTGGAAATCCAGAAAAATAATGAAAATAACTATTGGATCTAAATGGAAAAGTTGTGTCATTTGATCGTATCTGATCCGAAGAATTTCGAATGATAACGAGACCATTCCCCAATGTTTTGGCTAACTGCTTTCTTCTTTGTTTGTAAACTTTATTTTTAATTATCATTTTTATTATTCTCAAACTCTAGTCGTTCTGCCGTACCTATATCTGACCAATATCCATGGTATAAAGATCCATCAATTTTATTATTTAAAATATAGTCATCGAGAATTGATTTTAACTTTATTTTTTCGCCTTTTTTAAATCCCTGGAACATTTCTTTCCTGAATATTCCTATTCCAGAATAGGTAAAATCTTTGGTAAATGACAATTTTCTATCCTCTAAGCCATAATCACCAACTGTTTTAAATTCAGGATTAGGAACTAAAATTAAAAAGGCTGACACATCAGCAGACAGCTTATGCTTTACAAGAACACTGTAATCAAAATTAGTAAAAATATCAGCATTAGTCACCAAAAAAGGCTTGTTATCGAAAAATTCTAAGGCATTTACAATGCCGCCAGCAGTTTCAAGAGGTTGATCTTCTTCAGAGAATTGTATTTTAATATTAGATGAATTTTTATATTTATTTGATACAAATTCAATGATTTGATCGCCTAAATAAGAAACATTAATTAAAAACTGACTTATGCCTGCTTGTATTAATTTATTTAACTGTATTTCTAGCAAAGTTTCATTGCCAATCTTTAAGAGTGGTTTTGGGATTTTTTGAGTCAAAGACCCCATACGTGAACCCATACCAGCAGAAAGGATCATTGCTTTCATCTCTGTATCTCCAGATCTCTTTTTTTTAAGATTAACTCTTTTAAATAGCTTATCTTTGGATATTTTTGTGAAACATCAAGTATATAATCCTCAACCAACGGAATATCATCAAGGTACTGTTTTTTCCCATCTCGTAAAAATAATCTTTTAAAAATGCCTAAGATCTTTAGATGTCTTTGCACACCCATTATTTCAAAATCGACAAAAAAATCACCGAAATCACAAGGCATGTCAAAATTAATTCTAGCTAATTCCCAGTATTTAATACAAACATCAATGATTTGGGAATCATTTTTTTTATGATACGCGTCTTTGAGATAAGAAACTAAATCATATGTAATTGGGCCTATTAGGGCATCTTGAAAATCTATAAGACATACTTTGCCATGATTAATAAGCAGATTTCTACAATGGAAATCACGATGTACAAACTTTTTAGTTTGCTGTTCTATTCTTGCTATGAGGTAAGAATAAATACTTTCTAATTTTTTTTGGTCAAATTCTATGTCTTTTAAATACCACTCATGAAATAAATTGAGCTCATTTAAAAGAATCTTTGATGTATAAATTGGTACGTCAATATCAGAGCAACTTTTTTGCAAATGGATAATTGTTTCATTTAAATTATCAAAAATGAGATTGTCATTTTTTTTATCAAGCTTTTGGTAATGGTGCATTAATGAATAAGTTCCAAAGTCTTCCTGCAAAATGACCCCGAGGTTATTATCAAATGCATATACTTCTGGAGCTCTTACAGATCTGGCTTTCAATGATTTAGCGAGAAATAAAAATTGATCTAATGGCTCTTTGTCCGGCGGAGCAACCATCAAAATGCTTGTTTTATCTTTATCTTGAACTCTGAAGTATTTTCTAAAGCTTGCATCCTCTGAAGCCTTGGTAATCGTATATTCTGAGCCAATATTCATTTGAATAAATGTATGAACATCGCTATTAAGCTTAAAGGTTTCTTTTTCCAATTTTTACCAAAAATATTAAATGAATTAATTGATATAAATTATTGATTTTATTTGATTTATTAAAAATATCATTTAAAATATATCCCCCAGTTAAAAGATTTAAAATTTTTTATTTAATGCATAAAAAAATTATCATACATTTCATTTTAACCAATATAGTTTTTTTTGGTTGCCTCTATGCGAATTTTGTTTTAGCAATCGACAATCCTAACGACACAGATTTAATTATCGAGGGAGAGACTCTTGAAAATATTGTAGATAAACAAATTAAAGCTAATGGTGATGCCATTCTAATTAAATCAGGTAAGCGTATTGAGGCTGACCAAATTGTATTTGACCAAATATCAAATGAGCTTGAAGCTGATGGAAATGTAAAGCTAAAAAGTGGAAATACACTTATTTCAGGCGAAAAGCTGATACTTAATGTTGATGATTCAATTGGTGAAATTCCAAATGCAACTTTTGATTCGGATACGGAGAATAAGTCTGCAATTAATCAATCTATTCGTGGATATGCAGAAAAATTATCCATTCTTGGGACAAATAAGACCAGTCTTGAAGGTGCTGAAATTACCACTTGCGAGGTAGGACAAACTGATTGGTTTATCAAAGGTACTAAAATAGATGTTGACAACAAAACAAGGACTGTTGATGCTACTAATGCCAGGATGGAGTTTAAAGGAGTACCCATTCTTTACTCTCCTAAAGTCAATTTTTCATTTAATAATCAACGTAAATCAGGCTTTTTAAGTCCAACATGGGGCACAACTACTAAAAGTGGTTTTCAAGTCAAAACACCTTATTACCTAAATATAGCTCCCAATAAAGACGTCACCATTACACCGAGATATATGGGTAAACGAGGTTTGCAAATTGGTGGTCAGTATCGATATTTAGGTGATAATCATAGTGGTGAAGCGAATGTGGAATTTTTGAACAATGATTTCATGACGAACCAAGAAAGATACTTACTTAACCTAAAACATAAACAAAAATTTACTGATAATTTTTCAGGCTTTTATAAGTACCAAAAAGTTTCTGACAATGATTATTTTGCTGATATGTCCTCATTAGTGAGTAGGACTTCAAGAGTTATCTTGCCACAAGAATTCGGATTAGATTATAAAATTGGTTCATGGAATACTGGACTCAGAGTACAGAAATTCCAATCACTGACCACAAGATCTCCTTACGAGAAGTTGCCGCAAGTTTTTTTAAATCGAAATGATGAGTTTTATGGAATTCAGTCTTCAAGTCAATTTGAATTCACACAATTTGATGCTAATAATTCACACAATAAGTTTGTAAGTGGTGACCTATTACCAAGGGGCTATTCAGTTGGCGACTTCAAACCTACAGGCAGCCGATTTGTTTACAATCAGGAGTTTCAAACCACGCTGCATGAAAATAGCTACTCATATATAAGACCCAAGTTATCATTAAATTTTAGGCAATATGATATTAATCATGGCGCTTTATCAACCAATGAAAGTTTTGTAATACCTACTACTTCAGTTGATAGTGGAATGTTTTTTGATCGTTCATTTAATTTTTTTGGGAGCAATTTAACTCAAACATTAGAACCAAGAGCTTTTTACTCTTACACACCATTTCATGATCAATCGATGATTCCAATCTACGATACCAGATTGATGGATCTTAATATGTATAATATTTTCTCTGAAAATCAGTTTATTGGTTATGATCGAATCCAGGACTCGAACCAGATAACCACAGGCTTAACTTCAAGGTTTATAGATTCAAATTCTATTGAAAGATTATCCCTGACTTTTGCACAAAGATTTTACTTAAGTGATCGTCAAGTTTTAAATGACCCTCTCTATTCAAATGCTGGCTCTAGTCTTGAACGTGCCTCCAGTGATTTCTTATTTGGAGCAAACGCAAAACTTACAAAAGACCTGACCTTTAGAACAATGACCCAATATAATCCTGAGCAAAGTTCTACTAAACGCGTTCAATATGGGTTTAAGTACAACCCCCATCCAGGCAAGTTACTCCGATTCGATTATCGATTCATTGAAAATGCTTCAACGAATCAAACAAGACTCAAACAAACCAATATTTCAGGTCAATGGCCGCTTGGGAAAGGGTTTTATGCAATCGGTAGATACAATTTTGATTTAGAGAATTCTAAGGTAACTGAGTCTCTCGGAGGTTTAGAGTATGATGCGGGATGCTGGACATCTCGAGTTATGCTTCATAGGCTATCGCTTGCCACTGCAGAAGAACCTAATTACAGTTTATGGTTTCAGTTAGAATTGGGTGGTTTAGGAAGCATAGGCTCTGGCAAAGCAAGGAAACTTGACAGAGTGCTGATGAGAAATATTCCTGGAGCAGCATGGGCTAGCACATTAGATAATGAAATACGACGACAAAACTATGACTAACTATATGACAAGAACTATAATTTTTCTTTGCCTGTTGTTCAATTTTGGCCTTGTTTCATCATACCAAGAATTAGATAGGATTGTTGCAGTTGTAAATAAAGATGTAATTACACTCAGAGAACTTAATGAAGGAGTTGATAAAGCACTTCTTTTTTTTCAACAGAATGCAATAGATCCACCAGAGGAAGATGTTATCGAAAAAAAAGTTCTTGATGAATTAATAGAACAGAAAATTATCAAGGGTTATGCAGAGGACTGGAATATCAAAGCATCCCAAGAAGATATCGATTTACTTGTACAAAATATTCTTTCAGCGAACCAAATTACCCTTGATGAATTGAAATCGAATCTAAAGCAACAATCATCATCTTATGACAAGCTAGTTAAAGGTTTAAAGTATGAAATCATTTTAAAAAAAGTAAAAAATCGGGAAATCAGTTCTAAATTAAATATATCTGATTATGAAATAAGGAAGCATAAAGAAAAGATGGCAAAAATAAGACCTGATATATTTGATTTGTCCCATATATTAATCAAATTTTCATCAGAGCCAACAGCAGAAGAAAAAAGAGAGAAGCGTAAATTTGGTGAGGAAATTTTCAATAAATTAAAAACAGAGGATTTTGGTAAAATTGCATATGAATTTTCCGACTCTCCTGATGCCAGTGAAGGTGGGGCATTAGGAAAGTTAACACAAAGCGAACTTCCAGAAATATTTATTGATAAATTAACTAATCTAAATGCTGGAGAGTACTCAACTCCATTTGAATCGAATAATGGAATTCATATTATTAAGATTAATCAAATTGAGAGCTACAACGAAGCAAAAAATAGCTCTCAAAAAATAAAAAAATATTTAATAAAACAAATCGTTTTGAAAACTAGTGAAGTTACATCTGAAGATGATGTTATAAAAAAGCTTAAACGATATAAAAATGAAATAGATTCAGGTGCTGATTTCAGCGTGATAGCAAAAAAATATTCTGAGGACTTTTCGGCTAGTAATGGTGGAGAAATTGGCTGGGTTAACGAGGGACTTCTTGACCAAAAATTTGATGAACAATTAGTAAGTATTGACCAAAATGAAGTTAGTCAGCCCTTTAAGACAGATCTTGGTTGGCATATCATACAATACACAGATTCTAAGTTTGAGGATCTTGCATCAGAAAATATAGACAATAAAATTAAGTTTGAATTAATTAACGAAAGAACAGAGCTTTTTTACCAAGACTGGTTTTCATCATTAAAAGCTGAAAGTTTTATCGAAATTAGACAATGAACCATATAACAACTCTTGCTGTTTCAGCTGGTGATCCAGATGGAATTGGTTACGATTTATGTGCACTTCTCTATGAAAAACATCTCAATTACCATGTTGATATTTATGGAGATAAGGAAATTCTATTGTCCAGAGCCAAATTACTTGGCTTAAAAAATCTACACAATGAAAAAATCACAATTTATGATGTAAAAAATAATAAAAAGGTAAAAAACAAAAGAGAGTTAGTTTTAGAGAGTATTAAAGGTGCAGCTGAGTCATGTATTCAAAAAAAGTCCGTTGCTTTGGTAACCCTGCCAGTTAATAAAGAAAAATTATCCACATCAAGAAATTTATTCACTGGGCACACTGAGTATATCGCAGCATTTTTAAAAGCTCGCAATGAGCCAATTATGACTTTTATTGGAAATAAAAAACTAATAGTAGCTACCCATACAACACACATGAGTCTTCTTAATGCTATTAAAAAAGTTAAAAAAAATAACTTAATAAGTAAATTACAATTGCTTCACTCCTGCTTAAAAAATCAATTGAAAATCAAAAATCCAAAAATTTTAGTTACTGGACTTAACCCTCATGCTGGAGAAAATAACCTGTTTGGTGATGAAGAAGGTAAACATATCATTCCAGCAATTAATAAACTAAAAGAATTAGATATACATTTAGATGGTCCTGTGCCAGCTGATACTGCTTTATTAAAAAACAATACAAAGAAGTATGACTGTATTTACTACATGTATCACGATCAAGCACTGTGTGCTTTTAAATCTTTATTTTTCGACGTTGGTGTTAATC
Organism: uncultured Nitrosomonadales bacterium; assembly: GCA_913048465.1. GTDB lineage: Bacteria > Pseudomonadota > Gammaproteobacteria > Burkholderiales > Methylophilaceae > BACL14. The sequence continues at coordinate 28,682 of CAJWVO010000002.1, forward strand.
TAACGCTTGGATTGCCTATTATAAGGACATCTGTAGATCATGGAACTGCTGAGGAATTAGTTGGCAAAAAAGAGAAAGTATCTATAAAAAGTTTTTTAAATGCCCTTGATATTGCAGAAAAATTTTCTAAGTAATGATTAAAGCAAAGAAAAAATTTGGACAAAATTTTCTTATCGACAATCAAATAATTAAATCAATTCTTGATGAAATAAAATTTTCTGAAAGAAATAAATATCTCGAAATAGGTCCAGGCATGGGGGCATTAACCAGCGAACTTCAAAAAAAGACAAAAAAATTAGATCTTGTTGAAATTGATCCAGACATGATTAATGTTCTAAGAACAAAATTAAATAGCAATACACAGCTGTTTGAAGGCGATGTTCTAGGTTTTAGTGATGAATTCTTTGAGAAATATAACGTAGTTTTAGGAAACCTTCCATATTACATTGCAACAGAAATAATTTTTAGATTTGTACCAATTAAAAATGTTGATACTTTATATTTTATGTTGCAAAAAGAGGTTGCGGATAGACTAGTTGCTAAAATAGGTACAAAAGAAAATTCCATTTTGACTAATCTTTTGGGTTTTAATTTTAGAACTGAAAAATGCTTTGACATTAAGCCAGAATCTTTTGATCCCGCCCCTAAAGTTACTTCAAGCTTTATTAAATTAACAAGGCATAAAGACTATGAAAATGAAATTACATATGTTGACTTTAAGAGAATAATAAAAGAGTCATTTAAATTCAAAAGAAAAAATCTAAAAAATAATTTAAAAAATATTTTAAATCTGAATGACTTTGAAAATCTCGAAATCTTACCTACAAAAAGGGCAGAGGATCTATCTATTGAGGATTTTATTAAAATCACCAAATACCTGATCTCAAATGCATAGAGAGAGTTCTTATTGATATAATGTTAAAGTTTTTTTATAAGGAAAAAGTATGAATGTTATTCTTCTTGGAGCACCTGGCGCAGGTAAAGGAACGCAAGCTTCTTTTTTAAATAATGAATATCAAATCCCACAAATTTCAACTGGTGATATGTTAAGAGCTGCTGTATCAAACAAAACTGAGCTTGGTATTGAAGCAAAGAATTTCATGGATGAGGGTAAGCTTGTACCTGACTCTTTAATAATCAATCTTGTCAAAGAAAGAATAAGTCATGAGGATTGTAAAAATGGATTCATGTTAGATGGCTTTCCTAGAACAATAAATCAAGCTAAGGCGATTGATGATGCAAAAATTCAAATCGATTATGTTATATCTATATCTGTTCCCGATGAAGTCATTATTGAAAGGCTTTCAGGAAGAAGGGTTCATCCTGCATCTGGAAGAACATACCATATAAAATTTAATCCACCCAAAAATGACAATAAAGATGATGTCACAAATGAGGATCTCATTATTCGCGATGATGATAAAAAAGAGACCATTATGACAAGACTTAAAAATTATCATGAAGCAACAAAACCTTTAGAAGATTATTATAAAAACAAGTCTAATCTCAACTTCATCGATATCGATGGAACCCTTCAAATAGAATCTATTAACCAATTTTTAAAAAAAATAATTAAATAAAATGTTCGAAACATATAATTTTCATGAGATTGAAAAAGAGTGCCAATCCTCTTGGTTTGGCTCCAACAAGTTTGCTGCAAAAAAAGATTTATCTAAAAAGAAATATTATGTTTTATCAATGTTCCCCTATCCTAGCGGCAAGCTTCATATGGGTCACGTGCGTAATTATACAATTGGTGATGTAATTTCTAGATTTAAAAGGTTTCAAGGTTATAACGTCATGCAACCTATGGGCTGGGATGCTTTTGGACTCCCTGCAGAGAATGCCGCGATTAAGAATAATACTCTTCCTGACAAATGGACATACCAGAATATTGATGCAATGAAGGAGCAATTAAACTCCCTAGGTTTTTCCTTAGACTGGAGTAGAGAATTCGCAACCTGCGACCCTAGCTATTACAAATGGGAGCAATGGCTTTTTATTAAGCTATTTAAAAAAGGTTTGATTTACAAAAAGACTTCAAAAGTAAATTGGGATCCTGTAGACCAAACTATCTTAGCGAACGAACAAGTGATTGATGGTAAGGGATGGAGGTCTGGTGCGCTTGTTGAACAAAAAGAAATACCTCAGTATTTCTTTAAAATAACTGATTTTGCAGAAGAGCTTGATAAGGATATTAACAGCCTTGAGGAATGGCCTTCACAAGTAAAATTAATGCAAAAAAATTGGATCGGTAAAAGTTTTGGTTATAGAGTTGAGTTTCAACAAAAAGAATTTAATTCTATTGCTGTTTTTACAACACGTCTTGACACTCTCTATGGCGCCACTTTTTTAGCTATTGCTATTGATCATCCTATATCCAATGAGCTAAGCAAAACAAACAAAAAAATTAGTGATTTTATAAATGAAAATAAAAAAAGTGGGGTATCTACTGCTGAATTGGAAAAGGCAGAGAAAAAAGGTTTTTTTACTGGTCTATACGCTACCAATCCGATTAATGGAAAATCTATTCCAGTATGGATAAGTAACTATGTTTTAATGGGGTATGGTGAAGGCGCGATTATGGCTGTACCTGCACATGATGATAGAGATTATGAGTTTGCTAAAAAATACTCTCTTGATGTTATTCAAGTTATCGAAACTGATCAAGAATTATATACCGGTAAAGGCACCCTGATTAATTCAGAAGACTTTAATGGTTTATCTTCAGATGATGCAATTAATATGATTGGTAAACAACTTTCAAGTAAAAAAGTTGCAGAAAAACAAACCAAATATCGATTAAGAGATTGGGGCATATCAAGACAGCGATATTGGGGTTGCCCTATTCCAATCATTCATTGTAATGAATGTGGTGAAGTCTGTGAAAATGAATCTAACCTTCCCGTCATGCTCCCGCAAAAAGAAAAATTTGATTTTGATAATCAATCAATTAAAACCGAGATTGATTTCATTAACTGTATTTGTCCTAGTTGTGGCAATCCGGCTCAAAGAGAAACAGATACGATGGATACATTTGTTGAATCATCATGGTATTTTGCAAGATACGCATGTCCCACTGAGGATAAATCCATGTTAAATGATGAGGCAAATTATTGGTTACCGGTTGATCAATACATAGGCGGCATTGAACATGCTATCCTTCATTTACTTTATTCTAGATTTTTCAGCAGACTTCTGAGAGACGAAGGTTTAATAAATGTATCTGAGCCTTTTAAAAATCTTCTAACCCAAGGAATGGTTCTAAAAGATGGGTCCAAAATGTCAAAATCAAAAGGGAATACTGTTGACCCAGGAGAATTGATAGATAAATTTGGTGCTGATACTGCCCGATTATTTATAATGTTTGCAGCACCGGCAGACCAAAGTTTGGAGTGGTCTGATAAAGGTATTGAAGGTTCCCATAGATTTTTAAAAAGGATATATACACAAATATTTAATTTTAAAAAAATTCTAGATGGTCAAAGTACTTTTAACCTAGAAGAATCAAATCTTGATAACGAGTTTAAATTTCAACTCAACAAAACTATTGATAAAGTAACTGATGATATTGACCGAAGGAAAAGTTTCAATACAGCAATTGCTGCATTAATGGAGTTTGTTAATTATTTAAGCACACTCGATAAACAAAAATCACTTAATGAACTTTTTCTTGGTTATAAAAATTTACTGATCATGTTATCCCCGTTTGTTCCACATTTTAGTGAATACATATACATAAAACTTACTGAACATAGTATAGGCAATGAAACTTGGCCTTCAGTGAATAAGGATGCCCTTGTTCAATCAACACAAACGATAGTGATCCAGGTAAATGGAAAAGTTAGAGATAATATTGAGATTGAAAATAATGCACCACAAGAAATCATTGAGGAAAAAGCTTTTGCAAGCGAAAAAGTGTTAAGATTTGTAGAAGATAAGATTAGAGTGAAAAAAGTGATTTTCATTAAAAATAAAATACTTAATATTGTTGTATGAGAAAAAATAAATTTTTAATTTTCTGTTTATCATTTCTGTTGGTATTAAATTCATGTGGGTTTCAATTAAGAAAACCATTAGATCTAGACTATCAATCTTACGCAATTACTGGCGACTCATCTGGGTTATCAAAGCTTATTCACAAACAGCTTTCTTTTACAGATATCAAAGAAAATAATGATGGTGACGCAGACCTGGTTATTGAAATTATGAACAATAATTTTGAAAAGAGAATCTTATCGCTTGCAGGGAATGGTCAAGTTGGAGAATTTGAGCTTGTCCAAACTATTGAATACAGATTGAAATCAAGTGGCAAATGGTCTGAACCTAGAAGATTGGAGGCTATCAGAGAATACACATACGACCCTACCCTTTATAATGCCGCACGAGCGGAGGAGGGTTACCTTAAAGATTCAATGATTGAGCAACTATCAAGATCACTCATTACCGAAATTAATAATATAGGAAAATAAAATTGAAAGTTTTTGATCTCACTTCTGATGTGATTAAAAAACATAACATTTTTTTCTTATATGATCATGATTCATGCATTTCCGATCATTGCATGCATGAGATAAAAGTTATTTTAGAAATTAGAAATCTATCTGTTGAAATCAATGAAATCTCCTTTGAAGACGAACTGAATCAATACCTTTCCTCAGATTTATTTGGAGAAAGACATCTGATAAAAATCAATATAAAAAATGCAAAAAATATTTCGAAAATTAATGATTTAATAAAAGAAAATTCAAGTGATAACGTTTTCATTATCAAATACTCAAAAAAGGATAAGTTTGATTTTAAAGGACTAGATTCATTATTTATCGACACAGAGATCAAAGAATTTGAAAAAAATAAATATCTTACTTATTTGATAAACTCTTATAAAATTGACTTAACAACAGACGAGATAAACTCAATTGAGGTCGCAACTGCAAATAATTTTTTAGCACTCCATAATGTATTGAAATTAAAAACCTTATACACAAAAAATAATATTGAGAACCAGTCAAGCTACGAAGGCTTTGATATCATTGCATCGATTTTTAAAGATAAACAAGAGGTATTTTTTAATAAAGTTGATAAATTTTTACAATCCTTAAATGATCCAATTCAATTCAATAGTTTATTGTTTTGGTTTTTTAAAGCTGTTTATCGTCATAAAAATGATTCAAGCATTAATTTGAAAAATTTAAGGTTATTTGGAGATCTTGCAAAATTTTGCCAAGCTGCTTCATCAAAGATGAGTCTCAAACTTTTAGAAAATATTATTCAAAAAATTCACTTAGTTGATAAAATAAGTAAAGGTCAATATATTGATCTTGATGCTAAGTTGGAAATAAAAAAAATTTTACAAATTTGTTTTTTAAAGACACGTAATGGATAAATATATTAAAAATCTGCTTATTAATGCAAAAACAGACTCGGCTTCAATTGCAAATGCATCATCATTATCTAAGAATGAATTTCTTTTACATCTTGAAAAACAATTAATGTCTTACAAGACAAAAATTATTAGTGAAAACAAAAAAGATTTAAACCTAGCAAAAAAAAATCATTTAGATCCAGCCTTTGTTGATCGACTAGTTATCAGTGGTAAGGTGGTAGATTCAATGTGTGAAGGTTTAAGAAATATTCATTCTTTAAATGACCCGATAGGAAATATTGAAAAAATTAATGTTAGGCCAAATGGTTTAAAAATTGGAAAAATGCGAGTCCCACTTGGTGTCATATTGATAATTTATGAATCCAGACCTAATGTTACTATTGATGTAGCTGCCCTAGCGGTTAAATCAGGAAATTCTGTAATCTTAAGAGGTGGTTCTGAGGCTCTTCACTCAAATTTATTTTTAGGGAAGTTAATTCAAAAGGCATTGCAATTAGCTAAGCTTCCTCCAAATGCAGTACAAATAGTAAATAAAACTGATCGATCATTAGTTGCCGACCTGATCACGGCAAAAGACTATATTGATGTCATTATTCCTAGGGGCGGGAAAGGTTTAATCAAAAATATTAGTGATAATGCCAAAATACCGGTTATTAAACATCTTGATGGAAATTGTCATATTTATGTTGACGAGTTTGCGTCACTAAATCAGGCGATTGATATAGTTGAAAATTCAAAAACCCAAAGATATGGTACATGTAACACCCTCGAGTCACTTGTTATTCATAAATCAATTTCTGATCAATTTTTAAAAAAAATTGCATCCAAATTTAAAAAATATAAAGTTGAAATGCGCGGCTGTAATGAAACATGCAAGATACTTACCAACATTACAAAAGCCACTTCTGAAGATTTTTTTGAAGAATATTTAGCTCCAATCATATCCATTAAGATTGTTAATTCTCTGAAAGCAGGGATAGACTTTATTAATAAACACTCATCTAAACATACTGAAGCTATAATCACGGAAAATTATACTCATGCACAAACTTTTTTAAAGTTAATAGATTCATCTAGTGTGATGGTTAATGCCTCAACTAGATTTGCAGACGGTTTTGAGTATGGCCTAGGAGCTGAAGTGGGAATCTCTACTGATAAATTTCATGCTCGTGGTCCTGTTGGCCTTGAGGGATTAACCTCAGAAAAATATATTGTCTATGGGGAAGGGCAAACCCGCTCATAATGCAAAATAATATTGCGCTGTTTGGCGGTGCTTTTGATCCCTTTCATAATGGCCATCAATATATTATCAATCAACTCAAATTATTAAATTTTGAAAAAATTATTCTTGTCCCAACTGGAGTATCTGCCTTCAATAAAAATTTAACAGAAGCAAGACACCGTATTAATATGATAAATGCTGCAACCAAAAATGTTGAAGTAAGTAATTATGAGGTGAATCAATTAGACCAAATCACCTTTTCAATAGACACCATTAAATATTATCTAAAAACATATCCACAACTTGTTCTTGTGATTGGAGAAGATTGTTTTTACACCTTTGATAGATGGAAAGACTGGAAAAAAATCATTGAGTTAGTAAAAATAATTGTTATCAAAAGAAAATCAAACATTGATGACTTTCTTCTGATAGCAAAAACAAAAAAGATTGATGTAGTAAAAAGTTTCAAAGAATTTCAATGTCGACAAAATAACTGTCTGTATTACTACGACGGAGATGGCTATGCTGCTTCATCTAGTGAAATAAAAAAATTAATTAAAAATCAGCGCATCAAAGATATTCAGAATTTAGTCTCCGATGATGTGCTTCATTACATCACAAAAAATAAACTATATATCTAATTTAAAATTAGAATCTTTGTACCTGGTGATGCCCAGACAATTCGATTTGATATTTTGTTTTAAATATTCAATATTTTTGTCAACCTCATCCATCTCTGGATCAATTTGATTTCCAATCCATCCAACCGTCTTGATACCATTTGATTGGAGTACATGCTGAGTTAGTAAGGCATCATTTATACATCCGAGTTTTATACCTATAATTACGATTACAGGAATATCTAGATGGCGGATCAGGTCTAGATTCGTCCTAGATTGGTCCACTGGAGATAATAAACCCCCAACTCCCTCAATCAGAATACGATCATATTCGTTTTCAAGATCATTGATCTTTTGTTTAATAAGATTAAAGTCAATTTGTAAACCCTCCTCTTCTGTTCCAATATGAGGGGAGACAGCTTTTTTTAAGGAGTAAAAATTAATTTTACGATAGTCATCTATTGAAACCTGGCAATCTAAGAGGGTCTGAACATCTTCATTTATTGAACCCTGACTAAATCCAGCAGCAATGGGTTTAATGCCAATAATTTTTTTTCTCGATAAGATATTTTTTAAAAGGACCGAGGTAATATAGGTTTTACCAATCCCTGTGCCAGTACCGGTGATAAAAAATTTTTTCATTACTTCATTATCCTTATAAAATGCTCTTCTGCATTACGGATTTTCCAAGCATGACCAAGGATTACTTCATAACTGAGGATATTTTTATTATTCTTTTTATATTGATCTAAATGGTCAATAAGTTTTAATAAATATTTTTTTCCTCTAAGGCTTTTATGAGAATCCTCAGATTTTGTCACTCCAATTTTTTTTAAATCACGTAAGGCTGATAATGCATCGTCATATTCATTTTGGTACTCATCTCTTATTAGAACTGGATCGTAAAAATTATTATTATTCAATATCTCAGCATATTCTTGAATAGTTAAGAAATTTTGGGTAAGCTCATTATCATTGAAATTTTGTAATTCAATTAATGTATTTTTTAAAAAAGAGGAAAACAAAAATAAACCATCTATAGTTAATAAATTATTAATATTTTTGAATAGTTTATTAACATTCTCAGACCATTGAATTGAATTGCTTGAAATGATTAGATCAAAAGTATTTCTATCAAATGGTAATTCGTCCATATCTGCATTAACAAAATATCTTTTTTTAGATGAAAATAATTTTTTGAAACTTGTTCTTTTATTCATCGATACTCTTAACATATCTAACGAAAAATCAAGCTCATATATCTCCGCATTGGGAAAAATCTTTTCCAATAAGATAGAATTTTTTCCTGTTGCAGAACCAATATCCAAAACTCTCTTGGGATTAATTTTTATATAATTTAGTCTTTCGATCAACTCCTCAGCAATTATTGATTGCATTACTGCAACCTGATCGTAATGTTCTGCTGCACTGTTAAAATCTTTAATTTTTTTTAATTTATTCATGAATAGATATCATCAAGATAGGTGGCACATTCTTCAGGATGAGATAAAAAAGGAACATGCGAGGCTTTGTTGATAAATAATGTTTTTTTTACATTCCTAATATTTTTTTTCATGAATATTTGTGATTCAATAGGGACAATCTTATCTTGATCCCCAGCAATTAAATGTATATCACAATTCATATTGCCCATAAATGTTAAAAAATTATTTTTTTTCATATGAGATAAATAAAATTTGAGTGAATTAACATTGAGATTCTGGGTTGCTACACAGTTTGTCAAATAATTTAAGATTGATTTTTTGTTCTCTTGGCCTAATAGTTGTAGATTAAAAAAATTGGTCAAAGTTTTCTTTTGGTCATTCATGATCGACTTTGCAAAATCTTCAAAAATTTCTTCCTTGAGTCCAAACTCCCAAAAATCATTGTTAACGAAAAGTGGTGTTGATGAAGCTAGTATAATTTTTTTTACTTTTTCCCTTTTTAATCGACAAATTTCTATTGCAATTTGACCACCTAACGACCACCCAAAAAGGTCAAAAGAATCAAAATTAAAATCTTGTATTGCATCACTGATCTGATTGATACAATTCTCCCAGGTATCATTTTCATCAATTTCAGGCAAATCAAAGAATAGAAGTTGATATTTTTTTTTATCAAGCTTTTCAAAAAATGGCTTGAACACGTCTTTATTCATGGCCCATCCATGAATGAAAATTATAGGATGACCTACGCCTAATGACTCAATTAACATGTGATAGTGAATTATTCAGAGCCTCAGCTAACTGCATAATGTCATTTTTTGAATGTCTTGCAGATATACTTATCCTAAGCCTTGATTCTGAAAACGGGACAGTCGGCGAGCGGATAGCTGCAACATGAATATTTTTTTCTAAAAGCTCTTTTTGAATATTTATTACTATTTGATTATCTTTTATCAAGATAGGTTGTATGGGCCCATCCACATTCATTAATAAGTGTTTCTTATGAATCAGAGTACGAAATAAATTAACATTTTTATTTAACTTCTTTCTCAATTTTTCGCCTTTCATTATCAAGTCAATTGACTTTAAAATCCCATCAGCAAGATATGGAGGCGAAGCAGTTGTATAAATATATTCTCGTGATTTTTGTTTTAGATAATCAATTATTTTTTTTGATCCGCAAATCATAGCCCCCGATAACCCTGCAGATTTTCCAAAAGTGGTAAGGTGAATAATATTACTTTTATCTATCTCAACGCCCATCTGACTCTCAAGCAATCCCAGCCCTTTGGATCCATAGACTCCAAACCCATGCGCATCATCAATGTATAAAATAGTTTTATATTTTATGGATAATGAACACAGTCTTGATAAATCTGCAATATCACCATCCATACTAAATACACTATCAGTCACTATAATTTTATTTTCTTTTGTTGAATTTTTTAATTTTTCCTCAAGAGACTCATAATCAAGATGTGGGTAACGAGTGAATGGTGATTGAATTGAAAACATTCCATCATAGATAGATGCATGACAAAGTTTATCTAAGAAAATATCAAACTCGCCTTTTATTATATTTTTAAAAAAAGATACATTCGCGTTGAAACCGCTATGATAAAAAAGGCCATCTTCAAAATGAAGTATATTTGCTATCTTTAACTCTAGATTGCTGTGGCTTTGAAAGTGGCCTGAAATAAGATGGGATGCGCCTGAACCATTACCAAATTTATCGATTGATTTTTTCATGGCTGTTGAAATACTTTTATTATTTCTAAGCCCAAGATAATCGTTATCTGAAAAATTTAAATAGTCCTTATTTCTATCTTCCCTATTTCTCAATAAATTTTTTTCTTCAATATCTTGAAGTTCTAGAGCTATATCTTTTTCAATCATTAACTAATTGGTTTTTATTCCAAGTTTTCTAAACAATTCCTGATCCTTTTCGGATGCTGGATTATCTGTGGTTAAGAGCTCATCACCATAAAAGATTGAATTAGCACCAGCAAAAAATGCCAAAGCTTGTGTGGATTCATTCATTTTTTCTCGCCCTGCTGACAAGCGGACATAGCTCTTGGGCATAATAATTCTGGCTACAGCAATTGTTCTAACAAAATCAAAATGGTCTAACTCCTTTTGACCAAATAGTGGTGTGCCTTCCACTTGTGTCAAAAGATTAATAGGAACACTTTCCGGCTGAGGTGTGAGATTGGATAGCTGAGCTAATAACCCAGCCCTTTCATTAAGCGACTCTCCCATCCCAACAATTCCACCACAACAAACATTAATATCCTGATCACGAACATTCTTTAATGTGTCAAGTCGATCCTCGTAAGTTCTAGTGCTTATAATATCTCCGTAAAATTCTGGCGAAGTATCTAAGTTATGGTTATAGTAATCTAACCCAACGTCTTTTAACTGCTTTGCCTGATCTCCATCCAGCATACCAAGCGTTGCGCATGACTCCATGCCTAATTTCTTTACTTCTGTAATCATATCTTTTACGAGATCTAAATCTTTTTGTTTTGGACTTCGCCAGGCTGCGCCCATACAAAAACGAGTTGCACCGGAAGCTTTTGCTTCTTTAGCCGCATGAATAACCTCTTCGAGCGCCAATATCTTTTCATTTTCTACATCGGTGTCATATCTTGCGGATTGGGGACAGTACGCACAATCTTCTGAACATCCTCCAGTTTTAATTGATAGCAATGTACTTAACTGAACCTGATTGGGGCTAAAGTTTTCTCTATGCACTTGATGCGCCTGAAAAATTAGATCATTAAAAGGTTTTTCAAACAAAGATCTAATATATTTAATTGATATTGACTGATCGCTTGATAAATTCTTATCAATTTTATTAAAATGAATGGGTTGGTCCATATTAATCCTTTTTTTTATTTAAACATTATAATATCAGATGAAGTAAACTAAAAATAAAAATAAATTAACTAATGTATAAAAAATAATCAAATGTTTAATATTGTCTTATATGAGCCAGAAATTCCACCTAATACCGGAAATATTATTAGGCTTTGTTCTAACTCTAATTGTAAATTACACCTTATAAAACCTCTTGGGTTTGAATTGAGTGAAAAAACTTTGCGTAGAGCTGGTTTAGATTATATAAAAGAAGAGTTATTTGTCATCTATGAGAACTATTCTGATTTTTTATCAAAAAATAAAAATATCAACTTGTTTGGCATATCAACCAAAGGGGAAAATCATTATCATTCAGTAAGTTTTAAACCTCATGATTTCTTTATGTTTGGACCTGAAACTCGAGGTTTGCCCGATTCTATAAGAAGCCAACTTGCACCTAATCATCTCCTGAGGGTGCCGATGGTAGAGAATAGTCGGAGTATTAATTTAGCAAATACAGTATCTATTATTTTATATGAAGCCTGGAGGCAAAATAATTTCTTAGGGAGTGTTTAATTTTCTGTTGTTAGTGATCGTGACAACAGATTTTTTACCGCGTCTTTAGCTGATATCTGATTAGTCAATACACGATAAACTTCACAAGTAATAGGCATATCAATGTTTTCATGCTTAATTCTCTTAAACACTTCATAACAAGCATTAACTCCCTCTGCAACATGACCAATAGATGAAAGGATTTCTTCTAAACTTTTACCTTCCGCTAACCGAATACCAACCTCACGATTACGTGAATACTGGCCGGTACATGTAAGTAATAAATCACCAATTCCCGCTAAACCAATAAATGTTTCTTCGGATGCATTCAATACCTTTCCAAATCGGGTTATTTCAGCTATACCTCTAGTTATTATGGCAGCCCGCGCATTATTTCCAAAACCCATACCATCAGATATTCCAGAAGCAATTGCAATAATATTTTTTAAGGAACCGCCAACTGTCACGCCAGCAATGTCATTACTGAGATACACACGCATGCTGCCATGGTGAAATATTTTTGCTACAGAGTTAGATAATTCTATGTTAGTAGTTGCTAGGGTAACTGCTGTAGGAAGATCTCTTACTAATTCAGCTGCGAAACTTGGTCCCGATAAGACGCCGTAAGCAAGTTCTTTATTTGCAAGGTAGTCTTGAATTATTTCATGTGGAAAAAGACTAGAACCAGTCTCAAGTCCTTTATTAGTCCATATGATAGGCTTGTTAGGGTCAATAGTTTGTATTTTTTGAATTATTTCTGCAAAAGCGTATGTTGGCACTGAGGAAATAACAATATCTGATGATAATACTGCTTCATCAAATGAAGGTGTTAATTCAAGCTGATCAGGAAAAGGAAAATCACCAAGATACTTTGGATTGGAACGAGCTTTTTTCATCCCAGAGATATGACCAGAGTCTCGGGCCCATAATTTCACTGGGTAAGCTTTTGCAGCTTGAATTGCCAAAGCAGTTCCCCATGCGCCTGCGCCAAGAACCGCAACTTTCATTGTTTGATACCCCACAAATTGGTAACTTTAATGAAACCTTCAATGTCCCCTACTTTGGAGTACACTTTTACCCAATCATCAATTTTTTTTTCATCTAAAAGCTCGAGTGTAACGTTCTCATTCACCTTCGCAAGCACTGGACTTTCTGATGAAGGTTCTAGGTAAATTGAATTATTATCCTTTAAATTCAAAACTGTACTTTTGGATGATAAGTCACTCGTTTTGATCCAATTAATCAATCCCTCATGATCCTTCACTTTCTTCCATTCTTTTAAGCTCACGATCACCTCGAGCGGATATCCTTTCGTAACAATATAAGATTTTTTTGTCGAGTCTGATGGAGCCTCATGAAGGAATGCTTGATCAGCATTCACTGACATAAAATCTGCATGAGCAAAAGAACTTATGAAACAAAAAAACAAAAGTGGAAGCCACTTTTGTTTTTTAATCATTCTTTTTTTGCTCTTTAGCTTGTTGTTGTTTTTGTTGAAGGTATAAATTTTCAAAGTTAATCGGGTTCAATAGAACTGGTTGAAATCCTGATTTCGTTACCATGTCTGATACTGCTTCTCTTGCGTAAGGAAAGAGAATATTTGGACATGTTATCGCGAGAATCATCTCTAAACCTTCATCTGGGATATTGTTGATTTGGAAAATGCCAGCCTGGGTTACTTCAACGAGAAAGGCTACTTTATCATCTTGCTTGGAAGTAACAGTAACTTGCAGTGATACATCATAAAAACCATCTGCCAATGGTTTGGCTGTATTATTCAATTCAATACCAATTTTTGGCGCCTCACGATTCGTAAAAATCTCTGGTGCATTTGGAACTTCAACTGATGCATCTTTTAAATATAATTTTTCTATTGCAAATCCAGGTTGTTGCGCCTGAGATGGATCAACACCTTTTGCATTATTTTTTTTTGTTTTGGTTGCTTTCTTTTTTTTATCTTCAGCCATAATTATTCCAACTTAAATTTTTTAAAAAGTGATTTTACACTTTTAAATGTGTAAAACATAGTCTTAAATCTTTGAATTAGAAATCACTTTATCCAATTCACCCGACTGGTCAAATTCTCGTAAGTCATCAAATCCACCAATATGCTGGTCATTAATAAATACTTGAGGAACAGTTCTTCTGCCAGTTATTTCTATCATTTTTAATAGATCATCATCAGATTTATCAATAAATATTTTATTGATATTATTTAGTCCTTTTTTGTTAAGCAATTTCTCGGCATTGGTACAGTAAGGACAAAAATTACTTGTGTACATAATTACTTTCATATTATTTATATGGGTCTTTATTTTAAAAATTCAATACTTTTCATAAAACTAATCTTTCATTGTATGTAGACGATTTTTCAAATGATATAATTCAATCTATGTCAAAGAAAACTATCACTCTATTAATCCTTGATGGATTTGGTCACTCCTCTAACCATGACCATAATGCTATTTCTCATGCAAAAACTCCTAATCTTGATTTTTTAAAATCGAATTATCCAAACGGCTTTATTAATGCATCAGAAAACCATGTAGGCTTACCAGATGGTCAAATGGGAAATTCTGAGGTTGGCCATATTAATATTGGTGCTGGTCGTGTAGTTTATCAGGACATACAGAAAATAAATAACTCAATCAGAAACAACGATTTACAAAATAATATAGCCCTCAAAAAAAGCTTCGATGAACTTAAGAAAAATCAAGGTAGATTGCATTTTCTTGGATTACTTTCTGATGGCGGTGTCCATAGTCATTACGATCACTTTGAAGCTTTCCTGAAGATTGCAAAAGATAATGGTATAAACAATACCTTCATTCATGCATTCCTAGATGGACGAGACACCCCACCAAAGAGCGCTAAAAAATATCTTAATAAATTAGATACATGGATATCGTCAAACAGTTATGGTGTCATTGGATCCATAAGTGGTCGATTTTATGCAATGGATCGGGATAACAGATGGGATAGAGTCAAATTAGCTTATGACATGCTTACAGAAGGCCAAACTGATTATGTTTATCAAAACAGTATCGAAGCTTTAAACTCTGCATATCTTAGAGGAGAAACAGATGAGTTTGTCTTGCCCTCGTTAATAGATTCTGAAAGCATAATTCAAGAAAACGATATGGTAGTCTTTCTTAATTTCCGATCTGATCGTGGCAGAGAGTTAACTCGTGCCTTTAAAGATAAAAATTTTAACGAATTTGAAAGATCAACCAAATTAACTAGCCTCAATTATTTAACAATGACCTGCTATGATCAGTCATTTGAAAATATTTCAGTGTTGTTTCCCCCAGAGAAACTTGCAAATACACTTGGTTCATATTTAGCTGACAAAGGTTTAACTCAGCTTCGAATTTCTGAAACAGAAAAATATCCTCATGTGACATTCTTTTTTAACGGCGGTGAAGAAGCAAAATTTAAAAATGAAGATCGGATTCTCATCCCATCGCCTGATGTTAGAACTTATGATTTAAAACCTGAAATGAGTGTATACGAAGTTACTGAGAAATTAATTGAGTCCATTAATGCAAAAAAATATGATGTCATCATTTGTAATTTTGCCAATGGTGACATGGTGGGACATACAGGTAATATGGAGGCAGCAAAAAAAGCTGTCGAAGCCATGGATGAGTGTATTGGTGATATTATCTCAGCAACAGAAAATATATCTGGATCCTTAATAATTACAGCTGATCATGGCAATGCTGAATTGATGCTTGATGTTGAAAATAATCAAGTTCACACACAACATACAACAAACCTAGTTCCATTCATTGTTATGGACAAACGAGCAAAAAAAGTTTCTGATAGTGGTAGTTTATCTGATATCGCTCCAACAATACTTGCCTTGATGGATATAGAAGTACCTAGTGAAATGACAGGAAAAAATTTAGTCACCTTTTGATGAAAATAATTTTTATTACCCTTTGCCTCCTTTTTTATTTCTCCCCCGCTAAAAGTGGCATCGATGAAAGTTCAAAAGACTTAGATAATGTAAAGAAACAAATAAAGAATATTGATGAAGAAATCAAAAAAAATAAGGATAAAAAGAAAAATATTGATAATGAGTTAAAACAACAGGAAAAGAAAATTAGTAAAACGCGAAAAGAAATCCATAACATTAATAAAAAATCAAAACAAAATCAAAAAAAATTAAAACAACTTAGCCTGGATCAAAAAAAACTCGAAGAAGAAACAAACAAGAAAAAGATTTACCTATCAGCTTTCTTTTTAGACATCCATAAAAAAGGTGATTCGTCATATTTAAAATCAATTATTGATGGTGACAATCCAGGTGATATTTTGCGAGATCAAAAATTAAAATCCTACTTCACTAACGCACAAGTTGAATTAATCAATCAATTACAGACAGACAAAAAAAAATTATTGGATACTAAAAAAATTATCAATAAAACCATAGCTAGAATTGATCGTCAAAAAAAAGATAAAAATAAAATAAAGAAACAATTAGAATCTGAAAAAAGCAATAAAAAAAAATTACTTGCGAGTGTAGCTAAAGAGATAAAAAACAAAGAACAAGCGAAGAAAAAATTAATAGAGGATGAAAAAAAACTAAAATCTATTATTGATGAGTTAGTTAAAAAAGCAGCAAAAGAGGAAGAAAAGGAACAGTTAAGAAAAAAAGAAACAAAAAAAACAAAATCAACTGAAAAAGTTGTGCCCTATAAAGGTGGAGCTTTTGCCAAGCTAAAAGGGAAGTTAACGCTTCCTCTTAAAGGAAAGATTAGATATAAATTTGGAACAAAAAGAAAAGATACTGGAGTTGTATGGAAAGGTATCTTTATTGAAGGTAAGGAGGGTCAAGATGTTAAATCTGTTGGTCATGGCAAGGTAGCTTATGCAGATTGGTTGAGAGGTTTTGGTAATCTCATCATCATTGACCATGGTCAAGGGTATATGAGTCTATATGGTTATAATGAATCCGTTTTATTAAATGTCAATGATGAAGTTAAAGAAGGTGATATTATTGCCACAGTTGGAAATACTGGGGGTCTAGGTATAAATGGTTTATATTTTGAACTCCGTAAAAATAGTAAACCGTTTAATCCATTAGGTTGGACAAAAAAATAATATTATTCACCGATAATATGAATAACAATAGATCGATTATGGGCTGAAAATCGATGCTCATATAAAAAGATTCCCTGCCATTGACCAATTTGTAGGACACTGTTTTTAATGGGAATTGATAGATGCGTCTGCGTCAATGCCGTTCTAATGTGTGCTGGCATGTCATCAGCGCCTTCCATCGTATGAATAAAACCCGAAGAACCATCCGGTACTAATTTTGAAAAAAATGTTTCCATGTCAACCAATACATCTGGATCATAATTTTCATTAATTAAAAGGCTAGCCGACGTATGTTTGATATAGGCAGTAAACAAGCCATTCTCAATTGCAGAATTTCCTACAATTCTTTTAATATCGGCGGTAATGTCATAAAAACCACGGCCTCTAGTAGTTGTTATTTTAATATCTTCAAACTTTTGCATGATCTAATTTATTAATTAAAAATCTATCATTATTAAAATCAATTTCTAAAACGTCTTTATCTAAAAATTTACCAGATAAAATTTCTGTGGAAAGTTTATTTTCAATTTCATTTTGAATGGCTCTCTTTAGCGGTCTTGCTCCAAAAATAGGGTCAAAACCTGCCTTCCCAATTTCAGATACTGCTTTGTCTGTCACCTTTGCTTGTATTCCAATTTTTTTAAGCTTAAGTAATAGATTCTCTAATTGAATTTTTGTTATATCACGTAAATGTCTTTCACTCAGCCCGTGGAAAACAACAACATCATCTATTCTATTGATAAATTCAGGTTTGAAATAATCTTTCACCTCTGCCATGACTGAAATTTTGATTACCTGATAATCATCTTGGGTCATTTTTTGAATTAGGTCAGACCCTAGGTTAGAAGTCATAATAATGACCGTATTTTTAAAATCGACAGTTTTCCCCTTGCCATCAGTAAGTCTCCCTTCATCTAAAACCTGAAGAAGTAAATTAAAGACATCGGGATGAGCTTTTTCAATCTCATCAAGCAGTATCACACTATATGGCTTTCTTCTGACTGCTTCAGTTAAATAGCCGCCCTCTTCATATCCAACGTAACCAGGAGGGGCGCCTATAAGTCTAGCTACAGAATGCTTTTCCATAAATTCAGACATATCAATGCGAATTAAATGTTCTTCACTATCAAACAGAAAGCTAGCCAATGATTTTGACAGCTCAGTCTTACCCACGCCAGTTGGTCCTAAAAATAAAAATGATCCATACGGCTTTCCCTCGTCACTCAATCCAGACCTTGATCGTCTTATGGCATTTGAGATTGATTTGACCGCCTCATCTTGACCAACGACACGCTGATGCAATACAGACTCCATATTAATTAATTTTTCTTTCTCACCTTGCATCATTTTTGCAACAGGAATTCCAGTTACTCTTGAAACAACTTCTGCAATTTCATCAGCCCCAACTTCAGTTCGCAGCATTTTATTTTGTGACTCAGGTTTTGTTACATCAGCTTTTTTTAACTGTTCTTCAAGTTGAGGTATTTCGCCATACTGCAGTTCGGATACTCTTTGCCAATTCCCTTTCCTTTTTTCTTCTTCCATAGAAATTTTTAGAGATTCTAATTTCTCTTTTATATCTTTTGCTCCAGTTAAAGTGGCTTTTTCTGACTTCCAAACCTCCTCTAAGTCAGCAAATTCTTTTTCAATTTTTATAATCTCAGATTCAATAATCGCAAATCTTTCTTTTGAGGCAGCATCTTTATCTTTTTTTACGGCTTCTCGCTCAATCTTAAGTTGAATCAGTCTTCTTTCTAATTTATCAAGCTGCTCAGGTTTTGAATCAATTTCAATTTTTATTCTTGATGCAGCCTCATCAATGAGATCAATCGCCTTGTCCGGAAGAAATCGATCCGTGATATATCGATTGGATAATTCAGCTGCAGCAACAATTGCCGGATCTGTAATCTCCACATTGTGATGTAACTCATACTTTTCTTGCAATCCTCTTAAGATGGCAATGGTTGCTTCCACATCGGGTTCATCCACCATGAATTTTTGAAAACGACGCTCTAATGCAGCATCTTTTTCTACATACATTCGATATTCATTCAGCGTGGTTGCGCCGACACAATGTAATTCACCACGTGCTAAAGCAGGTTTAAGCATATTACCAGCGTCCATAGCCCCTTCAGTTTTGCCGGCTCCAACCATGGTATGAATTTCATCGATAAATAAAATAATGGTTCCTTGACTAGAGTTAATCTCTTTTAATACAGCCTGCAATCGTTCCTCAAAATCACCTCTGTATTTTGCGCCCGCCAATAATGACGCCATATCCAGTGACAATACCTGTTTATTCTTTAATGAATCTGGCACCTCCTGATTCACTATTCTTTGTGCAAGACCTTCAATGATTGCTGTTTTACCAACTCCAGGCTCCCCAATTAATACTGGGTTATTTTTACTTCGGCGTTGCAAAACTTGAATTGTTCTTCGAATTTCATCATCTCGACCAATCACCGGGTCCAACTTACCATCCCTTGCCAGTTGGGTCAGATCAATCGTATATTTTTGCAAAGATTGGCGATGATTTTCTGCATCTGGAGTTTTGATATTTTGTTCATTCCTTGCGCTCATAACAATCTCCTTTAACTTATTAAAATTTATTCCATGTTCAATTAGAATTTCTTTGAGACGACTTTTATCATTCTCAAGACTCAAAAGAAATAAATCCGTCGATATGTAATCATCTTTCAACTCAAAGGCTTTTTTTTCAACCCAACTAAGGAGTGAATTTAATTGTCTCGAAACAGTAGGCTGATTATCATTGGATTGCGATTGTGGAAAATTTTTAATCAGCTGCTCAATGGAGTCATAGGCCGTATTTTTCATTCCTGATAAACGAAGATAGTCCTGAATATCATCATTGTTGGAAGATGAAATCAGTGCCTTCAATAGGTGTGCTGGTTCAATCTGAGTATGATTAGACACATTTGCCAAGGACTGAGCCTCTGCAATGGCCTGTTGAAACTTGGTAGTTAATTTATCAAATCTCATCTTTCATTTTCCATATAAGAATTGTTCATATTTCTTATATGGTGATGAAATTTATTTTTTCAAATTTTTTTTTGGCTAGAAAGAATACTCAATAGATGTGAAGATTGACCTTCCCATACCTGGGACATTTACAGCATTGGCGTATGTAAGCCCCATGCCAGTAGTGTTCATGGTTTTCCCCTGGCCCATGTAAACACCGCCTAGAGGATGATCATAATCTCGATCAAATAAGTTATAAATACCCAGATTCAGTTGCAGATTTTCTTTTTGGTACGTGGACTTCAAGTCAACTAATGCATAGCCACTAGTTTCCATCTCCTGTCGGATATCATTAACATTCTTCTTGCTATCCACCAATTGGATATGAAGTCCGTTATTCCAATGATTAATCTTTTGGCTAAAGATCAATTTTAGATTGGTTGGCATCACATGATAGAGGTCATCATTCGCAAGGGTATTAACTCCTTTGACATGACTGAGTTTGGAATCAAAATAAAAATCCCCAAGCTTAGCAATATTGCCTAAATATTGGGAGGCCTTCACATCAAATCCCCATAGACGTGCATTTTGATTACCAAGGGTAAGTGTTCGAAATCCATCTGCCCTAGAAGTATAGGATACTGCATCAATATAGTCATCAATATAAGTAAAGTAAGGCTTAAAATGAACATTCCATAATTGTTTGCCAACATCATGGAATACGGCGGCGTAGGCAAAGGTATGTGCTGTTTCTTTATCCAAATTCACATCACCCACATATCCATTCCCATCCCCAAACCAGTTCGCCATGGAAGCTGCCATAGCACTGTTAGACCAAAGGTACCTTTCTTGCAAGGTTGGTGATCTATTCTTGATAGAGTAGCCAAACTCGTGGGTTTGATTCAGATTAGGAGAATAGGCAGCTGATAAGGATAAATCAAGATGAGTATCATCTTTTTTGTGATTGAGCGCATTAAAGCTATTTGCATCTGCAGCATAACCCATGTTGTTATACCCTTGTACGTCGTTGGTATCCATCTCAATCCGGGTGAGTCTGATCCCCGACTGGGTAAACCACTCTTTTGACCATTGGTGGTCTAATTCTGTAAAGATGCTATATCTATCTCGCTTACCGTCGTTAATATTTTTCATAACGTTTGGTGACATCATGCCTCCAGTGGGATCCCAGCTATCATCCACCTCATAAAACTGAGTTTCTAATCCGGATCGAAGTGTACTTTTGTCATTCAGATAAATATCCGATACTGCATTAAACCCAGTGGTGAAACCGTGGTGCGTCATGGACATGCCTGGTGTTCCAGAATAATTAAAGTTCTTATTTTTTCCAAAATTCATTTTGGTTTCTACCTGATGGTGATAGGCCTGAAGCTCCAGTTTCCCCCAAGCAAAAGAAATTGTGTCTTTAAGTTGAATCTTATGGGTGTGTTGGCCAACAACATCCATCCGCTGATTCATAAAACCTTGGTATGGCATAGACTGATAATCAAATTTAATTTCAAGTAAATGATTGTCTAACTGGTAGCCATAACTCAACTGATGATTCTCCATTCGATAACCACTAGAGGCGATTTCATCATCTCGAATTCCGCCTTTATCCGATGTTCCACCGTAATTGGATCCTTTAAAATTATTTGCGCTGGAATAATTATTGGACTGGGAATAACTTCCAGAATATTTGAAATATGCGTTACCAGAGGCAACAGAAGATTTGAAATGAACCCCTTGATCGTCATTGTTACTTTTGTAAAAACTTTTAATGTTGGTCGAATAAATTAATTGATCGTTCTGGCTAAAGGTAGGCTTCTTTGTCTTTATTTTTATACTGCCGGCAATGCTGTCGCCCCCCATACTCACTGGTGTGATTCCTGCAAATACTTTAATGAAATCAACATCATTGATATCAATAAAGGATAGATCGGTGTCGGTATGAGAGGTGCACGCAGAATTGAGGTCCACACCATCAACGCTGATCCTTATTCTGTCATCATTCAACCCCTGCATATAAGGTATCGAGGACACTGATCCATTTGCGGCATTATCAATCCCCGTAAAATACTCTAAAAGTGACGAGGTGTCCTGCTTGAATTGGTGATTAAGTTTCGATGAACTGATACTCTCACCCGAGGTTATCTCACCCGGGGTCACAACATCGGTGATGACATAAATATCTCTCAAACTTAAACCCTCGTTTGGATAAGTAGGGATGTAATCATTTGCATTTGAAACTGTATTTTGAGCAATTAATAAAAAAGAAATGAGAAAAAATTTTTTCATGTAAGTAATATATTATTATTTGGGTAGATTATAAGTTAAAGATCACAGCATATGTGCGACATATCGTCGCGCCAGGTGATTTATGATTTGACTGGTTTTTTTTGTAACTTTCTTTGCAAGGTTCTTCTATGCATATTTAATGCTTTTGCAGTTAAGGTGATATTAAAATTATTTTCTTTTAGAATCCTTTGGATATGCTCCCATTCAACCCTCTTTGCTGATGGAAGTTTAACATCTGGAATACTTTTGCTCAGTTTTTTAACTAAATTAAAGGAAGATAAAATTTCATCAGTAAGAACTGGTTTAATTAAATAGTCATCTGCGCCGAGCTTCATCGCTTCAACGGCGGTTGCAACACTTGAATAGGCTGTTAAGATAATTATCCGAGCTTTTATTGTGCTGTCACATATCTCTTTAATTAATTGTAGGCCATTTCCATCTGGAAGATTAAGGTCAATTAAATAATAATTTGTTGAGTTATTCTTGGAAATCTTTTTTCTCGCATCAGATATAGATTCAGATTCAATAATCTTGTCAAAGTAGTTAACTAAATTTATCTTTAAACTTGATCGAAATAATTTATCGTCATCTAAAATGAGGAGATTTTTCATTTTCTATAAATTACTGATTTTTGTGGTAAAAAAACTTTAACAACATTTGTGTTATTCACATAATGAATATCTATTGAACCTTCATATCGCTCAATAATAATTTTACTTAAATACAAACCCATTCCCATGCCAAAGTCTTTTTTTGATTTTGGCTTATCGTCAAGTATATTTTTTTTAAATTTTTTTCCATCATTTTGTATTTCAAGTACAAGGTTTTGATTATCAAAAAACAAACTGACTTTTACCATGCTTTTGGAGTCATGGATGGCATTGTCAATAATATGTATTATTGAATGAAAAAGCATATCGTCGTATTTGATTTTTACATTTTGTTTGGATTCGTAGTTGAAATTTATTTTTATCCTATTCATAGACTGTGAATAAAAATCACTAAGCATTTTGACGAAATATGATAATTGAATATTTTTTTTGGACTTTGAAAAATTATAATTATTGATTGATTTTATAATGTCTTTGCATTTGAATAATTGTGACTTTATGACTTCAAGTGCATCCTTTGCTTTTTCTGAAGTAATCATCCTACTCAACTCTTCATACTTCATTGCAATTGTTGCCATAGGTGTGCCTAATTGATGTGCAGTAGTTGCAGCAAATGAGGTCATATGAATGTTCTTATCTTTCTTTAAAAGTAATTCTTTTGCCTTTGAAAACTCCTCATCGCTCTCTCTATTAAGTTGCATGATCCAAAAAAAATACCAGACAATAAGAGATGTAATTATCAAATAGGCTATTAAAACTCCCCATAAATTTAGATTTCCTGAAAATCCTCCAAAATAATTCATTGATAAATGAGATATCGGTTGAGTATAAAAGCATACTAAAGAAAATGTAATAATTGATTCTATTGAATAAATAATTAAATATTTTTTATATAAGGTTAATGCTGCCGATACCATCGGAATTAGCATTAAAAAAATTAAAGGATTTTTATAACCACCAGCAAAGAAAAAAAATAATCCAATCCAAATTAAATCAATATTTGCTTGATAGAAAAGATATATATTTTTAATTTGACTAGGTTTTTTAAATATAAAGTTCAAATTGATCAAGCCTGAAATAAATAAAAGGAAAAATAAAAGGGAATATGGAATGGGGTAGCTGTAAGTATTCATTAATATCAGAATAACTGCAAAAAAAGATATTAAAAAAAATCTACCAAATAAAACAACTTTTAAAATTTTATCCAGCATAATTTAAGCTAATCTCAGTTGTGATGCCCAAGTCTAGAATTGGAAATTTTTTTGTCAATGTTTGCCTGCCAGGTAAGCGTGCGAGTGACTGTTTTTCTATTGGCTTATTATTTGATTGAGTTTTTTTTATTTTTTCCTCAAACAGTTTATTAAATGTCATTTAATTTTTCCTTTTAATAAGCCTAAAAGATATATGATTGCTCCAGTGGTAATGACCGAATCAGCGACATTAAATGCTGGCCAGTAATAATCATTTATATGCAGATAGATAAAGTCCGTCACATGCCCGTTTGAAAATCTATCAATTAAATTTCCAATAGCGCCGCTAATAATTAACATGATTGATATCGACCCATATGCACTTGAGATATTTTGTCTATATAAATAAATTAAGTAGATTAGGATAGCTAGGGATAAAAGAATAAAAAAATTGTTTTGCCAACCAGATGCGCTATCTAAAAAACTAAATGCAGCACCCGTATTTTGAAAATGAACAATCTTAAAAAAATTATTTATTTCCAAATATTCAGTGAAAGGAATATTTTTTTCAACCCAATTCTTGGAGAGCTGATCAATAAGTATGATGCATAAGCCTAAAAGAAACTTACACATACCTTCTTTTTTCTCCATCTCCAAAAAGATTTGTAATACAACGTTCACAGATGGAAGGATGCTCATCATGATTGCCCACAGAAGATTCAAAATGCCAACATCTGTCACATTTGTCATGATTAATTTTTTTAACACTGACAGAGAGTCCTTGTTGCTCTTCAATCAAACTCACGCTTGATACAATAAAGATATAGTGGAGTTCTGATTCATAAGGTTTTAAAATTTGAAAAGTTTCTGACTTACATGACAGCTGAATATCACACTCCAAAGCAGAACCTACTAACCCTTTCTCTCTTTCAGCCTCAATACTCTTATTCACTATTGGTCTGATATCTTCAATCTCACGCAAAAATTGAAGCTCTGTTTGATTCAAAGAGGAAGGCATAAATTCGTACCATGATTCCTTAAAAATATTTTGATCATTAGTTATCGTCTGCCATAATTCCTCAGCGGTAAAGCTTAAGATAGGTGCAATCATTCGTGTTAAAGCATGAGTGATGTGATATAAGGCAGTTTGTGCTGAGCGTCTTTCCAGAGATTTCTCTGGCATGGTGTAAAGTCGATCTTTAATGATATCTAAATAAAATCCTCCCATGTCCTCAGAACAAAAACTGACTAATTTTTTTGTTAGATGGTGAAAGTCATAGCTTTCATAAAGCTGAACTATTTCTTTTTGGAGAACTTCAGTTTTCATAAGCGCATATTTATCCAACAATAATAAATTGGGTTCTTCTAACATCATAGATGATGCATCAAAATCAGATATATTTGCACATAGAAATCTTAGTGTATTTCTGAGCCTTCGATAACCATCAGCCGATCTCTTGATGATCTCATCAGAAATATTTAATTCTCCAGAGAAGTCAGTCATTGCCACCCAGAACCTCAGAATATCCGCTCCATACTGGTCCATTATTTTTTGTGGGGCAATCACATTCCCTTTAGACTTACTCATTTTTTTCCCTTGACCATCCACTACAAAACCATGAGTTAGCAATGCTTTATAAGGCGCCTGTCCAGAAATAGCTGAGGCAGTTAGTAAACTGGATTGGAACCAGCCTCGATGCTGATCTGATCCTTCAAGATAGAGATCGGCAGGGTAATTTAAATTATCATTTGTTTTTAACACTGATTCATGAGTGGTCCCAGAGTCGAACCACACATCTAAGGTGTCCATCACTTTTTTATAATATTTTGCATCATCACCAAGATATTCATTAATATCCAAATCAAACCACGCATCAATACCATGCTCTTCAATCAATAGAGCAATTTTTTCAAAAAACTCGGCAGTCTTAGGATGTGGCTCATCTGTTTCTAAGTGGGTGAAAATAGTGATGGGTACTCCCCAATTTCTTTGCCGTGATATACACCAATCTGGTCTATTTTTCATCATTCCCTCAAGGCGTGCTTTTCCCCATGATGGAATAAATTCTGTTTGTTCAACCTGCTCTTTGGCAATATCTCTTAAAGTCTTTTGACCAAGTGATAAATTCATGCCGATAAACCACTGTTGTGTGGCTCTAAATATAATTGGGGTTTTATGACGCCAACAATGCGGGTAACTATGTTCAAACGATTTTTTAAAAATAAGCGCATCATTCTTTATTAACAGATCGATAATTTCAGAATTAGCTTTCCATATATTTTTTCCTGCAAAGAACTCCACATTGCTCTTAAAGCTGCCCTCTTCATTGACTGGATTTTCTACAGGCAGGTTATATTTCATGCCAACAACATAATCGTCTAAGCCATGCGCTGGAGCAGTATGCACCAATCCTGTTCCATCTTCAATTGTCACATGGTCGCCCAATATAATTGGAATATTCTTTTCGATATAGAAAGGGTGATTGAATAAAAAGTTTTCTAGCTCCTGACCAAGGATGGAATTTATTTTCTTGGCTGTTTGACCGGTTCTTGCAGCAAATTTATCAACAAGCTCATCTGCAATAACTAACAATTTTTCTTCTAGCTCAACAAGAACATACTTTAGTTTTGGATTAACTGAAATTGCCTCATTGGCTGGTAATGTCCAAGGTGTGGTTGTCCATATCACAGCGTAAATGTCTTTTTCAAGCTTTGACGAGTTAAATAATTGATGCAAGCCCCTTTGATCAACCCCTTTGAACGCCACATCAATTGATATTGAGGTTTTATTTTCATAATCAACCTCAGCTTCAGCGAGTGCGGATCCGCAATCAAGACACCAATGCACAGGCTTGTTACCTTGATACAGCATATTATTCTGGTAGATTTTTCCAAGTGAGCGAACAATGTCCGCTTCTGTTTTTTTATTTAATGTTAGGTATGGGTTATCCCAGTCTCCCAACACGCCTAACCTAATAAAATCATTTTTTTGATTAGCCACTTGCAGGTTTGCATAATCCCTGCACAATTGCCGAAACTTCTTTGAATCAAGGTTCTTGCCATGCTCTTTTTCGATAGCTAACTCAATTGGAAGGCCATGACAATCCCAGCCAGGGATATAGGGAGCATCGTAATCTGACAATCCTCTAGATTTAACAATAATATCTTTTAATACTTTGTTAACCGCATGGCCAATATGAATATTCCCATTGGCATATGGTGGGCCATCATGAAGGATAAATTTAGGTTTTCCTTTTTTTACATCCCTAATTTGTTGATAGTATTTTTTTTCCGTCCATGAAGATACCCAACCGGGCTCACGCTGAGCCAAATTACCCCTCATAGGAAATTCTGTATCCGGTAGATTTAAGCTATATTTTTTATTGTCATTACTCATAATTTGAAAAATTGTTTTACGTCATTAACATCAGAAGCTATTTGGAAAGACAATTCATTTGTAGTGGAAAATTTCTTTTCATCACGAATTTTTTTAAAGAAAGTGACATGCACATGTTTTCCATAGATATTTTTATCAAAGTCAAATAGATGAACTTCTAAAACTAAATTTTTTACACCGCCAAATGTTGGTTTTAAACCTAGATTAGCAACCCCAAAAAAAGAATCTAATTTTACAGCAAACACTCCCGTCAATGGTGGGCTTTTGTGAAACATATGGACATTTGCTGTTGGATATCCTAAAAGTCTGGCTTTTTTTTCTCCGTGAATCACTCTTCCAGCAATAACAAAAGGTCTGCCTAATAAAGATTCAACCTGATCAAAATCAGCATCTTGCAATGCGTCTCGAACTCTAGAGCTGGAAATTCTCTCATCATTAAGAAAAATTGTTCCTGGCTGAATGACTTGGATACCAAAGTGTTTAAGCTCGTTTATTCCAAATTGTCTTTTCTTGCCAAAACGAAAATCATCGCCAACAACCAATCCTTCTAACAACAATTTGCTTTGTAAAATCTCAATAAAGTCATTTCCTTCAAGATTGGAAAACTTCTCATCAAATCTGATCACATAGGCTCTATCAAGTTTGTGTGAGTGAAAAAATTCTAACTTCTCTCTTAGGCTAATCACTCTTTTTGGTGCAGCCTTAGGTTGAAAGAATTCTTTAGGATGTGGTTCAAATGTAATAACTGCTGACTCTATATTTTTTGCCCTTGATTCAGAGATAACATGATTTATTAGTGATTGATGACCCAAGTGAATACCATCATAATTTCCAATAGTAGCTATGCATGGACTACTGGCTTGTTCAAAATGGCGATAGATTTTCATAAGTTGTTTTTACTTAAGTTATGTAATTTAACGCCTTGTAAGAGAAGTAAGCTCCCAAAAACAAGAGCCCCTAGTACAACTAATGCAAGCAATAAAATCATCCTATAAAGAAAACTTATGCTCACCCAGTACTGAAAATCTGGATTAATGAAGAATAAAATTATTCCCATCACAAATGCAGACAAAATAACCTTGATTAAAAAAATGAATGTTGTGGGTTCAATTTTAAAGTCATTCATTTTTTTTATTGATAAAAACAACATGACTGCGTTAAATGTTGCACCGATACTAATAGCTAGCGCAAGTCCGACATGCTGAAAATAAGGAATTAAGATTAAATTCATTGCTTGTGTAATAAACAAAGTAATAACAGCAATTCTGACTGGTGTTTTAATATTTTTTTGAGAATAAAAGACTGGAGCAAATACCTTGATCATAATTAATCCGATTAATCCAAAGCTATAAGCGAACAAGGCTTTGTGTGTCATGACTAAATCAAGCTCACTAAATTTTCCATAATAAAATAAGGTTGTAATTAAAGGTATGGATAACACTGCAATTCCAATTGCTGCTGGTATTGATACTAAAAGCCCTATCCTGATGCTCCAGTTCATGAGCTTGTTAAATTCTTCATATTTTTTATCAGAAAATGATGAAGATAATGCTGGTAAAAATACCGTGCTTAATGCAACCCCCAAAACACCTGCAGGAAACTCCATCAATCGATCTGCAAAGTATAACCAAGACACACTCCCCTGCTGAAGAAATGAGGCAAAAATAGTATTGATTAATAATGAAATCTGAGTAATGGAAACACCAATAATAGCTGGCCCCATCAATTTAAGAACTTTCCAAACACCATCATTTCTCAAATCAAAATCTAATTTTGGAGACCAGCCTATTTTTAAGATAAAAGGATATTGAAATAGTAATTGAACCACTCCTCCAAAAAAAACAGCCCATGCAAGAACAGTGACCGGCTCATCAAAATATTCGTTAAAAAATAATGCCGCAAGAATAAAACTTAGATTGAGGAATACCGGAGAAAATGCTGGAGCGGCAAATTTTCCAAATGTATTTAATACTCCTCCAAACATGGCAACAATCGATATGAGAAAGATATATGGAAAGGTAATTTTTAAAAGGTCAGATGCTAAATTAAATTGGTAAGAGCCATACTCAAACCCTGGAGCGCTAATATATATTAACCAAGGTGATGCGAAGACTCCTATGAGAGTAATTAACAATAAAATAGCGCTCAACAGAGTCACCACCTTGTTTAAAAATGCGTTAAATTCTTTTTTGGACTTATTTTTATAATCTGAAAGAGTTGGTATGAATGCTTGAGTAAAAGCACCTTCAGCGGTGATTCGACGTAACATATTGGGTAGTTTGAAAGCTACAAAAAAGGCATCAGTTGCTATGCTGACACCAAATGCTCTTGCAATTATCATATCTCTGACAAAACCTAAGATTCTAGAGATAATTGTTAAGCTGCTGAAACTTATTAAATTGTTTACGATTTTTGTTTTCATCTTAAGTTGTTATTATCGCAGATGACGGTATTTAAATGATTTAAAACTTGAAAAAAAACAATGTTTTCGCTAGAATACCCAATCTTATAAATTTTGAGTAATTATATATGGCAAATACTGCACAAGCACGAAAAAGAGCAAGACAAAATGACAAGCTACGCGCTCATAATGCGAGTTTAAAATCAGCCTTCCGAACTGCAATTAAAAAAGTGATAAAGGCGATTTCTTTAGGCGATAAAAAAGTTGCTAAAGAGACTTTTGATGCTAACGTGGCTATCATTGATCGCATTGCTGACAAAAAAATTGTGCACAAAAATAAAGCTGCACGTCACAAAAGTAGACTGAACTCAGCGATTAAAGCTCTTTAGAAATAACTAATTATAAAAAAAGGCGCCTATTGCGCCTTTTTTTATAGACTTTTCTTTATTTTTTGAAGTTTGTCAATTTCATCTTGATTAATGTTTTCTTTACTTAGAAAGGTAACATGTCCCATTTTTCTTCCTATCCTTGGCTCCTCTTTACCATACAAGTGAAGATTGAAATTATTTTCGAACATTATTTTGGTCCATTCAGGCTCATGGGGACTTGGCAATTCCCATGAGTCACCTAACAGATTAATCATAAATGCATTCGAATGATTTATCGGGTTTCCAATAGGCATTTCAGTAAGAGTCCGTACTTGTTGATCAAACTGGGAAAAGTAACAAGCATCAATAGTATAATGCCCAGAGTTGTGTGGTCTTGGAGCTATCTCATTTACAAATATCTCTCTACCAGAAATAAAAAATTCAACAGCCATGACCCCAACGTAATTTAACTTTAATGCCACCATTTTTGCTAAATCGGTAACATTTTTTTCAGTAAGTTGGTCAATATTTGCAGGAGCAAGTGTACTATCAAGAATGCCGTTAACATGCACATTCTCAGCTACAGGGTGGCATTTAATTTGCCCATCTGCGGATCTTGCTAACACGACAGATACTTCCTTATCAAGGCTTACTTGCTTTTCAAGTATGCAAGGTTTTTTTTGAAATTCATCAAAAGCTTCTGTTAAGGACGTCTTACAATCGACAGATTTTTGTCCTTTTCCATCATAACCAAACTCAGCGATTTTTAGAATTCCTGGAAATAAATCGTCTGAAATATTTGCAATATCCTGTTCCTCATTAATGATGTGAAATCTTCCAACAGGAATAGCATTTTCTCTTAAAAATGTTTTTTCTCTAATTCTGTTTTGAACCACTCTGACTGAATCACCATCAGGATAGACCTGAATTTTATGTTTTAAGTAATTTAATGAATCTGCAGGGATATTTTCAAATTCTGTGGTTGCTGCCTCGCATGTGGCTATAATTTCATCAAGTGCATTTTGATCATCATAGGCACTGCATAAATGAACATCGGCAATTTTTCCTGCAGGGCTTTGAGGGTCTGGATCTAAAACTGTAACTTTATAACCCATCTTATGAGCTGACATCACAAAATATCTACCTAATTGACCACCACCGAGCATGGCTAACATTTTTTTTGGAGTGATTATCAAGTCAGACTTCCTGATTTAACTTCATAGCTTTAACTTTTTCTTCTTGATCAATTCTAAATTTTTTCAATTTTTCCAATAAACCATTATCCTCTTGTGCAAAAATCGAAACAGCGAATAATGCAGCATTTGTTGCGCCAGCCTCGCCAATAGCAAAAGTAGCCACAGGGATTCCTTTAGGCATTTGAACAATTGAATACAGAGAGTCTTGTCCATTAAGATATTTAGTTGGAATAGGTACACCCAATACTGGTACTCTTGATTTCGAAGCAACCATTCCTGGCAAATGAGCAGCGCCACCTGCACCAGCAATAATTAAACCAATGCCATTACCATTTGATGATTCTGCAAAATCAAACATCAGATCAGGAGTCCGATGAGCTGAAACAACTTTTGCTTCATAAGGAATATTGAATTGATCAAGGATATCAGCAGCATTTTTCATTACCGGCCAGTCACTATTCGAACCCATGATAATTGCAATTTTTTTTTGTTTCATAATTTTTCCAATACTAAATAATAACCAAATTGTTACGGTGAATTAAATTTTCCTCAAACATATTTTCAAGTGGCTGATTTAAGCGTTCTGTCTTTTGTCCAATAATTCTCTCAACATCTACACTCGAAAAATTTGATAACCCTCTAGCAACCTCAACACCATCTTGATTCATGCATGATAACAGATCGCCCCTCTGGAAATTTCCTGAAAAACTTTTTACCCCAACTGGTAATAAGCTTTTTTTATTCTCTAACAAAGCCTTAATTGCTCCATCATCAAGAAATAATTGCCCTTTAGGTTTGCTATTATCAATCATCCAAGTCTGTTTAGCATTTATCTTTTTTTGATTAGGAGAAATAATTGTCATCTGAAGGTTATTACCAAATAAATCCTTGAAAAAATTCTTTAACATACCTTTTCCTATGATCGAGGACGTTCCACCACGAGCTGCAGTTTTAGCAGCAAGGATTTTTGATCTAATTCCTCCGGAACCAATTCCTGAACTTGACGTTGTATTATGAGAAATTTCTGATAAAAATGGATCGTCTGACTGAATCTTCTCGATAAGTTTTGCATCAGTATGTTTTGATGGGTCTTTATCATAGAGTCCATTTTGGTCGGTGAATATCACCAACAAGTCTGCTTGAATAAGGTTGGCGACTCTTGAAGCAAGAATGTCGTTATCACCAAATTGAATTTCATCATATGCAACAGTGTCATTTTCATTAACAATTGGAACTGCTCCACTATTTAATAACTCATCCAATGCATTTTTTGCATTTAAATAGCGTTCTCTTGAAACTAAGTCATCATTGGTTAAGAGCACCTGGCCAATTTGAATATCTTTATTTTTTTTATGAAATAACTTTTTATACGCCTGCATCAATTCAATTTGTCCAATAGCTGCTAAAGATTGAAGCCGAGCTAATTTTGCTGGCCTTCTTTGTTTTCCACTGACATACAAACCCATAGAAATTGCCCCACTTGACACAAGGACGACCTTAACACCATGTTGTTTTAACCAATTGATTTCATTGACTAAAATATTTATATTTGACTGATTAAGGCCATTCTGGATCGATGAAATTGAACTAGAGCCAATTTTTATGACTATTTTTTTTATTTTATTGATCTTCATTTTCTAAAAAGTATGCAATTTCTTTTATCAACTCCTGACAACCTTGTCCGGTAAGAGATGAAATAACAAAAATTTTATCATCCCACCCTATTTTATCTTTAATTTGTTTCTTCAACGCATCTGCATCATAGTTAAGATCGATTTTATTCAGCACGATCCATCGAGGTTTATTAAACAATGTTTCCTCATATTTTTTTAGCTCACCAATGATCTTTTGTGCATCATCTATGGGATCTGAACCACCTATATTAGATAGTCCATCAATTAAGTGAAGTAATAATCTGGTACGAGTTAAATGTTTTAAAAATTTATCCCCTAAACCTACCCCATCAGAAGCACCCTCAATTAATCCAGGAACATCCGCAATCACAAAACTTTTATCAAAATCAAATTTAACAACACCCAAATTTGGTTGCAAAGTTGTAAACGGATAATCTGCAACTTTTGGAGTTGCAGCCGATACTTTTCTTATAAAGGAAGATTTACCTGCATTTGGTAAACCCACCAGACCAATGTCTGCAATAAGTTTTAATTCTAAAAATAATTCAAATTCCTCACCTGGTTCACCGTTCGTAAATTGCCTTGGAGCTCTATTAATACTTGATTTAAAATGTATATTTCCTAGTCCGCCTTTACCACCCTTGGCAACTAAAATTTTCTGACCATGTTGTGTCAAATCACCAAAAATGTTTTCTGAAAAACTATCTTTTATAACGGTTCCGACAGGAACCTTAAGAACAAGATCTTCTCCCGCCGCCCCATATTGATCAGAACTCCTTCCATTTTCTCCTCTTTGAGCACGATGTTCCTTCTTAAATCTGAAATCAATAAGAGTATTTAAATTTTCATCAGCTTGGAAAAAAACAGATCCTCCTCTACCACCATCTCCTCCGCTAGGACCTCCCATAGGTTCAAACTTTTCTCTTCTGAACGAAGCAATGCCATTGCCTCCATCACCAGCAAATACTTTTATTAAAATTTCGTCTATAAATTTCATTGGCTACACCAAATAAAAAAGCCCTATCAAATGATAGGGCTCGAATCAAAGATTTTACTCAAATCAGTTAGTAACAATATTTACTAGTTTTCTTTTCAAATGACCTTTAACACTAAAACTTACCTTACCATCCGCTTTTGCAAATAAGGTATGATCTTTGCCCATACCAACGTTTTCGCCCGGATGCATCTTTGTGCCACGCTGTCTCAAAATTATCCCGCCAGCTTTTACAAACTGATCACCAAATACTTTAAGTCCTAAACGTTTAGCGTTTGAGTCTCTTCCGTTTCTTGAGCTTCCGCCCGCTTTCTTATGTGCCATATTATTTTCCTAAATATTATTTTGCGTTAATTTTAGTAACTTTAAGCTCAGTAAAGTTTTGTCTATGCCCCTGCGTTTTTTTGTAATGTTTACGTCTTTTCATTTTAAAAATCATAACTTTGTCATGTTTTCCGTGGGAAACGACTGATACATCAACATTTGCACCCTTAACTGTTGGAGCACCAATTGTAGTTTTATCACCGTCAACTAACGCTAGGACGTTGTCTAATTTTAAACTTTCACCTTCTTTAGCAGTAAGTTTTTCTACTCTCAGGATATCTCCCTCGGATACTTTATACTGCTTTCCACCAGTTTTGATTACAGCTTGCATTATAATTCCTATTATCTAAACATATGTTTGTTTCTAAAGACCGAACATTATATGAAAAAACTTGAATTTAATCAACAAAATAATCAAATTCAACATAGTATAATAGTTGAACTAATTAAGACGGATTAAGACGGATTAAGACGGACAAATAATTCTAAATTGCTAATAAATAAAAGTGAAAACCTTATCCCAAAAAAATATAACATTAAATAGCGATCAACAAGATCATCTACAAAAAGTAAATGACGTGATCAGGTCTTCATTGGATTCAGAGGTTCCACTAATAAATCAAGTAAGTAAACATATTATTGACGGTGGTGGTAAGAAAATGAGGCCTCAATGTTTGTTAAATTTAGCTGGACTCGCAGGTGGTATAAAAGATATCCATTACCAATTAGCAGCCATTGTTGAATTTATTCATACGGCCACCCTTCTTCATGATGATGTTGTGGATGACTCTGATACTAGAAGAAGCTCCCCAACTGCAAATATAAAATTTGGAAATTCGGCAAGTATACTGGTTGGAGATTTTATATATTCAAGATCTTTTCAGATGATGGTTGAATTAGATAATATTGAGATAATGGATATTCTTGCCTACACCACAAATAAAATTGCTGAAGGCGAAGTACTTCAACTTATCAATAAGAATAACTTTGATGTTTTCCAGGATGATTATTTTAAGGTTATCCAAGCAAAAACAGGGGTTCTATTTGAAGCCTGTGGAAAATTAGCCTGTATAGCAAATAAATGCACCTTAAATCAGAAAAAATCACTATCCTTAATTGGCGAAATCTTTGGTCAAATATATCAATTAATTGATGATGTGCTTGATTATTCAGGCGATACTGCGAGAATTGGTAAAAATTTAGGTGATGACTTAAAAGATGGGAAAATGACTCTCCCACTTATATTTGCTGCTGAAAAAGCAAATATCAATGATCGTGAAATAATAAAAAATGCGATTAATCATGGGGATTTTAGTCAATTAACAAGAATCATATCGATTATTAATAAAACAAATTCCATTGATTTCGTCAAAAAAATTATTAAAGCAAAGTTAGCTATTCTTGAACTTGAAATGTCCTATTTTAAAGATAACATATATAAAGATCGGATGATGGATTTTATCTCATCATCCATTAAGAGAAACTTCTAGATCATTAAGCTAAAAAAATTATGTTGGGAAGAAAAATTCTAATTTATGGTTCTATTGGTTCTGGAAAAACCACTTTTTCAAGAGAAGTTTTCAACGACCTTACGCTAATTGAGTTAGATGAAATTAATCGAAATTTAATCGAGCCTGGAAACTCAGGATACGTAGAACTAAAAAAATTAATAAGCGAAGAATATTTTGAAGCCGATGGTCACATTAATAAAAAAAAATTAAAAATCAATCTATTCAATGATAATAAGCTAAGGGAAAAAATTGAAAACATCTTACATCCATTGATATTTGACGAGTTAAATAAATGCATTAAAGGAAAGAATTCGTATGTTGTTATCACACCTCTTGTCAAAACAGTGTTACAAAAAATAAAATTTGACCTAAAAATAAAAGTTCTTTGTAATTCTAATATCCAAATAAAAAGAGTAGAATCAAGAGATAATTTAGAAAAAAATGTTATAAAAAAGATTATTGCTTACCAAGAAAATAACTATGAGTTAATACAACCAGATTTCATATTTGACTCAGCGGGTGATCTTGAATTACAACTTATTAAACTTAAAAATATTTTATGATTAATGTTGAATTTCCAATAAATGAAAAATATAGAAAATATCTAAAAATTGAATATTTGTTTAATCAGTACCATTTTTTTATTAAACAAAAACATTCTAATCATATAACAAATATTCTTTTTCAACTCTTATTTAAACTTAATTCAAATGCCGCTCGAGCAGACATCAAAGTTGAATTAATAAATGATCTTCAAAGAATCATAACAAAATATAAAACCCATGTTGATGAGGCAACAAAGCTCAAAAATAACCTTGAAAAAATTAATTCTTTTTCTCCCTTTGCATTAAATAATAATAAAATGATTCAAGAATTGAGAGTAAGGTCAGAATCTCCACAAGGGATAAATGATATAGATTTTTCTAAATATAAGATATGGGCTGAACTGCAAAATACCAAATCTCGTAATTTATTCTTTAGGGATTTATTTAAAGATTTATTTATTATTAATGAATCCCTTTCATTCATTTTGAAAGTTTTAAGAAAACATTCTACAAAAGAAAACCTAACTGCAAACAATATGGTTGCTCAATTAAAATTAGATCCTTCAGTAAAATTTGATTTACTGACCATTAATTTAAAAAGTAACTCGATATATGAGCCATCAATTTCGGCAAATAAATATGCTATAAATATAAACTTTACACACCCAGTTGATGACAAAAAAACAAAACGAATGTTTAAATTCTCTGTATCACTTCATAGCTTATAAAAGGTAAAAAAATGAAAAAACTAATCACAATAATTCTCCTATTTATATCAAATTATCTACTAGCTGATATTGCTTTCAAAAATCCAATTATAAAAAATAATTTTGGTAAAAAGGTTACCGCTGGATTTGTAACAATTATCTCAGATGAAGACCTTCAAATAATTGATATATCTTCAAACATTAGCAAAAGAATTGAAATCCATACTATGTTAATGGAGGGTGATGTAATGAAAATGAGAAAAATTGATTTTCCAGTTATCACTAATAAAAAGCCACTTGAATTAAAGAAAAGCGGTGATCATCTTATGATCTATGATCTTACTGAAAATCTTGATGATTTAAAAAATACTACTCTTACTTTTAGCTTTAAAAACAATAGTGGCGAAGTAATTAAAAAAGATATTGATTTCTTAGTTCAATAACTTCCATCCTTCTCTTTGAGATGAGATTCCTACAGCCCCGTTTTTTTGAGCGTCTGCTAAATCTGACAAATTCAAACCTCCAAGTGCATACACAGGTATATCTGAATGATTAGCAATTTCTCTAAACTTGTTCCAACCCATTCCCTCTCTTTCAGGATGACTGAGTGTTTTTTTAATCTGTGACAATACAACAAAATCAAAACCAAGATCATTAGCAAGCTTGAGTTCATCAAGACTATGGACTGATGCTCCATTAATAATGTTCTTGTCGAGCTTTTTGACCTTGTTTAAATCTGTTGACGTATAGTGAATTCCATTACTATTGATTAAATCTTTATGTCTAGAATTAATTAAAATTTTTGAAGCACAGTTTTTCATTAAAAATTTATAAAAATAATGAAGTTTATCAATTGATAGAAATGGTTCTCTATATTGAATCCAAATATCTTTTAAATTAATTTTTTTTATTATAGATTTTTCATCTTCAAAAAAATTTGTAATTAAATAATACGGAGGTAATGCAAGCGCTTTAAGAATATAAATATTTTTTGGAAGTATTTTTTTTGGCCATGAATTAATATTTTCAACATTTATCCACCTGTAATCATTCACTTCTTTTTTTTGAATTTCACCAGTCCATCCAGTGATTTTGAAGAAAGTAATTCTTATAACTCGTTTATCTTGAAAAAATTCTCTTGTGATCCACTCAGTATATGAGAGAGGATTAATGCTTATTTCTTCAAATAATTCCCTTGATAAACATTGATCTAGTGATTCATTTACCTCAACTTTGCCGCCTGGAAACTCCCAATAACCGGGCCAAGGTTGAGAGGTTAATCTTTGAGAAATAAGAACTTCGTTTTTACTATTTATTAAAATTCCTGCAACAACTTTAGTTATTTTAGGTTCTATATTCTGCATTAATTTTTACATATTCATAAGATAGATCCGTTGTAAGGATTGTCGCCACCTCTTTTCCTCTTTTCAGATCAATACTTAACTTGAATTCTTTGGATTTCATCGCTCCGATGGCTTTCTTTTCAGAGTATCGTTTTGACAGCATCCCATTTTTAACCACAATATCCTTATTAAGATAAAGATCAATAACAGAAACATCAAGATCAGTTAGTTGCGCGTTACCAATGGCTGACAAAATTCTGCCTAAGTTTGGATCTGAAGCAAAAAAAGCAGTCTTTACAAGTGGAGAGTTTGCAATCGCCTTACCAATAATCTGGGACTCTCTCAAATTTTTTGCATTTTTTACTTCTATCTCAATAAACTTTGTGGCTCCCTCGCCATCTCGAACTATTTTTTCTGCTAAATCTTTTGCAATCTCAAGTACATTATTTCTTAACTTAATATACATCTTATCTTTTTTAATAATTACAGGATTATAAGCATCATTAGATGTTGATATAACAAATGAATCATTTGTTGATGTATCTCCATCCACACTGATTAAATTAAATGATCTGTCAGCTACATACCTAATCAAATCTTTAAGCAAAGTTTTGGAAATTTTCGCATCAAGAAAAATAAACCCAAGCATTGTAGCCATATTTGGATGAATCATTCCCGACCCTTTTGCAATTCCTGTGCATGTAATCTCATTTTTTCCAAGATTAAATTTTTTGCTTACAGCTTTTGGGACAGTATCTGTTGTCATAATTGACTTTGCAGCATCAATCCAATTTGATCCATATTTTATTTTTGTTAAATTACTCTTAAAAGAGTCCTTAATTCTTTCAACAGGAAGATTCTGTAAAATTACACCTGTCGAAAATGGCAAAATTAAATTTGGGTCCAAAGAAAAATATTTGCCAAGCTCTATATTTATTTTCTTTGCATCTTCGATTCCTTTTTGGCCTGTACCAGCATTAGCATTTCCAGAATTAATAATAAATAGCTGTGGGTCATTTAACTTTAAATTATCTTTTGCAAGTAAGACTGGGGCTGCACAAAATTTGTTTTTGGTAAAAACAGCCGCCGTCTTTGATTTTTTACCTAGCTCTACAATAACAATGTCATCTTTTATATTTTTTAATTTTATTTTTGCGCCAAAGGTTAAAAATCTGAATCCAGGTACATTGAGAATATTTTTCTTTTGAGGAGCTTTTAAATTTACTGTCATTTGATTCT
This sequence comes from uncultured Nitrosomonadales bacterium, assembly GCA_913048465.1. GTDB lineage: Bacteria > Pseudomonadota > Gammaproteobacteria > Burkholderiales > Methylophilaceae > BACL14. The sequence continues at coordinate 68,612 of CAJWVO010000002.1, forward strand.
CCAAACTGTTCCGTTAGCAGTATCCTCTAAAACCACACCTAGAGAATCAATTTCATTTCTTAATTCATCAGCTTTTTGGTAATCTTTTTGCAATTTTGCCTGCGCTCTCTGTTGAATTAATCTTTCAATATGATCATGATCAATCTTGCTTGATTTAGTGAAAAAATCTTCCTGTGGAATTGCCATCAAACCAAGAGCTTTTAACACGCTATATATTTCATTTGCTAAATCATCATTAGCCCCTTTATTGAGCTGATTAATAAGCTCAAATATTATTGAGATAGCCTTTGGGGAATTAAAATCATCATCTAAAGCATCTTTAATTTTACTCAAAGATGCTTTAGACCAATCCAGATCAACTTGAATACATTTGTATGGCCTTAGTCCTATATAAATTTTTTCTACTGCAGCTTTTGCATCATTTAGATTTTGATCTGAATAATTTAATGGACTTCTGTAATGAGATTTGTAAACAAAAAATCTTATGACCTCACCACTGTATTTTTTTAAAACATTTTTTAATGTAAAAAAGTTTCCTAAAGATTTAGACATTTTTTCATCATCAACATTAACAAAACCATTATGAATCCAGTAATTAGCCATTTTATGATCATGACAAGATTCTGATTGTGCAATTTCATTTTCATGATGAGGAAAAATTAAATCCTGGCCACCGCCATGTATATCAAAACTTTCTCCAAGAATATCACTACTCATTGCTGAACACTCAATGTGCCAACCAGGTCGTCCCTTACCCCACGGAGATTCCCAACATGGTTCATTTTCTTTTGATAGCTTCCATAAAACAAAATCACCAAAGCTCTTTTTATTATCATCAATCTTTACTCTTGATCCAGCATCAAGATCATCAACATTTTTTTTAGACAATTTTCCATAATCTTTAAATTTTGCAATTTCAAAAAAAACATCTCCATTTTTTCCAACATACGCAAAATCCTTGTCAACAAGGATACTAATCATTTTTATCATAGAGGGGATTGCATCTGTAGCTTTTGGTTGAAATGTTGGAGGAATTACGTTTAGAGCTTTCGAATCCTCATACATTGAGTCAATATATTTATCTGTCAATTCGTTAAATTTGCACCCTTGATCATTCGATTTATTAATTATTTTGTCATCAATATCTGTAATATTTCTAACATATTGAACATCATAACCAGAATTTAAAAACCATCTGTAAATTAAATCAAAAACAATCAGCACTCTTGCATGGCCCACATGACAATCATCATAAACAGTCATACCGCATACGTACATCTTTACATGATTCTCAGTAATTGGCTTGAAATTTTCTTTTTTACTTGTAAAGGTGTTAAAAATTTTAATCATAAATAGTATGAGACAAGCTTATTTGGTAAAATAAATGTATGTTTTTTGAGATTATAGTATGTCAAAACGTTTTTTAATAGCAGCTCTCTTTTTTGTATTCGCTTTTTCACGTTATTCTTTTGCTGATATTTCAAAATTAAATAAGCTGATAGAGGAAAAAGATTATTTAGAAGCAAAAAAAATAGTAGAACAACATCTTGATTCTGATAAAGAAAATCCCCAATTACTTTTTATTAACGGAGTGTTGCTATCAGAATTAGGTGAAATTGATAAAGCCATTAATGTATTTGTTTCATTAACAAAATCTCATCCTGCATTACCTGAGCCTTATAATAATTTAGCAGTCTTATATGCGCAGAATGGTAATTTTGATTTAGCAAAAACAGCATTAGAGAAATCAATTAAAACTCATCCAAGCTATGCGACAGCTCATATAAACCTAGGGGATTTGTATACGCGTATGGCAAGTGAATCCTATAATCAAGCACTTCAAATTGATAAATCTAACAAAAATGCAAAAACAAAACTTTCGTTAATAAAAAAATTATTTAACTTTCAACCCATCAATAAAAATATTGTTCTTACCAAAGACACTGAACAAAAAAGTCAAACATTTAATGAAATTAAAAATAAAGAAGAAATTATCAATGAAAATATTTTAGCAATGATTGATAACTGGAAAAATGCGTGGATGAGTCAAAACTTTGATCAATATATTGAATATTACTCAGCTAATTTTAAAAATAATAAAGGAATGGATATAGAAAAATGGAAGCAATTTAGGAAACCTAGAGTTATTAATAAACCTTCAATTTATTTAAAGTTAGAAAATATAAAAATTTCAAAAAATAAAAATTTATATAGCGTTTCTTTCACACAAACTTACCAATCTGGTGATATTGATTCAACCACTAAAAAAACACTTTTAATTGAATTAATTGATGATCAATTTAAAATAGTCAATGAAATCTCTTAAAAATCTTCTCTGTACTACTTTTTTTTGTAGTCACGCCATTGCTTATAGTGATAATTATCAAGCTGATAATATTGAAAATCTTTTAATCAAATCGTTATATGAAATATCTGAGGGTGAACTGAGTGATGCATTAATTACAATAGATGAAATAATCAAACAAAAACCAAACTTTAAATTGGCTCACCTTATTAGAGGAGATATATATCAGGCCTATGCCCATGGAATTTCAGATTTTGGATCATCAAGTAACATTTCAAAAGAAAAAATTGAAGATTTAAAAGATGAAGCAAAAAAAAGAATCGAAAGTCATTTGCATAATGGCACTGATATTATTAAATCTACTCGAGTAACTATCCCTCAAAGCATAAATAATTTAATTTATGTAGATACAAACAAGTCCAGATTGTATATATTTGAAATCAAAAACCAATCTTTAATAAAGATCTTTGATGAATATGCCTCCATTGGAAAAAATGGATCAGGTAAAAACTTTGAAGGAGACAAAAAAACACCATTGGGGGTCTATACTCTTGGAAAAAAAATAACTCAGCCTTTAAGTGATTTTTATGGTGAGGGTGCTTTCCCAATTGATTACCCCAATGTATACGATAAGCTATTAAATAAAACAGGTCATGGCATCTGGATTCATGGAACACCAAAAGATACATATAGCCGGGCTCCAAAGTCAAGTGATGGTTGTATTGTTATCTCAAATGAAAATTTGAATATCTTAGAAAGTATACTTAAAGATAAAAATACAAAAGTTATTGTATCTAAGTTATCTTATGATCAATACTTCGCCGACGAAAATAAAATAGACAATCACAACACCTTCATGAGTTATTTTGAATCATGGATCGACAATTGGACATTACAGAATTATTCAGCTTATATAGCTTTTTATGATACCAACGCTAAATATAACTCAAAAACATTTGATATATGGTCCTCAAAAAAGAAAATGGTTTTTGATAGTACCAATGATGTTCAAATTGTCATTGATAATCTGGCGATTATTGATTACCCTGAGGAAGAAGATTATGTGAAGTATGTCGAGTTTACTCAAACATACAATAGTGATCTATTAAAACAGACGTCACAAAAAAAACAAATATGGAGAAAATTTAATAATGAATGGAAAATTATCAGTGAATCAACTCATTAAATTTATATTAGTTTGTATTGTTTCAACATTTTCAATACTTGCACAGGCTGAGCAAGTTTTTTTAATAAAAACTTCTAAAGGCGATATCGTAATTGAAACATATGCAGATAAAGCACCGATCACTGTAAAAAACTTTGAATCTTATGTGGATTCAGGTTTCTTTAATGGAACAATTTTTCATAGAGTAATCGATGGATTTATGATCCAAGGTGGTGGCTTCGACAAAGATATGAATCAAAAAGATACAAATGATCCCATCAAAAACGAAGCTGCTAATGGTTTGAAAAATCTAAAATATAGTATTGCTATGGCTCGAACAAGCATTCCTGACTCAGCCACGTCACAGTTCTTTATCAACGTAGCTGATAATTCATTCTTGGATTATCCAGGACAAGATGGTTATGGGTATTGTGTATTTGGTAAAGTGATTGAAGGTATGGATATAGTAGACCAGATTGCAAAAGTACCGACTACTTCAAAAAAAGGACATGCTGATGTACCTATAAGAAAAATAAGCATCAAGCAAATAATTAAAAAATAATTTAGATAGGGATAATAATGATTACACTCAAAACTTCTAAAGGCGATATCGTAATTGAAACATATGCAGATAAAGCACCGATCACTGTAAAAAACTTTGAATCTTATGTGGATTCAGGTTTCTTTAATGGAACAATTTTTCATAGAGTAATCGATGGATTTATGATCCAAGGTGGTGGCTTCGACAAAGATATGAATCAAAAAGATACAAATGATCCCATCAAAAACGAAGCTGCTAATGGTTTGAAAAATCTAAAATATAGTATTGCTATGGCTCGAACAAGCATTCCTGACTCAGCCACGTCACAGTTCTTTATCAACGTAGCTGATAATTCATTCTTGGATTATCCAGGACAAGATGGTTATGGGTATTGTGTATTTGGTAAAGTGATTGAAGGTATGGATATAGTAGACCAGATTGCAAAAGTACCTACAGGTAATCACCCGTCAGGTCATCAAGATGTGCCAAAAGAATCAATTACTATTGATGAAGGCTCAAAAAATTAATATAACTGATAGTGCTGTTTTCATATCTGATCTGCATCTTACTGATAATGCATCAAATAATATATTTCTAAATTTTCTTGAACACAGTTCAGTTTTAACAAATAACCTTTTTATTTTAGGCGATCTTTTCGATTACTGGGTCGGTGATGATTCCGGAATGTATTCAAATGAAATTAGTGCTTTAAGGGAGTTCGGCGAACAAAAAAATATATATTTCATTCATGGGAATAGAGATTTTTTAATTGGTAGAAACTACTTTAGAGAAAATCAAATAACAATTCTTGATGATGAAACTCAAATTACTCTCGGTCATCATCGAGTTTTACTTATGCATGGTGACACTCTTTGCAGTGATGATTCAGATTATCAAGCTTTTCGTAAAGAAGTGAGGTCAAAAAAGTGGCAAGAAAATTTTTTAGCTAAAAAATTAGATGAAAGAATCAGTATTGCTTCTGACCTTAGGGAACAAAGTAAAAAATTAAACCTTAACAAGCCAGAAAATATTATTGATGTAAATGAAAAAACAGTAAACTCAGTAATTGAGAAGAATCCTCCAATTGAGATATTAATTCATGGGCATACTCATCGCCAGAATACCCATCGATATAATGCATTTACAAGATTTGTTTTAGGTGATTGGAAAGAAAATCAAGGAAATTATTTAATATGGAAAGAAGCTAAGGGTTTTGAATTTAAAACGTTTAGTTAATTTCTAATGCTCTAAACTTTTTTGCCACCTTATCAAGTGAACCATTTACAAATTTAAAACTTTCCTCACCGCCAAAACTCTTTGTGATCTCTAACGCTTCATTAATTGAAACCTTAAAAGGTATATCTATCCTTGTCTTTAATTCATAATAAGCAACCACTAAAATTGATAACTCAATTGGATTTAGTTCTTCTTTCTTTTTATCCATGAAATTATTTAAATCTTCAATAATGTCTTGGTAGCTCTCTTTGATTCCATCAATTAATGAGTTATAAAATTCCTCATCACATCTGCAATAATCAGGGTCCTCTAGAATATCTTTTTTAATGTCAGCGTAATCAAATGTGTTCATGATTCCCCGATAAATTGACTTCATTAACAGTTCCCTTGATTTCCTTCTGCTGTTGATTTTTTTCATTGAGTAAATATTAACTAATTAAATTTAAGGTATCTAGTGTTTCAATCAAGCTATTTACCACTTCAATACCTTTTGTGCCTGTCCTTTGAATAGTCTCATCATCGTTATTCGTGGTTAAGACTGCATTCATAATAGGAATATCATATTGCAATTGAACATTCATGATCCCCATCGCAGATTGATCAGATACAACTTCAAAATGATAAGTTTCACCTCTGATTACTGCACCAATTGCAATCAATGCATCAAATTTTTTTGATTTGCAGCACCTTGATAAAAGAAGTGGTAATTCTAAGGCACCAGGCACATAGAACTTATCTATATTATCCTGCTGGAAACCACAACTTAGGAGCTCATCTGAAACAGAATTCTCCAGAACTGAAACATGTTCATAATTAAACTTTGAAATGCAAAGTGCAACCTTTAAATTACTATAGTCCATATGTATTTAGGTTAATAGAAGATGACTAAAGCTTTATCAAGCGTATTGTAAATTGCAAGAACCAATGGAATACCCACCACCATCCAAGCAATAGGTAAGATAAGTTTTTGTACTCCGACATTGCTGGATTGTGTTTTAATGGATCTGGAATTTGATGAAGTCATTACCTTTCTTTCTTTATCTAGCTCAGATTTGTTCATAAAATATTTTTTGTTAACTGGTTTCACAAGCAGGTTTGAAATTAAACCGATTACTAATAAACCAGCCAATATATACATACTTAAGTTATAGGCCTGAGAGGGATCGACACCCTGTTCAATTTGATACTCCCTAAGGTAAAAAACTAACATTGGGCCAAGAATACCTGCTGTAGCCCAGGCAGTGAGTAAGCGGCCATGAATAGCACCAACATGCTGCGTTCCAAAAATATCTGCTAAGTAAGCAGGTATGGTAGCAAAGCCTCCTCCATACATTGTTAGGATAATACAAAAAATTAGAGCAAATAAGGGAATATTTCCAGTGGTTCCAGCCCAGGGTGAGCTAACATACATTAAAAAACCCAAAGCGAAGAATATGAAATAGGTATTCTTTCGTCCCAAATAATCAGATGATGAAGCCCAGAAAATTCTTCCAAGAATATTAGATAAAGATAATAGTGCAACGAAACCTGCTGCAATCGCCACAATCTGACCTTGATCAAATACATTAACTGCCACTTCTTGGAACATTGGTGAGGCCACACCCAACACCCCAATGCCGGCAGAGACATTTAGACAAAGAACAATCCACAAAAACCAAAATTGATTTGTCTTATGAGCGTTTTTTACATGTACATGGTTGTTAGTAATTAATTTATTTGTTTTTTCCTTTGGAACCCAACCAGATGGTTTCCATCCATCCGCTGGCACTCTATAGCCAAATGCACCAAGAAGCATAGCAATTAAATAGACTGTTCCCATAATAAGAAAGGTTTGCCAAACACCGCCATCAACTGAGGAAAAATGATTCATCAAATATTCTGCAGAAGGACTACCAATCATTGCTCCACCGCCAAAACCCATAATTGCCATTCCAGTTGCAAGACCTCTTCTATCAGGGAACCACTTGATTAGAGTTGAAACAGGAGAAATGTAACCTAAGCCCAGTCCGATACCACCAATAACGCCAGTACCCAACCAAATAACCCAAAGTTGATGGGTGTAAACACCTAAGGAGGTCACAATTAATCCTCCACCCCATGCTAAAGCTGCAGCGACTCCAGCTTTCCTGGGTCCTGCTTTTTCTAACCAGTGCCCGAAAATTGCAGCGGAAGCGCCAAGAAAAACAATGGCTAAGGAAAACGTCCATCCCAAATCACTCATTTTCCAGTCACATGATGTTATAAAAATTCTCTCAAAGAAAGTAATATTGTCCGCACATTGTTGGCCTACAACCTCTGTGAGTCTTTTCCAGAAAACACTGAAGCCATAAATCATACCAATCGACAAATGAATTAAAAGCGCTGCTGGGGGGACTAACCATCTGTTAAAGTTATTATCAGCAATAATATTTTCTTTATTCAATGAACTAAACATCTTAATCGTCTCTATTTAAATTAATACCTAAACCTTAATGAAAAATCCAAAAAAAATCAAAGCCTATTTTCCTATTTGATGGCTTTTAATTAGTTTACAATTACGTTAAGCAATATATATTTCTTTAAAAAATTATGAAAAAGGCAAACATATTAATCGTTGAAGATGAAGAGTCTATACTGGAGATGATAGCTTTAAATCTTCATCACAATAATTTTCAACCACTAAGAGCAATCAATGCTGAGATTGCTGAAAGTTTTTTAAAGAAAAATGAAGTTGATCTCATTTTACTAGATTGGATGCTACCAGGCATGGATGGTATTGATTTTCTCAGGCGGATTCGAACAAACTCTGATACCAAAGATATATCTGTAATGATGCTCACCGCCAAAAATGAAGAAACAAATAAAATTGAAGGTTTTGATGTTGGCGCTGATGATTATTTAGCAAAACCATTTAGTCAAAAAGAGCTAATTGCCAGAATAAAGGCGATACTCAGAAGAAAGAATCCAGAATCTATTGCTGAACAAATTAAACATGGAAATCTGCAAGTTAATCCTGATAGTCATGAAGTATTTTATCAATCTAAATTTATAAAACTTGGACCCACGGAATTTAAATTATTATTTCTGTTATGTATGAATAAAAATCGAGTCCTCTCTCGTGAAGTTATTGTTGATAAAATCTGGAATAACGAATCTGAAATTGATGCACGAACAATCGATGTGCATGTTAAAAGACTAAGATCAACATTAAAATCCCATGGAATTCAAAAGAGTATTGAAACTATTAGGGGTGTTGGTTATAAGTTAGCGGATGAAATAAATTTTGAATAAGATATTCATCAAAGTTATCACGCAATTGATTGTGTTATTTGTGGTCTCTTTTTTTGTAGGGATGTTTTTTACAAAAGTATATGGCTTATTATTATTTGTTTTTCTTTTGATTCTTTACGCCCTCAAACAAGCCTATTCCTTAGTAAGTATGGATAAATGGCTTAATCGTCCATCGCAACATACTGTTCCAATTGGGGATAGTGTATGGGAGCCTACCTTTTCAAAACTTTATAAATTTCATAAAAATACCCTCAAAATGAAAAAGGATTTAGGTCTAGCATTAGATCAATTTATACTCGGCGCACAAGCGTTACCCGATGGCGTGTTGTCACTTGATCAATCAAATCATATTTTATGGGCCAATAAAAAGATTCAGCATATGTTGGGAATCAGGCTGCCAGATGATCTCAATAAACCAATTACTTATATTTTTAGGGATACCAAGTTGTTAGGTCTTATTGAAGCGAATGATAACAATAAATCAATATCAATAATCATCGATGACAATAAATATCAAATCAATTTAATTGAATTTGGAATTGAAAATAAATTATTAATATGTAGAAATATTAATGATGAAGAAAAATCTGAAACAAATCGTAAGAGATTCATTTCAGATGTTTCACATGAATTAAAGACTCCATTAACGGTAATTATGGGCAACAGTGAGCTGATGCTTAATGCTGATATCGAAAAAAAACAACAAAAAGTTTTATTACAAGAAACTTTAGAGCAAACTCAAAGAATGAATGCTTTAATCACCGATCTTATCTCTCTTAGCAGTATTGACTCAACAAAAAATATACAGAGGAATAATAAAGTCATCGTTGACGATTTGAAAGATCAAATTCTAAATAATCTATCATCTTTGAAAAAGAAAAAAGGTATTTCATTTGAATTTAACCTAGACTCTAAAAAAAATATTCTTGGATCATTTTCTGAAATTTATAGCGCGCTAGAAAATTTAGTCTCAAATGCATTTAGATATACGGATAAAGGTTCTATATCGATTAACTGGTTTGTTTTAAAAGGACAAGGTGTCTTGTCTGTTACCGACACAGGCATAGGGATTTCAAAAGAACATCTTGATAAAATCACCGATAGATTTTATAGAGTTGACGCCGATAGAAGCAGAAATACAGGGGGAACAGGCTTGGGATTGGCGATCGTCAAAAATATTATGGATCATCATAATGGATCAATCGACATTAAAAGCGATATGAATAAAGGAAGTACCTTTTGGCTTGTCTTTCCCAAAGAAAGAGTTATATAAAAAATGTTTCATAAGATATTTTATCTAATTATATTAATCTTCATTTCCTCATGCTCTTCAAACCAAATTAAATCCCCTACATCACAATATGATAAAAGCTCAGTGAATCAATTCGCAAAAACAGACTTTGATCGGATGGCAGATCTTGAGATTAGAGAAAATCTGCAAAGCCTAGAAATCTTGGCCTTGAAATTCTATAAACGCAACCCTAATCAGTTAAAAAAAACGACGCAAGATGATGCAGAAAAAATGGTAAATTGGATTTTCCATGGTGATCATAGTGATGAATTTGAGCAATTACAAAATAAAAAAGATGTTGAGTCTTTGAATTTGGTTTTTGATGAAAGTTTTAATGGGGATAGGGTCTTGGCTTTGATGATTGGTCTTAAGACCATGCTCCTTAAATCTCATGGCAATAAAACAGATTTCTATCTTTTTGATAAATTAGACCCGCAAAATATTTACAATGTAGCTCGAAATATTGAAGTGATCTTGTGGAAACTTTCTAGTAAGAAAATGGTGAATGGAGAACCTTTTTTAATTTCAAACTCAATCAATGAAAACGAACAAAATTTAAGCTTTGAAAGAGAATTTGGAAAAATTATTGGGCGGACAGATTATTTCGCCTACACGCTGTCTGAAAAAACAGAACGGACCATCACAAGGGCAGTACAGAGTGTGTCCACAAGGCTATTTTTACCATTCATTTAAGAAAGTTGGATCCTCTCCATAATTATAGTAAAACCTTCTCAATTCCTCCATTATTTGCCTTCTCCACGTATTCTTGTAACCAGTTAGCTCCTAGGTTATTTTTTGCAATTTCAACAACAATATAATCAGCATCCGTTCCAGTTTCATCCCCATATCTAGATAAACCTTGCAAACATGACGGGCAAGATGTAAGAATTTTGACATCATCTTTATTATCTTTAATAAGTGTATTCTTATCTTTTGTAATTTCTTCGGATTTTCTCATTTTTACCTGAGTTGCAATATCAGGTCGAGTCACAGCAAAAGTCCCAGACTCGCCACAACATCGATCATTCTTTTTAACATCTTTATTTAATAGTGATTTGGTAACGTTTGTAGATGCATAAGTTTTCATAGGATTATGGCAAGGCTCGTGATACATATATTGCACACCAGATACATCATTCATCTTGACCTGTTTTTCCATTAAGTATTCATGAATATCAAGCAAGCGACAACCAGGGAAAATAGTTTCAAATTGGTATTTAGTGAGTTGGTCCATACATGTGCCACAGGAGACGATCACAGTTTTAATATCCAAGTAATTAAGAGTGTTTGCAATCCGATGAAACTGCACCCTATTATCAGATGATATTTCATGTCCTTTTTCAATATCTCCTGAGGAGGTTTGAGGGTAGCCGCAACACAAGTAACCTGGTGGCAGGACGGTAATTGCACCAACTTCATATAACATCGCCTGAGTGGCTAAACCAACTTGAGAAAAAAGTCTTTCAGACCCACATCCAGGAAAATAAAAAACGGCATCAGACTCATCAGTTACTTTATTATGATTTCTAATGATAGGAACGATCTTGTCATCTTCAATTCCGAGCATCGCTCTTGATGTTTTTGTTGGAACATTTTTAGGCATCGGACGATTAATAAAGTGAATGACTTGAGATGCCACATTTCCTTTACCCACAGTTGAAGGTGGATTTTTAGTAAACATTCGACTACCGAATGTTAATTTTTTAGCCACTTTATGGATGGTGCTTTGTAAGCGATATCCAATGTTAATCATCAATTGATGCATGACCTTGATTGTTCTCGGATCTTTTAAATTAAGATAAGTCATCCCCACGTAACTGCCTAAATTAAATTTTTTCTTATTTTGCTTACGCAGAAAGTTTCGCATCTGAATACTTACCTCACCGTAATCAATATTTACCGGACAAGGATTTAAACATTTATGACAAACGGTGCAATGATCTGCAATATCATTAAACTCATCAAAATGTTTCAGTGATATACCTCGACGAGTTTGTTCCTCATATAAAAATGCTTCAATTAATAACGATGTTCCAAGAATTTTATTTCTTGGGCTGTACATCAGGTTAGCTCTTGGTACATGAGTGGTGCAGACTGGTTTACATTTTCCACATCTTAAACACGAACTGATCGAATCGGCAATTTCCCCCATTTCAGATTGTTCCATAATAATAGACTCTTCTTCAAGTAGTCCAAAGCTTGGGGTGTATGCTTTTGTGAGACCAGATCCTGGAAGGAGTTTACCTTTATTAAAATGCCCATTAGGATCAACTTTGTCTTTATATTTCTTAAAGACCTCAATCGTCTCATTATCTAAAAATTCCATTTTAGTGATGCCAATACCATGCTCACCTGAAATAACCCCATCCAGAGACTTAGCTAGCTTCATTACTTTGGATACAGCAATTTGAGCGTCATTCATCATCTGATAGTCATCTGAGTTTACAGGAATATTGGTATGCACATTCCCATCGCCAGCGTGCATGTGTAAAGCAATAAAGACTCTAGATTTTAATTTTTGTTGGTGGACTTTAACAATGCCTGTAATTATTTTTTCAAATTCTCGACCAATAAATATTTCTTTTAAAGGAACCAACACCTCAGCTTTCCATGAAATTATAATCTCATGATTCTGAACAAGATTAATAATTGGTGTGTTTGGATATTGAGTCTCATAATTGAGAAATTTATTCAAATCATCACCCACCAAATCCAGAGAATTGATAATCCAATACCATTTAGATTTTACTTTTTCAATTAAATTGAATGCCAGAATGGATTTATCTTCAAAAAGGTCCTCATTAAAGTCTTCATCCTCAATAACTGGTTTATAGTTATTTATAAAATCTTTAACGTCATCAAGTATCGATAATTTATTTTTTATAGATAACTCGATATTGAATCGTTCGATACCATTTGAATACTCACCGAGCCTCTCCAAAGGAATCACAACATCTTCATTAATTTTGAATGCATTGGTATGTTTGGCTATCGCAGCGGTTCTCGCACGATCAGCCCAGAAATTTTTTCTTGCTTCCGGCGATACAGCAATAAAACCTTCACCAGATCTTCGATTGGCAATGGTAACCACGTGAGAACATACTTGACCAACGATATTTTCATTATCAGAGGCAATGTCTGCAATCAGGGCCATTTTAGGTCTTTCTGCCCTAGCCGCCTTAGTAGAATACCCTACCGCCTTGATATAACGATCATCAAGGTGTTCCAAGCCAGCAAGAACAACCCCGGAGGTCTCATCGATGTATTTTTTTATTTCGACAATCGATGGAACAGCATCACCAACTTGACCAAAAAATTCTAAGCAGACCGTTCTGATAAATTTTGGCATTTTATGCAAAATAAATGTAGCAGAGGTAATGAGGCCATCACATCCCTCTTTTTGAACACCAGGGAGTCCACTTAAAAATTTATCTGTAACATCTTTACCAAGTCCAATTTTTCTAAACTTATGCCCTGGGATTTCTAAAATTTCTTTAGCTTTAATCTCTTTAGAAGTTTTTGAATCAATAAAGGATATTTGAAATCTTGCATTATCGATGTCATGGATTTTTCCAAGGTTGTGATCCAGACGTTCAATGATGATCCAATCACCATTAGGATCCACCATTTTCCATGAAGCAAGATTATCAAGGGCTGTTCCCCATAGAACAGCTTTTTTACCTCCAGCATTCATAGCAACATTTCCACCAATACAGCATGAATCAGCTGAGGTTGGATCAGTTGCAAACTCTAAACCTGCCGCACTAGCTTTTTCCATGACTCTTCTAGTAACCGCACCAGCGCCACAATGAACCACAGGCACCTTGCTGTAAACTCCAGGAAGATCAACATTTGAAACCTCAGAAATGGAATCCAGCTTCTCTGTATTTATAACTGCAGATTTACTCGTTAAAGGAATGGCTCCTCCAGTGTATCCAGTCCCGCCGCCTCTAGGAATAATTGTTAAGCCTAGCTCGATTAACTCTTTAACCAATGCAGGAATTTCATCTTCATTGTCAGGATTAAGGACGACAAAGGGAAATTCAACCCTCCAGTCAGTAGCATCAGTTACATGAGAAACACGAGCAAGCCCATCAAATTGAATATTGTCCTTATTCGTATGTTTTTTTAAACTCTTGAAAACTTTTTTCCGCATCAACTTAGTTGTTTTAAATGATTCTTCAAAATCATCAACAGCTTTTCTAGAAGAGACAACCAATTGTGAAACTTTGATGTTTCCAAAACTTCGTGATTCAATTGAATTTATTCTATGATGCAGTGCTTCAATCAGCTGTTTCAGCCTTTTAGGGTTATCTAACAAATCATCTTGAAGATAAGGGTTTCTGGTTACGACCCACAAATCCCCAAGGACCTCAAAGAGCATTCTGGCTGAAATTCCTGTTTTTCTCTCAGCGCGAAGTTCTTCAATAGCATTCCACATCTCTTCCCCAAGAAATCTAAAGACTATTTCTTTGTCAGAAAAGGAAGTATAGTTGTAGGGAATCTCTCGAATTTTGCTAGCAAATTTTGATTGCGCTTTGAGAAAATCTGTTGAAATTGGTGCGTTCATTAATCTTATTGAATTAAAACCAAAGAATACCATGCAGGCTTACTTGTATCAACGCTGATTACAGTAGGGTTATTCATTTTTTAAGGATTATATATGCTTTGGATGAAATCTTTACACATTATATTTATGGTCACCTGGTTTGCCGGTTTGTTTTATCTTCCTAGGTTGTATGTCTATCATGCTGAATCTAAAGATAAGATCAGTGATGAAAGATTTAAGATTATGGAACGTAAACTTTTTTACGGAATCATGACCCCCGGCGGGATCCTCACAATTTTTTTTGGCTTATTATTAATCATAAATTTCGACTATCAAGGTGTGTGGTTAACCTATAAATTAATTTTAGTCGCACTGTTGGTCATCTATCATTTCTATTGCTGGAAATATTTAAATTTATTCAAAAATAATATGAATAATCATAGTCATGTTTTTTATCGAATATTTAATGAGATTCCTGTGATAATGCTCATTGCAATTATTTTTTTAGTTATCTATAAACCTTAACGGAGTTCTGAATGAGTATTTTAGTATGTGGTTCAATGGCCTATGATTCAATTATGGTATTCAGAGATTACTTTAAAAACCATATCATGCCAGATCAAATTCATAAACTCAGTGTGGCTTTTTATACTCCTGAGATGGAAAAAAATTATGGTGGTACAGCAGGTAATATTGGGCATAATCTACATCTACTTAAAACCAATTTTTTTATCATGAGTACCGTTGGCACAGATTTTGATACCTACAGTAATTGGCTGCAAAAAAGAAAAATAAATACAAAATATATTAAAAAACTTAGTGATCAATTCACAGCTCAGGCCTTTATTACAACTGACCTAGATGACAATCAAATCACTGCATTTCATCCTGGTGCAATGACTCAGAGTGAAGTGAATTCCCTATCAGGTATGAGTGAAAATATTGAAATTGTCCTTATTTCGCCAGATGGTAAGGAGGGAATGATTAAACATGCCAATGAAGCTTATAACAAAAAGATACCTTTTATTTTTGATCCAGGTCAGGGTCTGCCTATGTTCAACGAGCAAGAATTGAAAGATTTTATTGAGAAAGCCACCTACATTATAGTAAATGATTATGAGGCTGAATTATTGAGCAAAAACTCTAATATGTCCCTAAAAGAAATACAAAAAAAAGTTGATGCTCTTATTATTACAAAAGGTTCAAGTGGTTCAATAATTATGACCACGTCAGATAATATACAAATACCCGCGTTTAATGTCGAAAACCCGGTTGATCCCACAGGATGTGGTGATGCTTATCGAGCTGGAATTGCCTTTGGAATAGTGAATAATTGGGGTTGGGAGAAGAGTGGCAAATTGGCATCTGCCCTTGCCTCATTAAAAGTCAACTATAAGGGTGGACAAAACCATAATCCAAGTATTGATGAGATTCAAAGTCTAGCTGGTTTCAATATTAATTAACTAAATCTTTTGGGTTAGCTGCTACTTTAAAAGTTTTCTGGCTCTCCAAACAAAAAGCTGTTAATTTCTGACCCCAAACACACCCGCTGTCTATTGATATTCCATGGTTATGTTTGTGTACCCCTATTGCTGACCAATGGCCAGTAATGATGTATTTAGAGTTATCTATTCTTTCAAAATCAAACCAAGGTCGATAAGGCTCACTATCAATTTTTTTTGGTATTTTTCCCTTAAAGTCATAATTTAAACTTAAATCTAAATTTAAGGCTCTCATTCTGGTCATAATATTAATCGTCATCCTTCTTCTCAACGATTTTTTTAAACCATCGCTCCAATATCCTGGTTGATTACCATACATTTTACTTAAAAAATTAGCCGGGTCCTTATTCAAGGCCAAGTGAACCTTGTTTGCTAATTTTATAGATTTATTGATAGACCAATTAGGATGAATTCCAGCATGCACCACAAGATAATCACCTCTCAATATAGCTAAAGGTTTTTTAATAAGCCATTCAATAAAATGATCTAACTGTTTTGAATTTAAAAGTTTTTTTAAGGTATCAGTTTTTTGATGTTTTTTTTGATCCAAATAGATAGCTATTAAGTGGAGATCATGATTTCCTAAGACCGTTTGAATATTTGATTGATTAGCTAAGCACCACTGAGAAAATAAATGTGAATTTTGACCTCGGTTTACTAAATCACCAACGAAGATAAGTTCATCTCTATCAGGTTTAAATTTTATCTTTTGAAGAAGATCTAGAAAAGAAAAATGGCAACCTTGCACATCACCGATTGCGTAGACTGCCATGTAAATGGATTGTTAGATCTATAAATTAAAAGTTTGCGCCAGCTCCATTAGCCATATCGATAACAGCCGCAGCAACTTCTTCATCGCTCAGTTTAGCGTTTCCGCCCTTTGCAGGCATAGTACGAATACCATTAATTGCATGACTTACAAGTGTATCTTTACCTTGTGCTATTCTTGGAGCCCATTGCTCTTCGCTGCCAATTTTTGGCGCTCCCATTAAACCACCCTCATGGCACATCGCACAGTTGGCTGCAATAATTTGTTTAGCATCAATGACTTTGTCTGAAGCATCCTCTGATTGATCGTCAACTTCTACCTGAGCTACAGGCTCTGTTGTTGAAGCATCTACTACTTTCTCAGCAGCAGGCTCATTTGAAGAATAATCTTTAGTCAGAAGGACAATTAAAATAACAGCAGCCACAAAACTACCAATCACCACTGCAGTTGTCTCAATCACACTTCTTAATTCACTATTTTTACTCATAACAATCCTTTGTATCTAAAACTATATAAATTTAAATTTAAAATAATGGTCAATCAGAAAAGCTAAGAAAATTAGCCCTAAATACCATATTGAATATCGAAATATTTTCATGCTTAGTTTATCAGAATATTCGCGATATAGCATCACTGTATAGAACAAGAAATAAGCGTTCAGCAAGGTAGCGAAGATGATATAAATTAATCCTGTCATCCCGACACTGAACGGCATCATGGTCACGATAACTAAAATAACGGTATATAAAACGATTTGTAATCTCGTATACTTTTCACCGTGTGTCACAGGGAGCATAGGCATCCCGACCTTCTCATATTCCTTTCTCCGATACAATGCCAAAGCCCAAAAGTGTGGCGGGGTCCAACAAAATATAATTAAGAAAAGGATCAATGATTCAGGAGTCACTTGATTAGTAACTGCGGCCCATCCAAGAACTGGTGGCATTGCCCCAGATGCCCCACCAATGACTATATTCATTGGCGTTGCTGGCTTTAGAAAGACTGTATAAATTACTGCATAGGCGAAGAATGTGAGTAAAGTGAGCCATGCAGTTAATGGATTGACAAAGGCATAAAGGAGATACAAGCCTAACCCGCCAAGCAAACTCGAAAAGATTATGGTTTCCCTCTGAGAAACTTGACCGAGCGGAAGTGGTCTTCCTCTCGTTCTGGCCATCATGGCATCGATCTTTTCTTCGATTAAGCAATTAAATGCAGCAGCAGCTCCTGATACAAATGCAATACCCACAGATGCGAAAAATAAAATTTCTACAGGAACCATTCCGGGTGTTGCTAAAAACATACCAATGATTGCCGTAAAGACAATCAGGGCACACACCCGAGGCTTGGTTAATGCATAGAAGCTCTTAAGGGCATCGAGACTTAATACTGGCCTCATATTTGTTGTACCTAGTTTTGCCATGGTTTTGAAATTCTTGAATTAATACCAACTAAAATCACTACCAACAATGCTGCTCCTAAATTATGAAGAGTAGCAAGAACAATTGGCAAGTGAAGTAAAAGATTGGCAATACCTATAATAAATTGCAAACTGATAACAAGGATTAATACATTTCTCCACATATTAAAACCTTGATTCACTTTAAGGATATAGGCAACGAACAATAAGTAGACTAAAAGTATAATGGCTCCTACTCTGTGAACCCATTGAATTGCATGAAGCGCCTCAAGCGATAATGGTTCACCCAATGATGTCACTCCAAGCTCTCGAAAAATAGTAAATGCATTGGAAAAATCCATCTCTGGAATGAGAGAGCCATGACATGTTGGATAGTCTGTACATGCCAGCGCAGCATAATTAGTACTGGTCCAGCCACCTAAAGCAATTTGAATAAATAATAAAACTAAGGAAAACCTGATGATCTTTCTTTCAAACCGATTAGAAACGAAATTTTCTCGATGCGTTCCATAGTTACGATGCATCAAGAAAGTTAAGATGCCGAGGACGGTCATACCTCCAAGCAAATGTGAGGAGACAACTGCAGGCTTTAAGAGTAAGGTCACTGTCCACATTCCAAGTGCAGCCTGAAAAATTACTAATCCAAGTAAAAAAAATGGCCATTTAAGTGAATAATTAATTTGTTCCCTGAGTCTGATTGACATGAAAGCAATTATTAAAATCATGATACCTAGAATTCCAGCAATGTAACGATGGATCATCTCTATCCACGCTTTTTCAACTTCAACTGGGCTGTCAGGATATACTGCCTGAGCTTTTTCAATCTGACTTATACTCTCAGGCACACTCAAGGTACCATAACAGCCAGGCCAATCTGGACAGCCAAGACCTGAGTCAGTTAGTCGAGTGTATGCTCCAAAAGACACTACAATTAGTGCGAATAATGTTGCAAAGAGAGTCAGTCTTCTATAAAAAATCATTTCTTTGTGATTGAACAGATTATTGATAAAATTCGAACGTTTGATTATAACAAAGTCTCAGTATTCATATGCAAGAAAATAAGAAAAATTTTATATACATATTTACTTTAATAGCCCTCATCGCTCTTCTTTTTTTTCTTATTCGACCAGAGAAAATCTCCTCAATGGAGTTTAATATTCTTGATGATGAAAAATTAAGCAGTGATGATATTGATAAAATTTTAATCCTTAATTTTTGGGCTACCGATTGCCCAACCTGCATCAAAGAAATGCCTGATTTAGCTAAAATCCATCAAGAGTTTAAAGATGATATTGAGCTTATTGCAGTCGCCATGCCTTACGACCTTCCCAGCCGGGTGGTTAACTTTAAAAACAAAAACGAGTTACCATTTAAGGTAGCCATTGACCCTGAAAGTAAAATTTTAGGAGAATTTGAACAGGTTAAATTAACACCGACAACGATTATTTCCGACAAGAATAAAGTTATCAAACAGACCATCATAGGTGAGATAAATTATGAGGACTTGAAAGAAATTATTTTAAAATTAAGATGAGTTTTTGATCAGCCTCTCAACATCTTTAATAATCCCTTTTGGATTCATACCTCTGTCATAGCGCATCATAATGAAACCATATGGATCGATCAAATAGATATCGTTGGCATCAAAATTTTCTATTTCTCTAAATTTATTCATTAATCGATCGTACTCCTCTGGACCTTTAACCACCTTTTGTCCCTTATACTCTTCTTCATAACCGAGTACTTCATCACTATCTGTTAATACCAGTCGTCCTACTTTATCTAAATTTTTTCCTAAAGCTAACCTTGTTTGTCTTAATGTATATAGTAGTTTTTCACAATCTGTATCACAGCCACTTGAAACAAATCCAGTTAAAGTCCATTTGCCAAGTAATTTTTGTTTTGTTTCATCGCCAATAGCTATAGCCTCAATTGCACCAACTTCGATGACAGGATGGATCAATGAGCCGTTTTGTACCCCGATATCATTTTTTTTAAAATCTGTATAAAACACGAGATACCATGAAGCGACGAAAGGTGCAGTAAACAATGCAACGATGACTACTAACGCAATTCTTGCTTTAACTACTTTTGAAATCATTTATTTTTTTTCCTTAATGTAATAAATATAATCAGCAGGGTAAGTGCGAACGCAAACCACTGAAATGCATATCCATAATTTTTTTCTGAATTTGATACTGGCAATATTAGATGTCTTTTAAGGTTTTCATCAATTGGTGGCTCCAGTGTTAAAACGAATGGATATATCTCATACTGAATATTCAATGCTTCTTTTATTTCATCGACATCTATTCTTTGAATGCGTATTGAAGAATCATTGATATTTTCTATGTTCTCAGTATTTAAAATAATTCCATGAGATGGAATCTTGGTAAGAATTCCACTGATAATAGTGTCTTCAGCTTTCTTTACATCCGGTAATTCATTACGGTCTTCTATGAGATCATGCCAACCTCGATTAACTAATATAACTTTATTTTCTCGAGTTAAAAAAGGTGAATAAATCACATATCCTGCTTCACGCTTGTAAGTTTGATTGTCTAAAAAAAGATTGGGTGATGTAAATTCACCCTCGATTGAAAACTTACCCCATAAATTTTCTTCATTAATATCAGTTTCATCAAATACCTCCAGGGAGGATTGGCGTTCTAAGTAATTTTGATTTATTTCATTTTTTTGATCTGCTCGATCTAGTTGCCAAAATCCCAATCGGAGAAGAATTAAAAAGGTGACGACAAACAATATGTCTAATAATAAACTTTTATTTTTTACTTTCAATGTCCCGGTTGTTCCTATAATATGAGTTAATGGATATTCAAGCTATTTATAAATCAATCGTAATTATTCTTTTAATTGTCGTTATTTTATCACTAACAAGCGGCTTACATTTCTTAATGAAGGATGTCGATCAGAGTAAAAAGATGGTGACCTCTTTAACGATTCGAGTTACGTTATCTATTATTTTATTCCTCATGATCATCATCGGTTTTAAGCTTGGGTTAATTCAACCAAATCACATGTAACACAAAAAAAAACGTTACCATTAGGTAACGTTTTTTCTAATCCAATAAATACTTATATCCAATAAACGAATATAAATAGACCAAGCCAGACCACATCCACAAAGTGCCAGTACCAGGCAACAGCTTCGAAGGCAAAATGATCTTTTTTGCTGAAGTGACCTTTAATAGTTCTTAATAGAATAACTAGAAGCATAATGGCACCCATGGTCACATGGAATCCATGGAATCCTGTCAACATATAAAATGTTGAACCGTAAATACCAGAACTTAATTTTAAGTTAAGATCGTTGTAAGCGTGGATGTATTCCTCTGCTTGAAAAAACACAAACACGAAACCTAGTATCACAGTCGCTGCAAGCCATAAGTTTAAACTTGTACGTTTATTATTTTTTAGAGCCCAGTGAGCAAATGTCACTGTGACACCACTAGTGAGAAGTATTAATGTATTTATAGCTGGTACACCAAATGCTGGTACCACGTCACTCGGTTGATCATAGTTTGTTGGATCAGGTGTAACACTGAGTGGCCATGCTGCTTCAAAGGCAGACCATAAAAATTCATGCGTTGCAGTGCCAGAACCGAGGCCACCTAACCATGGAATTGAATACATTCTTGCGTAATAAAGTGCACCAAAGAATGCTGCGAAGAACATCACTTCTGAGAAGATAAACCAACCCATGCCCATTCTAAAGCTGACATCAACCTGACCGTTGTATTTACCTGAGCGGCTTTCACCAATCACGTCATTAAACCAACCGACAAACATATATGCAACTAAAGCGATTCCGATGTAGAGAACCACATTGGCATTAGCATTTCCATTGAAGAGTAATGCACCTCCAATAAAAAGCACAAATAGTGCAAAGCTTCCAAAAATTGGCCATTTACTGCCCTCAGGAACGTAATAAATATCTTTAGCTGCCATAATAAATCCTATTCAAGTTTATGAATTATCGCCTTTTGCTCTAAAGAAAGTGTAGGAGAGTGTTAGCGCTCCAACATCCTTCGGCAAATCTTGATCTACCTCAAATCTCACCAGCATGTCTTTGGTTTCTCCAGGCTCTAGCACCTGATTCACAAAGCAAAAACATTCTGATTTCTTAAAATACAATGATGCGACTTGGGGGGATACACTTGGTATGGCCTGACCCACTACAGGGACATTAGCCATATTAGTCACAGTATATGTGGCATCGTAGAACTTTCCTGGTTGAACTTTCAACGATTTAAGTGAAGGTTTTAATCTCCACGGTAAGTCACCATTTACATTGGAATCGAAAAGTATTCTGACTTCACGATCAATTAAAGGTGACGCCTCCCCTGCACCTTCGGTTACCCTTTGTGTTTTGCCATTTAAGCCAGTAATCTGACAAAAGGCATCATACAAAGGAACCATTGCATAACCAAAACCGAACATCAAAATCGTAACTACAAATAAGATGGTCGTTGTTTTTTTTACGCCTCTTTGTTTCGAAGCCATATTATTTTATAAGTGACTCAAAACAAAAAACAAGTAAAAAGAAAGTGCGACTAGTGCTAATACTATGGCTAGTCGCTTATTCTTTTTTGCTAAATTCTTTTTATCCTTCTCAGCTAATGCCATCAATTAATTTTCAAGCATTGATTTAGTTAGCTTAGGAGGAGTTTCAAATGTGTGGAATGGTGCTGGTGAAGGAACAGTCCACTCAAGACCTTTAGCGCCTTCCCATGCCTGAGCCTTAGCTTTCTTGCCACCCAGCGCACATTTAATAACAATGTATACAAACAGTAACTGACTAATACCGTAAGCAAACCCACCGATACTTGAGATCATGTTGAAATCTGCAAAAACAATATTGTAGTCAGGAATTCTTCTTGGCATACCAGCTAGGCCAAGGAAGTGTTGTGGGAAAAACAGTACGTTTGCAGCAATCGTAGATAACCAGAAGTGTATCTTCGCAAGTTTCTCATCGTACATGTAACCTGTCCATTTTGGTAACCAGTAGTAAGCCGCTGCCATGAGAGAGAATACTGCACCAGTTAAGAGAACATAATGGAAGTGAGCCACAACAAAATATGTATCATGGTACTGGAAGTCAACTGGTGTGATACCAAGCATCAGTCCTGAGAAACCACCGATCGTAAATAGTATAACGAATGCGATTGAGAACAGCATAGGCGCCTCAAAGGTCATAGCACCTCTCCACATTGTTGCCATCCAGTTGAAAACTTTCACGCCCGTTGGCACAGCAATCAACATTGTTGCATACATAAAGAATAATTCACCTTTGATTGGCATTCCCACAGTAAACATATGGTGAGCCCAAACAAAGAATGACAGAATTGCGATCGACGCTGTCGCATAAACCATAGATGCATAACCAAATAATGGTTTTCTAGCGAATGTAGGAATAATCGTTGAAACGATACCAAATGCTGGAAGCGCTAAAATATATACTTCAGGGTGTCCGAAGAACCAGAAAATGTGTTGGAATAACACTGGATCGCCACCACCAGCTGCATTAAAGAAACTTGTGCCGAAATACTTATCTGTTAATAACATTGTCACTGCACCAGCTAACACCGGGAGTGAAGCAATAAGCAAGAATGCTGTAATCACCCATGTCCATACAAACAGAGGCATCTTCATTAATGTCATACCTGGAGCACGCATGTTAAATACGGTTGCAATAATATTGATTGCACCCATAATCGATGAGACACCTAAAATATGCACTGTAAATATTAAGAATGGGAAAGCATCACCTAACTGCAACACAAGTGGTGGATACATAGTCCAACCGCCAGCTGGACCTCCGCCGTTCATGAAAAGTGTACTGATCAATAATGCAAAACCAAAAGGAAGGATCCAGAAACTCATATTATTCATGCGAGGTAGCGCCATATCAGGGGCACCAATCATTAAAGGAATCATCCAGTTAGCTAACCCAACGCCGGCAGGCATGACGGCACCAAAGATCATGATGAGGGCATGAACGGTTACCATTGAGTTATAAAATTGCGGATCAACAAATTGTAATCCCGGTTGAAATAATTCAGCCCGAATAATCATTGCCATTGCACCACCGATGAAGAACATCATCAATGAGAATATTAAATAGAGTGTTCCAATGTCTTTATGGTTGGTTGAAAAAATCCAACGCTTTAGACCGGTTGGAGCATGATGATGATCATGTTCGTGTGCTACTGTACTCATAATATTTGCCTCATAAAATATTTATATAGTTAATTAAAAATTACTTGCGTTCTGCAGCAACATCGGCTGCTTGAACCACGTCTCCTGTATCATTACCAAATGAATTTCGTGTGTATGTAACTACTGACGCAATGTCACCATCATTCAACTGTTCACCGAATGCTGGCATTAAGTTCTTACCGTAGATGATTTGCGTAATGTGAGCCTGTAAATTTTCTGGTTTAGTCGCTAACTGACTTCCAGCTACTGCAGGGAAAACACCCTGAACGCCTTCACCATTAGCTTGGTGACATGCTAAACAATTCGCCTTGTAAACGGCTTCGCCTTTAGTCATGAGTTCTTCCATAGACATTTCTTTACTTGATGCCTCAGCAGCTGCTACCTGTTCTTGTTTTTTTTCTGCCACCCATGTTTTATATTCGTCCATGGAAACGGCTTTAACTACGATTGGCATGTAGCCATGACCCTTACCACAAATCTCAGCACATTGTCCTCGATATGTTCCAGGCTCGTTGATCATTGTCCAGTTATCATTAATGAACCCAGGGATTGCATCACGCTTCCATCCAAGATCTGGAACCCACCATGCGTGGATCACGTCGTTTGCTGTAGTTAATATTCTAATTTTAGTGTTGGTTGGTAAAACGAGTGGTTCATCTACATCCAATAAGTAATCAGGATGCTCCATTGGATTAACAGAATCAACTCGTTGACTTAATTCAACACTTTTCTCATCCAGGTTACTGTAAATAGTTAAATCGTCTTCAAGGTATTCGTATTTCCACTTCCACTGATATCCAACTGCCTTAACTGTTAATGCTGTATCGGATGTGTCATCCATTTCAATGAGAAGTTTAGTTGCAGGGATAGCAAGGCCTATAATAATAAGTAGAGGAATAGCTGTCCAAATAATTTCAACTGTTGTGCTGTGAGAAAATTTTGCAGGTTTTACGCCTCTTGATTTTCTGTGATGAAATATAGACCAAAACATGATACCAAACACAACAATACCGATGATTGTCACAACCCATAAGGACACCATGTGCATGTCATAAACTTTTTGACTGATTGGTGTTACCCCTTCTCGCATGTTGAGTCCCCAATCAGCTAAAACTGTAAGAGGAAGAGTTGCTAGAAATAATACTTGTAGAATTTTTTTGTAAATACTTGTCATGCTTTCTCTTTCACAATACTTAAATAATCATTAAACAATTTGCTACCACGTAAATGTAACTAATTTGTAACAATTTTGTCAACCATTTCTTCTAAATGGTTTTTACTAAATTTTTTAACTTTTCTCGCTCTTCGTCGGTAACTCTTTGACCTAAATAGATTTTTTTCCCATCCTTGATAAAATAAAAAATTGAATGTTTTAGCCTGGTTGGAGGCTCATACTGAAAATTCGTCCAATTTCTCACTAATTCATACTCTTTAATTTTTTTTCTCATGACAAATCTAACTTTTATATTATGCGGACTGATTAAAATTTCCTCATAAAAAGTACTTTTTAGAGCTGTTATATAAAGTGCATAACCTAAGATTAAAAATTCAATTCCATAAAAAGGAATAGCCAAATATAAATTAACATAGGTTAAGGCAATTGCTATTAATAGAATGAAACAGCCGAAATAAAAATAGACCTTCTTAATAATATCCCATGGCATGGCTGGATTAGGTCTAATAATTATTGACTGAGTATCTTTCTGTTTATCAAATTTATTTTCAATCATCTAATGTATAATTTTGTGAAATGGTGCCGGGAGCGAGAATCGAACTCGCACGCTGTCGCCAGCGCGGGATTTTGAATCCCGTGCGTCTACCAGTTCCGCCATCCCGGCAGAAAGGAAATTATAACAAGCTTTTATTAAATGAATATAGAAGAATTTAATTACACACTGCCCGAAGAATTGATCGCACAACACCCGACAGATAAACGATCGGATAGTCGATTGCTGCAACTCAATCCAAACACTGAAGAGATTATTGATAATAATTTTACAAATTTTTTATCACTCATTAATCGAGATGACCTCATCATATTTAATGACACAAAAGTAATTAAAGCTCGGATGAATGGTCATAAAAAAAGTGGGGGTAAGGTCGAAGTATTAATCGAAAAAATAATTGATCAAAATTCTTTTGTTGGTCATATTGGAACATCCAAAAAAATCAATGCTGGATTAGAGATTATGGTGGGTAATTTTAAACTTACCGTAAAAGATCGGGAAGAAAATATGTTTATCATCGAGACCGATGATGATATTTTTAACATCATCGATCATCATGGAAAACTTCCCCTACCCCCATATATTAACAGAGCTAACGAGGATTTTGATGATGATCGTTATCAAACTGTTTTTGCTAAACATGATGGCGCTATAGCTGCGCCAACGGCTGGTCTTCATTTTGATGATCAATTTTTTTCAAAATTATCAAAACAAAACTTTAACTTTAGCTTCATCACGCTTCATGTTGGTTCTGGAACATTTCAACCTGTTCGGAATTCAAATATAACTGACCATAAAATGCATTCTGAAGAGTTCATGATTAGCCAAGATGTATATGATCGCATAGAGCAAACAAAAAAAAATGGCGGCCGAATCATTGCGATTGGAACAACTGTTCTAAGGGCACTGGAATCGGCTTACAAACAACCTAAAAAAGACACGAACTTTCAAAAAACTAATATTTTTATTTATCCCGGTTATCAATTTAAAATTGTCGATAGCTTATTCACCAATTTTCACCTGCCAAAGAGTACTTTAATTATGTTGGTCTCGGCATTCGCTGGTCATTCGTTTACAATGTCAGCCTATTCACATGCTGTTAAAGAAAAGTACCGTTTTTTCAGTTATGGTGACGCAATGTTTATTGAACAAAAATTAACCTCAGAAGACAAAAGAGAAACCTAATTTAAAGAAGAGAACTTTATATGAGAATCATCTACACCATTTTATTTACACTTTTTATATCACTAAATATTCAAGCTGAAATACTGCCTGAAGCTAAATTAGAAATGAAGATTCCTCTAAGCAAGGAACCATCAACACGTCCTATGACGGTTGCTTACATTCCAGGTGAAAAAAAGTACTACATCGCCGATGGGGGGTTATCACCTGTAGGGAATGAGCCTTTTTCAAAATCACAAGTTCATGTTTATGATGAAAAGGGAACCTATATCAAATCGTTTTCCCCAGGTTTTGATAATCGTTCAATTTATTACAACGAAAACTCTAAAACTCTAGAGACAGTTACCTACAATGTATCGAGTGCAGCGGGATTTTTTCCAAACACAGGAATCTTCAAGCTTGAATTAGATGATCAGGGGTTACTAACAAACAAGTCTGACACTGTATCAAGATTTTCTGAAACTTTTGGTAGCGCTGGAACCATGCCTACTTATGATGCAAAAAATAATCAGTACTTTGCTAAGCAAGAAAAGAGCAACATCGTTAGAGTTATAGATGGGACTTCGAATGACATTAAAAAAGAAATTACTCTCGATTTTTCTGCAGCTGAAGTTGAGCACCATGATGTGACTGACCACTATGCTGCATTTACAAACGTTCCCGGGCACGAACTCATTTTGCTCGACGTAGACCATAAAAGGTTTTTGATATTCAATTTAGATGGAAAGCTAGTCGGGACTTCTGAGCTTGCAAAAGATTTGAAAATTAGGGCAAAAAATCATTTCAATGGATTAGGATATACCAATAACGGATTGTTCTTTTTATATATAGATTCTGAAGGTGAATTTGGAACTTATCACGCGTACAAGGTGCTGAATTAATCTTATATTTTTGATTTAATAAATTGAGTAAGATCGGAAATATTAATCATTTCCGAATTCGATTCTGATCTCGATTTAAATTCCACTTTGTTTTCGTTAAGGCTTTTTTCGCCAATCACTAATCTATTTGGAATGCCTATCAAATCAGATTCTGCAAACATAATTCCTGGACGCTCATCACGGTCATCTAGAATGACATCAATACCACTTTCCAATAAGTCTAAATAAATTTTATTGGCCTGTGTCCTGACATTATCATTTTTATGATACCCAATTGGTACAATAATGAATTCAAAAGGAGCAATACTTTTTGGCAAGATCATGCCATTCTCATCATTATTTTGCTCGATGGCTGCAGCTACAATTCTTGACACACCAATGCCATAACATCCCATCGTCATGGTTTGAGATTTGCCTTCTTCATTAAGAATTGAGGCTTGCATAGATTCAGAGTATTTCTTTCCTAGTTGAAAGATATGACCTACCTCAATTCCTCTGCAAAATTTAAGCTTACCAGATTCATCAGGACTGACATCTCCCTCTACCACATTTGTGATATCCACAAATTTTTCAGTATTGATCGATTGAAAGTTTGTGAAGTGATAATGTTCCTCGTTTGCTCCACAGACCATATTTTCCATTTCAATGATGGAGTGATCAAACAACTTTCTGATATGTTCATTCCCCTCAGGCCCAATAAATCCAGGAATTAAACCATGCTTTTTCAGCTCCTCATCTTTTGCCACCCTGAAGCGGTTGCTACCGATTTCTTTTTCTAGTTTAACCAGATTAATTTCCCGATTGCTCGGCACAAAACAAATGACCAGCTCATCATCGTGGTTAAAAACGACCGCCTTTAAAATACTTTGTGTATCTATTTTAAAAAACTCTTGAAGAGCCTCTACCGTTGTTATTTCAGGAGTGTGTACTTTTTCAATGGGTACCTTATTTTCTTTAGATGCCTTTTTAAATACCGTTGATGCCTTTTCAATGTTGGCGGCATATTCAGATTGATCAGAATAAGCGATTACATCCTCTCCAGAATCAGCTAACACATGAAATTCATGTGATGCATCACCACCAATCGCCCCAGAGTCAGCAGCTACTGATCTAAATTGAAGACCAATTCTTGAAAAAATTCGATTGTAAGTTTCAAACATCAATTCATACATTTTCTGCAAACAATTTTCATTTGCATGAAAGGAATAAGCATCTTTCATTAAAAATTCTCTGGCTCGCATTACACCAAAACGAGGACGAATTTCATCACGAAATTTTGTTTGGATCTGATAGAAGTTGATAGGAAGTTGCTTATAACTATTAAGTTCTTTTCGGGCAATGTCGGTGATGACTTCTTCATGTGTCGGGCCAAAACAAAATTCATTCTCATGTCGATCATTTATTTTGAGCATTTGTGGACCAAATTGCTGCCATCGACCTGTTTCTTGCCATAACTCTGCAGGCTGAATCGCTGGCATCAATAACTCTACCGCCCCAGAAGCATTCATTTCTTCTCTAATAATATTTTCAATTTTTCTTAACACTCTCAAGCCAATCGGCATCCATGTGTAAAGTCCTGAGCTCAATCTCTTAACATAGCCAGCTCGAACCATTAATTGATGACTTTTGAGTTCAGCATCTTGAGGAGCCTCTTTCAGGGTAGATATAAAGAATTGACTTGTTTTCATAGATTTAAACCGCCTTTAATGGCCTTCCATAGTTCTTTTTTTAATTCTGCATTTGTACACATTTTTTTTAATGAAGGTAATTGCAAAACATCAGGAGATAAAGATTTAGCTTCATCGGACAATAAAATTTTAACAGAATCCTTAAACGGTTCTGCCAAAAATCCATAAACACTCATGTTCTGAAATTTAAGTGAGCCTATTCCTTTCAAAAACAAATTAATACTTCTCATTAAGGATGTACTCTCTGTATCTTGATCTGGAATATCATAAATCATTAATAGTGTTTTGTTATCAACCTCCAGGACGGCGCAATAATAATTTTTTTCTTTAACTTTTGGGGATGAATCATCGAGCGTATCAAACTTAGATTCATACATTTCAAAAACGTTTAGCAGCTGAAGCTCTTCTAGCTGATCGCGTTCATTAAAAATCATGACAAAACTCTTCCCATAATAATGGCATCCTCATAACCCTTTTTGGTCAGGTAATAATTTGGGCGAACTCCAATCTCATTAAAATCAAATTTTTTGTACAAACTGATGGCCGGTACATTTGAAGTTCTTACTTCTAAAAATATGTGTTTGATACTTTTATTATTGCATTCCCCAATGAGTGCGTCCATTAACTTTGAGGCAATTTGGTTATTCCGCATACTTTTGGTTACGCCAATATTTAAGATTTCACACTCGTGTTGAATGAGTCTTGCCACAATAAAACCAACGATAGTTTCATTTAAAAAAAATAGTTTAAAGAAATGCTTGGCTAATATCGAGTCTTGAAAATTTTTTAAGCTCCATAACTCAACATCATTTTCTTGTTCGATCGCGTGTACTTCATTCAAGTCTTCATCTTTTGGATCTTGCATGAATTCCATTATTTATTTTCTTTCGTCAATGGTTTGCGCCACTTTGTTTCGGACATAAATAGGCTGAATTCCATCAAAGGAAAATTTGTCTGGTAGCCGATCCAATGCAATAGAAGCCATGAAGCTAGCCATGTTTTTTTTTACATTTTGTTGTTCTAAAGTATAGGACTTGTATCTATCATTGAAATGATCTTTAAATATTTCATAACCTGAGCCAATCACTGAAAATCTCTTCCTAATTTTATCAGGTGGGTTAGGTAATTTATCTGGTGCAGCTACAATAGGTTCTGAGAGAGGAATGATATTTTTATAATCGCTTCTTTTAAAGAACTGTAAATAGACTTCATCCATTCTTGCGTCAACGGTCGATAAAATATAATCTGACTCCGCCATTGATGCAATTGTTTCTAATGAACTAATTCCTATTAAGGGAATTTTGTAAGAATAAGCCATTCCATAGGCAACGCCACAAGCTATTCTAATCCCAGTGAATGAACCAGGCCCTGCAGAAAATGCAATAACATCTAAATCTTTAATGGCGATATTCACTTTTTTTAAAATTTTTTGTATTTCGCTCAAGGCAACTGATGAATGAGTCATGCCAGCGTTGAATTCAATATTTTCTTTTACATCAGAATGAATGAGGCATAAAGAAAAGTTGGTAGATGATGTGTCAATTGCTAGCAGATTCAACGAAGTTCCTCAATAAAATTTAAAACCTGATTATAATCCTCCACCAATTGAAAAGGGGGTAAGGATTTTAAAATTTGTTTTCCGTAATATTTTTTTTGAATTCTGTTATCACCGAGTATCGCCACACCCTTATCAGAAAAATTTCTTATTAACCGGCCCATCCCCTGTTTCATCAATAAGGTTGTCATTGGAATTTGAGATTTCATAAAAAAATCTTTTTCATTCAATAATTTTATTTTTGCATCCACGATAGGGTCATCGGGTGATTTAAATGGTAGCTTATCAATAATTAATAAGGTTAAGTTATCCCCTGTGAGATCAATACCTTCCCAGAAAGAAAAAGATCCGATCAAGACAGAATTTTGGCTATTTTTAAATTCCTCAATTAACAATTGATTTGGCAACATTCCCTGTCTTAATATATTTAAGGTATCCGCATTTCTGTTGTTAATAAACTCGAACTGATTGGCTACTTGCTCAACACCATTTAATGAGGTTGTTAAGAATAATGCTCTCCCTTTATTTAATTTTATCGATGGGTAGACATAATCGACCAAGGATGAAAAAAAATCTTTTTCATTGGGGTTTGGTAATCCCATGGGAATATGTAACAAAGCATTTTTCTCATAGTTAAAGGGACTTTCAAAGACTCTTGTTTCTATATCTTTCAATCCTGTTAAATCTTTAAAATAATCAAAATTACTATTGGTGGTCATTGTTGCCGAGGTAAATACCATCGAGTCACTGGAGGCTGTTGTTTTTGAAAAAATTCCTTTGACGTCAATTGGGGTGATATGAATGGATATGGAGTTATTAAACCTTTCCAACCAAAGTGCATTTTTTTTCTCTGAAGGATTAATGATATTTTTTAAAAGCTCAATAAAATTATTAAGTTCCTTGATTGAGGCATCTATATCTTTATTAATAAAGCCCGGCTCTTTAATAGCATTAATGAGCTCCTCAAGGTTGCTCATAATTTCAATTAAGTGGTCTTTGAATGCTGTAAATTGGCTGAGTTTATACAAAGAAATTTTTTGCGGTTCATCTTTGACCAAATCTAGAAGCTGGGATATTGAAAAATTATATCGATTGAAAATCATCGAAAAATTTTCTAAGCCAATAACTGAATTTTTTAAATGATTAATGAGATCATCAAGAACGCGATTCAATTTTAGAGAAGAAAATACTTTACTGGAGTACAACATCGCTAAATCAATTAAATTATGCGCCTCATCAAAGACAATGACATCTGACTTTGGTAATAAGTTATTAGCATCATCATTTTCATTAAAAAAATCTGAAAAAAATAAGTGATGATTCACTATAATTACCTCAGCAGAATGCGCTCTCCTCCTTGCCTTATTTACAAAACAATCATTGCTAAATTTGCAATCGCCAAAGAGACAATTCTCACTCGTTGATGTGACGGCATGAGTTATATTCCCTGATAAATTTTTTTTTAATTCAGCAACATCGCCGGTATTAGTTTTTTTTAAAACACCTTCAATATCAGAAAATATCGAAGCATCAGCTTTTGAAAAAAACATCTTGCTGTGATTATTGATTCGATGATGACACAGATAATTAGACCGCCCTTTTAATATAGAAACATTGAAATTGAGCTTCAATGCTTTTTGAAGGATTGGAAAATCTTTCTCTAATAATTGTTCCTGAAGGTTCTTTGTTGCAGTAGAGATAATAATTTTTTTATTTTGGCGCACCAGCGGTAATAAATAGCCTAAGGTCTTGCCTATGCCTGTTCCAGCCTCTATGACCACTGTTTTTTTTAATGTAACTGATTCGTCGATGAACTGAGCCATTTGAACCTGACCATCTCTTTTTTGATAGTTAGTAAGATGGCTGGCCAATGGACCTTTTTCATCAAAAAAATGATCGAAAAAGTTTGGTTTATCTAACATTATCTACGTGGCCCAAACTTCTATCTGGATCGATCAAGTCTCTTATTCTTTGTTTAATAATAGCGACATCAATAAAACCGTTTTCCTCTTTTCTTGAGAAGATTACACTTTGATTACAAGTAATATCAAAAACACCCGATTCAGAAGGAACTAACGTTACAGATGACAAGTCGGAATCAAAAGTGCTTAATAATTCCTGAGATATCCACGTGGCTCTAGATAACCATTTACATTTAGGGCAAAACTTGATTTCGATGTAATGTTTTTTTTGCATAAGTAGTCAATTATTCATCAGAGATCTGATGTAATATTGTACATGTTTAAAGTTAGTCATCTATTTAAGGTTTGGTATGAAAAATAAATTTAAAAGTCTTACTCTCATTACTTTTGGACTTGTCTTCGGTATTTTAATCAGTGTTAACCTATCTGTGTTTGCTGATAAAAAGAGTGAGGCTAAAAAGCTTCCCGTTGAAGATTTAAGAATTTTTGCTGAGGTATTTGGCAAAATTAAAGCGGACTATGTAGAAGAGGTAGAAGATAAACAACTATTGACTGAGGCGCTAAATGGAATGCTAGCCGGACTTGACCCTCATTCTACCTTTCTTGACCAAGATCACTTTAAGGAAATGCAACAAGGAACAGCAGGAGAATTTGGTGGGCTAGGAATTGAAGTGGGTATGGAAGATGGTTTTGTTAAGGTTATATCTCCGATTGAAGATACCCCAGCATTCAAAGCTGGTTTGCAAAGCGGTGATCTAATAATTAAGTTAGATGACAAATCAACCAAAGGTATGTCCTTAAACGATGCGGTAAAGATTATGAGAGGTAAGCCAGGAACTTCATTAAACGTACAGATTTTAAGAAAAGGGCAAGATACACCTTTTGATGTAAAAATTACTCGCGCACAAATTAAAAGCCAAAGTGTCAGAGCTAAACTAATTCAGGAAGATTATGGATACATCCGAGTTACACAATTCCAAGAAAGAACCGGTGAGGATGTTGCCAAATCGATCAATAAACTTTTTGATGAAAACAAAAAGCCACTAAATGGACTTGTGCTCGATATGCGAAATAATCCTGGTGGGCTTCTTAATGCTGCAGTGGCAGTTTCAGCAGCTTTCATCCCTGAGGGTGAGCTTGTTGTTTATACTGAGGGACGAGCTAGAGATTCAAAAATGCACTTAACCGCGATTCCAGAAAATTTTATTCGTGACCCAAAAAATAATTACATAGAAAAACTACCAAGTGAAATTAAAAAGACTCCTTTAGTCGTCCTTGTAAATAATGGTTCTGCATCTGCATCTGAAATTGTTGCCGGTGCACTCCAAGATCACAAAAGAGCTTTAGTTGTTGGTACGAAAAGCTTTGGCAAGGGTTCGGTGCAAAGTATTCTACCGATGAATAATGGTACAGCGATCAAACTAACCACCGCTAGATACTTTACCCCAAATGGACGCTCTATTCAGGCCAAGGGTATCGATCCAGACATTGTTGTCGAAGATGGCTTCAGTGGTTTAATGTCTCGTGAAGCGGACTTAAGCAATAGATTATCGAATCCTGAAGATCAAAATAATGAAGCTGATCCCGATAATTCTGCTGAAAATGACGCAAAAAAAGAAAACACTACATCAAAATCTGATGACGGTGCTGAAGCTCTCAAAAGCTTTAAGCCATTGGAATTTGGTACAGAAGAAGATAAGCAATTTCAAGAAGCTTTGAACATCCTAAAAGGTATAGATATTTATAAGAAAATTAATTAATTAATTCATGATTGATAAGATAATTTCTGAAGTTGATTTTGCCCTAAAACTTTTTACTGTGCCACAAAAAGGTTTTAGAACCTCTCCTTCGGAAAATGTTTCGGACAGCAATCATGAGCTTTCAGATGATGACATGAAACAAACTGCTCGACTGATGAGGGTCAACCACACCGGTGAAGTTTGTGCACAAGCCCTTTACAGAGGTCAACTTTTTTTTAATTCTGATGAAGTCACTGGAAATGCTTTAAAGCATGCCGCCTTTGAAGAGATCGATCACCTCAATTGGTGTGAACAACGTATAGAAGAATTAGGAGGAAAGACAAGTTATCTCAATCCAATATTTTATATGAGCTCTTTTAGTCTTGGGGCTATTGCAGGAAAAATTGATAATAAATTTAATTTAGGTTTTCTAGAAGAAACTGAAAAACAAGTCACCGCACATCTCGAAGGGCACATAAAAAAAATATCTAAAAATGATAAAAAAACGCATGCTATTTTAGAACAAATGAAATATGATGAGCAGTGTCATCAGAAAACAGCCAAATCGCTTGGTTCCAAAGAGCTTCCAAGTTTTTTTCAGAAAATAATGAATACAACTTCCAAACTGATGACTAAAACGACCTATTGGATTTAAATTAATGCAAAACTTTAAAGAAATATTAGAAACGCTCAACTCTGCAGATCATATTATAGAAATTCAGTTGTTTCATGATGAACAGCTTCACGCGGTGATTAAGAGCAAACCAGGCTCAATGGGTTCTATCAAGGTTTATTTCCACTTATATGAGACTTTTGGCGAAATCAACAGTGATGCTGCCATGGAGGGGATTGATCTATATGCTGAACATACCGAAGATGCTCAAAATAATCCAGGGAAACACCCTAATATCGATAGGTTACTCGACGTTATTGATTCAGATATAACCCTACAAGTAAAAATAATTGAAAATTAATTTTTTTCAACCTGCAATAATTTCAAACCCATGCGTTATATTGACACTCTTGCTGAGCATTATTGATGCCGAACAATACTTAGTGGCAGACAAATCAATTGCACGAGCTACTTTTTTTTCATCTAATTCTTTTCCTGTGACTTTGAAGTGAATGTGAATGTCCGTAAATACCTTTGGAACTGACTCTGCTCGCTTTGATGAAATGATTGCCTGACAAGCGGTCACGTCTTGTCGTGATCTCTTTAGAATAGTCACCACATCAAATGATGTACAACCCCCAATGCCAGATAGCAGAACCTCCATTGGCCTCATGCCCAGGTCTTTTCCTCCAAGATCCTGAGGTCCATCCATTAATAAACTATGATGAGATTTAGATTCAGCCTTAAAACAAACATCTTGTTCCCAAGTTACAGTCAAATTCATCTTAATTTAACCCTAACAATTCTACATCAAAAATTAAATCACTATTCGGTGGAATAACCTCTCCTGCGCCTCTTGACCCATATCCTAAATCTGATGGGATAATAATTGTTCTCTTGCCACCGATTTTCATACCTTGTACCCCAATATCCCAACCTTTAATAACTTGCCCTATTCCTAGAGTAAATTCTAGTGGGTCATTTCGATCAAGTGAACTATCAAATTTTTCACCCTTATTATCTTTTTTATTTGCATCGTACAACCACCCCGTGTAATGAACTTTAACAATAAGTCCAGGCTCAGCTTCTCTTCCATCTCCGACCACATTATCAATGAGCTGTAATCCCTTATCGTAAACCTTGGGCGATTTTTGTTCCATACTTTTATCCTTATCTCCTATTAATTCAATTGAAAAAACTGATGATGTCATGATTAAAAAAATCAAAAAATAATATTTCATATAAATCCCTATTAGTTTTAATGTTGATACAAATAATCTAGGCTTTGTTCAATGAACTTTAAGAAGGATTGATATTGAGGTCCATTTAGTACGAATGTTACTATATATTCCTCACCCTTGCTTGACTTCATAAAACCTGACAAAGCAAATACATTTTTAAGACGTCCAGTTTTAAGATGAGTTGCATTGGAAAAAGATTTTTCTTTAAACATAAACTGTAATGTGCCATCGATACCTGCAATTGGAAGTGAGCTGATAATTTCTGATTTCCAGTCAGATTTTTCAATAAACGCCAAGACTTCTTGAAATAAAAAAGCACTAGCATGACTGCTTCGTGATAATCCGGCACCATTCTCTATAAAAAATTCATTGGCATTGATTCCCTTCTTTTCAAACCAGCTTTTAAAATAGATATCGACGTTAAACTCATCAGCGTCAAACTCTGTCTTTTGTTTGATTGCAGTCAATGCAAGGTTTCTTGAAAATAGATTAAGGCTATACTTATTCATCTGATACATCAACTGATTCAAAGGATCTGAAAAATGCTCATCAAGCAACACAAAACTCTTTAATTCTTCATCAGTAAAGCCTTGCTTTTGTATTTCACCATCAAATTCAATCTCTACCTCGTTTAAAATATTTTTAATGACAACCTTCATGTATTCATCCTGATCCAATGCATTCAGGTATATAGATTTATTTTTACAGTTCTTGCTAAAAGATCCATTAAGGCTGACCTGTATCGATTCATGCGTAAATACCACTTCAGGATGAATCTTGGACTTCCAATCCTCACACGCTTGCTTTGTTATCTTTAAATTATTTATAACCTCGATTCCCTCAATGAAAGGTTTGTTATAAAGGTTCACATTATTATCCTTATTCGAAAATTGTATCTCAATCGCCCCTGCTTCAATTAATAACGACTTAGGTTGGACGTTATAAGCTCGGTAGATTAAATCATCAATATATTCTGGATTAGGTTTAAATTTAAAGTATGAATCATCTAAAAAAATATTGCCTGTGATTTGATTAATTCCTCTTGCCTTTAGTCTGTAAAAAATATCTTTTAAATTTTCAGTTGATAGAGTTGGGTCGCCCTCCCCTTTGATAATCAAATCTCCTGCAAGTATATTCTCCTTGATTTGTTTGCTTGAGAAGAATAATGTTCGAAATTTAAAATCTGGGCCTAATTCATCGAGTGCAATGGTGGCAGTAACCAACTTATTTACTGATGCGAAATTAAATGATTTATCAGCATCCTTACTCCACGACTCCCCAGTTGAGATATTTTTTATAGAGTAAGCAAAATCTTGAGGATTAATTTTATTTTTAATGGCAAGTTCTTGAGAATATGCTGTTGTAACAAAAAAACTAATTATTAAAAGAAAACGTATCATTTAATATCCATCTGCAGTTTTTTAAATATTTTCTCTAAAACTTTTACTACAAATTTTATATCAGACATAGTACTGGTATAAGGGGGCATAATGTAAACACATCTGTCAATCGGTCTGATTAACAATCCCTCCTCACGAGCTAAAGACTCAAATTTCATAGGCTCCTGAGTTTCCGGTAAATCAAAACGCCAAATCATACCGATATTAAAAAAATTTCTAATATTATATTTTGTTAACTTCACCATGATCTGATTAAATAGCTGAGACTTCTCATTTATCTTATCCATGCTCAACTTTTTATTAAAATAATCAAGGGTTGCAACGGCTGCTGAGCATGCAAGAGGATTTCCAGTAAAACTATGAGAGTGCAGAAAGTTTTTTTCAACATCTGGGTTTAAAAACTCTTGATATATTTTTTTAGATACAAGAGTAGCCGCCAAGGGAAGATAACCTCCAGACAAACCTTTTGATAAGCACATAATCTCTGGTTTGATACCGGCATGCTGACATGCAAACATTTTGCCTGTTCGGCCAAAACCAACTGCGATCTCATCTGCAATAAAATGAATATCAAGCTTAGAACATAATGCTCTTAATTTTTTCAAGTAAATGGGGTGGTAATAATTCATGCCTGAGGCACATTGAATAATCGGCTCAATAATCAATCCTGCAATTGTTTTATGATGTTTATTTAAAATTTCTTCTGCTTTTTTAAAACTCTCCAATGCAAACTCTTTAAGTTTTTTTTCAGATTCATAATTTTTTGGAGACGCATTAGGCAAAATGATA
The DNA here is from genome assembly GCA_913048465.1 of uncultured Nitrosomonadales bacterium. Taxonomy (GTDB): domain Bacteria; phylum Pseudomonadota; class Gammaproteobacteria; order Burkholderiales; family Methylophilaceae; genus BACL14. Next base: position 107,637 of record CAJWVO010000002.1, read on the forward strand.
TTTTTATTTAACAAGGAATGATAATTCTTAGAAAAAATATCAACATCAGTCACAGATAAAGCTCCCAAGGTTTCGCCGTGATAGCTATTTTCGAGTAAAGCAAATTTAGTTTTCTTCTGTCCCTTATTTTTCCAATAGTGGTAACTCACTTTTAAAGCAACCTCGACCGCGCTTGATCCATCACTAGAATAAAAACAGTGATCCATATTTGCCAGCGCATTGAGTCGCTTAGATAAATCAATTACAGGTTGATGGGTCATTCCTGAGAGCATTACATGCTCAATTTTATTAAGCTGACTGATGATATTTTTTTTTAAATAGGGATTATTATGACCAAACAAATTTACCCACCATGAGCTAATGGCATCAAAATAATCTTTACCATCCACTGACCTTAACCAGCTCTTGTTGCCTGACTCAATAGAAATTAAATTTTGATCATTATACTGGTCCATTCTTGAACATGGATGCCATACATTTTCGATGCTCTCTTTGATTATTTTCCTATTGACCTTACTCATTGTCTCTTAAGGGGCAGGATTCATAACTGATAAATGAATTTGTTCTATTTCATCTAATATGTCATCAGACAGCTCTATAGAATAACTTTTTACATTCTCTTTTAGCTGATGAAGCGATGTTGCTCCTAAAATTGTTGATGTCATAAACCATTGGGATCTAACAAAAGCAAGAGACATTTCTGTTAAAGATAGATGATACTTCTTTGCCAATTGAGCATATTGTTTGACTGCATACCTGACCCCAGGCTTATCAAATCTTTTTGCATAACCTGGAAAAAGATTGACCCTGCCAACTGCTTTGTCATCTTCAATATATTTACCTGTAAGATATCCAAAAGCTAAGGGCGAGTAAGCTAAAAAACTTAGTTGTTCACGATATAAAATCTCACTTATCCCTAACTCTGCTATGCGATTTAATAGACTATAGCTATTTTGTAATGCACTTATAAGTGGTAACTTATGTTGTCTTGCGATTCTAATAAACTCCATTAAGCCCCACGGCTGTTCATTCGAAAGTGCAATTGTTCTAATTTTTCCTGAGTCAATTAATTTTGACAGAGTTGTGAGTTGATCATAAATACTCACCCAAGGAATTTGCTTACCATCCTTTTGATCACCTCCTGGGTCGAATTTATATTGTCCAAACATTGGAACATTTCTTTCAGGCCAATGAAGATAGAAAATATCTATATATTCTGTTTTTAGTCTTTTGAGCGATGCATCCACTGCATTCACAATATTTTCTTCATTTAAAGAAGATGGGCCACCACGTATCCAGTCTAAATTTCTTCTAGGACCAGCTACCTTACTTGAAATAATTATTTTTTCACGATCCTGTGTTTGCAACCAATCTCCTAGAATAGATTCAGTTTTAGTATAGGTGTCTGCTTTAGGAGGAACTGGATATAATTCAGCTATATCAATGGAATTTATGCCAACATCTAAAGCAAAGTCCAGCTGTTCGTATGCCTCAATTTTGCTATTTTGGTCTCCAAACGTCATGGTGCCTAGAGTAAGTGGCGATATGTTGATATTACTATTACTTAATTGGCGATAATCATTCGCTGAAAACATAAAAAAACCTTTTTTTTGATAATTACCCTTGAAATTAAGAACAATCGTCCCTATTATTAGCACTCTTAGTTATAGAGTGCTAATTTATAACTAACATAATAACAAGAATACACTATTAGGAGATCTAACAAATGAAAATTCGTCCTTTACATGACCGTGTAATAGTAAAACGTGTTGAAGAAGAACGTACAACTGCCTCAGGAATTGTCATTCCTGAAAGTGCTTCAGCGGAAAAACCTGATCAAGGCGTTATTGAAGCAGTAGGCAACGGCAAAATCCTGGAAGACGGAAATACTAAAGCTCTAGATGTCAAAGTTGGAGACAAGGTTCTGTTTGGTAAGTATGCAGGGCAATCAGTTAAAGTTGATGGCGAAGAGCTTCTAGTTATGCGTGAAGACGACATCATGGCAATCATTGAATAATTTATAACTAATTACGGAGAAATATAATGGCAGCAAAAGATGTAAGATTTGGTGATGATGTTCGCCAAAAAATGGTAAAAGGAGTAAACACTCTCGCTAATGCAGTTAAAGTTACTCTAGGTCCAAAAGGTCGTAACGTTGTTCTTGAAAGATCTTTTGGGGCACCAACAATCACAAAGGATGGTGTATCAGTCGCTAAAGAAATCGAATTAAATGAAAAATTTGAGAACATGGGCGCACAAATGGTAAAAGAGGTTGCATCCAAAACTTCAGACAATGCCGGTGATGGGACAACTACTGCTACTGTTTTGGCTCAGGCGATTGTTCGTGAGGGCATGAAGGCAGTTGCAGCTGGCATGAACCCAATGGACCTTAAGAGAGGGATTGATAAAGCTGTGGATACAGGTGTTGCTGAACTTCATAAGTTAAGTAAACCTTGCAATACAAGCAAAGAAATAGCTCAAGTTGGATCAATTTCTGCAAATTCCGATGAGTCAGTTGGACAGATTATTGCTGATGCAATGGATAAGGTTGGTAAAGAGGGTGTAATTACTGTAGAAGACGGATCAGGCCTAAGTAATGAACTAGATGTTGTTGAAGGTATGCAGTTCGATCGTGGTTATCTGTCACCATATTTCATTAACAACAATGAAAGACAAATTGCACTTCTTGATGATCCATATGTGCTTTTACACGATAAAAAAATCGCAAACATTAAAGATCTTCTACCAACATTGGAACAAGTTGCAAAAACAAGTAAACCTTTACTAATTATTGCTGAAGAAATTGAAGGTGAAGCTTTAGCAACATTGGTTGTTAACAATATTCGTGGGACAATCAAAACTGTTGCAGTAAAAGCCCCTGGTTTTGGCGATAGAAGAAAAGCAATGCTTGAAGATATTGCTATCCTTACCGGCGGTACAGTAATTTCTGATGAAGTTGGTCTTACATTAGAGAATGTGAAGCTTGAAGATCTTGGCCAAGCAAAGCGTATAGAGGTAGGTAAAGAAAATACGATCATCATTGACGGTGCAGGCAAGGGAGATACTATCAAATCACGCATTGAAACTATCAAAACGCAAATTGCTGAATCAACCAGTGATTATGATAAAGAAAAACTTCAAGAGCGAGTAGCTAAACTTGCTGGTGGTGTTGCAGTAATTAAAGTTGGTGCGGCTACCGAAGTTGAAATGAAAGAGAAAAAAGCTCGTGTTGAAGATGCACTTCACGCAACTCGTGCTGCAGTTGAAGAAGGTATTGTTCCTGGAGGCGGTGTTGCATTACTTAGAGTTCAAGATGCAATCTCAAAAACCAAAGGTATCAATCCTGAACAAGATGCAGGTATTCAAATTGTTGTTCGAGCCATTGAAGAACCACTTCGTCAAATTGTTACAAATGCAGGTGAAGAAGCATCTGTTGTTATAAACAATGTGAAATCTGAAAAAGGTAACAATGGTTATAATGCAGCCAATGATACTTATGGCGACATGGTAGCCATGGGTGTTTTAGACCCAACAAAAGTAACCCGTTCAGCATTACAAAATGCTGCATCTGTTGCTGGCTTGATGCTAACGACTGATTGCATGATTGCTGAACTACCAAAAGAAGATGCACCAGCAGCTCCTGATATGGGTGGTATGGGTGGTATGGGTGGTATGGGTGGTATGCCAGGCATGATGTAAGTCACAAATCCTACCATTAGGATACAAAAAAGGGCCTCATATGAGGCCCTTTCTTTTTTCTGGTGCATTGGGGAGGACAATGCTAATTCCAGAATTAATTATATGATTTAAAAAATATAAAAAAGTTCGAATAAGACTTTAAAAATAAAAAAATTAAGGTAGCATCATGACCCATGCATTTAGATTATTTAAAAGACCTTAACGAGAAACAGTCAGAAGCAGTTCAACTTCAAAATGAGTCAGCTCTCATTTTAGCCGGCGCGGGCAGTGGTAAAACCAAAGTACTGACATCAAGAATTAGTTGGCTGATACATAACCAAATCGTTTCACCCAATGGTATTTTAGCCGTCACTTTTACCAATAAGGCAGCAAATGAAATGTTATCGAGAATCTCTTCTCAACTCGGAATGAATCCACGTGGGATGTGGGTGGGAACCTTTCATGGTTTATGTAACCGTTTTCTAAGATTGCATTACAAAGAAGCGAATCTTCCTCAGACATTTCAAATCTTAGACAGCAGTGATCAGTTATCAGCTATTAAAAGATTATGCAAAATTTTACAAATTGATCCGGATAAGATTTCCCCTAAAGAAATTCAGTATCATATTAACGGATCTAAAGAAAATGGGATGCGTGCAAAAGATGTTAAAACCTATGATGCACACACTCAAAAAATTAATGAAATATACCTTGAATATGAAAAACAGTGCCAGAGAGAGGGTGTAGCCGACTTTGGTGAACTGCTCCTGCGGTCCTATGAGCTCTTAATTAGTAATAACACATTACGAACGCATTATCAAAACAGATTTAATCATGTCCTTGTAGATGAATTCCAGGATACCAGCGAACTCCAATACCGTTGGTTAAAATTATTAGCAGGCAAAAATAATATTATTTTTGCTGTTGGTGATGACGATCAATCAATTTATGCATTTCGTGGCGCGAATGTAGGAAATATGCAATCTCTACAACATGATTTCAACATAGAAAAAGTAATTAAACTGGAACAAAATTATCGCTCAAAAAATAACATATTAAGTGCAGCGAATGAAATTATAAAAAATAATGAAAAGAGGTTAGGCAAAGACTTATGGACTGCCTCAGGAGATGGAGACCCCATTAAAGTCTTCAGAGCGCTGTCTGACTCTGATGAAGCCCAGTATATTTTAGATGAAATCAAAATGTGGCATAGAAAAGGAAAACCTTACCAAAATATTGCCATTTTATACAGAAGCAACGCTCAATCTAGAATCCTAGAGCACAGCATGGTATCCAATAATATCCCCTACAGAGTGTATGGTGGGTTAAGATTTTTTGAACGCGCAGAAGTGAAGCATGCCCTAGCCTACCTACGTTTGATTGCAAACAAGCAAGATGATAATGCCTTTTTGAGAATTGTAAATTTTCCAACAAGAGGTATCGGTAATCGATCTTTAGAGTCGCTTCAAGACATCTCAAAAATAAATAATACAAGCTTGTGGGAGGCTGCTAAATCATCTTATAAAACTCCTACCTCAGAAAAAGGAATCTCCTATTTCATTGATTTAATTTTAAAAATAGAAGATGAGATTCAAGGTTTAACTCTTGCGGAATCAATGGATATTGTTATTAATTTTAGTGGATTAAAAAATCACTATATGAATGATAAGGATGGGCAAGATAGAGTATCCAACCTAGAAGAGTTAGTGTCTGCGGCAACAACCTTCTCAGAAAATTTTAATGGGGAAGATAAAAATCTAGAGTTAACAGAATTCTTAAACTACACCTCTCTTGAAAGTGGAGAATTACAAGCCAAGGCAAATCAAGATGCTCTTCAATTAATGACAATTCACTCAGCCAAGGGCTTAGAGTTTGATATTGTTTTTATTACTGGGCTTGAAGAAGGCTTATGCCCTCATGAACAAAGCTTAATCGAGGCAGATGGTTTGGAAGAGGAAAGAAGATTAATGTATGTCGCTGTAACCAGGGCCCGAGAAAATTTATACCTCACATATGCACAATCAAGACTGATGTATGGACAAACACAATACAATCTATCCTCTAGATTTCTCGATGAAATTCCTGAGAATCTAATTAAAAAAATTAATGTAGTAGAAAATTCTCAAATTAAACAATTTAACCAACCAAAACAATTGACACAAAGTTTCAGTCACTCAGAATATCCATTCAAGATTGGATCACAGGTATTGCATAAAAAATTTGGTAATGGAGTTGTATTGTCCTACGAGGGATCATCTAATGATCTGCGTGTTCAGGTCCAATTTGCTAATAATGGAACAAAATGGCTTGCTCTTGAATTTGCGAAATTAGAAAAACTATAATTTAAATATCTGTTTATATCCAAGAAACTGAAAAATAAATAAAGCTGCTATATATAATGCAATTAAACTGAAAATTATAATCATAGATATTGCAATATATGCTGCTTGCGATAATCCAAAAAGTAGTAAGAATTTTTGAAAAACATAAATTAATACTGCAAAAATAACAATCATCGAAACCCAGGTCAGCAATAGAGGAATAATAAATATTAAGATTGCGGCAATACTTGATTTTAAAGCTTTGAATACACCCTCACCCCTGTAAACAACGATCATTGGTGAAAACCAAGTCGCTGCAAATAAAGGTAACATGAGTAAAAATAACTTTATTATTAATTTTAAGAAGATCGCTGCATCTAAAACACTGTCACCGGCATTCGCTTGTTCTACAATGCTCTGCATTTGTGGTGACAAAAATATTGATATAACCAAGGCATAAAAGAAAGTAATAAGACCAATTCTCAGCAGCTGGGGGATGCTTTTTTTTATTTGGTTATCAAGCTTAAAAATAGAAATTTTTTTATTATCTGGGCTTCGATAAAAGTTGATGATTTGTACCACCGCCACAGGCCATAAAACTATCACAATTGGGGATAAAAATTGAATTAGTGGTAATGAAGGTAACATCAGAAAAATGAATAAATATGTATATCCAATAACCAAGGAATGATTTTTTGTTTTTTTTAAAATCAGGAAAATATCTCTTAACCAAAATTGGGTTTGACGTATAGAACTCAATTCAAATTCTGCCTTCTATTTTTTAAAATTTCATAAAAGAATAATGGATCTTTCATCATGTTTAGTTCAGCATCTTTTGCATTAAACTGGTCTCTAAACCTTGAAATCAAGAATCTCATTGCCGCTAATCTGAGATATGAATTTAATGCATCATGCTCATTGTTATTAATTTTTCTAACAGAATCATAGGCTTCAATAAATAATTTTTTTCTTTTCTCTACAATTATGCCATTGTGATCAATACACCAATCGTTAATTACTATGGCAATATCATAGATAAAAAAATCATCACAGGCATAGTAAAAATCTATAATTCCACCTAATCTGTTTTCCTCAAAGAGAACATTATCTCTAAATAAATCCGCATGTATCACTCCTCGAGGAAGGTCTCCAGGAATATTTTCCAGGAATGATAACTCATCACTAATCAGCTCTCTTTGGTCTGAAGAAATTTTATCAGCGAACATGGAAAAAGTGTCTTTCATCCACTGCAAGCCTCTCTCATTTTTTTTCCGAGTTTTAAACTTAAGTGAAATCAGATGCATTTCAGCAAAAGATTTTGCAAGCTCAATAAGTTGCTTATTACTTATTTCTTCAAAAACTTTTCCTGACAGTTTAGATATTAATGCAGCAGGCTTGCCTTTTAAATCATGAATATAATTATTATTGATGTCCGATATGGGACTGGGACAAGAAAATCCATGAGATGATAAATGTTGCATGAAGTTGAAATAATAACCTAGATCTTCAAAATTCAATTCTTCAAAAACAGTTAAGACCGCCTCACAGTTTTCTGTATTGATGAAAAAGTTACTATTTGTGACCCCACCAGAAATACCTGTGTAGCTTTTTAAACTTCCAATATTGAATTTACTTATAAAATTTTCAACTTCGGAATGGCTAAGTGATGTATAAACCGCCATAAATAATTTTTAGAATTCGCCGATTACCCACATAGGTAATGATATTGCTTTTCCTTCAGTATCTTCCCTTACCCAATCTCCATTAGGATCATGTTTTATCAAGTAATATGAAGGCATATTTTTCGGAGTGACTTTCATCATGTAAAGATTTCCATTCATTCTATACTCTTCGATATATTCATCTTTTTCTTCTCTAATAGTAATTTCTGGTTGGTCTATGGATGGATCATAGTCGAAGTTACTTTCTGGTGGATCTAGCTCATCAGCTGCATTCGTAACTGTTGCGAATGGTAGAATCGCTAACAATAAAAATATAATGAAAATTTTTGTCATGCCTTTAATAATCCTTTAATTAATATGTCAATTATAAATGAATATTCAGGTTATTGCTTTTAAAAGAAAGGTCATTATCTTTTCTGTAATAACAATCAAATATAAAATTTACAATATCATCCGGATCGTCGCTAATTTTAAAAATGCTTAAATCTTCTTGATCAGCAAATTTTTCTTGAATAATTTTATTCTGAAACCAATCTTGCAAGCCTTGCCAAAAATCTACGCCAACCAAAATAACAGGGACCTTCTTTGATTTATTGGTTTGAATTAAAGTAATCACCTCAGAAAATTCATCGAGAGTCCCAAAGCCACCGGGTGCGACAACATACGCAAAAGCATATTTTACAAACATCACTTTTCTCATAAAAAAGTATTTGAAATCAATGCTGATGTCTTGGTATGTATTCGGATTTTGTTCTTTTGGGAGAATAATATTTAAACCGATACTTTTAGATTTTCCATTAAAAGCACCTTTACTTGCAGCTTCCATCAGGCCAGGTCCACCGCCAGTAATAATATTAAATCCTGACTCTGATAATTTAAAAGCAATCTCCTCACTCAGCTTATAATATTTATCTGATGGTTTAGATCGCGCGCTTCCAAAAAAAGAAATTGCTGGTGTAATTCGATCCAAATATTGGGTAGCATTCACATATTCAGATACAATTTCAAATGCGTGCCATGACTCGTTGTCAAATTCATTTTGCATCAATAAATCTGATAAATTATTACTAGGATTTTTTTTTGATTCGGCCATAATAAAATTATATGAAAAAAATACTGCTTATCGATGGATCATCATATCTGTATAGAGCATATCATGCTCTTCCTGATTTAAGAAATCAAAATAATGAGCCCTCTGGAGTTATTTATGGTGTTCTTAATATGTTAAAAAAAACCATGTCAGAATATACTTCAGACTTCGTTGTTTGTGTCTTTGATGCCAAAGGTAAAACTTTCCGAAACGATATTTATTCTGATTACAAGGCAAATAGGCCTCACATGCCTGAAGATCTTGCTATTCAAATTGAGCCCTTAAAAAAAGCAATCCGCGCACTTGGGATATCAATGTTATCCATTGAAGGAGTAGAAGCTGATGATGTTATTGGAACACTTGCGGAAGATGCAGTAAAGCAAGAAATGGAAGTCATTATTTCGACAGGTGACAAAGACCTTGCTCAACTTGTAAATGAGAATATTACTCTTGTTAACACGATGACTAATGAGGTTCTTGATGTTGAAGGTGTATTAAAAAAATTTGGAGTCCCTCCTGAACAAATTATTGATTATTTAACCCTCATAGGAGACAAGGCTGATAATATTCCGGGCGTTGACAAGGTAGGTCCAAAAACAGCGGTTAAATGGCTCAATGAATTCGGTGACCTTGACAACATCGTAGCCAACTCCGATCAAATTTCTGGAGCGGTGGGTGCCCACCTCAAGAGTGCAATTGACTGGCTCCCTACCGGCAAATCACTCATCACTATAAAAAAAGATCTGGAAATGAATGTATTGTTTGATAACTTTGTAAAAGCCGAACAAGACAAAAAAGAACTGCTTAAAATTTACCAACACTACAACTTCAGCTCGTGGCTTAAGAAAGAGTTTGAAGATACTGATAACGATCTCACCAATACTTCAAACAATGAAGTTCAAGCAGAATTTAATAAAAATAGAGATTATTCTATTGTGAATGCAGAAAGAGATCTTGATTATTTGATTGCTCAAATCGAACAAAATAATCTCTGCATACTGGACACAGAAACAGACTCCCTGAATTTTATGGAAGCACGACTGGTTGGTATTTCTTTGGCTTATGAGGCTGGCAAGGCATGCTATATCCCTTTGCAACATCAAGACATGTCAATACCGCAACTTCCGTTAAATATAGTTTTAAATAAAATTAAATCAATTACTGAAAATAAAAATGTAACCAAAGTTGGCCAGAACATTAAATATGACATGCATGTTTTAAAAAATTATGACGTTACCTTTAAAGGTCCAATTGAAGATACCATGATCATGAGTTATGTCATTGACAGCACTGAATCTCACGGCATGGACAAGCTTGCAAAAAAATATTTAGATCATGATTGCATTAGCTTTGAATCTGTTGTTGGAAAGGGTGTAAAGCAGCTCACCTTTGATCAAGTATCAATAGATGATGCATACCAATATGCGTCAGAAGATGCTGATGTCACATTGCAACTATACGAACATCTCAATAAAAAAATTATTGCTGATTCAAAATTAAATTACATCTATAAAGAAATTGAAATACCTTCGCTGCTCACGCTATTTTATATTGAACGTAACGGCGTATTGATTTCTGAAAAAATCTTACATGACCAAAGCCAAGATCTAGGTTTAAAAATTCTCAATCTCGAAAACGAAGCATACCAAATAGCTGAACAACCTTTCAACTTGTCATCGCCGAAGCAGTTGCGTGAGATTCTTTTTGACAAAATGAAAATAATCCCTACAAAAAAAACTCCAACCGGGACGCCGTCAACGAGTGAGGATGTCCTTGAGGAGCTGTCACATGATCACGCACTGCCAAAAGTTATTTTAGAACACCGCAGTTTAAGCAAGCTAAAAAACACTTACACTGACAAGCTTCCTAAGATGGTCAATCTCAACACAAAAAGAATTCATACCAGCTACAATCAGGCCGTTGCAATCACTGGAAGATTAGCTAGCTCAGAACCTAATTTACAAAATATTCCAATTAAAACAAAAGAAGGAAGAAAGGTACGAGAAGCTTTCATTGCAAATACTGATAGTCAGATTGTCTCTTGTGATTATTCACAAATTGAATTAAGAATTATGGCTCATTTATCTAAGGATCATGGACTTTTGGATGCCTTTAATCAAAATGAAGATATTCATAGATCAACGGCAAGTGCAATTTTTAATACTACTGATGCATCGGTAAGCTCAGAACAAAGGCGGTTTGCCAAGGTCATTAATTTTGGTTTGATTTACGGAATGAGTGCCTTTGGATTATCTCAAACCCTTAATATTGATAGAAACTCTGCTAAAAACTTTATTGACCAATACTTTGAAAAATATCCTGGGGTTAAAAACTATATGGATCAAGGAAAGTTGGTTGCAAAAGAACAAGGATATGTTGAAACAGTCTTCGGCAGAAGATTATGGGTCCCATTAATCAATAGCTCCAATGGGATACAGCGAGCAGCTGCGGAAAGAGCAGCAATTAATGCTCCGATGCAGGGTACTGCAGCAGATTTAATCAAGATGGCGATGAATAATGTTCAGCAATGGATCGTAGATAATAAACTGGAAACCTTGATGGTCATGCAAGTGCATGACGAACTAGTTCTAGAAGTTCCAAATACGGAGCTAGATATCATCAAAACCGAGATTCCAAAAATCATGTCAAATGTAGCCACGCTAGATGTTCCATTGATTGCCGATTTGGGATCAGGGATTAATTGGGAAGAGGCTCACTAGATGGAAGATAATGAAATACATTTAGTCATTATTGGAGATGAAATTCTTTCAGGAAAAAGAGAAGACAAACACTTCAAAAAAGCCTTAGATGTAACAAAACAAAATAACTATATAATTAAAAGTGTCAGCTACTTGCCCGATAGTGAGCATGAAATTCAATCAAAAATTAAAAATTTAAAAGATAAAATCGTCTTTTGTTTCGGAGGAATTGGAGCAACGCCAGATGATCACACAAGATCAAGCGCGGCCAAAGCTCACCAAAAGACTCTTACACGACATGCTGATGCAGCAAAACTAATTGTGGATAAGTTTGGCAAGGAAGCTTATCCTAAAAGAATTTTGATGGCTGACCTTCCAGATGGATCTGAGTTGATCCCGAATGAAATCAACATGATTCCAGGTTTTTATATAAATAAAAATTTTTTTATGCCGGGGTTTCCTGAAATGGCATGGCCGATGATGGAGTGGGTATTTAAAAAGAAGCTTCCTCAATCCAATAAAATTGTATTTGATCGGTCGATTATCATCCTAGATATTGCAGAAAGTCTTCTTATTGATTTAATGAACCAAATTGAAAATGATTATCCTTTAGTAAAAATGTACAGCCTCCCCAAAATCACCCCTCAAAGACAAGTTGAATTTGGTATTAAAGGTGATAAAGAGCAAGTACTGAGTGCAATGGAAGTAGTAAAAAAATACGTAAAAGAATTAGGTTATCACTTTTAAAAATCACTGATTGCCTATAAAATAGGCAACTCATTTTATTCAAAATTAAAAGATGCGAATAGGTCCATACACATTAAAAAATAATATTGTTGTTGCTCCAATGGCTGGGGTTACAGACCGTCCATTTCGACAGTTATGCAAAAAATATGGAGCTGGGATGGCTGTGAGTGAAATGGTTACCTCTAACTCGCTGCTTTATGGAAGCTCAAAAACTATCCGAAGAGCAAACCACGATGGCGAGGTTGAGCCTGTATCTGTCCAAATCGCTGGAGCTGATCCACAAATGATGGCTGAAGCCGCTCTTTATAATGCCGACAAGGGAGCTCAGATTATCGACATTAACATGGGCTGCCCAGCAAAAAAAATATGTAATGTCATGGCAGGTTCAGCACTTCTTCAGCATGAGGACCTTGTTAAAAGAATTTTAGAGGCGGTTGTCAAAGCCTCACCTATTCCCGTCACTTTGAAAATCAGAACGGGATGGGATAAACAAAACAAAAATGCGATTACCATTGCAAAAATTGCAGAAAATTCAGGTATTCAGGCTCTTGCTATTCATGGTCGAACCAGAGCATGCCACTATACCGGAGATGCTGAGTATGAAACGATTGCAGCTGTAAAAGATCAAATAAAAATTCCGGTAATTGCTAATGGTGATATCACTTCCCCCGAAAAAGCATTACATGTTCTTAAAAAGACATCTGCTGACGGAGTCATGATTGGTCGCGCTGCTCAAGGAAGACCTTGGATTTTCCGTGAAATTGATCACTACATTAAAACAGGAGAACACTTATCTCCACCCTCTATTGATGAAGTTGAAAAAACTACCATTGAACACGTAACCGATCTTTATGATTTTTATGGAGAAGACTCTGGTCTTAAAATCGCAAGAAAGCATATCTCCTGGTATACAAAAGGGTTAAAGAATTCAGCTATGTTTCGAGCGAAAATGAATTTAATTAATGATAATCAAGAACAGCTTAATTTTATAAAAGAATTTTTCCAAGGCCAAAAACAAATTTCTAACTTTATATCCTATGAAGACATTCTGGAGCCAGCATAAATTATGGATCATAACCTTCACGATAAAATAGAAACATTATTAGATAATTATTTTAAAGATCTTGATGGTGAAAACCCTAATGACGTCTACGATATGGTTTTACATTCTGTTGAAAAACCACTTCTTATCTATATTATGAATTATGCTCAAGGTAATCAAACGAGAGCAGCAAAGATATTAGGCCTTAATCGTAATACATTAAGAAAAAAACTAGAATTCTACAACCTTAACTTTTAACTATGAGTAAAATAAAAACAGCGTTAATAAGCGTATCAGATAAATCAGGCTTAGTTGAACTCGGAGCCGCTCTAAATTCTTTTGGAATTAAAATTCTTTCCACTGGTGGAAGTGCTAAAACTTTAAAAGAAGCAGACATCAACGTCATTGAAGTTTCGGATCACACTGGTTTCCCAGAAATGCTTGATGGGCGAGTAAAAACTCTAAATCCAATAATTCACGGCGGGATACTCGCGAAAAGAGAATCAGATGATCATATGCGCACACTCAAAGATCATAATATCGAGACTATAGATCTAATTATCATCAACCTGTATCCATTCGTCAAAACAATCAAAAATCCAAATTCAACATACGAGGATGCTATTGAGAATATCGATATTGGTGGTCCAGCGATGATTCGTTCATCGGCAAAAAATCACAAGGATGTCACAATAGTAACTAGTCCAGATGATTACCAATCATTAATTGATGAGTTGAATAAAAATAATGGGGAAGTAAGTTTTGATTTAAAAAAAGAGTTTGCATTGAAAGCATTTGAACATACCTCAAGCTATGATCAGGCAATATTTCAATATCTACAAAATGATAATAATGTTAGCGATAAATTTCCACAAAATATTTCAATTCACCTCGAAAAGGCAATGGACATGAGATATGGAGAAAATCCACATCAACAGGCTGCTTTTTACAAACATAAAACAAATTATGCAGGAGCGCTATCAAACTTTAATCAAATTCAAGGAAAAGAACTGTCCTTCAATAACTTAAATGATGCAGAAAATGCATGGGAGTGTGTAAAGAATATGTCTGCATCATCTTGCGTTATTGTGAAACATGCCAACCCTTGTGGTGTTGCAATGGCAGATAAGCCCAAAGAAGCTTATCTTAGAGCTTTCATGACAGATCCAACATCAGCCTTCGGAGGCATTATTTCTTTTAACTGTTCCATTGATGGAGAAACGGCTGAGGAAATAAATAAACAATTTGCTGAAATAATTATTGCTCCAAGTTTTTCTGAAGATGCTCTTAACATCTTTGATTCTAAAAAAAATCTTAGGGTTTTAGAAATTCCCAATAAAGCAGGATCTGATGACTTCGATTTTAAAAAGATTGGAGGCGGTTTCTTAATTCAAACACCCGATCAAATTGATTTCGACATTAATGCATGTGAAGTTGTGAGTGAATTAAAACCAAATCAAGACCAACTCAATGATATGAGCTTTGCTTGGCATGTGGCGCAGTATGTGAAGTCAAATGCCATTATTTTTTGTAAAGATAATATGACATTGGGAGTGGGTGCAGGACAAATGAGTCGTGTCGACAGCACTCGAATTGCCGCCATCAAGGCTGAGAACGCAAACCTTGACCTCAGCAACAGCGTGGTAGCTTCGGATGCTTTTTTTCCATTTCGAGATGGCATTGATGTCCTAGCAAAATTTGGTTCCAAATGTGTCATTCAACCAGGTGGCAGTGTTCGCGATGATGAAGTGATCGAAGCTGCAAATGAACTTGGACTAGTAATGCTGTTTACTAAAGTTCGTCATTTTAAACATTAAAGATATAAAAAAATGAAAGTTTTAATTATTGGAAGTGGTGGTAGAGAGCATGCACTCGCATGGAAAATGTCCCAAAGTGAGCATGTGACAAAAGTTTTTTTGGCTCCTGGAAACGGTGGTTCAGATTCTGAACCAAAAATTGAAAACGTCGATATCACAGACCATGATGAATTAATTAAATTCACTCAGATTAATTCTATTGAGCTCACCGTAGTAGGTCCTGAACAACCCTTATCAGAAGGTATAGTTGATAAATTTGAAGCACACCATCTGAAAATATTTGGACCTTCTCAGGAAGCGGCGCAATTAGAATCCTCAAAAAAATATGCAAAAGAATTTATGACTCGACATAGCATACCAACTGCATTCTATTCGTCTTTTAGCGATCCTCAATTAGCACATCAGTATATTGACCAACAGCAAAATGTACCTATTGTTATTAAAGCTGATGGTCTAGCTGCAGGTAAAGGTGTAATCATATCGAATTCATTAGAGGAAGCTCATCAAACAGTAGACTTTATGTTGGAGGATAATAAGTTTGGGCATGCTGGGTCCTCGATTGTTATTGAAGAATTTCTCCAAGGTGAGGAAGCCAGTTTTATTGTTATGAGCGATGGTGAAAATATTTTTCCTATGGCATCCAGTCAGGATCATAAAAGGCTTCTTGATAACGATCTTGGTCCAAATACAGGGGGAATGGGTGCTTACTCCCCCGCCCCAATTGTCACCCCTGAAATTCATGAAAAAATAATGCATGAAGTCATACATCCAACTATTTCTGGATTAAAAAAAGATGGAATTACCTTTAAAGGATTTCTGTATGCTGGCCTAATGATTGATGAGAATAATATTAAGGTATTGGAATTTAACTGCCGCATGGGTGATCCTGAAACACAACCTATTCTATTTAGAATGAAAAATGATCTTTACGAATTAATCAAGGATGCATGCGATGGACAGCTAAACAAACATGTCCCCTTGTGGGAAGATGATTTTGCTTTAACTGTAGTATTAGCTGCTAAAAATTATCCTGACACTCCTGAAAAAGGTAAGAAAATTTTAAACTCTAATTTTAAAAGTCCAACACAGTATGTCTTTCATGCTGGAACAAAAAAAGAAAATGGTGATATTTTGACTAATGGAGGAAGGGTGCTCGGCTTGACTGGGAAAGGCATGAATCTTCAATTAGCATTTGATGAGGCCTATAAACTCACTGATATTGTAAACTTTGATGGTGTTCAATTTCGAACAGATATAGGAAAAAAGGCATTAAATTAATTTGCTTACACCTCGCATTCAAAGAAAAGTACTCATAGGGAAAATTTTAATTCACCCAACTGAATCCTGCTTTGGTCTTGGCTGTCATCCAAAGAATATTTATGCGCTTAAGAAAATACTCATCATAAAAAAAAGATCCAAAAATAAATCTTTTTTACTGATATCAGATAAAGTACAAAAATTTTTTCGATATGTATCTCTTTCTGAAAAAAATTTGCAACATATTTCTGACTGGCCAAAACATACTTCCTACTTATTTAAAAAAAATCCAAGAAATCCAATGTTGCTCTCTCCCAAAAAGGAAAAGATAGGGTGTCGTATTCCAGATCATAAAAAAATAAAAAGAACTTTAGAAAATTTAAATTTTCCTATTACATCAACCAGTGCAAACTTTTCTGGTCAAATAAGTTTGAAGTTTTGGAGACATTGTTGCAGAAAGTTTTCTAGCAAATCTTGTATCATAATGAATGAAAGAGTGGGAAATTACAAAAGACCCTCAACAATTATTGATTTTGAAACCAAAAAAATAATTAGGAAATAATATTGGTTAACAAAGAATTAGTGAATGATAAGTTTCAATTGCTCCAGCATAAGATTATTGAAACAATCGAAATGACAGAATCTAAAACCTTTCTTCATGACTCATGGCAAAGACCTGAGGGTGGTGGAGGCAATACCTGCATTCTTGAAAATGGAGAGGTTTTTGAAAGATCAGGAATTGGGTTTTCCCATGTTCATGGCTCTCAACTTCCTCAATCCGCCACTGATGCTCATCCCGAGATAGTTAATCGAAAATGGGAAGCAATTGGCGTTTCTCTTGTTTTCCATCCTTTTAACCCTTTTATTCCTACAGTACATTTTAATGTTCGTTTTTTTGTTGCATCAAAAGAGGGTCATGATGATATATGGTGGTTTGGAGGCGGTATGGACTTAACACCGTATTACCCATTTGAAGAGGATGTGATTCATTTTCATCAAACTTTAAAAGATGGACTAGATAAATTTGACACGAGTCTTTATGCTGATTACAAGAATCAATGTGACGACTACTTTTTTTTAAAACATAGAAATGAGCCCAGAGGAGTGGGTGGAATATTCTTTGATAATTTAAACAAATTTGGTTTTTCAGATACCTCAAAATTTGTTTTTTCGATTGGGGATTTATTTTTAAATGCTTATATGCCAATTGTTCAAAAAAGAAAAAAAGAAAAATTCACGGAACATCATAAAAATTTTCAGCATTACCGAAGAGGAAGGTATGTTGAGTTTAATCTTCTCCAAGATCGTGGGACATTGTTTGGCATTCAATCTAAAGGAAGAACCGAATCTATTCTCATGTCTATGCCGCCCAAAGTAAACTGGAGTTATGATTGGACTCCTGAGAAAGGTAGTGCGGAAGAAAAACTTTATAAAAATTTTTTAGTTAAAAAAGATTGGTTAAAAAATGTTTGAGCGACTATTTAGGAAAAAAAGTATCAATGCTGGTGCAAGTGGTCTAAAAAGATGTCTCTCCACCTTTGACCTAACTCTCTTAGGAATAGGCTGTATTATTGGAACTGGTATCTTTGTTCTAACAGGTATTGCAGCAGCCAATCTTTCTGGCCCTGCAGTAGTCTTATCATTTGTTATCTCAGGCCTAGCCTGTACCTTCGCAGCTTTATCTTATGCCGAACTTTCCTCATCCGTAGGTGGATGTGGAAGTGCTTACGGCTATGCTTACGTTACTTTTGGTGAGCTTTTTGCATGGATGATTGGTTGGATTTTATTGCTGGAATATGGAATGTCAATCGCTGCAGTAGCCAATGGTTGGTCAGGTTATTTTCAGAGCGCGTTGGTCTCAATTGGGCTAGAAATTCCTGAAGCATTATCCAAAGGCCCAACCCAGGGGGGGTTAATTA
This sequence comes from uncultured Nitrosomonadales bacterium, assembly GCA_913048465.1. Classification (GTDB taxonomy): domain Bacteria; phylum Pseudomonadota; class Gammaproteobacteria; order Burkholderiales; family Methylophilaceae; genus BACL14. The sequence continues at coordinate 125,889 of CAJWVO010000002.1, forward strand.
ACTTACCAGCTTCATTAATCATAATACTAATTATGATTTTGCTCATCATCGGTGTTAAAGAAAGTGTTAAATTTAATGCCCTTATGGTTCTTGTAAAATTGATAGCCATATTCACGTTTATATTTGTTGCTGCTTTTAATGTTGATATTACTAATTGGCAACCCTTCATGCCTTATGGATGGTTTGAAAAGTTAGATAATGGCAATACGATTGGTGTCCTAGCAGGAGCATCCATTGTCTTTTTCGCTTACGTTGGTTTTGATGCGGTATCAACTGCAGGAGATGAGGCTATCAATCCTCAACGTGACCTCCCACGAGGAATTATTTATTCACTAATTTTTTGTACCATCATCTATATTATAGTTTCAGCTTTATTGACAGGCGTTGTGAATTACCAGGAACTGGATACACCATCCCCTGTTGCTTACGCTTTAATGAAAATCGGATTCAAAGGGGCGTCGGCTCTTGTTGCTACTGGAGTCATATCCGGACTTACGACAGTCATCCTAGTGCTATTTTATGCTTTGACCAGAATTCTTCTGGCTATTAGTAATGATCAATTGATTTCTAAAAAATTATCTTTGATCAATAATAAAACTAAAACGCCAGTCCGTATAATTTTAATCACAGGGGTCTTGATATCAATTGTTGCAGGATTGATTCCCCTTGGTGACTTAGCTGAAATTGTTAACATAGGCACACTAACTGCATTTATTTTTGTTTGTATCGGTGTGATCAGAATAAGAAGTCAAAACATTATTAAATCGCAAAAGGTTTTCAAAAACATATATCACCCGTTGATTCCTGTTTTGGGAGTTCTATCATGCTCTTCTCTCATCTTTTTTCTTCCCACAGACACATGGTTGAAATTTATTGTTTGGAATCTAATTGGTTTGGTAATCTATTTTATGTACGGGTTTAAGAACAGCAAATTAAATTGATAAAATCCAAGTAACTATCTTTTCAATATCTTTTTCATTTAATTTTGGGTGTGGTGGCATAGGCACATTCCCCCAGTTACCCTTTCCCCCATTTTTTATCTTTTTTACAAGCATGGAATTAGCCGTTTTATCTTGCTTATATTTTTTTGCAACATCCTGATAGGAAGGACCTAAAACTTTAGTTTTTACAGAATGACAAGCTAGACAACCACTCTCTTGTGCTAACTGCTTTCCCGTTTCATCAGCATATGAATATGAGTAAATAAATACAAAGGAAAATAGAAGGAATATTTTTTTCATTAAAACTTTGTCAAAATAATTAAGGTTAAGTTCCAACAGGATTTAATAGTTTTATTAAATTTTAATACTCTTGAACCGCAATCTCTGAACCAATAGTATGTGATTTTCCAGGGTATATGACAACATTATTTTCTAAGGCATTAACTGCTTCGACACAAACCATTCTTCGCCATTCACTCTCGGCTCCCATATCACCCATTTTTTTTGCCTTATTCTCTCCTGGTGTCCATATTACTGTGGAATTACTGTTAGATTTTTTGACGGTAATCACTCTATTAAATTTTTCATCCTCGATGAAGCAGTCGTTACTGTTATTCAAGTAGACTTTATCAAATTCAGATCCACTAAAAGTAATGACATCCCCTTCTATATCTTTTTTAAAATTATTTACCTTGTCTGTTAGGACCGCACTTTCTAAACCTTTTATTTTAATATTTTCGATATCAGAGATATAAAAATAAGTATGAAAGCCCTCAGAGATTACAAATGGAAAGCTTGCGTTATTGGTTGTCGTAAGATTCGTACTTAAACTTTCACCAATAATAATCACTAGCTCTAACGAAAAATCATAAGATAATTGCTTTTTTACTTCTTGAGTGGGCACCATTCTTAGTGCCAATTTTGTTGCTCCATTTCTTAAATCTTCTGATTTAACTAACTCCCAAGGAATAACCCTTGCAAATCCATGAATACAATAACTGTTATCGGTGGGATGCTGTCCAAACCAAGGCCAAATAATGGGTACTCCCCCCCTGATTGACCTTCCTTTTTCAAATCGCGCATCGGTTGAAAGCCACAGAACATCCTCCGTTGTTGACTTAGGTCGCCACCAAGAGACATGCGCCCCTTGAAGAGAGACAGTCGCTTCTGCAAGTGGATTGTCAATTTTAAGATACTGCAATCCATTACTTTCTTCAATTTTTAAGTATTTTGAAGTCATTTTATGATGATTTAATTTGATTGATATCTCGAACTGCGCCCTTAGCCGCACTGGTTGCCATAAGTGCATATGCTTCTAGTGCTCTTGATATTTTTCTCTCTCTTGGTTTAGGTTTCCATGCTTGGGCACCTTTACCTTCCATACGAAGTCTTCTTTTTTGAAGCTCATCATCAGATAAAGAAACATTGATACTCCTATTAGGAATATCAATCACGATCTCATCCCCCTCTTCAACCAAACCTATCTCTCCACCTTCAGCAGCTTCAGGAGAAACGTGCCCAATACTCAGACCTGATGTGCCTCCAGAAAATCTACCATCTGTCAAAAGAGCACATGATTTGCCAAGACCTTTGGATTTTAGATATGAGGTTGGGTATAACATTTCTTGCATGCCCGGACCTCCTTTGGGTCCCTCATAAGTGATAAGAACAATATCTCCCTCTTTGATTTGATCACCAAGGATTGCATTAATCGACGCTTCTTGAGACTCAAAAAGCCTTACTCTGCCAGTAAATTTTAAAATATCTTCATCTACACCGGCAGTTTTAACAATACAGCCCTCTTTCGCAATATTCCCATATAAAACAGCTAATCCACCATCCTGGGAATAAGCATTTTTAATATTTCTTATACATCCCCCTTGCCGATCATTATCTAATGTTGGCCACAATTTGTTTTGTGAAAAGGCCTCAGTTGTTCTAACGCCTCCAGGAGCTGCTCGAAAAAAATTTTTAATATTTTCATCCTCAGTTGTCACTATGTCATATGTCTGAATGGCCTCTCCCATAGTTTTTGAATGTACAGTTGGTACATCTCGATGAATGAGGTCACCCCTGTTGAGCTCAGCTAAAATTCCAAAAACTCCTCCAGCCCTATGAACATCTTCCATATGATATTTTTGAGTTGCCGGAGATACCTTTGCAACACATGGGGTCTTTCTTGAAATCTGATCAATATCACTCATCGTGAAATCTACTTCAGCTTCTTTTGCAGCTGCTAGTAGATGAAGAACAGTATTGGTCGAACCGCCCATTGCCACATCAAGTTTCATTGCATTCTCAAATGCTTTTTTTGATCCAATTGATCTTGGTAAAACAGAGTTATCGTTGTCCTCATAGTAACTTTTAGTGATCTCAACAATTCTTTTACCCGCCTCAAGGAATAAATTTTTTCTAGCTTTATGAGTTGCAAGCGTTGAGCCATTGCCAGGCAAACTTAATCCAAGCGCTTCTGTTAAACAGTTCATTGAATTGGCAGTAAACATTCCTGAACAGGAGCCACATGTTGGGCAAGAGGATCTTTCTAAACTTTCTAGTTGAGATTCTGAAACATTATTATCTCCAGAAGCAATCATTGGGCTAACTAAATCAACTTTAACTTCTTCGATATCCCATTTAACTTTTCCAGCCTCCATAGGGCCGCCTGATACAAAAATTGTTGGAATATTTATTCGCATTGCAGCCATAAGCATTCCGGGAGTTATTTTGTCACAATTTGAAATGCACACCATCGCATCTGCACAATGAGCATTGACCATATACTCAACTGAATCTGCTATGAGGTCTCTGCTAGGCAGACTATAGAGCATGCCATCATGTCCCATCGCAATACCATCATCAACTGCAATGGTATTAAATTCCTTGGCTACACCACCATTTTTTTCAATTTCACTGGCAACCAGCTGGCCCAGATCTTTTAGATGTACATGACCTGGTACAAACTGAGTAAAAGAATTGACCACTGCAATGATAGGTTTTTCAAAATCGCCATCACCCATTCCCGTTGCTCTCCAAAGGGCTCTGGCTCCAGCTTGGTTCCTACCATGTGTTGTAGTATGTGATCTATATTTTGGCATTATGCTTCCTTAAAAAAACATTATAATATGATGATGGTTAACTACCCAGAAATAAATCCTATTGCTGTGGATCTCGGAATAATCAAAGTCCACTGGTACGGTTTAATGTATTTCTTTGCCTTTATTTTATTCATCCAGCTTGGAAAATATAAAATCAAAAATCATCCAAACCCAAGCAATTTAAATGAGAAAATCCTTGACAATTTATTCTTCTATGGCGCGCTGGGCGTCGTTCTAGGTGGACGTCTAGGATACGTTTTATTCTATCAACCAGTGTATTTTTTTTCAAACCCATTTGAGATTTTTGCAGTGTGGCAGGGTGGCATGTCCTTTCACGGAGGATTATTGGGCGTTATTGGTGCATTAATCTTCATTGCAAATCGATATAAAAAAAAATGGTTAGAGTTGACTGATTTTGTAGCTCCCCTTGTTCCACTGGGTTTGGGTTTAGGAAGATTAGGAAACTTCATTAATCAAGAACTGTGGGGTCGCCCAACAGATATCGCATGGGCAATGATCTTTCCCAGCGTAGATAGCATTCCTAGACACCCCTCTCAGTTATATCAGTTTTTCCTTGAAGGTATATTACTCTTCTTTATACTTTGGATATTGTCTAGAAAACAAAGAAAGATTGGCTATATTTCTGGGTTATTTTTGATTTTTTATGGTTTCTTTAGGATTACTGCTGAGTTCTTTAGAGAGCCTGATTCTCATATTGGTTTACTTATGAATTTCTTCAGTTTTGGGCAAATACTCTGTATTCCAATGGTGCTTGTCGGTATTTATCTCATTAAACCTAGCAGCAACGATTAATCTTATTCCATTTTTTTTCAATTTGATGGAGATAAAATTCTTTTTGGGTCATTAGTTTATGGGGTGCGTGCCTGCTCTGAGCATCTTTGAGGTATCTTTGGTAATGATTCTCCCCAGCCAATTCTTTCACGAAGTAAAAAATATTCTTAAATAGTTTTTTCACTATGTTTTCTCCAAAAAATAAGCTTGAAAACATCAAACACCACAATCCACAAAATGACCACTAATATAGAAACAATCACCACATTAAGATGAAGATTAAAAGACAGTTGTTGCAATACATTAATATCAATATTTGAAGAATTACTCATGATTTGATTATCTATATTTTTTGCTGCAGATAAAAACCCAACTCTTACATCGCTACTAAAAATCTTCTCAAGTGCTGCCGTCGTTGTGATCACTAACAACCATATGAGCGGAATCCCAGTAATTAAGGCAAAAATTTTATTTCTATATTTAAGGATCATGGCAGTGACCACACATAATGCTATCGCAGCCAGCATTTGATTTGCGATCCCAAATAAAGGCCATAAAATATTTACTCCACCATTAGGATCAATCACACCAATATACAAAAAATAGCCCCAGCATAAAACAACAAATGAACTTGTTAAGATATTCGAAGTAACTGATGAATGGTTGCCAAGGGGTTTGTAGTAGTTTCCTAAGATGTCTTGTAACATGAAGCGCCCAACACGTGTTCCAGCATCTAAAGTGGTTAGAATAAAAACGGCTTCAAACATGATAGCAAAGTGATACCACATGGCTAATAAATGTTTACCAAAGGCCTCAGCAAAAATAGTCGCCATACCGACAGCTAGAGATGGTGCTCCACCCGTTCTAGCAAATAAGGTGCTTTCCCCAACATCGTCAGCTAATTGTTGCATTTGCTCCAGCGTCACACTAAAGCCCCAACTGTTAATCGTTTCAATCGTTTCTACGACTGTTTTACCAACAATTCCTGGAGGGCTGTTAATTGCAAAATAAACACCAGGCTCTAAAACACAGGCTGCGACAATAGCCATAATAGCCACAAAACTCTCAAGCAACATACCACCATAACCAATCATGGGAATATATTTTTCATTTGTGATAAGTTTTGGTGTTGTGCCTGATGAAATTAGAGCATGAAAACCTGAAATCGCACCACAGGCAATCGTAATAAAAACAAATGGAAAGAGCGAACCACCAAAAATTGGCCCCGAACCATCAACAAACTGTGTAACAGCTGGCATATTTATTTCAGGTCTTATGATAACAATAGATATGGCAAGAAAAATAACTGTGCCTAATTTCACAAATGTCGACAAGTAATCTCTGGGTGCAAGAAGAAGCCAGACAGGAAGTACGGCTGCACAAAAACCGTAGATAATTACTGCGTAGGCAAGGGTTAAACCATCATGATCAAAAAGTCTTCTGAGTGATTCAGATTGATCAATCTCCCCTCCATAATAAACTGCGCATAAGAGAAGAAAAATTCCTATGCCCGTTGCTTCTAGGACTCGGCCTGGTCGAATGTTTTTTAAATAAAGTCCGATAAGAATCGCAATCGGGATGGTGGCAGCTACTGTAGATGTCGCCCATGGGCTATGCTTCATTGCATTGACCACAACTAAACCAAGCACAGCAATAAGAATTATCATTATCACAAAGGTGCCCAACTGAGATGCTATTCCGGCAAGTTTGCTTAACTCATCCCGCGCCATTTGCCCTAGACTTTTTCCATTCTTTCTAATTGAAAAGAATAATACGGACATGTCCTGAACAGCTCCGCCGAGGACACCACCAACCAAAATCCAAATCGTTCCAGGCAGATAACCAAATTGTGCAGCCAAAGTTGGGCCGACTAGGGGGCCTGGACCGGCAATGGCAGCAAAATGGTGGCCAAAGACAATCCATTTATCGGTGGGGATGAAATCCTTGCCATCGTTATTTCTAACTGAGGGAGTAATCTTACTAGAATCGATCACAAGTGCTTTCGCAGCGATCCATGCAGCATAAAATCGATACGCGATGAGATAAATACAAACAGCGGCAACAATAAACCAGATTGCATTGATCGACTCATCACGAGCCAGAGCAATAAAA
>CAJWVO010000003.1 GCA_913048465.1 uncultured Nitrosomonadales bacterium
AAGATTCTCAGCAAAAAATAATAAAAAAAGTTGTGCATTTTTGGCTGGAATCCCGGGGTCTGTTGGGGGCGCACTTGCGATGAATGCCGGTTGCTATGGTGGTGAAATTTGGCAGTTTGTTTCCAAGGTAAAAATTATGAATTATGAAGGTGACATCCATATAAAAGATAAACAATCTTTCGAAATTGGATATAGAAGTGTCAAAAAGAAAGAAGATGAAATATTCATTGGAGCATGGTTTGATTTTCCATCAAAAGAAAATAATGATGAAAACGAAGAACAGAAAATTGATAATTTACTTAAATTAAGAAGAAGCAGTCAGCCACTTAATTGGCCAACTGCTGGCTCAACATTCAGGAATCCAGAAAAAAATTTTGCTGCTAAATTAATTGAAGAAGTGGGATTAAAAGGTTTCCAAATTGGAGATGCAAGAATATCCAATAAACATGCTAACTTTATTGAAAATATTGGAGACGCCACTGCTAAAGATATTGAGCAATTAATTTATCTTGCTCAAGAAAAAGTAGAGGAATTAAAAAAAATTCGTTTGCAATTAGAAGTAAAGATTATTGGAGAAAATATTGATTAAAAAAATTGCATTATTGAGTGGGGGTGATTCAGAAGAAAGAGATATTTCGATTAAAAGTGGACTGGCTGTATATCAAGCCCTAAAAAATTTAAATTATGAAGTATCTTTAATTGATCCTATAAATACAGATCTATGTACATTAGTTAATTATGATGCCGCTTTTATTTGCCTGCATGGTAAAAATGGAGAAGATGGGAAAATACAATCTCTACTTGAGTTATTAAAAGTTCCTTTCACTGGATCAGCATCAACAGCATCAATGCTTGCTATGAACAAGTTTTACTCTAAGTTAGTTTGGAATGACCATGCATTAATAACTCCAAAATTTCTCATACTAAATAAAACCAATCTTGATTATAAAAAAATAATTACACATCTGAGTAATCCGTTTATTGTTAAACCATCATCTTCAGGTTCATCTTTTGGAATTAATTTAGTAAAAAATAAGGATGATTTAACTTTTGCTTTTACTGATGCATCCAAATATGACCTTGCAGTCATAGCCGAAGAATTTATTGAAGGTAGAGAATTTACGGTATCAATTTTAGGTAATAAATCACTGGGTGTTTTAGAGATTTCTTCTAAGAATGAATTCTATGATTACAATGCAAAATATGTTTCAAATGAAACTGTATTTTCCAAACCATCAGACTTAAATCCAGCAGTATTAGAAAAAATGGAAAATATTGCTTTATGCGCATTTACATCAATTGGATGTAGTGGTTGGGGAAGGGTAGATTTTATGATGGATAAGGAATTTAATTTGTATCTGATAGAAGTTAATACTGTTCCTGGAATGACTGATCATAGTTTGTTTCCTTTGGCCGCTAGAAATGCAGGATTAAATTTTGAGGAAACAGTTCAGCATATCGTTGATTTGATCGAATAATACATTGGAAAAAATACTATATAAGTTTCTCTTCAGAGTTTGTTTAATAGGTATTCTAATTTTAGTTGTAAAATTAGCAACACCATTCACATTTGACAAATGGTTCCCTATCGATGAGATTGTCCTCAGTGGCGAATATAAATACCTAGAAAGAGAGCAGGTTCAAATGGTCGCTAATAATTACCTGGAAGGAAACTTTTTTTCATTAAATATTCATAAATTAAGGGAGGGGATGAAAAAGCTTCCATGGATAAAGGATGTGGATATATATCGAAAATGGCCAAATAGAATTACAATGCTAATAACGCAACATCAACCTATAGCTAGGTATGGAATGCAAGGCTTGATAAATGAGGAGGGCGAATTTTTTGGAGCAGCCTATGAGGATTACTTACCAATAATATATGGTCCAAAAGAGAAATTACCCTACATAACATCTAAATTTTTTATTTTTAATGAAATTTTGCATGCTGAATTTATTAAAATTCATAAAATTACATACACCAGAAAAGATGACTGGGTAATAAACACTTCTGACGGCATGGTAATTAAATTAAATGATGATAAATCCGCTGAGGTTTTAAAAAGATTTGTTGATAATTTTCAAATTGTTCTTAAGAGTATGAATAAACGTATAACTAGTGTGGATCTTAGATACAGAGATGGTTTTGCTGTATCTTCAGATACAATAAAAAAAATTAACCATAAATTATGATCAAACAAAAAGAAGAAAAAAATTTAATTGTAGGTCTTGATATTGGAACATCAAAAATAGTAACCATTGTTTCCGAAATTAAAAATGATGGAGAAATACAAATTCTTGGTATTGGCCAGCATGTATCACGAGGTTTAAAAAAAGGAGTGGTGGTAAATATTGAATCAACAATGCAAGCCATTCAAAGATCTCTAGAAGAAGCAGAGCTCATGGCTGATTGTAAGATTAAAGAGGTCTTCACAGGAATTGCAGGAAGTCATATTAGAAGCATTAATTCAACCGGCATGGTTAAAATACGTGATCTTGAAGTTGATAATTCTGATGTAGAAAGGGTAATAGAAACAGCTCAAGCAATTACACTTCCCCCTGATCAGCAGGTCCTTCATACACTAGTACAGGAATATATCATTGATGATCAATATGACATCAGAGAGCCGCGGGGAATGAGTGGCATGAGGCTTGAAGTAAAAGTCCATATTGTTTCTGGTGCAATTGCAGCAGCTCAAAATATTGTGAAATGTATTAAAAGATCTGGTTTGGATGTAATGGAATTGATTCTTCAGCCCCTGGCATCAGCCGATGCAGTTTTAACTCATGACGAAAAAGAATTAGGTGTATGTCTAATTGATATTGGCGGTGGCACGACAGATATTATTGTGTACAAGGATGGATCTGTTAAACATACTGCAGTTATCCCCATTGCTGGAGATCAAATAACTAACGATATCTCGGTTGCTTTCAGAACTCCACAACAATCGGCTGAAGAGATCAAGATTAATTATGGCTGCAGTGATTCAGAAAAAGCCAGCCCTAAAGAAATGATTGACGTGCCTCTTGTTGATGGTCGAGCCCCGAAAAAAATAACAATTAAAGATTTATCTGAGATTATTGAGCCCAGGGTAAATGAACTGTTTGAGCTTGTTACTAATGAATTAATTCGTTCTAAATTAAGCAATAAGATTGCATCTGGCATTGTAATAACAGGAGGTTCTTCTCTTATGAACAATATAACTGATGTGGCCGAGAAAAACTTTAAGCAATCAGTTAGAATAGGATACCCACAGGGAATAAGTGGTTTAAAACAAATTATTGATAATCCAAGATATGCAACAGGAATTGGACTCATAAAAAGGGGTAAAATGGACTTTGATAATGATAAAAAAAGAAAAATTGAGGGTAACTCTTTAGCACAAATTTTTGAAAAAATGAAATTATGGTTTCAAGGAAACTTTTAAATAATGTTTGAAGTTATTAATAATAAAAAACAAGAGGCACTAATCAAGGTTGTTGGTGTCGGCGGATGTGGTAATAATGCTGTGGATTACATGATTGAAAAAAATATTCAGGGAGTGGATTTTATATCTGTGAATACAGATTTGCAGTCTTTAAAAAAATCTCAAGCAAACAACATTGTACAAATTGGATTGCATCTCACAAAAGGTTTGGGTTCCGGGGCCAGGCCGGACTCTGGAAAACAAGCAGCAATTGAAGATAAAGAAAAATTAAAAGATGCAATTAAAGATGCAGATATGCTTTTTATAACCGCGGGCATGGGTGGAGGCACTGGAACCGGTGCAGCTCCAGTTATTGCTGAAATTGCAAAAGAATTAGGTATTTTGACAGTTGCTGTTGTTACTAAACCGTTTAGTTTTGAAGGTAAAAGAAATCAGATTGCCGAAGAAGGTTTGAAAGAATTAAGAAACTATGTGGACTCGTTGATAGTAATTCCTAACGAAAAATTAATGAATGTACTAGGAGCCGATGTGACCTTTATTAATGCGTTTTCAGCAGCAAATGAAGTGCTTCATAACTCAGTCTCTGGTATTTCCGACATAATAAATCACACTGGATTAATCAATGTTGATTTTTCTGATGTGAAAACAGTAATGGCTGAAATGGGTTCAGCAATTATAGGTTCAGGTGTGTTTGAAGGAGATAATAGAGCAGTGAAAGCAGCTCAGTTAGCAATTAATAGTCCTTTACTAGAGAATATTGAATTAAAAAATGCGAAGGGAATTCTTGTCAATATTTCAGCAAGCAGTACATTTAAAATGAAAGAATATATTGATGTGATGAATGAGGTTAAAAGTATCACTGCAAATGATGCTACTGTTATTGTTGGTAATGTTATTGATGATGAACTTGAGAATAAAATAAAAGTGACCATTGTGGTGACTGGTCTCGACGATAACTATATTTCAGAAATAAAAGACCAATCCCCCCTACCAGATGATGAAGTTATTGATCATGTTCGATCACTTGAAAACGCAAATACTGCTGACGAAATTGATAAACCCACAAGTGACCAGTCTGATTTTTCAAATGTTTTTTTTGATGGGGGAGATGAATCTAGTTTAGTTAATAATGGCACTGTTTCTGAAGACGAGTATGACATTCCGTCATTTTTGAGAAGAAATAAATGATTTTTCAAAAAACAATTTCGAAAAAGGTATCTATTCAAGGTGTTGGCTTGCATTCCGGAGACACTGTTAATCTATCTTTAAAACCAGCAAAACCTGACAGCGGAATAACGTTTGTAAGAAAAGATTTAAAATCTAATAATACTATTAAGGTTGATCCATATCTGGTGTCTGATACAAGGCTGTGTTCGACACTTGAAAAAGAATCAGCAAAGGTAATGACGGTGGAGCACCTCATGTCAGCTTTATATGCCTATTCAATTGACAACATTATCATTGAAATATCTGGTATTGAAGTACCTATTCTGGACGGGAGCTCAAATCCATTTATTTATCTAATCCAATCTGGCGAACCAATAAATCAAGAAATAGAAAAGAAGTTTATTAAGGTTAAAAAAGCTCTTAAATATGAAATTGACGGTAAATTTGCAATGTTGGAACCCTATGATGGTTTTAAGATTGATTTTTCAATTGATTTCCCTCACCCTGTGTTTGCTGATCGAAATAATTCAATATCTATTGATTATTACAACGACTCCTATGTGGATGAAATTGCACGTGCAAGAACTTTTGGTTTTATGCAGGAGGTTGAATATTTAAGATCTAATGGCTTAGCAAAAGGAGGCTCTTTGGATAATGCTATCGTTATGGATGAGTATAAAATTATAAATAACGACCGATTAAGATATGATGACGAGTTTGTCAGACACAAAGTGCTTGATGCATTTGGTGATTTATATTTAACAGGCTATGCACTTATTGGAAAGTTTACTGCATTCAAGTCAGGCCATGAAATAAATAACCAACTATTGAGATTACTGATGAAAGATAAAGATTCCTATGATTTAGTTTCATTGACAGAATCAGATAGAGTTTATCAACAAATTATTAATCATAATGAACAGCTCGAATTAATTCAAAATGAGGCAGCTTTAGCATGATTTTTAGGACAGTTGCTTTTTTGTTAGCATTACTATTAATTGTCTTATTAGTTTTATATGTAGTAACAAAAAATAAAAATTATTTAGAGTTAGTTAAAAAAATTACTAGATATACCTTAACAGCTTTTTTAATTGTCGTTGTTATTTATATTTTTATGAGAATAACGCATCTTTGACATGAGCAAGATAGTAATTTTTGGAGGCTCTGGTTTTATAGGTTCTGAGCTGATAATCAAATTAGCAAACTATAAAAATTTTCAAATTGATGTTATTACTAGAAACAAAAAAAATATCCACCCCTTAAAAGTACTTCCCAATGTTCGTTTTCACGAGATAAATACTTTTAATTCCGCAGCGATTGAGAGATATATCAGAGGATCAGAAATTGTCATAAATTTAATGGGAATTCTACATGAGGATAAAAAAAATCTATTTAAAACGATTCATACAATATATCCAAAAATAATTCAAAATTTGTGCATTAAAAATAAAGTTAAAAAATTTATTCATATTAGTGCTTTAAAATCTGAAACAAATGCAAGTAATTATTTAAAATCAAAACATATGGGCGAAAAACAACTTTCGCAAAAAAATCATCAATTAAACACTTTTATCCTTAAGCCATCCATTATCTTTGGGACAGACGATAATTTTATTAATATGTTTTATAAAATAATGAAAATTAGTCCTTTGATGGCAGTAATTTCACCTAATTCCTCATTTCAGCCAATATCAGTGAAGGATTTGGTATTAATAATCACCGCTTTAATGGACAATGATTCATTCAAAAGTCGAACTTTTGAACTTGGAGGCCCTAAAACTTATTCCTTTCTTGAAATCTTAAAAGTCATTAAAAAAATAAAAAAATTAAGATGTATTTTACTAAGCTTGCCTAAGATATTCGACTTATTATTTGTTGTAGTGCTGGAATTGAGCCCTAGGAAAATAATTACAAGAGATAATTTGAAATCATTGCAAGTGGATAATACATGTGAAATTAATCATTCTTATGAATTTCTTTCAGAATTAAATGAATTAGAGACGCATATTAACAAGTTATGAAAATCTATTTGGTAGGTGGGGCAGTTCGTGATGAAATTTTAAATCAGCCTTATACGGAAAAAGATTACGTTGTGGTGGGGTCGACTCCGGAGGAGATGATTGAGAAAAAATTTAAACCTGTAGGCAGAAGTTTCCCTGTTTTTTTACATCCTGATACTCACGAGGAATATGCATTAGCCAGGACAGAAAAAAAGGATGGAGTTGGGTATAAAGATTTTATTTTTTATACCAGCCCAACTATTTCATTAGAAGAAGACTTAGTCCGAAGAGACTTAACAATCAACGCAATAGCAAAAGATGATCAGAATAAATATATTGATCCATTCAATGGAATTAATGACATTAGTAAAAAAATACTTCGTCATGTTTCAGATGCATTCAAGGAGGATCCTTTAAGAATATTGCGACTAGCAAGGTTTAAAGCAAAATTACCAGATTTTAAAGTTGCAGAAGAAACCTTAGTCCTATTAAAAACCATGATTAATGAGGGAGAATTGAAGTATTTGAGCTATGATCGAATCATCATTGAGATTAAAAAAGTATTTCAACTTAAAGATGGACATATTTTTTTTAAGACATTGGAAGATATTGGCGCTATTGATCAAATTTTTGAAAACAATAATAAAAGAAAATTATCAGAGTGTTTTCAATCCTTTTTCAAACATGGTCATTATGATAAGAACTTCAATCTGTGCTGGCTTTTCTTTCAGGAAAAATTCAACTTTAAATTCTGCAAACAGTATTCAGTTAATTTTTCAAAAAAGGATCTCGATATAATCAAGACTTTCAAAGAATTAATCAAAGATCTACTTAATTTTAGAAATCTTTCTTCAGTGGATCAATTGTTTGTTTTAAATAGAGTCGGTTTTTTTGGTAAAGATGACAAGTTAGATAAAATATTAGAATTAATAAGATTGGATTTATTAATTGATCAGAGTGATTTAAATCTATCTTTATTGACCTATTCCAATAAGTTAGAAAATTTTTTCAAAAATAAACCAATAAGTATTCCTTCAAATCTTACTGGGAAAGACATTGCAGAACATATCAATAAACAGAGACTTAATTTTTTAGAATCTTTTCAATTTGAGTAATTCACCAAGTCCATGTAGCTTATTACTTGCATAGTTTTTATTAATTCTTTCATTTGAAATATGAACTGTTTCCAGTCCTGCGTGGTATGCGCTTTTTAAATTTTCATGTGAATCGTCAATCAGTATAATTTTTTTATAGGGCATTCGTTTAATTTTTCTAAAAATGCGAATGTCGGGTTTAGATATGAATGAATTATCCTCAATACAAATAATCTGTTTGAAAAAATAATGTATATCCAATTTTTTTAAAATGAATTTTGCATAATGTGTTGGTGCATTTGTGAGGATAATTTTATCGTCATTAATACTTTTTAAAATCATCCTTAAATTTTTTACGGGCTCTATTTTCTCTTCGATATCTTTTAAATTGTGCGTCTTAAGTAAAAAATCATGGGGATCAATTTGATGGTGGATCATTAATCCTCTCAATGTTGAACCATACTTCTTCCAATAGTCGGTTCTTAAAAAATTCGCCTTTTCATGTGAAATACTTAAATTTTCAGATATGTATTGAGTCATATCTCTATTGATAAACTCAAAAATATGTGGGCTGGCATGATGAAGTGTGTCATCAAGATCAAATACCCACAGTTGTTTTAGTTTTTTCCTTTGATTAATGTACCTACACCTTGATTGGTTAAAATTTCTAACAACAATGCATGCTCAACTCTACCGTCTATTATATGTACACTATTGACTCCGCCTTTTGCGGCATCCATAGCCGATTCAATTTTAGGCAACATGCCACCACTTAATGTGCCATCTTTAATCAATGTTTCAATATCATTTGGTTTTATTCCTGTAATCAGATTATTTTGGTTATCAAGTACACCTTTGGTGTTAGTCATAAGGATTAATTTTTCTGCCATGAGAACCTCAGCTAACTTGCCTGCGACAACATCTGCATTAATGTTGTAAGTT
This sequence comes from uncultured Nitrosomonadales bacterium, assembly GCA_913048465.1. Classification (GTDB taxonomy): domain Bacteria; phylum Pseudomonadota; class Gammaproteobacteria; order Burkholderiales; family Methylophilaceae; genus BACL14. The sequence goes on from CAJWVO010000003.1 coordinate 8,632, forward strand.
TTTCCATCTGAACCAATTCCAATTGGAGCTATTACAGGAATAAAGTCACCAGTATCTAGAAAATCGATGAGGCTGGGATCGATGGACTCAATTTTACCCACATAACCAAGGTCTATTTTTTTCCCATCTTTATCTTTAGCAAGCTTTGAAGCATGAATGAAGTTTCCATCTTGCCCGGTAAGGCCTACTGCTTTTCCACCATGAATGTTTATTTGATGAACAATTTCTTTATTTATTTGACCTCCTAAAATCATTTCAACAACATCCATTGTCTCTTCATCAGTCACTCTGACCCCGTTAATAAATTCACCCTTCTTGCCGATTTTCTCAAGGTGTTCATTGATCTGTGGACCACCTCCATGTACAACAACTGGATTCATACCCACTAATTTCAATAACACTACATCCATAGCAAAAGAGCTTTTTAGTTGCTCATCTATCATTGCATTGCCACCAAACTTAATCACAATGGTTTTATCAAAAAATTGCTTTATGTAAGGTAATGCTTCACTAAGTATTTTTGCTTTGTCGTTAGGTGCCATTATTGCTCCAATTCCTTTAAAAATATTTTTGAATTTCTTTGTGGGGAGTATTCCTTTTTTTTCTCATCTGGTAAATCATTAATGTTGCCCTGTTTAAAATCATTTTCCATAAACCAGTGACTGGATTGAGTTGTCATAATAAACGTTTTGTTATTCATTTTTTTGCACTCATTTTCACAATATTCTAAAAGTTTTTTCCCATAACCCATGTTTTGGTAATTTTCATTTATTGCAAAACAGGCAATTTCAGATATTCCATCATAATGTTTAACTTGGGCACACCCGAGTATCTTATTATCAAATTCTAAAATGTGGAAATGTTGTATTTCCATTTCTATCTTTTCAAGATTCCTGTCTGCAATGATTTGAGTCTTGATTAAGGGATTAATCATTTTTTCAATCACTTTAGCGTCTTGTATGTTGGCAGATCTAAATTTTTCTATTTTTTCTGGTGTAATGACAGTTCCTTGACCCTGGTTAGTAAATAATTCCATAATTAATGAACCATTAACGTGCCTATTAACTAAATGAATCTTTGCTAAGCCCTCTTTTAAGCCTTCAGCCGCACCTTCCAATATTGGTAATGTATTTTTTTCTATAAATTCTGGATGCTCTGATCCTTTGATATGGGATATCAAATTGTTCAATTTGATGCTTGTCATTTCAGATATAAATTCACCTCTGATATTTTGTACCCCATTATTTTCAGTGATATAAATTAATTTTTCAGCCTGAATTGAAGAAGCAATTTTGCTTGCCGATGATTCAAAGGATAAATTAAAGATTTCCCCAATTGGAGAGTATCCAATAGGAGACATGATGACGATTTCATTGTGGTTAAGTTTTTCAATGATTGCCTCATGATTAATTTCCCTAATAACACCGGTTTGTTCCATATCAACTCCATCAATAACTCCTCTAGGTTTCGCCATAAGAAAATTGCCAGATGAAATTTTCAACTCACTTTTAAAGATATTATTGTGGTAAATGTTGGAAGATAAAGCTGCCTCAATTTTTGTCTTTACCAAGCCATTAGCTTCAATAATATGAGGCATCATCTCTGCGGTTGTAACTCTTTGATGCTTATGGAAGCTGGATTTAATACTATTTTTATTCAATCTTAAGTCGATAAAAGGCCTGATGCCATGAATTAGGATGATTTTAATTCCTAAGGAATGAAGTAAATTAATGTCCGTACATAAATTGACAAAAGAGTTACTCTCAAGAGCAAAGCCATCAAATGCAATAACGAAAACCTTATTTCTATAATGATGAATATAAGGCGCTGCTGATCTAAAAGCTGATATAAAATCGACACTTGATTGTCCCACTAAATTATCAATGGAAACTTTGAAGTAATTTGAATATTTTATTAGAACTGGTAAGGAAGGTTTCAGTTTTCCTTGTTCTATTTTCGATAGATTGCCAGGATCTAAATCAAGGATTTGACTGAGGTTGGCAATAGTTAACTTTCTATCGGTTCTAAGTTGTTTAAGATTCATATTGTATATTTTACAATATTTATATTTAATTTTGTATAAATTTATGTAATTTATACAAAATTATTGGTTAAGGCTAATATCGCGCTTGTAATTGATAAGGAGGCGGTCTCAGTTCGCAATACTCTATTGCCCAAAGATAATGACTTGAACCCAGCATTTTCCGCAACTTTGATTTCAGCTTCTGAAAAGCCTCCTTCTGGTCCAATTAAAATTTGAAAACTTTTTTTATTTATTAAATCGCTATTTCTTAAATTTGATAGTGAGTAATCAGTGTAGGGATTCAAAATTAACTTGCACGAATAATCATCTTCATTTGTTAACTTATTTAAACTAATAATTGTTTCATGGACAGTTGGTATTTTTGACCGACCACTCTGCTCGCATGCAGAAGTAATGACTTTTTTCAGATGTTCAATTCTGTTCGCTGTTTTGGTTTGAGGAATTTTAAAGTTTACTCTTTCGGTATTAATTAAATAGAAATTTTTTATTCCAAGCTCTGTATTTTTTTGAAAAATAAAGTCGAGTTTATCTCTCGAGGTTACTGATTGCAGGATGCTGATATCAATATCTGCTTCACTAGTGTTGAGTTTTTTCTCATTAACAGAAATATTGACATTTTTTTTATCAATGTGAGATACCTCGCCATGATAATCATACCCATCGCCATTAAATAGTATGATTTTATCTGATGGCTTTAATCGCAATGATTTAACAAGATGTTTTGAGGCATCTTCAGATAGATTGATGTCGCTATGTGCTGAAATAGTGTCTGGATGGTAAAATCTATTCATCTTTAAAATTTAATAGGGAATATATAGTGGTGAGCCTTACTACTCCAGTCTGTAATTTTGGCTGGAAAGCAAAAAATTTTAATTTAATATCAACTAATAATGAATTGATTAGCCTTGAAGATGCAATGGGCGTTAATGGTTTATTGGTGATGTTCATTTGCAATCATTGTCCATATGTTAAAGCTATTTTACCAAGATTGATTCATGATACTAGAGAGTTAAAGACATTGGGGATTAATACTGTTGCGATATCATCGAATGATGTAATTAATTACCCAGAAGATTCTTTTGAAAACATGCAAAAATTAGCTAAAGAGCATGAATTCCCATTTGATTATTGTTTTGACGAAACACAGGTGGTTGCAAAAAGCTACGATGCAATTTGCACACCTGATTTTTTTGGTTTTAATAACAATTATGAGCTTCAGTATCGAGGCCGTTTTGACTCAACAGGACGTGGTGAGCTGTCTAATAATAATGAAAGAGATTTATTTAATGCGATGCAGCTAGTTGCGGAGTCACAAAAGGGTCCTATTGATCAAATACCAAGTATTGGTTGCTCTATAAAATGGAAAGAATCTGCAACAAATCCTTGAAGAATAATGCTGTTTAGGCAATAATTATACGTTCGAATACCTAATACAAAGAAAATTACAGGTTGTACATTTATCAGGTTTGAATAAAGAAAATTATTCACCAAAACAAGGGAGAAACAAAGTATGGCAAGTAGACAAGAATTAGCAAATGCGATCCGTGCCTTATCCATGGATGCGGTTCAAAAAGCAAAATCAGGACACCCTGGTGCTCCTATGGGCATGGCAGAAATAGGAGAAGTTCTTTGGAATAACCACATGAACCATAATCCTAATAACCCTGATTGGGCAAACAGAGATAGATTTATTTTATCTAATGGTCACGGTTCAATGTTAATTTATTCTCTCTTACACTTAACAGGTTACGACCTTCCAATGAGTGAGATCGAATCCTTTAGACAGTTGCATTCTAAGTGTGCAGGTCACCCAGAATATGGCTATGCACCTGGTGTTGAAACAACCACTGGGCCTCTAGGTCAGGGTATTAGTAATGCTGTTGGTTTCGCAATGGCTGAGAAATTATTGGCTAACCAATTCAATAAGCCGGGTCACGATATTGTTGATCATTACACTTATGTGTTTATGGGCGATGGTTGTTTGATGGAAGGCGTTTCTCATGAAACTTGTGCACTTGCTGGAACTTGGGGTTTAGGTAAATTAATTGCATTCTGGGATGATAATGGAATTTCAATTGATGGCCACATCGAGGGGTGGTACACCGATGATACAGCGGGTCGATTTGAGTCATATGGTTGGCATGTAGTCAGAGATGTTGATGGTCATGACTTTGAAGCAATTGACAAAGCTATCCAAGAAGCTAAGTCGGTATCTGACAAGCCGACATTAATTTGTTGTAAGACAATAATTGGTAAAGGATCACCTAACAAGTCAGGTTCACATGATTGTCATGGAGCTGCACTAGGTGAAGAAGAAGTTGCACTTACTAGAAAAGAGCTTGGTTGGGAGCATGATCCATTTGTGATTCCTCAAGATATCTATGATGGTTGGAATCAAAAAGACAAAGGCCAACAAAGCGAGGCTGCATGGAATGATAAATTTGCAGCATATGAAAAAGAATTCCCAGAATTAGCTGCTGAATTCAAACGTCGTATGGCAAATGAATTACCAGCTGATTGGCAGCAAAAAGTGGATGCATTAATTAAAGAAACAAACGCTGCTGGCGATAAAGTAGCTACACGAAAAGCATCACAAAATGTTATCACTAAATTAGCTGAAACATTACCTGAATTTGTAGGCGGATCTGCTGACTTAACTGGATCAAACTTAACCAGCTGCGGTAGTTTTGAGCACGTCAGCGGTAAGAAACCAGGTAACTACATTTCATACGGAGTTCGTGAATTTGGTATGGCGGCCATTATGAATGGTATGGCTTTGCACGGAGGTATTTTACCTTACGGCGGAACATTCCATATGTTCACAGACTACATGAGAAATGGTATGAGAATGTCAGCGTTGATGAAACAGAGAGTTATCTATGTATTGACCCACGATTCAATTGGCCAAGGTGAAGATGGACCAACTCACCAACCTATTGAAACAACATCTGGCTTAAGATTTATTCCGAATATGGAAGTTTGGAGACCTGGTGATGCAACAGAAACAGCGGTGGCTTGGACTCAAGCTGTAGCAAATACAGGCAATCCAACCAGCCTTGTTCTAACTCGACAAGGCGTTGGATTTAATGAAAGAACAGATGAGCAACTTGAGGGTATTAAAAAAGGTGGTTATGTTCTGTCAGATGCCAATGACCCCAAAGTTATTCTGATTGCTACCGGATCTGAGCTTGATTTAGCTGTTAAATCTGCTGCTGCATTAAATGATGAAGGTATTGCTGCTCGCGTTGTGTCAATGCCATGTACTCATGCATTTGATCGCCAAGATCAGGCTTATAAAGATTCTGTTCTTACTCCGGGAGTAAAACGTGTATCTATAGAAGCTGGCGTGACTGATTACTGGACAAAATACGTTGGTCTAGATGGAGCTTCCGTTGGTATTAATACTTACGGTGAATCAGCGCCAGGTGGTAAATTATTTGAACACTTTGGCTTCACAGTCGAGAATGTGGTTAAGACAGTTAAGTCTGTTCTTTAATTTGATCTTTCTACAAAAAGGTATTCCTAAACTTTAGGAATACCTTTTTTATTTTAATTTAGGAAAAGCTAGAAATATGACAGTGAGAGTCGCAATTACAGGTTTTGGAAGAATTGGTCGTTTAGTGCTACGGGCAATTTATGAGGAAAAGAGATCAGATCTAAAAGTGGTGGCGATTAACGGAAGTAGTCGTGGCACCATGGAATCAAATTTACATTTATTAAAGTATGACTCAGCCCATGGTCGATTTGATTGCGATATTTCTATGGGTGAGCATGAATTTTCTATTAATGGCGATACCATTAAATATTATGCCACTCGAGACCCTGAAGAACTCCCATGGGGTGAATTAGATGTAGATGTAGTTTTAGAATGTACTGGTGCTTTTAGAAGTAAAAAATTAAACATGGTCCATCTTCATCAGGGCGCAAAGAAAGTTTTGATTTCAGCTCCTGGAGAATCCGATGTTGATTCCACAATTGTGTACGGTGTTAATCATGATTCTCTTAAGTCATCACATACAGTTGTCTCTAATGCATCATGTACCACAAATGGATTGGCTCCAATTGTTCATGTGTTAAATGAAAACTACACAATTAAATCTGGGTTAATGAATACGATTCATTCATTCACGAATGATCAGGCCCTATTGGATAATATTCACAAAGATATCCGCAGGGCAAGAACAGCAAGTTCATCCATGGTACCCACGAAAACTGGCGCAGCGTCTGCTGTGGGTTTGGTTATTCCTGAATTAAAAGGAAAGCTTGATGGGGTGGCCATTCGTGTGCCAACCGCCAATGTTTCCTTGGTTGACCTCACTTTAAATATTGCAGAAAAAGTAACGGTTGAAGAAGTGAATGCAGTAGTAAAAAAAGCAGCTGATAATGAATTAAAAGATATTCTTGTTTATTCTGATATTCCTCTTGTGTCAGTTGATTATAATCACACTCCAGCATCATCATACTTTGATTCTTTGTTAACAAAAGTATCCTCATCGGGTGATTTAGTGAAAGTCTTTGGTTGGTATGATAATGAATACGGCTTTAGTTGTCGCATGTTGGATACCGCAGTGGCAATGATGAATGCAAATTAATGTCTATTCGAAGCATTAGCCATTTAAATCTTCAAAATAAAAAGGTCTTTATTCGTGCAGATCTAAATGTCCCAATTGATGGTTCCACAATCTCTTCCACCAGTAGAATTGATGCATCTATTCCGACCATTGAATTTGCACTAGATAATGCTCAGGTTGTGATCCTGACCTCACATTTAGGCAGGCCTGAAGAGGGAAATTTTGATGACTCTCTATCACTTAAGCCCATAGTCGACTACCTTGAAGAAAAATTAAATACCACAATAATATTTCATCGGGATTTTGACAAAGGTCAATCCTTTGAGCCTGGAAGGCTTCATGTTCTTGAAAACGTAAGGTTTAACCCTGGTGAGAAAAAATGTTCTGATGAGTTATCAGTAAAATATGCTTCTATAGCGGACGTATTTGTCATGGATGCGTTTGGAACAGCACACCGTACCGAAGCCAGCACGTATGGTATTGGAAAATATATTGGTGAAAAATGTGCTGGATTACTTTTTTATGATGAAGTTGATGCTCTAACGAAAACATTTAATCAGCCAAAAAAACCAATGCTAGCGATTGTGGGCGGTAGTAAAGTTTCAACAAAGTTATCTGTTTTAAAAAATCTTGTTAATCGTGTTGATGGTTTAATTTTAGGTGGCGGTATCCTAAATACTTTTATAGCAGCCCAAGGATTCAATATTGGAAAGTCATTGCATGAACCTGACTTTGTTGAAGAGGCAAAAGTTATTCTTGATGAGATCAAAAATAGGCAAATATTTTTACCCACCATTGATGATGTTATTTGCGGAAAAGAATTTGATGTCAACGCACATGCTGAATTAAAAAAAATTGATGACGTTGAATCTGATGATATGATTTTTGATTTAGGTCCCAAAACCTTGAAGAATATTACAGACCACTTATCCAAAGTCTCAACAATCATGTGGAATGGACCTCTTGGCGTGTTTGAGTTTGAACAGTTTAGCTCAGGAACTGAAGCCTTATCTCTTGCGATTGCTGATTGTGAGGCATTCTCATTAGCTGGCGGAGGGGATACGATTGCCGCAATAGAAAAGTATAAGGTATGTAAAAAAATATCATATATTTCAACCGCCGGTGGAGCTTTTCTTGAATTTGCTGAAGGAAAGAAATTGCCTGCTATTGAAATGCTAGAACAATAAATCAAATGAATATGACAACAACTATTCAAAGTCTTCAATTATTTCATCAAGGTAAAGTCAGAGATACTTATGTTGTGGATGACGGACATTTTTTAATGGTAACCAGTGATCGTATTTCTGCCTTTGATGTCATCATGAATGAAGCTGTTGAGTCAAAAGGAAAGATTTTATCTCAGATTTCAAATTTCTGGTTTCACAAAACAGAATCCATTATCAAGAATCATTTAACTAACATTGCTCCGGAATCCGTTGTCAAAGATCATGAAATACCACTTATTAAAGATAGATCTGTTGTTGTGAAAAGATTGCAGCCTCTTCCTGTCGAGGCGATTGTTAGAGGGTATCTGATTGGAAGTGGTTGGAAAGATTATCAATCAAGTGGAAGTGTATCAGGAATTACATTGCCAAAAAATTTACTACAAGCTGAAAAACTCGCTGAACCAATTTTTACTCCGTCAACCAAAGCTGCCGTCGGAGATCATGATGAGAATATTTCATTTGATCAAATGGCCAACGTGATTGGGGAAGATAGAGCCAAAAATATAAAAGACAAAAGTATTGAAATATATAACTTTGCCAGAAACTATGCTCTTGATCGGGGTATTATTATTGCAGATACAAAATTTGAATTTGGATTAGATGATCAAGGTGATTTAATTTTAATGGATGAAATTCTTACACCTGATTCTTCAAGATTTTGGGATGCAGATTTATATAGAATGGGCACGTCCCCCCAGAGTTTTGATAAACAATTCTTGAGAGACTGGCTTGAGTCAATAGATTGGAACAAACAACCTCCACCACCATCTCTTCCAAGTGATGTTATCGAGATGACAAAACAAAAGTATCAGCATGTTCAACATCTTTTATTAAATCAATAATGATCAGCTTTTTAAAAAGAAGGCCATTAATAATATTATTGATAGCTGCATTAATTATTTTATGCTCCTCTAACTTTATTATTTTAAATTTTGGGTTTGAAGGCGTAACTCAAAAAATAGCTTTAGAAAATAATCGTTATTTCCCTAAAGGATATTTTATTGGTCTTATTTGGACTTTGTTAGTGATTCTTCAAACAATCGTTTTTAAATCTTTAAAATCTCAATTTAACTCATTGCTTGTTTTAATACTTATTATAAATTGTTTTTTATATCCAATTTATACTTTGGGTTTTTCTGTACTAAGTATGATTATTCTTGGTAATTTGACAACATTGATTTTTAGCTCATTTATTGCAGGTTTAATTTATGTCGAATCTAAAATTTTATCGTTACTGATTGCCTTAACATCATTGTGGATTTTGTTTGTAACTTACTTTTTGATAAACGTTCACCTATAAAAAAAACCCATTTAAAAATGGGCTTTTTTTTGATAATTATTTAAAACTTATAGCAACGGTACAATTAGAAGTGCAACGATGTTAATAATTTTAATAAGAGGGTTGATCGCTGGACCAGCAGTATCTTTGTATGGGTCTCCAACAGTATCACCTGTTACAGAAGCTTTATGAGCTTCAGAACCTTTACCGCCATGGTGCCCATCTTCAATATGTTTTTTAGCATTATCCCAAGCACCGCCACCAGTACACATTGAAATTGCCACGAAAAGACCTGTAACAATTGTACCCATCAACAGACCACCTAAGCCTTGAGCTCCTAATGGCGATAAACCAACAATAATAGGAACAGCAACAGGTAATAGTGATGGAACAACCATCTCTTTAATTGCAGATGAGGTTAATAAATCAACGGCTTTAGCATAATCAGGTTGACCTTTACCAGTCATAATTCCCTTGATTGTTTTAAACTGTCTTCTCACTTCTTCAACAACCGAACCAGCTGCTCTTCCAACAGCCTCCATCGCCATAGCTGCAAAGAGATATGGGATCAGACCACCGATGATTAGGCCAATAATTACGTTTGGCTCACTCAGATCAAATGTAGCAATGATTCCGTAGACATCAAGTTTGTGCGTGTAGTCTGCAAAAAGAACCAATGATGCTAAACCAGCTGAACCAATAGCATAACCTTTAGTTACAGCTTTTGTAGTGTTACCAACCGCATCAAGTGGATCAGTCACGTCTCTCACTTTTTGTGGAAGACCAGACATCTCGGCAATACCACCAGCGTTGTCAGTAATTGGACCGTATGCATCAAGTGCCACAATAATACCCGCCATGCTTAACATTGATGTCGCTGCTATAGCAACACCGTAAAGGTTCGCAAATGAGTATGAAAGAAAAATTGCTAAACAAACAGATATCACAGGAAGTGCAGTTGCTTTCATTGAGATACCAATACCAGCAATAATATTTGTAGCATGACCAGTTTCAGAAGCTTTAGCTACATGTTGAACTGGTTTATATTCTGTACCAGTGTAATATTCAGTGATAAATACTAATGCAGCAGTTAACACTAATCCAATTGCAGCTGAACCAAACAAACCTACTGCTGGGTAAGTAATACCATCGACAACAATGCCAGATGGGAACAAATACTCAGAAACGTAGAAGAAGGCAATGAGTGATAAAAGACCCGCAATAGCCAAACCCCTGTAAAGTGCAGGCATCACATTTGTCATCTTATTGTTAGCTTTAACAAAGAAACAACCAATGATAGACGCAATAATTGAAACAGCACCTAACAATAATGGATACAGAACACCATTAACACTATCGCCAGTGATCATTAAACCACCTAAAACCATAGTTGCAATAATAGTAACTGCATAAGTTTCAAATAAATCAGCAGCCATACCTGCGCAATCACCAACATTGTCACCAACATTGTCTGCGATAACTGCAGGGTTTCTAGGATCGTCTTCAGGAATTCCAGCTTCAACTTTGCCTACTAAGTCAGCACCAACATCAGCACCCTTAGTAAAAATACCACCACCAAGTCTTGCAAAAATGGAGATTAGAGATGAGCCAAACGCTAAACCAATTAAAGGATTAAGATTTTCAGCTTCAGTGCCACCAAGGTATAAATAAAAACCTGCAACGCCTAACAGACCCAATCCAACTACAAGCATACCTGTAATTGCACCGCCTTTAAAAGCCACATCAAAAGCTGGCACAATTCCTTTAGTTGCTGCTTGAGCTGTTCTTACATTAGAACGAACTGAAACATTCATCCCTATAAAACCACAAGCACCTGATAATATAGCACCAACAACAAAACCGATCGCTGTATCAAGGTCAATAAATTGAGCGATTAATATAGTTAAAATAATACCAACAATAGCGATTGTTTTGTATTGACGTGACAAATATGCAGACGCACCTTTTTGGATAGCGTTTGCAATATCTTGCATTTTCTTATTTCCTGCCGGTAGGCTAAGAATAGACTTTGAAACTAAGGCACCATATATAACAGCAATTACCGCGGCTGCTAATGCCATTTGGATTTCCGACATACTTCCTCCCTGAGTTACATATTTCAAAAAAAAGCAATTATCTCATATTTAAGGTGATTTGGACATTATTCCTTATAAGTTAAAAAGACTTATAAGTCCTATGCTTATTAAAAGGTAAGCGAATAATTTTTTAATAATATTTTGATTCAAAGAAACCAAGAGTTTGGTTGAGATGAAGATTGTAAAGATGCTTGGCAAAGTTAAAAATATAAAAGATTTAATGTAAATATTTCCATAGTCAAAAAAAGAATTTAATAAAGGCGAGGTTTCTAAAATAAGGTTTTGAGAAACAAAACCAAGAATTGTACCAATACCAATTACAACACCGAGAAGTGAACTGCTTGATATAGCAAGCTTTATATCAATTTTTTTTGCTTCTAAGTAAGGAACAAATAAGGTGCCACCACCAATTCCTACAATGGATGATAATGCTCCAAAAATAAAGCTAATGGCCTTTAAAGGTAAAGAATATAAAAAATTTAGATTTGCTCGATCCAATAATTTAAGAGCAGAAAAAAAACAATAAAATATAAAAAAATATTTTAGAAAATTAAAATTTGCAAAGTGGATAATATAACTACCAATTAAAGATCCAAAAAATAAATACCCAATAACGTTAGATAAGTAAGAAAAATTAAAATTATTATTTTTAACATGAAAAAAAGTAGCCATAGATCCTGTAAAAATAATTGACAGCATGGAGGATCCAATTCCATAAGCATAAGCATCGGCACCGGGCAAATCGTTGAAATGAATCATCAAAAAAGTAACAATTGGGACAATAATTAATCCACCGCCGATACCAAACAATCCTGCTAAGAAACCAACCACAATTCCAGTTGAACAGAGTATTAATATTTCAATCATTTTTTTTTGACAAATAATCTTTTAGAGGAGAGTCATCAAGGTTTTTAGATAGAGAAGCCCAGATTTTAGCGGCTTTGTTTGATAGTTTTTTATTTGAAGTGAACTTCATTTCTCTTTTTACAACTGACGGATCTACTTTCGAATAAATTTCAGAGAATACAATTTTATTCTGTATCAAATTGAGTTCCTTGAGCACTTCTTTTTTAATTATTTTAAATTTACTAGCAAAAGAATTTTTACTGAATGTTATAAAAAGTGAGTTGTCTCGAATGGTAAGTTTTGATTGCTTATCTCCGATCATTTTTATGAGATTCAATCGAATTCCTTTTAGAATTTCGTTGTTGATTGATATTTCTCTAAATTGATCAGTTTTCAGCAATTTTTTAAGTGATTCCATATATAATATGATACTAAATTATGAAAATTTTATTTATAAGTAAAAATAATATTAAAAGACCCTTAACTCTGAGCATACAGTTATTTGTTTTTTTTATGCTTATCTTGATATTTGTTGTTTCAATTGCTGTGTATAGTGTGAGCAATAAATTAGCAAAACATTATTCTGATGAAAAAATTGAAACTCTTAAATTAGATTTAGATTTTGCTAGCTACCAAAGAAGCCTTCAGTTATACATACAGCAAATTGGAGAAATCAATGCTCGATTAGCTGATCTGGATAATCAAACTGAAAGACTTCAAGGTATTTTGAAAAAACAGATAGTTGGTAAACAAAAATTACCTACCTTGCCAAAAAAAGAAAAAGAATTTGAAAACCAAGGTGGACCTTTTATAAATTCTAATTTGACTGATCAGGATATTCAGATTGCGTTACAAGCACTAATGTATCGTATGCAAATAAGAGAGGACATTTTTAATGAAACAGAGTCTATTTTATTAAAGCAAAGTGTTATAAAAGATACATTGCCAGATTTATATCCTGTCAGTGTTGGTTATCGTTCATCGAGTTATGGTTGGAGAATCGATCCAATTCTTGGAATAAGATCATTCCATGAAGGTTTAGACTTCTCAGCAGCCGAGGGGGATGAAATCAGAGCCACCGCCTCAGGTATTGTTACTGCTGCTGGAAAAGCACCACATTATGGTAATTATGTAAAAATTAAACATGGAGGCGGAATTGAAACTCGATATGCTCATGCTTCAAAACTATTAGTAAGAAAAGGTGACTTAATCACTAAAGACCAAGTCATCGCATTAGTTGGTAACACTGGAAGATCGACCGGACCTCATCTGCATTATGAAATAAGGCTCAATGGCAGATCTCTAGATCCGAGAAAATATCTAAAGAAAAAATAAATCATGTTAAAGACACTTATCAATGCTGTAATTGGTAACAGCAATCAGAGATTGTTAAAAAAATATTCATCAATAGTTAATAAGATTAATGAATTAGAGACCGATATACAAAAATTAAAAGATAAAGAATTTGTAAAAAAAACAAGTGAGTTAAAGGAGCTTTATAAGAAAGACGGTTTTTCAGACAATATAATGATACAGGCATTTGCGCTGGTTCGTGAGGCCAGTGTGAGAACTTTAGGTTTAAGACACTTTGATGAGCAAATGATTGGTGGAATTGCGCTCCATAATGGCAAGGTTGCTGAGATGAAAACGGGCGAGGGAAAAACTTTGGTTGCTACCTTGCCAGCTTACTTAAATGCGCTTACAGGAAATGGTGTGCACGTTATTACAGTTAATGATTATCTAGCAAGACGTGATGCTGAGTGGATGGGAAAAGTTTATGAGTTTTTAGGTTTAACTGTAGGCATTAACCAAACTCAATTGCCAACTGAGGAAAAATTAAAAGCCTACGCTGCAGATATCACTTATGGAACCAATAATGAATTTGGCTTTGATTATTTGAGAGATAATATGGTTTACTCACAAGATCAAAAAGTTCAAAAAGGCCTAAATTTCGCTTTAATTGATGAAGTTGATTCCATATTAATTGATGAGGCTAGAACGCCATTAGTTATCTCAGGTCAATCAGATGTTGATGTCAATCTTTACGGAAAACTTGACCAAATTGTTCCAAGCTTAAAAAGACAAGATAAAGAAGATGGTGATGGAGACTATTGGATTGATGAAAAAACGACTGGAGTCATCTTGTCCGAAAGTGGACACAATAATGTTGAAGAAGTATTAACCAAGCTTGGGGTTTTGGAGAAAAATTCAAACCTATATGATCCTGAAAATATCAGCCTATTGCATTATGTCCAATCAGCTCTCAAAGCACATAATTTATTCATTAAGGATAAAGATTATGTGGTTAAAGATGGTGCAGTTGTGATTATAGATGAATTTACTGGTCGTATGATGCCTGGCCGAAGATGGTCAGATGGACTTCATCAGGCTATCGAAGCAAAGGAAAAGGTTAAAATTCAAAGAGAATCAAAAACACTTGCAGGCATTACATTTCAAAATTACTTCCGCCTCTACAACAAGATATCTGGAATGACGGGAACTGCGGAAACGGAAGCTGAAGAATTTAAACATATTTATAATTTGGAAACATTAGTCATCCCTCCACATCGGCAAATTACTAGAGTCGATTTAATGGATAAAATTTATCGAACCTCCGATGAAAGATATAAAGCGTTAATCAATGACATCTTAGACAGAAACAAAAAATCACAACCGATACTCATCGGCACAACATCAATTGAGAGTTCAGAGTTTATTAGCAAAATATTAAATAAACATAAATTAAAACATCAAGTTCTTAATGCAAAACAACATGAAAAAGAAGCTCATATTATTGAGCAGGCCGGAAAGCCAGGAATGATTACAATTGCAACTAATATGGCTGGTAGAGGTACAGATATAGTTCTTGGTGGAAATATAGATCCTGAAATTGAACGTCTGTCTAACGAGTCAAAAAAGACAGAAGCGGTGACAAAAAAAATAAAAGCCTTAAAAGCTCAATGGAAAAAAGATCATGAAGTGGTTTTGGCTGCTGGCGGCCTTCATATCATAGGGACTGAACGTCATGAATCCAGAAGAATTGATAATCAATTAAGGGGGCGTTCAGGAAGGCAAGGTGATCCTGGATCAAGCTGTTTCTATTTATCCTTGGAAGACTCATTAATGAGAATTTTTGCATCAGATCGTATTTCAAGCATCATGCAAAAATTAAACATGCCAGATAATGAGCCTATTGAGCATAGTTGGGTAACTAGATCAATTGAGAGTGCTCAGAAAAAAGTTGAGGGAAGAAACTTTGAAATTCGTAAGCAACTACTTGAGTTTGATGAGGTACCCAACAGCCAGAGAAAAGTAATATACGAACAACGAAATGATGTTTTAAATTCTGACGAATCTGAGGTGATGATCAAAAATATTCTTCATGAAGCAATATCAAATATCGTCTATGAATATATTCCATTGGATACTGTTGAGGAAATGTGGGATATCTCCGGTCTGGAAAATCGACTTCAACTTGAATACAACTTAAGCATTAATATAAAGAAATGGCTTGATAAAGAACCTAATATTGAGATTGAAACAATTGCCAGCAGAGTTGTTGAACAAGCACAAAGCGATTACTTTAAAAAAGAGACTATTGCTGGGAAAGAATCTGTTCGCCATTTTGAGAAGTCAATCATGCTGCAGATTATTGACCACCACTGGCGATCTCATTTAACCGCCTTGGATCACTTACGACAAGGGGTAAGCATGCGCGCATACGGGGGTAAAGATCCAAAACAAGAATTTAAACGTGAGGCTTTTAATATGTTTGAGGTTCTTCTATCTAATATAAAAAATGAAATTGCGAAGGTTGTAATGCTGGTTGAAGTAAAAACAGAAGAGCAAACCAAAAAATTAGACCAAAAAAATCAACAAGTAGTAGATAAAGCGAGCTTGGATTCTCAAAATCAAGATGATCAGATTAGTCAGCAAAGAAAAATCGGCAGGAATGAGAGCTGTCCCTGCGGCAGTGGCAAAAAATATAAACATTGTCATGGTGTGTTGAGTTAATGAATAAAGAAATCATTACCCCTTGCATTGGAATTTGTTCTTATAATGCTGATGGTCTCTGTGTCGGATGCTTTAGAACATGTGACGAGATAGTTAATTGGTTTGATATGTCTGACGATGAGAGAAAGTCTGTCATGCTGCAACTTGATAGTAGAGCAGAATCAAGTTTTGATTAATTTTTTTTTATATTCACAAAAATCATAAATACAACAATCAGAACAACCAGGGTTTTGAGCTTTACATACGTATCGACCATGTAAAATTAATAAGTGATGTGCATCAATAAGGAATTCAGTTGGCGTGAGCCTTGTCAGTTTTTTTTCCACCTCTAAAGGTGTTTTTCCTTGAGCTAAATTAATACGATTTGCTAACCTAAAAATATGAGTATCGACTGCAATTACTGGTTGATCAAATACGGTATTTAAAACAACGTTAGCTGTTTTTCTTCCCACTCCAGGGAGACTTTCAAGCTCTTTTCTAGAATATGGGACCTCGCCATTATATTCGGTTATTAGTATTGAACTTGTAAGCTGAATATTTTTAGCTTTATTTTTATATAAGCCTATTGAGTTAATTAATGATTCAATTTTATCAAGTGAAAGCTTAGAAAGTTTGAGTGGATTAGGAGCAATTTTAAAAAGTTTTGCTGTAACGCGATTTACCTGGATATCTGTGGTTTGGGCTGAAAGTATTACTGCAATAAGAAGCTCAAATGTATTTTTATAAACAAGCTCTGTTTTTGGTTCTTTGATATGATTTTTTAATGCATTAAAAATATTCCATCTTTTTTCATAATTCATTTGAGTTTATCTTTTTTGATTAACCAAGTTAAGAAATAAAATTAATGCAGATAGGGCAATAAAAGCTCCAGGAGGAAGGGCAGCTAATAGAAAACCATCCGAACTATCAAAAAGCTGAATAGTTAAAAATTCATATTTATCACCAATTAAAAAATGTACATTTTGGAATAATGTTCCATTACCCACTATTTCACGAACTGCTCCCAGAATAATGAGAACAAAGGTTAAACCGATCCCCATAAAAAATCCATCATAAAGGGAGGGGAGGGTTGCGTTTTTTGATGCAAATGCTTCAACTCGAGCTAGGACAATACAGTTAGTAACAATTAGTGGAATAAAAATTCCTAAAGCATCATACAGTGGTTTTGATAATGCATTGATACTTAGATCAACAATTGTAACTAAGCCAGCTATTACCAGAATAAATATGGGCACACGGGCTGACTCTGGTACATAGTTTCGTATTGGAGAAATTGAAATGTTAGATAACATCATTACAAAAATTGTTGCAACACCAAGTGCAACACCATTTGTGATATTTACTGTCACTGCAAGAGTTGGACAAAGCCCAAGAAGCTGAACCAAGCCTGCATTCTGTTTCCATAAACCATCTTTTATTTGTTCTTTAATCATTAAACAGCTCTTTATTTTCTTTATAAAATAGTAAAGTATTCTTAACAGAATTTATTACTGCACGTGGTGTTATCGTAGCTCCTGCTTTGTAATCAAAAGTACCTTGATCTTTCTTAACCCTCCAGTCAAGATCAGCTCTATTACTCAAGCTCATGCCGTTAAAATTAAAAATCCAAGTTGATTTCTTTTGATCAATGTAATCTCCAAGGCCAGGAGTTTCTTTATGATCAATAATTCTTGATCCAATAATTTCATCATTACTGTTGATCGCAGTCAAAATAGTAATATCTCCACTATATCCATCTGGTGCAATGGATTCAATTAAAACAGCCTGAAGGATATTATTTTTTTTAGCTAAATAGACATTTGTTACCGTTTTATTTTTTAGTAAATCATTCGGTTTAACAGTTATATAAGTATTAATTAGATTATTGTCATAATCTAAACCATCTAAGATCTCATTGAGTAACTTTGTTTTAAATTCAATTTTATTTTGTTTTATTAAAGGATTACTTTTTTCAAAAGTAATGCTCAGGCTGACTGCGAAAATCAAACCTAGCAATGAAATGATACTTATGGTTTTAAGAATAATTTTGTATTCACTCATAGCCAAATACTTTAGGTTGAGTAAACTTTTCAATCAGAGGAACACAGATGTTCATAAAAATTACAGCGAAAGCAATTCCATCAGGATAACCTCCATAGTTTCTTATAATTACTGTTATCAGACCTATTAAAATTCCAAAAATAATTTTACCTTTTAAAGTCGTTGGACTTGATACAGGATCTGTGATGATGAAGAATGCAGCAAGAAAAGTTGCTCCATTTAATAAATGAAACAGTGGAGACATGTATGTGTTTTGATCGTACAAATGAAGTAAGCCAGAAAAAATATAGATACTTAAGATAAGCGATAATGGTAAGTGCCATGTGATAACTTTTTTATAGACTAAAAATAAACCACCAATAAAATAAAACATTGCAATCATCTGGTAAGGAGATAATATTGAAAATGAAATAGGTAAAACGTTAACCTCTTTTCCTAAAAATAAGGAGGTTTTAATTTGATCAAGAGGGGTCGCACTAACAATTGCATCATATGTTTCATTAATATTAGAAATAGAAAAAAACTGTGAAAATTGGATAAAGTTTCTAATTTCAAAACCATCAGATATTGGCCAATTAGTCATGATCTTGGGGAAAGAGATTAATAGGACTGCATAACCAATCATAGCGGGATTGAACGGATTGGATCCTATACCACCGTAGGCATGTTTTGCCACAACAATTGAGAAAAAGATTCCAATCAGCAAAGTCCAAATAGGAATATTTGCTGGAACAGATATTATTAGTAACCACGCTGCTACAAAAGCTGAACCATCAAGTATAAATGGGCGAATGGGGTAGTTTCTTAGTTTTAAACAAATGGCCTCCATGAGTAAAGCAAATCCAATACCAATAAATAAATTACCTAATATTTGATAACCAAAAAAACCAATTTGTAAGAAGAGTGCAGGCAAAAGACCAAGTATCACTGTAAACATTAACATGCTTACAGTTGATCTTTCTTTTATCGCAGGTGAATCAATAATTGCCATTATTTTTCTTTTTCCTCAATACGTTTCATTGCTTCTGCAATAGCTGCTTTTTTTTCTTCAATTAATTTTTTCTTGTCACTATCGCTAGTTTGAGCTCGTCTTTGGGCGTTGCGCTCAGCACGTTCCTTTTTCTCTCGTTCGAGTCGATATAATCTAAACTCATTTCTTTCCCTTGCAATATCAGCTACTTCTGAAGATTTGAGTTGATCTCGAATTTCACTTTTCGCAAAACGGTAATATTGTACTAATGGGATATTGCTTGGGCAAACATAGGAGCAACATCCACACTCGATACAATCAAATAATTTATAATCCTCAGTCAACTTTTCAAATTGCTTTGATTTCGCGTGCCAATATAATTCTTGTGGCTGAAGTTGGGCAGGACATACCTCAACACATTTTGTACATCTTATACAAGGCATTTCAAAAGTATCTTTAGCCTTCATTTCATCAGTGATGGCTAATAAACAATTCATCGCTTTAGTTACACTAACCTCAGTATGAGGAAGTTTAAATCCCATCATAGGCCCGCCCATTATAATTTCTTGATCTGATTTCCCTCCAGCATCCTTGATCAATTCTTGAATAGGAGTTCCTAGTAACACTTCATAGTTATTAGGTCGTTTTAGCGCTCCAGTCACCGTAACAATTCTACTGATTACTGGTTCGCTATGATAAAAAAACCTCCCTATGGATATTAAAGTAGCTACATTAAAAACCTGTATACCAAAATCTACTGGCCGCTTTTCTTTTGAGATTTTTAATCCAAGCATCAAATAAATGAGTCTCTTTTCATCTCCACTTGGATAGACTGTGGGAACTACCTTGATAGATATATTTTTTGATTGACTTAAGGCAGATTTTAATTTTTCAATGGCTTTGGGTTTATTGTCTTCAATACCAATTATTGCATGAGGTATTTTGAGGATACCCATTGTAATCTGAATTCCTTCAATAAACTCTTTGGTTTTTTCCTGCATTGCCATATCATCGCATGTAATATACGGCTCGCATTCTGCGGCATTTACAATAAGAGTTTTGATATTGTTAGAATTTAATTTAATGTGTGTTGGAAAGGTTGCGCCACCTAACCCAACAATACCAGAGGACTTCATTGTTTCATATAAAGTTTCAGTAGACAGGCTAGAGGGATCTATTTTACTTCTTTTAATCCATTCATCTTTTCCATCGGTTTCAATGGTAATGCAAAGATCAGGTAGTCCTGATGGATGAGGTATTTTGTTAGATTCAATTGCAATTACTGTGCCTGATGAAGAGGAGTGAGTTGCAGCTGAAATATTAGCGATAGGTTCAGCTAAAACTTGACCCTTTAAAACTTTATCTCCAATAGAAACTTTAATGTTTGGAACCTTACCAACATGTTGCCTAACAGGAATAATTAGTTTCTTTGGTATGGGTAATCTTTTGATTGGATTGAGTGTGGATATCGCCTTATGCCCATTAGGTTTGATGCCTCCAAAAAATTTAAAAATCTTGTCAGTAAGTTCCATAAATTAATTCTGTTGTTTAATAGAGTGTATTGGATATTTCCACTTCCAATTATCAGTTGTTTCAGGTATCTCAACCATGTCAATACAGTCAACAGGGCATGGTGGTAGACATAACTCACAACCTGTACATTCTTTTTCAACAATTGTATGCATCTGTTTAGCTGCTCCAATGATTGCATCAACAGGACAAGCTTGGATGCATAAAGTGCAACCTATGCAGGTTGACTCATCAATAATTGCTATTGATTTCGGTTTAGTTACTCCGTGCTCTGCATTGAGAGGTTTATACTCTACTCCTAGTAAATCAGCTAACTTATGCACGCCATCATCACCACCGGGCGGACATTGATTAATATCTGCTTCACCATTCGCAATTGCTGTGGCATATGGCTTACATCCAGGATAACCACATTGTCCACATTGAGTTTGCGGAAGTATATTATCAATCTTATCTATTATGGGATCACCATCAGTTTTTAATTTGATTGATGCGTAACCTAAGACTAGACCTATAAATGCTGTGATAGAAAGAATAATCAGAATTGCTGAAATCATAATCTATCGAGCCCTATAAAACCCATGAAAGATAGACTCATTAAGCCTGCAGTTAGCATGGCAATAGCACTACCTTTCATTGCCTGTGGTGTATTAGCACCTTCAAACTTTTCGCGCAATGAGGCGAATAGAATAAGTACAAAAGAAAAACCTAGAGCTCCACCAAGTCCAAAAATTGCAGCTTCTAGCAAATTATGACTGAGTTGCGCATTTAACAAGGGAATTCCAAGAACAGCACAGTTGGTTGTTATTAGCGGAAGAAAAATTCCTAGAACTCTATATAAATATGGATAGTTCTTTTCCATTACCATTTCAGTAAATTGAACTACTGCAGCAATGACAACGATAAAGGAGATCGTTCTTAAATATTCTAAATTATATGGAACAAGCAAAAAATAGTTTATCAGCCAGCTTGTTATAGATCCGATTGTAAGAACAAAGGCTGTTGCTGCTGACATACTGATGGACGTATCAAGTTTTTTTGATACACCCATGAATGGACACAATCCCAGTATTTTTGTTAACACAATATTGTTAACAAAGACAACACTAATGATGATTAGTAAGTATTCTGTCATTGAAGTTAATTATATTATTTAAAATAAAAAGCTACCGAAAATATAACGCATTATTTATATAATTAAAAAGAATATAAATTAATTTGATTATAACTTTTGAATATATAAAAATTTATTTAGATCATACCTTAAATCAAGTAAAATATTACGTAATTTGTATATTTCCATTTTATGACATGTTAAAAGGCAGTTTTGTTGCAATCGTTACTCCAATGTTTGAGGAGGGTACTATTGATTATGAATCATTACGAAAACTAATTGATTTTCATTGCGAGAATAATTCAGATGGTATCGTTATTGTTGGAACCTCTGGAGAATCGCCAACGATTACATTTGAAGAACATACCAATTTAATAAAAGAAACGATCGAATACGTTGCCAAAAGATTACCAGTTATTGCAGGAACAGGAGCAAATTCTACGGAAGAGGCGGTTTTTTTAACAAAATCGGCAAATGAGCTTGGTGCTGATGCAGCGCTCATTGTAGCTCCATACTACAATAAACCTCCTCAAGAGGGCTTATATCAACATTTTAAGAAAATTAATGATGAGGTCGATATACCTCAAATTTTATATAATGTTCCATCAAGAACTTGCTCTGATCTTCATAACGAAACAGTGCTTGAGTTATCAAAATTAAAAAATATTGTTGGTATAAAAGATGCGACAGGTGATTTAGCGAGGATTAGGGCTCTTATAAAAGTTATACCTGAGGATTTTTTATTTTTTAGTGGAGATGATGCTACTGCGTGTAAATTTTTAGAGTTGGGCGGTCATGGTGTAATTTCTGTTACTGCAAATATTAAACCAAGAGAAATGAGTTCAATTTGTCACTTAAATGCAATAGGTCAGTTTAAAGAGGCGGCCGATATAAACGAAGAAATAAAAGAGCTTCATGAAATCTTATTTGTCGAATCTAACCCAATTCCTGTAAAGTATCTCTTAAATAAGATGGGATTAATAAATTCAGGTATTCGATTACCTTTAATTCCATTAAATTCTTCTCATCATAAATTATTTGAAAAATATGTTTAGATATTTATTATATTTTATAACTTTTATACTTTTTGGTTGTTCAACTATTGAAGAATTACCTATTATTGATAAAGTTACCCAGCCTGATTATGTAAGTTCAAAAAAAGCAAAAAAATTAGAAGTTCCTCCTGATTTAGATGATTTAGATGCATCAAATAAATATTCAATTAAAGGTGAGCCAACATCATTAAAAAAATATCAAAATAAGGATCAGCAAAAAGAAGTTGAAAGAATAATAAATGAAAAAAAAGCAAAAATTAAAGTTGTAAAATCAGGCTCTATGCGTTGGCTCGTAATTCCAGCAAGACAAAAGGAAGTATGGCCAGTTGTTGAAAGTTTTTGGGAGGATATGGGCTTTGATGTATCAGCTTCAAAGCGATCAGGGATAATTGAAACTAAATGGATTGCAGAATCAGACCTTAAGAAAGATGAAGGGGTATTAGGTAAATTTGACGCTTGGTTGGATGCTCTATCAAATACTGGTTCTCGTAGAAAATTTAGAACTAGAATAGAAGATGGAGTTGAAGATGGAACTACAGAGGTTTATTTATCTCAACGAACCTTACAAAAAGGTTTAGATGATCATCTTGAGAGAAAATCAAAACATTATGAGGGAACTGTAAATCCCGACACGGTTTATAAAATTCAAGAGTACAAAGCTGATAAGTCTGAAAAAGATACAGAGATAATTAGCAACTTCAAAGAAGATGATCTTGAGATTCAATATGAGCTTTTACGACGTCTAATGGTTAAGCTTGGCACTAGCGACTTAACAGCGAGAGAGACTCTTGATCAAGCAGTTGAAATTAAAAATGCTGAATTAATTAATCAAGATGATTCCAAATATATAAAATTAAATGACAACTATAGCAGATCATGGAGAAGACTTAGTCTTGCTATCGATATGGTTGGATTTTTAGTGGAAGATAAAAATCGTTCGGATGGTATTTTTTATATCAAGTATTCAAACTTAGAAATTGATGAAGATGGAAAAAAACCAAAAAAGAAAAAAGGTCTAATTAGCAAATTAGCTTTTTGGCAAGATGATGATGTTGATAATAAAGAAGATCCGGAGGGTCAAGAAATGTACCGAAAAGAAATTGAAGGTGATGATTCCGAGGGTGATATGACAGCTAAATCAAATAAAACATGGTCTGAAAAAAGTTGGTCAGAAAAATTTTCTTTCTGGGGCGATGATGAAGAAGAGAATGTACCTGAGGGAGAAAAAAGATTCAGAGTAAGAATTGTTGAAATTGATGATGGCACGAAAGTTTATATAGATTATCCAAATGAGTCTTTAAATAAAACAAAAACTGCACAATCAATCATTAACATTCTTTATGATTACTTAAAAACATAGAATAATGTTTTCTTTTGCATCTTTGGGAAGTGGTAGCGAAGGCAATTCTTTTTTAGTTAAAACTGATAAAACCATCGTTATGGTGGATTGTGGCTTCAATTACAAAGAAACAGAAAATAGACTGTCAGGCCTAAATCTTACTTTTTCAGATATTGACCATATTTTAATCACACATGAACATGAAGATCACATAAGAGCAATTAAGATGATTATCAAGAAAGAGAATATTCAAATAAGTTGTTCTTATGGTACAGCAAAAAAAATTGGAATTGTTGATGAGGTTAATATAATAATCCCTGGCATTACATTACAAGAAAATGATCTTCAGATTGAAGTCGTTCCTGTTCCTCATGATGCACGCGAACCATGTCATTACATTTTTAAAAAAGACGCGTTAAAAATTGGAATAATTACAGATTTTGGATCATTAACTCCTAAAATTATTGAATCTTATTCTAATTTAAATTATTTGGTTCTAGAGGCAAATCATGATGCAAGCTTGCTAATGCAATCCTCCTATCCTACAAGTTTAAAGAATAGGATTAATGGCAAATTAGGCCATGCAAACAATGATTTAACATTTGAATTAATTTCTAAAATAAATAAAGAAAAATTAAAAAAAATTGTATTTTGTCACTTGAGTAAATTAAATAATCAAAAAGAGATTATTAAGAATACAGTCAAAGAGTACTTTAATGAATTTCAATGTGAGTTTATAAGTCAAGAGAATATATTTAATTGGTCTGAAATTAAATAACAAATTTTCTTTTAAATACAATATATTCGTTTTTGTATAGTTTATATAAAAGCAAAATAGATTTGTTATCTAAATTTTTAGCCTGCATAGTTGACTCATTGAAAAATTTTCTGATTTCTTTCATTGAGTTAGTTTCAATATCAATTTTAATTCCATTCATATAAAAATTTTTACCAAAAAATAATGCCCTTGTCTTTTGATTTAAAAAAAGAGGCATTCTTTTTAATTGCTCTTTAAATTTTTTTAAGCTTATAACTTTTGCTTTAAATAACTCTAAATCAACGCTTGAAAAATAAATACCTATAAATTCATCTAGAATTATTGGTTTACAGTCTAAGTGGCGAATAAAAAAATCTTTAATATCATTTGGTATTAATGCCTTTTGTTTCGAAAAAGTTTTATTTTGAAAAAAAATTGTTGAATTTTGATCTAACTTATCAAACATATAGTCATTAAAAATTTCTTTTAAATTTAAAGAGTCAGGAGATCTAAATCCAACCGAATAGGTATTGCATATTTCAGATTGACTGACCCCATAATGATCAATCCCTGGAGGAACATACAGAACATCTCCTTCTTTGGCAGTATATAAAAATACTTTTTTATTTTCATAAATTTTCCAGTTCTTAATTCCCTTTCCCTGAATTAAAAAAACACTGTAATTATCCTTATGCTTTCCAACTGATCCTTTTAAACTGGATATAGAGATCATGACATCATCTATCAAATATTGTGGAATAAAATCAAATAAATTTTTTATATCAAAAGAAAGCTGATGAATATAATTTGTTTTAAAGAAGAGCTTACTTCTTGGAGTATTTACATTTAGTTTTTTTTTAATATTGGTGAAATTAATGTATTTTTTTCCATCTTTTAAAAAAATTTTCTTATTTAAAAATTTTGTGGATGTTAATTTTAAATCATCGAGATCAACAAAGTCATCATTAAAATTTTTTATTCCACCAGGAAGAAAAAAATGTTTTTTGCCCCAATAATTTTTAGTGAAGGATTTTTTGTTCAATATTAATTTCATAAGTTTATTTTAGATTACTTTAAAGATAGAATGTTGTTATGTTATATCGCATCTTCCGATCAGTCATATTTCTGTTACCTCCTGAATTTTCTCATCATTTCATTTTAAAAATCTTGAAATTTCTTAATTTTTTTTCACTTTTGAAAGTAAAAGATATAAAAAATGAAAAGCCAATTTTTATCAAGGGATTAAATTTCAAAAATAGGGTAGGTTTGGCTGCTGGTTTCGATAAGAATGCAGAGCATATGCAAACATTTGAAAATCTTGGATTTGGTTTTTTAGAAATAGGTACTGTTACCCCCAAACCACAGCCTGGTAATAAAAAACCTAGGATTTTTAGAGATCCCACAAGTAAAGCTCTCATTAATTCTTTTGGTTTTAATAATGTTGGTATTTATAAGTTTATTGATAATATTAAAAAATCAGAAATAAATCTTGTAATTGGCATAAATATTGGAAAAAATGCTTTAACTCCATATGAGGATTCCATAAATGACTATATAGCATGTATGAGAGAAGCATACATATATGCAGATTATTTAACGGTGAATATATCTTCTCCTAATACCAAAAACTTAAGGGATCTTCATAATCTCTCGGATTTAAGAATATTTATAAAAAGTTTAATGATAGAAAAAAATAAGTTGCAAAAAAAAATGAATAAGTCTGTGCCCATTTTTTTAAAACTATCGCCAGATATTGAAGAATCAAAAATTAAACCAATCATTGACTTACTCATTGCCAATAACATTGATGGTGTTATCGTCACTAATACTACAATTGATAAGTCAAAAATATCTAAGCCCTATCAGCATCTTCCGGGGGGTGTATCAGGAGCACCTTTAAAAATAAAATCAGAACAAATGTTATCAACAATTAAAAAAATATCTAAAAATAAACTCTTAATTATTAGTGTTGGGGGAATTATGACTGCTGATGATGCATTAAAAAGAATTAGAATGGGAGCTGATTTAGTTCAAATATATACCGGTCTCATTTATCAAGGACCATCTTTAGTCAATGAAATTCGTCAAAAGTTATCATAGGAGTGACTCACCGTTCTTGTATTCTTATAGAAGGTGCCCATACGCGATGCGTGCACGGTTGTCTCTATATCTTGCCAGGATTGAATTTTGTGTATATGAAATTTCTTTAAGGGATAAACCTGAACATATGTTAACAGTAAGTCCCAAAGGAACGGTCCCAGTTTTAATTTTAGGAGACAATCAAATAATAGATGAGAGTCTCGATATAATGATATGGGCGTTTTCACAGCAGGGTATTATGGATAAATACCTTCCTCAGGATAAGAAAAAAATTAGTTTATCTCTGATAAATACAAATGACAGTAGTTTTAAAAAATATTTAGATAGCTATAAATATTCAAATGATGACAGAAAAAAAGAGGATGCATTTAAAAAGTGTCTAGATTTTGTATCAGAGCTTGATTTACTTTTGGAAACAAATGAATATCTATTAGATGAAAGTCCTCTCATGGTTGACTATGCAATCTTCCCATTCATTAGGCAATTTATTAATGTCGACGTTCAGAGATTTAAAGACGAGAAACTTAAAAAGATTTATCAATGGTTTAATCGAATGTTGTCATCCAATGAATTTGAACATATTATGATGAAGTCAAAGATTTCTTAGATGATGTCAATTGTTTCGACTCAATCTGTAGCTTGATATTTTCATTTTCATCAATATCAATATTAACATCGCCCCCATTAACTAATTTTCCAAATAGTAATTCGTCAGCTAGAGCTTTTCTGATAGTATCTTGGATTAATCTTGACATTGGTCTGGCACCCATTTTGATGTCGAAACCATTTTTAGCTAAATAATTTTTTAAGTTATCTGAAAAGGTTACTTCAACTTTTTTGTCATGCAGCTGGTTCTCAAGCTGGATTAAAAATTTATCTACAACCTTAAGAATAGTCTCATTCTCAAGCGGGGCAAAAGAAACGATGGCGTCAATACGATTCCTAAACTCTGGAGAGAAGGCTTTATTAATTTCTTTTTTCTCGTCAAAAATAGTTTGATTATCTGCGATAAATCCTAATGAGGATTTTGATAATGACTCGGCGCCAACGTTTGTAGTCATAATTAATGTGACATTCCTAAAGTCAATTTTCCGTCCATTGCTATCGGTGAGGAAGCCATTGTCCATTATTTGAAGAAGTATGTTATGCACATCCGGATGTGCTTTCTCAATCTCATCAAGTAATAAAACCGCATATGGATTTTTATTGATTGATTCTGTAAGAGTGCCACCTTGATCAAATCCAATGTATCCAGGGGGAGCGCCAATTAATTTTGATACAGCGTGTCTCTCCATGAATTCACTCATATCAATACGAATTAATTCAATACCCAATGTATATGCTAATTGCTTAGCGACTTCAGTTTTCCCAACCCCAGTTGGGCCGCTGAACATAAAACTACCAATCGGTTTATTGTCTGACAGTAAGCCACTGCGAGCCATTTTTATTGCTGTTGAAAGTTTATTAATGGCTTCATCTTGACCAAAAATTATCGCTTTCAGATCTCGCTCTAAGTTTCTTAACAAACTTAGATCATCTTGATTAATATTTTTCGATGGGATCTTCGCAATTTTTGAGATCACTTCCTCTATTTCTTTCGATGAAATGGTTTTCTTTTGTTTATTTTTTGGGAGTATTTTTTGTAATGCCCCAGCTTCATCAATAACATCAATCGCTTTGTCAGGTAGTTTTCTATCGGTAATATATTTAGCTGATAATTCAACCGCTGAAATTAACGCATTGTTTAAAAACTTAATTTTATGATGACCTTCAAATGATTTTTTTAAACCTTTAAGTATTTCTATAGAAATTGGGATCGATGGTTCATCGACATCAATTTTTTGAAAACGTCTGGTTAATGCGTGATCTTTTTCAAAAACAGTTCTATATTCATTAAAAGTTGTAGCGCCAATACATCTCAATTCTCCTTTAGCTAAAGCAGGTTTAAGAAGGTTCGATGCATCTAGTGTGCCACCGCTTGCAGATCCTGCCCCAATAATGGTATGAATCTCATCAATAAATAATATGGCATTAGGTTTTTTTGTAAGTTGTTTTAAGACATTTTTTAGACGTTGTTCAAAATCACCACGATATTTTGTACCAGCAATAAGAGCGCCAAGGTCTAAAGAGTAGATCACTGTGTCTTTAAGTACTTCAGGTATGTCACCATCAACAATTTTTTTTGCAAGACCTTCAGCTATGGCTGTCTTGCCAACACCTGCATCACCAACTAGAAGTGGATTATTTTTTCTTCTTCTGCATAAGATTTGAGCAACTCTTTCGATTTCATTTTCTCTTCCAATAACTGGGTCAATTTTTCCATCAAGAACAACTTTATTCAGGTTTAATGCATAAGATTCAAGATCAGATTCTTTATTTTGTGTTTTTTGCTCAGTATTTTCATCAACCGCATCAGCTTCGTTATCTTTATCTATTTCTTTTTCAATTCCATGTGCGATAAAATTAACAACATCTAATCTTGCAATTCCTTGTTGATGAAGAAAGTAAACTGCATGTGAATCTTTCTCACCAAATATTGCAACTAGAACATTTGCCCCTGTCACTTCTTTTTTTCCAGACGACTGGACATGCAACATAGCTCTTTGTATGACTCTTTGAAAACCCAGGGTAGGTTGTGTGTCAACCTCATTTTCTCCATTTACAATAGGAGTATGCTCTTCAATATGGTTAAGAAGGTCTTTTTTCAGAGAATCAAAATTTGCCCCACAGGCCTTTAATACTTCTTGAGCAGATGGATTATCAAGCATACCCACCAATAAGTGTTCGACAGTAATAAGCTCATGTCGTTTTTGGCGAGCATCCATAAATGCCATGTGTAAACTAACTTCTAATTCTTGTGAAATCATAATTTAATCATATCTTTTCTATAATACTTTGCAAGGGGTGTTGCGCTTCTTTTGCTAACTTTAATACTTGATTCATCTTCGTTTCAGCAATTTCATATGGGTAGATTCCACATATAGCCATTCCCTCAGTATGAATTTTTAACATAATTCTTGTTGCTTCATCTTCAGTTTTTGTGAAAACTTTCATAATGACGTCAACCACAAATTCCATCGGGGTAAAATCATCATTAAGAACTAATACTTTGAACATCTTGGGAAGATTTGGTTTAACCTTTTTTTCTGGTTCAACTATTATTTTGTGATCTTCTTGAGCCATAGTGTTTTTATTTAAAAATTTTCAAAGTTTTTATACTTTTGTCCTGAGCATTAATAATTTCAAAAGTAACACCATCAATTTTAAAGCTCGTATTTGTTTCAGGAATATCTTCAAAATATTCTAAAATATACCCATTAATAGTTTTAGCTTTCTGTGATGACAAATTTAGTTTAGTTACTTTATTAATTTTTTTTAAGTTACATCCACCTTCAATAATCCATCCATTACTTTCATTAATAATTTTTGCATCATCTGAAGGTAAGTTTAAACTGAATTCACCAGTAATTTCCTCAAGAATATCTTCAAGAGTAATTATCCCCATAAAGTCACCATACTCATTTACAACTACAGCAATCTTGTATTTATTTTCTTGAAAATTTTGAATTTGTTTATGCAAAGAAGTTCCGCTGGCGACAAATTCTGCTGGCTCAACGGTATCCCTTATTTTATCAATTGTAATGCCATCCTGATCATCAATGAATTTTATTAATTTTCGGATATTTAATAACCCGGTTATTTGTTGACTATCATTACTTCGGACAAATATAAACTCATGGTGATAAGTTTTTAATTTTTTAAATATCTCATCAACTTTTTGATTTATATTGATGAATTCAACATTGGTATGTGGAATCATTAGATCGTCAACACTATCATTCTCTAAGTCGATTAAATTAATCAGCATAGATTGATTTTTATTTGTAATGCCCTTGCTTGAAGATGAGATGACAGATTTTAGCTCATCCATAGTAATCAAACTTTTTTCATTAAAATTTAGCTTTATATTGAAGACTTTTAGAATTGATAATACAAAAAAGTTAATAAATAAGACTATCGGATAAAGAACTTTAAGAAGTGGATATAGTATAAAGCTACATGCTAACGCTAACTTCTCACTATATGCAGCTGCAATAACTTTTGGGGTAATTTCACTAAAAATAACAATTAAAAAAGTTACTATTAGAGTTGAGGCCAATAAAATTTCCTCATCTGAATTAAATAGCTGAATTGATATAACAGTAACCATTGAGGCTGCTGCTGCATTGGAGAAATTGTTACATATCAAAATTACACTCAAAAGCTTGTCAGTTTGTTTAATTAATTTATTAGCCAAACGAGCTGATCTCAAACCTTTTTTTTCTAGATACTGAAGTCTGTGTTTGTTGATACCCATCAAACTTGTCTCAGCAATTGAAAAAAAGGCCGAAATAAAAAGTAGGCAGAATAAAATAGTAATTTGATAAGTTATTGGTAAGTCAATCACTTTTCAATTTATGGAGTAGATTCCATTTCTTGTTTTTTTTGCGGGGTTGAGCCAGCTAGGTTGGAATGATTAGTGCCAAGCCATAAAGCCATAGGACAGCCAACCATAATCGATGAGTAAATTCCAAATAAAATACCAATTGTTAAGGCAAGTGAAAAATTATGAAGGATTTCTCCTCCAAAAATTAACATTGAAATAACCACTGTTTGTGTTGATAAATGAGTCATGATGGTTCGTGACATGGTTCGTGTAATTGCATTATTCATTACATCAATTACACTAGATCTTCTCATTTTCTTAAAGTTTTCTCTAACCCTATCAAAGACGACAACAGATTCATTAACTGAGTATCCAAGCACAGCAAGAACTGCAGCTAAAACTGTAAGATTAAATTCCCATTGAAAAAAAGCAAAAAAACCTAAAATAATGATTACGTCGTGCATGTTGGCAACAACTGCAGCTACGGCAAATCTCCATTCAAATCTCAATGATAAATACAAGATGATTCCTAAACAGACAAATAGAATAGCCAATGCACCATTTTCAAAAAGCTCCTCACCAACTTGACCTCCAACCGATTCGACTCTTTTAATTTCAAATGGAATATTCAGTTTGGTTAGCTCTTGATTAACCAACTCAGATAGTTCAGCGATTGTAATAGCTTCATTTAAAGGCATTCTGATTAGAACGTCTTTATCGGTGCCAAAATTTTGAACCTGAATTTCATTTAAGTTGATTTGGGTGAGCTGCTCTCTAATCTCATCGACATTAGCTTTTTCTTCATAGGATATTTCAATGATCGTCCCACCAGTAAAATCTACACCGTAATTTAAGCCCTTTTGGAATAAGAAAAAAAATGCCAAAATAAAAGTAATGATTGAGATGAACGCCGCAATCTTTCGATATCTTAAGAAAGGAATATCATTTTTTACGCGAAATATTTCCATTAGTTATTCACCTTATAAATTTCACCAATATTAAGTTTGTCGATTTTTCTTTTTGAGCCATGGAAGAAGTTAACTAAGGCCCTTGAGACTAAGATGGCTGAAAACATAGATGTAAGAATGCCTAAAACATGGACAACAGCAAAACCTTTAATAGGCCCAGTCCCAAACATAAATAGCGCAATTCCCGCAATCAGAGTTGTAATATTTGAGTCTAATATTGTTCCCCATGCTTTCTCGTAACCCAAGTGAATACTTGCTTGTGGAGTATTGCCATTTCTTATTTCATCTCTAATACGTTCATTGATTAGAACATTAGAATCAATAGCCATACCAACTGTAAGCGCCATCGCCGCAAGACCGGGTAAAGTTAATGTTGCTTGTATCGTAGATAAAAGTGCGACAAGTAGAACTAAATTGATACTCAGGGCGATCGATGAGAATAGACCAAACAACATGTAATAAATTGAAATTAATATAATTACTGCAATGAAGCCCCAAAAAGTCGATTGAATGCCTCTTTGAATGTTTTCTTTACCCATGCTCGGACCAACAGTTCTTTCTTCAATGATCTCCATCGGCGCTGCTAACGAACCCGCTCTCAACAGTAACGAAACATCTGTAGCTTCTTGTGCGTTTTTCATCCCAGTAATTTGTACTCTACCGCCACCAATCTCACTTTTGATCACTGGTGCAGTGATTATTTCTGTTATATCTTTTTCAATTAATAAAATAGCAATTCTTTTACCAACATTATCCCGGGTAATTTTTTTGAATATATTTGCACCCTTACTATCCAAATTCAATGAAACAATTGATTGCCCAGTTTGATTATCCACTCCAGGCCCTGCGTTATTGATATTTTCACCAGTTAAAATCACATCTTTCTTGAGGAGCAAGGGGTTTTGATTGCGGTCATAAAATAAATCTCTACCGAAAGGAATATTGCCGTCAATGGCATCATCAATATCCGCCGGACTAGCTTCATCGTCAACCAACCTCATTTCAAGCAGCGCAGTTCGACCGATAATATCTTTCGCCTTCGCAGTATCTTGCACACCAGGTAATTGAACAACAATCCGATTCTCACCTTGTTGTTGGATGATTGGCTCAGCTACACCTAGCTCATTGATTCTATTGTTTAATGTTTCTAAATTCTGCTTGATAGCAAATTTTGTCATTTCTTCTTTATTCGCTTGCGAGCCCTCAATAGCAAGAACAAAGGTTCCATTATCTGTAATTTCTTTAATTTTTTCTTTGCCGTTAGATCCACCTAGATTTATTCTTTGTGAAAATTCAAAACTTGAATCATCCTGCTTCAGAAGACTTTTTGATTTTTTCAAATCGTCTTCATTGGTAAGCTGAACTAATATTGAACCGTCTTCGACAGAAATCTGATCATATCTAATCTTATTTTCTCTTAATAATGTTCTGATTTCATTAATCCTTCCAGAGGACTCTTTTGCTTCAATATTACTTAAATCAACTTGCATTAGAAAATGGACCCCACCCCTTAAATCAAGACCTAAATACATGGGTTGACCCCCAATACTTTCAAGCCATTTGGGTGAATTAGGAAGTAAATTCAATGCCACCACAAAATTAGGACCTAATTTGTCTTCAAGCAAACCTTTCGACGTTAGTTGATCTTCGTTATTGGTGAGTTTAATTTTTATGTAGTTTTCGGTCAGAACAACACCGTTGTATGGAATGTTATTTTCTTCGAGTATTTTTTCGGACTGTGATGCAATGATGGGGTCCATTTTTTCACCCGATTTAATCGGCATAATTTGTACTGCAGGAGCCTCGCCAAAGAAATTGGGCAGCGCGTAAAATACAGCAAAGACAACTGTTAATAGGATTAAGGTATTTTTCCAACGAGAAAATTGATTCATAGACTTATCGACTTAAATAGATTTAATAGTTCCCTTGTTTAAGACTGCTTGCACTGAATTTTTTTGAACCTTGATTTGAGTATTATCGGATATTTCCAATATGACAAAATTGTCTGCTACTTTTTCGATCTTTCCAAGGATTCCAGATGCAAGCATAATTTCATCTCCCTTTTTAAGTTCTGACAACAATTTTTTATGCTCTTTCGCTTGCTTCATTTGTGGGCGAATCAGCATAAAATAAAACAAAATAAAGATAATGATGAACGGAACAAAACTCATTAGACCGCCAGGAGCAGGGGCGTTGTTTGCGTAAGCTAGTGAAATCATTAGAACCTCAAATTAAAAAAATGAAGATGAATTTTAGCATAATTACCCTTATTAAAGTCTATTTGTGAGACGTCCCTCTCTTAGAAAAAAAATCATCCTTATATTCTTTAAATTTTTGATTAAGAATTGCTTCACGAGCATCTGCCATAAATTTTTTATAAAAATATAGATTGTGGATAGTATTTAATGTTGAGCCCAGCATTTCACCAATCCTAAATAAATGATGTAGGTAGGAGCGTGAAAAATTTTTACAGGTATAACACCCACAATTATCATCTAAAGGTTTTAGGTCATTCCTATACTGACTATTTTTAATTTTGATATCTCCAAACTGAGTAAATAGCCATCCGTTTCGCGCGTTCCTTGTAGGCATGACGCAATCAAACATATCGACTCCTTGTTCAACTGCGTTAAGGATATCCTCTGGTGTACCGACTCCCATTAAGTATCTAGGTTTATTGTTAGGCATGTGGTCAGATAAATCTGTGATGACTTTCAGCATCTCGTCTTTTGGCTCCCCTACAGACAGACCTCCAATGGCATACCCGTCAAAATCTAATTCTTGTAATTGATTTATCGAGTCAATCCTTAAATCTTTATACATTCCCCCTTGAACAATCCCAAAAAGAGCATTGTTGCTTTTAAAAGAATCTTTAGATCTTTTTGCCCATCGCAAACTTAATTCCATGGATGATTTAGCCTCCTCTTTGGAAGCAGGGTAACTTGTGCATTCATCGAATACCATTGCAATATCTGAGTTGAGTTTTGTCTGAATTTCCATCGAAATTTCAGGGCTCAAGAAACAAGAATCACCATTTATTGGAGATTTAAATATCACTCCATCTTCATTCAACGATCTTAACTTACCTAAACTCCAGACCTGAAAGCCGCCGCTATCCGTCAATATTGGTCTTTGCCAATTAATGAAATCGTGTAATCCATTGTGAGATTCAACAATATCCATACCCGGTCTCAACCAGAGGTGGTATGTATTCCCCAGAATGATTTGAAAATCAATTTCCTCAAGCATCGACGGAGTGATCCCTTTAACAGCACCATAAGTTCCAACAGGCATGAATATTGGAGTATTAAGCGTCCCGTGATTAAGAGTTATTTTGGTTGCACGGGCTTTTGAGTCGGTTGATTCAATTTTGAATAGCATAGTAATTTTTTTTTAAAAGCCTATTATATGAGCAATCCTCCTTAAATACGATGAAAAAAGGAATGATCTAGGATAAAATTATGTGATGAACAAATCAGTAAAAAAACAAAGCGAATTTTATTTACTTCCAAACTTATTTACAACAGCAGCATTATTTTTTGGTTTCTTTTCAATTTTAAATGCGATGAATGGAAAATTTGAATTTGCTGCATTGGCTATCTTTTTTGCGTTGGTCATGGATGGCCTTGATGGGAGGGTGGCAAGACTCACCAACACAGAAAGCAAGTTTGGTGCTGAGTACGATAGCTTGTCAGATATGGTATCTTTTGGTGTGGCTCCAGCACTTGTCATGTATGTTTGGGCCCTTAAGCCATTAGGTAAGATTGGATGGATTGGAGCTTTTATCTATTGCGCTTGTGCAGCATTTCGATTAGCAAGATTTAATACCAAACTAGATGTTCTTGAAAAGAAATATTTTTTCGGGCTTCCATCTCCTGCTGCTGCTGCACTGATTGCATCGTTTATTTGGGTTTGTATAGACAATGGCATCAGCGGTAACGATACGTTTTTGAATTTTTTTCAAATGCAGTGGTTCGCATTAATTATGATTCTTATTGCTGCACTATCAATGGTTACAGATATTAAGTATTACAGCGGTAAAGATTTAAATTTAAGGAATAGCGTTCCCTCGGTATCCATTCTACTGATTGTGATGGCATTCTCTCTTTTATCTCATAGCCCTGCAGAAATAATTTTTATTATACTTTTTGGTTATTTATTGTCTGGATATGTAAACTTTTTTAAAGAAAATTTTAAATTTGAAAAAAATAGAAAGAAAAAATGACAGAAAAATTAATAATATTTGATACTACTTTAAGAGATGGGGAGCAGAGCCCTGGTGCATCAATGACGCAAGAAGAAAAAGTGCGTATCGCTCTCCAGCTTGAAAAGCTTGGCGTCAATGTCATTGAGGCAGGTTTTGCCGCAGCGAGCCCTGGAGACTTTAAAGCGATCGAGGCGGTTGCAAAAAAAATTCATAAATCGACTGTTTGTTCACTTGCTCGAGCAGTAAGGAATGATATTGAAAGAGCGGGACATGCTATCCAAAGTGCCGCCTCAGGAAGAATTCACACATTTATTGCAACAAGTCCGATTCACATGGAAAATAAATTAAGAATGACCCCTGATCAAGTCTTAAATAGAGCGGTTGAGGCTGTGAAATGGGCTCTCGAATATACTGATGACGTTGAATTTTCTGCTGAAGATGCTGTTCGATCTGAGATACCATTCTTGGTTGAAGTGTTTGATGCGGTTATACAGGCCGGTGCAAAAACAATCAATGTTCCTGACACAGTGGGTTATTCAATACCTTTTCAGTGGGGTGACCGAATTAAACAATTGATTGACAAAGTTCCTAATTCACAATCAGTTATATGGTCAACTCATTGCCATAATGATCTTGGTATGGCGGTTGCCAATTCATTATCAGCCGTTTTAAATGGTGCAAGACAAGTTGAATGTACAATCAACGGCCTTGGGGAAAGGGCCGGGAATGCCAGCTTAGAAGAAGTTGTCATGACAGTCAAAACCAGACAAGATATTTTTAATTTACAAACCAATATTAATACCGAATTTATTGTGCCAACATCCAGGTTGGTATCGACAATTACAGGATATGCTGTTCAGCCTAATAAGGCGATTGTTGGAGCAAATGCCTTTGCCCATGAGTCCGGAATTCATCAAGACGGTGTTTTAAAACATAGGGAAACCTATGAAATTATGAAGGCTGAAGATGTAGGGTGGGGTGCTAATAAAATTTCATTAGGTAAGCTTTCAGGCAGAAATGCCTTTAAAAACCGCCTAGAAACTCTTGGTATTGAGCTGGATTCGGATGAGCTTTTAAATGCGGCATTTGAAAAATTTAAAAATTTAGCGGATAAGAAATCTGAGATTTTTGATGAAGATATTCATGCGTTAATAAGCGATGAGTATTCAGCAGATACCGCAGAAATTTTTAAATTAATTTCCTTGAAAGCTACAGCGGAAATAAACAAGAAACCAACGGCCCAAATTACAATAGATAGGGATGGAGAGGAGGTTTCTGAAGATTCCGAGGGAAGCGGAATGGTTGATGCTACTTTTAAAGCAATTGAAAAAATTGTTAAATCAGATTCTGAATTACTACTCTACTCTGTAAGCAACATTACAACAGGTACTGATGCTCAGGGTGAGGTCACAGTTAGACTTGCGAAGGGTGGACGAGTTGTCAACGGCCAAGGATCAGATACTGACATTGTTATTGCGTCGGCAAAAGCCTATATTAACGCAGCGAACAAAATACTTTCCAAGCTCGAGAGAGCACATCCCCAGGTTTAATTTTGAATTTAGCATTATTTGATCTAGATAACACTTTGCTTAGAGGTGATTCTGATTATAACTGGTCAAAATTTCTTATTAAAAATGGCCTCTTGGATAAAGAAGAACATGAAAAACAAAATGAAATTTTTTATCAAGATTACAAAGATGGGTGTCTTGATATTTATAAATTTTGCGAATTTCAATTTCGTCCGTTTACTTTGATAAAAAGAGATCTACTAAATAAGCTTCGTGAACAATATGTAGCTGAGGTTATCAAACCTTTGGTAACTAAAAAGTCTCTAAATTTGGTGAAGTCCCATCAAAAAAATAATGATCTGTGTATTATCATTACTGCCACGAATTCATTCATTACAAAACCAATTGCTTCACTTTTTGATGTAGATATTTTAATAGGCACTGATCCAGAAGAAGTTGACGGTAATTTTACTGGTCATGTTTCCGGTACTCCTTCATTTCAAGAGGGAAAAATTACTAGATTAAAAGTATGGTTGCAAGAGCATCAATATTCGTTTGATAGCTTCAAGCAAACTTATTTTTATTCAGATTCCCAGAATGATCTTCCTTTGTTAAATTCTGTTTCAAACCCGGTATGCGTAGATCCTGACACTATTTTAGAGTCAAAGGCAAAGGAAAATAATTGGCCTATAATTTCTTTGGATGATTAACCTATTAGATATTCAAAAACAAACTTGCTGCCGAAGTAAGAAAGCACTAATAGGATAAAAGCGAATAAAGACAGCTTTATCGCTTTTCGTCCTCTCAATCCATTTATTAATCTTTGATAAATAATGTAGCCATAAAAAACCCATGAAAATATTCCGAATAAAGTCTTATGATTAAAAACAAAGGAGCTGTTAAAAATTTCCTGCGAAAAGAAAATCCCTGTAAAAATTGTAATGGATAAAAGTAAAAAACCTATTCCTATCATAGTAAAAAGAAACTGTTCCATGCTTAATAAAGAATTGTCAGTTGAAAACAGTGATGAGATCTTTTTTTTATGAAGATTATTTTCTAAATATAAAATAAAAATTGAAAAAACAGCTGAGTAAGTTAATAGACCATAAGCAATTATCGCAATTGTGATATGAGACAGATAATAAATTGAGTCCGTATTTCTTATCGAATAATCATGAGAAAAAAAATAATGAAACACTAAGATAATTAGTGTTGGAATAATCACAATTTTTTCCAAGCCTTGGTAATTCATTTTTATATTAAATATAAAATAAAATATGACGGTAACAATACTTACCACCAGTAAAGCATTAGAAAAATCAAAGTTTAATTCATTAAGAACAACATCATGGTAGATAAGAGAAAGGTGGCTAATTAACGCTACAAATAAAAAAAGATTTTTTAATTGAATATTATTTTTTAAATTTACAAGGCTAAGTAAATAAAAAATCAATGCAGCAGATAGGGTGCCAAAATACAACATATGTCTTATTAATGATTTACAATTATTAATTATATTATAGGTCAAAAAATATTATGTTAGAAAATTTAACAGATAAGCTGCAATCAGTTGTTAGAAAAATTTCTGGTCAGTCCAGATTTACTGAAGAAAATATTAGCGATGCAATGAGGGAAGTAAGGATTGCTTTAATTGAAGCTGATGTAGCAATTCCAGTTGTTAAATTTTTTATAGACCAGGTAAAAGAAAAAGCAATTGGTACAGAAGTACTTAAAACAGTGTCTCCAGGGGACGCTATTGTTAAGGTTGTTCAAGATGAATTAACAAACTTAATGGGGCCTGAAAATGTTCCCTTAAATTTAGAAAAAAAGCCCCCCTCCGTAATTTTGATGGCAGGCTTGCAAGGCTCAGGTAAAACTACTACATCAGCAAAATTAGCGAAATTATTAAAAGAGCAAAAGAAGAAAGTTCTGC
The DNA here is from genome assembly GCA_913048465.1 of uncultured Nitrosomonadales bacterium. GTDB lineage: Bacteria > Pseudomonadota > Gammaproteobacteria > Burkholderiales > Methylophilaceae > BACL14. The sequence goes on from CAJWVO010000003.1 coordinate 48,655, forward strand.
TCGTCAGCGCCGATGTCTATCGACCTGCAGCGATTGACCAATTAAAAACATTGGCAGCAAGTATTGATGTTGAGTGTTATGACTCTACTGAAAAAGAAAAGCCGATCAAAATAGCGGAAAAATCAATCGATTATGCAAAAAAACATTTCTTTGATGTTGTCATCTTTGATACGGCAGGTCGTACTGCAATTGATGAAAAAATGATGAAAGAAATCGAAGCATTGCATAAAGAATTAAAACCAGTCGAAACACTTTTTGTTGTTGATTCTATGCAGGGTCAAGATGCAGTAAATACTGCCAGTGCATTTAATGATGCCCTAGAGTTAACAGGGATTGTTCTTACAAAAGTTGACGGTGATTCAAGAGGGGGTGCAGCATTATCAGCTAAGCATATTATTGGTAAGCCAATTAAATTTGTCGGTGTGAATGAGAAGATCAATGGTATTGAGCCATTCTATCCTGATCGATTGGCATCAAGAATACTGGGAATGGGGGATATTGTTGGTCTGGTTGAGGAAGCTCAAAAAAACGTTGACCAAAAAGAAGCTAAAAAATTAGCTGAAAAAGTCAAATCTGGAAAGAATTTCGATTTGGAGGATTTTAAAAATCAAATTGTTCAAATGAAAAAAATGGGAGGCGTTGGTGCCCTAATGGATAAGATGCCTTCTCAACTCATGGGCCAGGCTCAGCAAAAGATTAATCCAGAAGATGGAGATAAATCTTTAATACAAATTGAGGCAATCATTAACTCAATGACCCCGCTTGAGAGGAAAGAGCCTGATTTGATTAAGGCAAAAAGGAAACAGAGGATCGCCAGCGGATCTGGTACCAGGGTTCAAGACATTAATCGACTGTTAACGCAGTATGAACAAATGCGAAAAATGATGAAAATGTTTTCAAAAGGCGGCCTATCCAAGATGATGAGAGGGATGGCGGGAAAATTCCCTGGAATGAGGTAAAAATTCCTTTTTGTTTATTGACCAATTAAAAGATCTAGTCCATAATTGCGTGTTTGATTTATGGGGTGTTAGCTCAGTTGGTAGAGCAGCGGACTTTTAATCCGTTGGTCGCGAGTTCGAATCTCGCACACCCTACCACTAAATTTACTCAGCAACGACAATCCCTTTTTCTTTTTTGATCCTAATAATTTCTGCAGAGTATTTTTTCGCATCTGACAGTTGATGGCTTATTAAAATCGTAATAATCTGATTTTTAATAATGTGGTTATGGAGTTTTTTAATTAATTGATCACGATATTGTTTGTCAATTGCATGAAAAGATTCATCAATAAGTAAAATTTTTGGACTTTTTACTAGCGCTCTAGCGATAGATACTTTTTGAGATTCACCACCAGATAGACTTCTTATATTTTTATGAAGTAATTCATCAATATCCATGAGATCAATGATCGCATTGTAATTATCATGTTTTAATGCCCCAAAAGTTATATTATCTTTGACGCTCAAATGGGAAAATAATCTAAGATCTTGGAATATGTAACCTACATCTCTAAACTGAGGCGCGATATTGATTTTTTTATTCCTATCAAACAATCTTTTATCAGCTATATCAATGAAGCCATGATGTGGCTCTTTTATCCCTGCAATGATATTCAGGATAGTAGTTTTGCCAATACCTGAGTGCCCATGCAAACATACAATTTGTGATTTTGTTTTCACTTTAATTTGCATGGACAAGCTTGGATTTTGATATGTAAAGTCTAAATGTATCATTTGCTTAATCTGTTGCTGATCATTAACGCTGCCAATGAGATAAAAATACTGATCCCAACTAGTCGAATAACTATAAGATTAGCATCTGGATCTTGAAGAGATGAGTAAATAGCCAGGGGGAGTGTTTGTGTTTCGCCAAAAATATTTCCAGCAAAAGTAATCGTAGCACCAAATTCTCCAAGACTTCTACTGAAGCTTAAAATAAAACCCGTGATGATTCCTTTTTTACTTAGTGGAATAATAATTTTTTTTAATATTTTTAGTTTATTTGCACCTAAGGTTTGTGCAGCCTCGATTATTTTTGGATCTATTTCAGAGATTGATTGCCGAATCGATCTCACAAAAAGAGGAAAACCCATGACTGCTGAGGCAATCACTGCTGCTATCCATGTAAAAGAAATTCTTATATTAAATGTTGAGAAGAAAATATCACCTACCAATCCATTCTTGCCAAAAATAATCAATAGAAAAAAGCCAATGACTACAGGCGGCAAAACTAAGGGAAGATGAATAAGGCCATCAACAAAAGACTTGCCAAAAAAATTTTTTCTAGCTAGAAAGTAAGCTATTATTAGTGAAGGAAAAAAAGCAATGATTGATGAAATAGATGCTACCTTTAGTGAGAGTAATAGAACGGTAATTTCATAATCAGATATAATCATCATCGATCTATTATAAACCCATGATTTTTTAAAATTCCTAAAACACTAGGTTGATGTAAATAATTTACAAAATCCTGAGTATCTTTATTTAATCTAAGAATACCAATTTCATATGCAATATCGGAGTATAAATTTAATGGAATATTATGGACATCAATATTATTAGCTAAATTTGAGATATTGCTTGAATAGGTAATCGCGTAGTCACATTCATTAATTGATAAGTAATATTGTACTGATGCCGCATCTTTCAAAAAAATAATTTGATTATCAGGTATTTTTAGATTCAGAGCATTAATGGCTTCACGACTATAAAGTCCAAGGGGAGCATTCTTTGGATCAGCTAGACAAAAACGTTCGTTGGCATTCAACGTTAAATTATCAATCGATTTCATAGGACCTATTACCGACAAAGAATTAGAAATCCATGGTTGTCTTTCTTTAATTTTCTGATGTTTATCTAAATAATTTATCCATTTTTTATTTGCTGAAATAAAAATATCGTAGGGCGCGTCTCTCATGATTTGTTGAGCAATATTTCCTGAGGCACCCATGCCAAATTTCAATTTTACATCGCTCTGTTTTTCGTAATTGTTGATTATCTCTTTCATTACATTGTGAAGGCTAGAAGCATAACCGATGTAGGTGTTTTCAGTTGCTTTTAATGCTTCTGAAAAAAGAATAAAAAATATAAAAATTATTTTTAAATAATTTTTAAAGATAATTGAATTTAATGAATTATGGATAATCATAAAAAAATGAAAAAATTCTCATTCTCAATTGTAACTTTATTATTCCCCTTTTTGGTGTTTGCATACCCAGCTCAACATGAGCTTTTTGAGCTAAATAAGTCCATGATTCAATTATGGGTGAGTTATGAGAAGGGTGTCACTGGAACAGGTTCTGGTGTGGTGATTAAAAAAAATCACGTGGCAACTGATTGCCATGTTTTTCAGAATGCTACAGGTGTAAACGTAGTTAAATACCATGATACTTATAGCCCCATAGGAGTTTATGCGGACTGGGAACATGATATATGTGTGCTTAAGTTTGATAACCTGCCTCTTGAGCCGGTTGAGGTTCGGCAAAGTGAATCTATCCAGTATGAGGAGGAGGTGTTTACCTTAACCTTCCCAAACGATAATCCAGTTCCGTTACCCTCTTATGGCAAGGTAAAAGCTCTTTATAACTATGACAAAGGCTCCATAATCCGCACCTCTGCAACGTTTACAGTTGGTTCTAGTGGAGGGGCTTTGTTTGATAACGATTTTAATTTGATTGGCATTACAACATTTAAGAGCCCTGGAAAACGATTGGGTTATTTTTATTGCTTGCCAACTGAATGGATAGATAAAGTTATGCAAACAAAAATGCTTACCGATATTAGAAGTGAAACTGCACCTTTCTGGGCCTTGCCTGATGAGCAGAAACCATTTTTTATGCAAGTGGTTTTGCCACTTCAAGACTCTAACTGGGCTGAAGTAAAAAGGATTGCTAAGATGTGGACACAGTCTGAAGATGACAGTACCAATGCATGGTTTTATTTAGGTTTGGCGGAGAAGGAGTTTAATCGAGATTTCGCAAAGCTCTTTTTAAATAAATCTATTTCTTTAAACCCACGAAACTTAGATGCTCTCGAAGTCTTGTATGAATTATCGTCTGAAGAGGGCGATGATGAATTAGTTCAGAAATATAAATCGATGATTGAAACTGTTGATCCAGATTATTTCGTCGATTATAACAGCCAAGTTTAATATTGGCGCGCCCGAAGAGATTCGAACTCCTGACCACTTGGTTCGAAGCCAAGTACTCTATCCAGCTGAGCTACGGGCGCAGATAGATTTAATTGGCGCGCCCGAAGAGATTCGAACTCCTGACCCCTTGGTTCGTAGCCAAGTACTCTATCCAGCTGAGCTACGGGCGCGTCACCGCTATTATATCCCTAATTTAGTTGTTTTAACTAGTTGCTTGAGACGGGGAGTGTCAAAATAGGTCCAGCCTTTTCAATCTGTCCTGATTGCAGGGCTGCAATTTGATTGAGGAGCATAAGGGTGTATTTACTTTGCATATCATTGTCTTTGATATAAAACCAATTTCCTCGGTATTCAACAGCGATAGTTGCCTGTTCAGGTGGTTTTTTTGAGGTATGAACAGTAAACAAATTATCCATAACAACTTGCCAGTCAAAATCATCTCCATTTTCATTCTTAGTGACTGTTACTCGACCTTCCTTAATATCATCAGCTGGAATTGAAACTCCGTGCGACAAGAAAAATAAAATACCTGCTAGAGATCTAGATTCGATTTGAATGTTGTCATTCGATGAAGCGTCAAAATAATTTGGGGTGATGGGAATGATATTATTTTTTTTATTTATCTTAAGATCAGATAAAAACTTTCCTACATCAGCATCGCCGATGTAATCTTTTTTAATTAACAATGCTAAATCACCAGGATTTCCATCAAGCTGATAACCTAAAGTAATCTTCGATGTTTTTTGTAACAATCTAAAATCTTTAGCAATTTGGTTAAATGCAGCATAATCTGGAGAATTTGTTGGTGTTGGCCCTGAAGCTTCGGAAGCATTGTCAATGTGATTAATTTTGTTGACAGTAAGTCGAAGAATTCTTTCCAGACTCCATCCAGATCGTGCTAAAAGCAGAATAACTTGATGATCGATTGGGGTAAGTACATTTTTTACAAAGTCTGCACCAGACAAAGGTGAATAAGAAATGGTTGGTTTTTCAATGTATTCTGTATTGCCACGAATACCAATATTATTTTTTCCAACTGCATCACTCTCAAAAATAGAGCCATCTAAACCAAAACCTTCTTTCCAATTAAATGAAGTGGACACGCTATTCACTTTTAAAAAAGCTGGATTGTCCGCATATCTTAATCGAACAAGATTCAATAAGGTTTCTTCATCGTCAGTTTGTGCAAGCACTTTGTTGTAGTCATTTCTTCCTGCTTTCATAAAGTCTGGACCAAATTGACTACAGCTTGACAAAAGTATGCATGAGATAAGAAAGCATATTATTTTTCGAATCATTAAAATTTACCTGTAAAATCCCATTTACCTAAATTGACCCCATTCATTCTAAGAATATTGTATGTGGTAGTCACATGAAAAAAGAAATGGGGAATAATCCATCTTTTTAAATAATCTTCACCATTTTTGAAAGTAAATTTTTTATCTCGAATAGAAAATTCGATGTATTTATTTTCAGACCCTACCATCTGAGCAGGTTTAATTTTTTTTAAAAAGCTAATTGTTTTAGTGATGCGGCTTTGAAGCTGTTTTATTGTTTTTTCATTATCTGAGTAGCTGGGTGCATTTTTTCCTGCCAATCTTCCAATACCTTTTCTTACCATATCTGTGCCAATTTGAATTTGTCGAGATAATGGATACATGTCAGCAATTAATCGACTGTTAACATATATTGTTGAGTCAATTTTTCTTTTGTCTGCAAATCGTTGGGCTTTATTGAGAATTTTAGATAGATTTTCTAGCATATTGATTATCATGGGCACTGATAATTCATACATTGGAACTTGCATAACTTTCCTTAAAAGTGGCGGAGAGCGAGGGATTCGAACCCTCGATACAGGCTTAAACCCGTATGCTTCCTTAGCAGGGAAGTGCCTTCGACCACTCGGCCAGCTCTCCTTGTTCTAAAAGGATATTTTAAATGAAAATCTTCAACTTCCCAATTATTGATCTAAATTAAATGCTTTATGGAGAGACTGAACTGCCATATCTAAGAGATTTTCGTCGATAAGAATAGATATCTTTATTTCGCTAGTTGAAATAGTGCTGATATTAATCCCCTCTTCAGAAAGTGTTCTAAACATTTTGCTAGCTACTCCAACATGGGATTTCATGCCGACACCAACTAGAGAGAGTTTTGCAATGTTAGGATCTCCAATAATTTGTTTTGCCTTTAAATGACTTTTCATCCCTTCAACAATTTCTAAAGTTTTATCTAACTCATTCTTATTAACAGTAAATGTAAAATCATTTTCACCGTCATGGCCAATATTTTGAATAATCATGTCAACATCAATATTTTGCTCAGCAATTGGGCCTAGGATTTGATAGGCCAGCCCAGGGGTATCGGGTATTCCTTGAACAGTAACTTTGGCTTCATCTCGATTGAAGGCAATTCCTGAAATAATTGGATCTTCCATTTTGTGATCTTCCTCATAAGTAATTATTGTCCCATCACCATTTTTTTCAAAACTTGATAAAACTCTTAATTTAACTTTGTATTTTCCAGCAAACTCAACAGAACGAATTTGTAAGACCTTTGAGCCTAAGCTGGCTAATTCTAACATTTCTTCAAAGGTGATGGATTTGAGCTTTCTTGCGGTTGAAACAACCCTAGGATCTGTTGTATATATTCCATTAACATCAGTATATATTTGACACTCATCCGCCTTGAGAGCAGCAGCAATCGCAACTGCAGTAGTGTCTGATCCACCTCTTCCTAACGTGGTGATATTTCCATTTTCGTCAGCGCCTTGAAAACCAGCAATGACTAATACATATCCATCTGCTAAATCTTTTTGAATATTTTCGGTTCCAATATTAATGATTCTTGCCTTGGAGTGTGCATCGTCAGTCAGAATTTTCACTTGCGACCCTGTGTAACTTTTAGATTTGATTCCTCTTTCCTGAATTGCTAGCGCAGTGAGACCGATAGTCACTTGCTCACCTGTTGAGACTATAACGTCAGATTCTCTGGGACTTGGTTTTTTACTAACATCTTTAATTAATTGTAAGAGCTTATTTGTTTCACCTGACATTGCAGACACGACAACGACTACTTGATGACCATCATCAACAAGTCTTTTTACGCGGTCAGCGACCGCATTTATTCTTTCAGGATTGGCAACTGAAGTACCACCGTATTTTTGTACAATCAAGCTCATGAATTTAATAGTTTTTTAATCTTAATTAAGGCTTCTGGTAGATCATTGATGTTTTGACCCCCAGCCATTGCCATATCTGGCTTGCCACCACCATTACCACCAACCATATTTGCAAGTTGGCCGGCTATTTTACCAGCATGGAATTGATTTGTGATATCTTTTGTTACGCCGACAGCGATATTAATCTTACCTTGATTGATTGTTGCTAAGATGATGATACCGGATCCAATATTATTTTTTAGGTCATCTATCAAAGCTCTCAGTTGAGGTATCTCCATATTATCAATACTTGTTGAAAGAACTTTTGTTCCATCAATCACTTCAATTTGATCTAAAAGATCATTCTTTGAAGCATTGGTAATCTTTTGTTTTAATTGGGCAATGGTTTTTTCTTGAGTTTTAACTTGATCAATCACCAGCTTTATTTTTTCAGCTACATCATCTTTTGTAGTTTTTAATTCTTTAGCAGTTGTATTCAACAGCTGATTTTGTTTATCAATAATTTGAATTAAACTCATCCCTGTGGTCGCTTCAATTCTTCTGACACCTGATGATATTCCGCTTTCATTTAAAATCTTAAAGAGTCCAATATCTCCAGTTGCATTAACGTGAGTGCCTCCACAAAGCTCCTTACTATTCCCAATTGTTAAAACACGTACCTCATCATCATACTTTTCTCCAAAAAGCATCATAGCCCCACTTTTTTTTGCTTTATCTATAGCCATTACTTCTGCAGAGGTTGGATTATTTTGAAGAATTTCATTGTTTACAATTTGTTCAACTTGTTGAATTTCTGTTTCGCTGAGAGCATTAGAATGTGAAAAATCAAAACGTGTTCTTAACTCATTCACAAGAGACCCTTTTTGTTCAACATGATCGCCCAATACAGTTTTTAATGCCTTGTGAAGCAAATGGGTGGCCGAGTGATTTCTTTTGATTGAATCTCTTCTAACATGATCTACCTGGCATAAAACAGGATCTTTTTTCTTTAATCGTCCACGAATCAATTCACCGATATGAAGAATTACTCCATTGGGCAGTTTCTGGGTGTCATGAACAATAAACTCAGCTTGATCATTAAAAATCTTTCCAGTATCGCCTACTTGACCTCCAGATTCAGCATAAAATGGAGATTCTTTCACTACTAAATTACATGCGTTATTTGCCGATACTTCAACTGCAGGTTCATTGTTGAAAATAATTGATTCAATTGTAGAGAATTCCTCATTATGCGTGTACGCCAAAAACTTTGTTGGATCAGTATCAATGACGGTCGAGTCTTTTGCTTTAAATTGGGAGGCATTTTTGGCTTTATTTTTTTGTTCAGCCATATCTTGATCAAAACCTGCCTGATCAATAGTAATGTCATGTTCTCGACAAATGTCAGCTGTTAAATCTATTGGAAATCCAAATGTGTCATGTAGTTTAAAAGCTACTGAGCCATTTAAAGTTGATTTATTCTTTTTGGTGAGGTTTATTTCTTGCTCGAGGATACTCATACCGTTAGCAATGGTTTCAAAAAACTTGTCCTCTTCTTGAAGTGTCGTTTTTTCAATTTTCTTTATATTGGTTAAGAGCTCGGGATAGGCTTCTTGCATGTTATTAGCAAGACTATTCAGTATGGGCATTAAAAAAGATCCTGTTGCACCCAGCTTATAACCATGACGAATTGCACGTCTTAGTATTCTTCTTAAGACATAACCTCTTCCATCATTGGAAGGTTGCACGCCATCATTAATTAGAAATGCAATGGACCTGATGTGATCGGCAATGACCTTTAAAGATGAATGAGATAAATCCTTGCATTTTAGAGTTTGGGCGGTGTCTTGAATTAAATTTTGAAACAAATCAATGTCATAATTCGAATGAACAGACTGCAAAACAGCTGATATTCTTTCAAGACCCATTCCAGTATCGACGGAAGGTTTTGGTAATGCTTCCATTTCGCCATTCTCATTCCTATTGAATTGCATAAACACTAAGTTCCAAATTTCAATAAAACGATCACCATCTTCATCTTTACTTCCAGGAGGGCCTCCTGGAATATCTGCACCATGATCATAAAAAATTTCACTGCATGGACCACATGGCCCAGTATCACCCATCATCCAGAAATTATCAGAAATGTACTTTTCAGATTTGTCTGAAATCTTAATAATTTTTTCAGCTGGAAGCTTTATTACGTTTTTCCATATGTCATATGCCTCTAAATCTTCATGGTAAACGGTGACTAATAGTTTTTCCGAAGGTATTTGTAATCTTTCAGTTAGTAATTCCCATGCGTACTGAATCGCCTCCAATTTAAAGTAATCTCCAAAGCTAAAGTTACCAAGCATTTCGAAAAACGTATGATGTCTTGCTGTATAACCGACATTTTCCAAATCATTATGCTTACCTCCTGCTCGGACACATTTTTGACTGGATGTTGCGGTTGTGTATTTTGGTTTTTTATAACCAAGGAAAAAATCTTTGAATTGGTTCATACCAGCATTGGCAAACAGTAAAGTTGGATCATCGCCAGGAACTAAGCTGCTCGAAGAAACAACAGTATGTCCTTTTTCCTTAAAAAAATTAAGGAATATTTCTCGTATTTGGTTACTGGTTAATGATTTCATTTAATAATTTTTTTTATAGTATCGAAACTAAAACCTCTATTTTGCATAAATTTTATTTGTTTATTTTTTTCATTTAAATCTGTTGGTAGAGATGAATATTTTTTCTCCCAAACTATTTTTGCAGACTCGTATTCCTCGCCTCTTAACACCTCAATAAATTCTTCAATCAAAAAATCATCAATTTCTTTTTGTTTCAACTCATAACTAATTTTTTGAAGACCAAACTTTCTTTTTTTCGAGTTAACGTATGATTCACAAAATCGATAATCTGATTGCAGACCTTTTAGTTTGAGTTCTTCGACTATTTGATAACAACTATCTAAATTCAAATCTAATTCATCAGCAGCGAAGGGTTTAATTTTATTTACCAATTCGATAAAGCCATATTCTCTTTTAGCAAGATAGTAAAGAGCTCTGTTTTTTAATCTTTTGAGAGGATCATCAGCTTGCATCTTCATCAACTGCATCTTCATCAGTTTGATTCTCGACAATCATTTTTGAGTTTGCAAGATTAGCGTTCGCTCTGATTTGGTCTTCAAGGTTCTTAGAGATTTCAGGATTTTGTTTTAAATACTCTCGAACATTATCTTTACCTTGGCCAATTTTTTCACCATTATAGCTGTACCAAGCCCCAGCTTTTTCGATCAATTTCAATTGAACACCTTGCTCAATAATTTCTCCTTCTAAAGAAATTCCCTCGCCGTACATTACATCGAATTCTGCTTGACGGAAAGGAGGTGCAACTTTATTCTTAACTACTTTTACTCGTGTTTCGGCACCAATGACTTCATCACCTTTTTTGATTGCGCCAATTCTACGGATATCAAGCCTTACAGATGAGTAAAACTTTAGTGCATTACCACCTGTAGTAGTTTCAGGATTTCCAAACATAACCCCGATCTTCATTCGGATTTGGTTAATAAAAATTACAAGGGTATTGGTTTTCTTAATATTTCCAGTGAGCTTTCTTAAAGCTTGTGACATCAATCTAGCTTGTAAACCCATATGAGAATCACCCATATCACCTTCAATTTCAGCCCGTGGGGTCAGGGCTGCAACCGAATCCACCACGACCACATCAACCGAACCACTTCTGACAAGCATGTCTGTAATTTCCAGTGCTTGTTCACCAGTATCAGGCTGTGAAATAAGAAGGTCGGTCAAATTAACACCTAGTTTGGCAGCATACTGTGTATCGAGCGCATGTTCCGCATCTATAAAGGCTGCTGTTCCGCCTGCTTTTTGAGCAGCTGCAATTACAGATAGTGTTAGGGATGTTTTCCCGGATGATTCAGGCCCATAAATTTCAACAACTCTCCCTTTTGGAAGACCTCCGATACCGAGGGCTATATCTAAACCTAAAGAGCCTGTAGAAATTGCCTCAATGGACTCATCTATTTCTGTGCCATCCATCTTCATTACAGAGCCTTTGCCATATTGTTTTTCAATTTGGGCCATCGCGGCTTCTAGCGCTTTTTGTTTATTTTCATCCATTATTTTTATACCCTAAGATTTAATTTAATTGACTTGTAATTATTTCATATTTGGTCACTAAAAGTAAGTTTATCAAGCTCTTCAATAATAAAACTTACCGTCTGTTCTCTGATAGAAGACCTTTCTCCTGATAGCTCTAATTTATAGTCTTTTAATACAGTTTCCTTAAAAGCAAAACACACATGAACAGTGCCAACCGGCTTTTCTGCTGACCCCCCATTAGGTCCAGCAATCCCTGTGATTGAAATAGAAAAAATAGCTCTTGAATTTTTTTGTACTCCAATGGCCATTTCTTGCGCTACCTCTCGACTGACAGCACCAAATTCTTCTATTGCTTCTTTATTAACACCCAACATTCTTACCTTAGACTCATTGCTGTATGTTATGAATCCACAATCAAACCATGTAGAGCTTCCTGATTCATCAGTAATTTTCTTTGCAAATAAACCACCAGTACAGGATTCAGCCACACCGAGAAGAAAATTTTGATCAATAAATTTTTTAGAAATATTTTGAAGTTTATTAGATGACATAAGAAGAGACCATTTGTGTCATTATTAGGGCAAAAATAGCTGCGCCAAAGTCATCTGCAATCACCCCGGTTGCCCCTGGTAATTCCTCAAGCTTATTTATCGGCCAAGGTTTTAAAATATCAAAAAAACGAAAAAGAATGAAACTGATTAGATAAAGTAAATAATTATTTGGCAGAAGAATAAGCACAATTAAATAGGCAATAATTTCGTCGATTACTACACATGAGGGATCTTTGATTTTTAAAGACTGAAGTGTTTTCTTTACACTCACATAGCTAATCAGAAGAAGTATGAAAAATATAAATAACTGGGACTGCAAATTGAGTTTATAAAGAAATAAAAAGTAAATGAAAGTGACTAAGGTCCCAAAGGTTCCTGTTCCTTTTTTTATCAAACCGGTACCAAAACCTAGTGCAATAAAATGCCAAATATTACTAAATAAAAATTTTAAGTTAACCAAAGTGAGTATATCCTTCCTTACTTAATTTTATTTTTTTACCATGAAGTGAATATTCAATTTTTTTATCCTTAGTTATCTTTCCAATCATGGCACCTTTAAGGCAGTATTTCTTTAGTAAATTTTGAATTTTGTTATGATATTTATGTGAGGCAGTCATTAAAATTTGGTAATCCTCACCACCGCATATTGCTAGTTCATATTGATTATTTTCCATAAACCATTTATGCATAGGAATTTCGTTAATTTCTATTTTGGCTCCAACGGAACTGCTCTTCAGTATATGTTTAAGATCTCCAACCAAACCATCAGATAAATCAATAGCTGAATTAATCATTGATTTCGTTTCTTGAATGAATTCTAAGGGGGGTTGTGGTTTGAGGAATTCTTCTTGGGATCTTTTTTTTAAGCAGTTTGAAATAGATTTTTTGTACTTAGGCAACAGGGAATGTTGATTAAAATGTAATGCAGCGTAACCAACCTCATTAGTCACCCAAATTTCATCCTCTGGAATTGCCCCACTTCTTTTTAAAACATTCTTGGAGGATACATTACCCATAATAGCAATTGAAATTGATGTGGATCCTTTATTCGTATCACCACCAATGATTTCAATATTATATTTTTTAGCACAAGCCTTAATTCCTTTGGTGAATTTTCCAATCCAATTTACATCAAGATTTTTTAGGGAAATTGAAAGGAGGGCATAGCGAGGTTGACCGCCCATTGAGACTATGTCCGAGACATTTACAGCAAGTGACTTCCACCCCAAATAATATGGATCCGAATCTTCAGTAAAATGATGACCAATATTTAAAGTATCCATAGATATGGCCATAAATTCATTTTTATTTATTGGGATGAGGGCGGCATCGTCACCAATACCTAATACCGCATGTTTGCTTGTGAAATTAAAATATTTTTTTATTAAATCAAATTCATTCATTTTTTTGGCCTAAAAGCCTTAACAATATCGTCATTTGTTTTAATGACTGGGCCTCCAATGAGCTCTATGCAGTATGGTACAGCAGCAAATATTCCTGGAACAGTTATTTCATTATTTTTATTTTTTAAACCTTCAAGAGTCTCTTTGATTGCTTTTGGTTGTCCAGGGAGATTGATAATAAGAGCCTTATTTCTTATCACAGCAATTTGCCTGGACAGGATAGCAGTTGGCACAAAATTAAGACTAATTTGTCTCATTTGCTCGCCGAATCCTGGCATAATTTTATCTGCAACAGCATCGGTAGCATCCGGCGTCACGTCTCTTTTACTAGGGCCAGTTCCTCCAGTGGTGAGGATTAAATGACATTGGTCAATGTCTGCTAAATCAATTAATGTTGACTTGATGAGCTCAAATTCATCTGGGATTAGTTTTTCTACAAAAATAATTTCATCAATAATCACCTGTTGGCACCATTCTTTCAAGTGAGGTAGACCCAGATCCTCATACTCACCTTTTGTTGCGCGATCACTAATTGAAACTAAACCAATCTTAATGAATTTTTTTCCCATATATAAGTCAGATCTCCTGTGATTAATTTTAAAGAAGACACCATGAAAAAATACATAGTTGCGCTCCTCACATTTTTTATTTTACCAAATCTATATGCCGAGAATGTGTTTGAAAAAAATTATCAACAACAAGGAGACAAGAACCTTAAATCACTTAATCCAGATCCTCAAACTGAAATTTACAGAGGTTGGGACAAAGACAAAGACAATATAATGATGTTAGAAGAAGGGTATGACTTAATTGGCTTTTCATCTTTTGCTGGAACATATGTGCCTCCTGCAGAAGCGTTAGATTTTGGTAAGCAAATCAAAGCCGACACTTTGCTTGTTTATGATCGTCAAATCAATGAGGCAACTAGAGCTACGGCAATAAAGAGGGCAAGAGAAAATATTAAAAAGAAAAAATTAGATGATGATGGAAAAATTGAAGAAATCATCATTGATCCGAATGATCTTGCTGACTCAGATGCAATGTTTGATTTTTACGTATCCTATTGGGCAAAATTACCTAAACCTCTTTTTGGAACCCATCTAATAAGTTTTAAGGAAGATGATGAAAGATATGAAGACGGTGGCTTGTTTGTTGTAGCTGTTATAAAGGATTCTGCTGCAGCGAATTCAGGAATCGTAAGAAAAGATCGAATAATGACTATCAATGGTATTAGCTTAAAAGAGCCTAATGAGTTTATCAAGGAATTGATAAAGAATAAGGGAAATGTTGTAGAAATTGCATACATGCGAGATGGCAACTTAAATAATATTAAGGTGCAGATCTAATTTTTTTTATATCTGTAAGAATGATTCGATATAAGTTTCTGTAATTTTTACTTTTCTTGTCAGATTGAAATTCTTTGCGAGCAGCATTTATTGTTTGGTTTAAATTGGTTAAATCAGGATGGAATTCATTGATGTATTCATTCAATGCTGATTGATCATTAATGAGTTTTTTTCTCCATAACTCTGCCTCATGTTCGAATTTGATTTGTAGTCTTGAGAAGGCTTTTAATGTGTCCATTTCTTGAGTGACATTTGATAGATCGAAGTCTCGCAATAGTTTTCCTAAAAACTGTGCTTGCCTTCGCTTAGCACTATTTTTTTTTATCTCCTTATAAAAAATAATAGCTTCAATTATTTCGTCACTTAAGGATAGCTCTTTTATTTTATGATCTGGAAGATTAGATATTTCAATACCAAATTGTTGTATATCATCAGCTTCTTTTTTTAATTGAGTTTTACTTTTTATTGAATCTTCCATATGATAACGAGCAATATTATTAGTTAGTTTTAGGATTTTTATGCAAAATGAAATTCTTGGTTACTCCGAAGAAAAACTAAAAAATTTCTGTGAAGACATTATAACGCAGTCCAAGAAACTAGGCGCTGAATCTGCTGAGGTCGATGTAAGTATCTCATCAGGTAAAAATTTAACTGTGCGCAATGAAGATGTTGAAACTTTTGAAATCAATAATGATAAAAATGTTACGTTAACTTTGTATCAAAATGGAAGAAAAAGTGTTGTCTCTTCTTCTGATTTTTCAAAAAAAACCATACAACATTTAATTAGTAATTCGCTTAATATGCTCAAGGTCACTGAGCAAGACCTATATTTTGGTATTGTTGAACAAGATTTACATCCCAAAAAAACAAGACCGGTAGATATTTTTTATCCACTAGAATTAAGTTTTGAAGACATGCTAGAAATTGCCAAAAAAACGGAGTCATCCGCTAAATCATATGATGAGCGAATTACCAACTCAGAAGGCGCCACCATTAACTATAACTCCTCAATATTTATGTATTCCAATTCTAATAAATTCTTTGGCGGTTTTCCTGGTTCAAGATACTCGCTTTATTGTTCTGTCATAGGTTCAAAAGACCAAGCAATGCAAAGAAGCTATGATTATTCCAATGTCAGAGATTTTCGTGACTTAAAAAATCCAACCCAACTCGGCGAAGAGGCGGCAAAAAACACGATTGATCGACTAAATGTTAAAAAAATTAAGACGGGAAACTATCCAATTATTTTTCATAATACCATTTCTGATGCGATTATAAATCCCATCTTGTCAGCAATATCAGGAAGAAATTTATACCGACAAAATTCTTTTTTACTGGACACTATTGGAACAAAAATAGCATCTGATCGATTAACTATTTCAGAAAGGCCACTCTTAATAAAAGGCCATGCATCAACTTATTTTGATGATGAAGGGGTGGAGGTTTTTGATAATACCTTAATTGACCAGGGTATATTAAATCGTTATTTGCTATCAAACTATTCTGCAAAAAAATTAAATCTTTCAACTACAGGAAACGCTGGGGGAACACACAACTTAATATTTGAGCATCACAATATTTCTCTCGCTCAAATGATTAAAGATATAAGGAAAGGGTTTCTTATTACTGAATTGCTTGGGCATGGGGTAAATATGGTAAATGGTGATTTTTCCAGAGGAGCGGCTGGGTTTTATATCGAGAATGGTGAAATTCAGCATGCTGTTGAAGAAATTACCATTGCAGGAAATTTAAAGGATATGGCGATGGATATTATCTGTATCGCAGATGATGTGAATTCTAATAGCTCAAAATATATTGGCTCGGTATTAATTGAGAAAATGGCTGTAGGAGCCAGTTAGAAGGCTGTAGATTAATTATTGGTGGCAGATGAAACTAATTCTTCTTCAGTAAATGGCTCATACCCGTCTGATAATAAATTTTCATCATCGTAATCGACAGATCCATCAGAATCATTTACAAGATTGTTACGATATTGCAGGTAAGCATCACGCTGGAATGCATAAGGATCAATTGAGGCTTCTTCAAGGATGTCAGAGGCATTGAGCAATTCCGTTCTTGCGTCAATAAATTGACCAAGTCTTACTTGGTTTCTAGTCCTGACATCACTGATGTAACTGATCGGATCAAAATATAAGGTATCTGCAACTAACCCAAAACCATCTCTAATGGTTGAAGGCCCAAAAAATGGAATAACAATATAAGCACCTGAACCTACACCCCAATGTCCTAGTGTTTGACCAAAATCTTCTTTACGTCTTTCTCCACCAGTCATTGTATGAACATCAACGAAGCCTAAAATACCAATGGTGGAGTTAATGGCAACCCTGCTTGCATCATTCAGTGCATGTTTGACTTTGAATTGGAGAAGGTCATTAATAACGGTAATAATATCTCTAATGTTGTTGAAGAAATTATTAACTCCTTTGACAATAAAAGATGGCGCTACGGCTTTGTACCCTTTGGCTACTGGTTTAGCAACATTATCATCAAAAGCTGTGTTGAATTTATATATTCCACGATTCATGCTTTCCAATGGATCTGGGTTGTTTGTTGTAGCACAGCCTCCTAGAATAAGGATTAAAACCAACAAGGTGAAATGTTTACAGATATTCTTAATGTTCATTAGGCATATTATCTAATAATTTATCTGTTAAGTCTTAGATGTTTTAAAAAATATTTCACGATAATAGATATATTTTAATTAATGTTGTTTTTTTGCAACATCATTAATATTTTCAAACATTTTTAATGCCTTTTGTCTTTGGACCGCATGATCAATAATAGGCTTTGGGTAATTCTTTGGATTAAATTTCATATGAGGCTCGTGAATATTTTTTTTATCAAATTCACTTAATTCGGGCACGTATTTCTTTATAAATTTCCCATCACTGTCAAATTTTTGTGACTGGAGTAATGGATTAAAAATTCTAAACCATGGCTGGGCATCGCAGCCAACCGAGGCTGCCCATTGCCAACCGCCATTGTTTGCAGAAAAATCATAGTCAATTAATTTCTCTTTAAAATATTCTTCGCCCCATCTCCAATCAATCAAAAGATCCTTGGTTAAAAAAGAAGCAACAATCATTCTTAATCGATTATGCATATAGCCTGTTGTGTTTAATTGTCGCATGGCTGCATCCACTATCGGAAAACCTGTCATACCTTGCTTCCACGATTCAAAAAAGGACTCATTATTTTCATATTGCAAATTATCGTATTGTTGTTTGAAAGAGTGACCATCCTGTACGTGAGAAAAGTTAACAATGATCTGGGAATAAAAATCACGCCAAATTAACTCGTTTAACCATGACTTTGATCCAGATGTTGAATAATTTTGTAAACAAATATTTGCTATTTCTCTAATAGAAATAGTTCCAAATCTGTTATGAACAGAGAGGTATGAAACACCTTTGATTGCAGGAAAATTTCTTGTTTGATCATAATGCTCAAGCCTATCTTTAAATTCATTAATTTGATTCTGTATGTCTTGATGAGTGGTAGCAATCTGAAAAGATGAGATATTTGAACTGTCAAAACCAATACCATTAAGTGTCAACGTATTATCAATGTGAAATATTTCAAAAGTTATGTCATCCAGCTTGTATGAATTTATTCCTGAACCGCTCATAAGTAATTTTTCAAGGTGATTATTTCTATAAGGCGAAAATACAGAGTAATGTGTGTTGTTTTTTGTCACAATCTCATCCGCTTCAAAGAGGACTTGATCTTTGAAAGAATGGAATGTTTTATTTAATCCTAATAATTTTTTTTGGACATCGTTATCACGATTTATCCCATATTTCTCATAATCTCTATTTACAAAAACAGCATTAGCATTTATCGACTCCGCTAGTTTTGGTATTTCATGGACAGGGTCGCCAAATAGTATCCAGATGTCAGAACCGTATTGTTTTAGAGTTTGCTTAATGTCTTGTAATATTTGATAAATAAAATCGACTCTCTGATCATTTTTATTTTTAAGCTTACCCAAAATATTTGTATCGAAAACAAAGCAAATGCTGATCGAGTTTGATTGACAAGCAGCCTCGTATAAAGCAGTATTGTCATGGAGGCGGAGGTCTCTTCGAAGCCATACTAATGATTTTAAAAAAGGTTTATTCACGATGGTATGGGAGATTATTGATAATAGAATACGATCTATAAATTTGTTCAATTAAAAAGACTTTAACCAACTGATGTGGCAAAGTTAAATTGGATAGACTCATCACCAGGTTGCTTTTATCAAGAACAGTCTGGTCCAGTCCATCAGCACCACCAATAATAAAATTTATATTTGAATGATTTAACATGATTTTTTCCAGCTGTTGTGACATTTCAACAGATGAAAAAGTTTGTCCTTTTTCATCCAAAGTAAAAACAAAAGCATTGCTATCAATTTTTGAAAGAATGTTTTGTGACTCAAGCTCTTTCTTGATTTTAATATTCTTATCTTTTGATTTTAACTGAAGGTTGATCCACTCAATCTTTGAATATGCAGAGACCTTGTGTGAGTAGAAGTCAATTAAATGATTTATTTCTTTACCAGGTTGTGAACCAATGCTGATTATTTTGATAATCAATTATGATTGCCAAAGCTCTTCAAGATTAAAGTAGGCTCTTGTGGTTGGCAGCATGATATGAACAAGAACTTCGCTGAGGTCAACTAAAACCCATTCTCCGTCTCCTTCACCTTCGATATTTGCCACACTTTTACCAATATCCTTAAGGGTGTCTTTTAAATGCCTGGCTAATGCTTTGGTTTGTCTATTAGAATTGGCTGATGCAATGATCATATAATCAGTAATAGATGTTTTTTTTCGTACATCAATCACAGTAATATCAAAAGCTTTAATGTCTTCTAGAGAGTTGACAATGATTTGATTTAATTGTGTTCCTGAAGTCAAATTTTAGGCAGCTTGAATGTCGATGGAGTTTTTTGTAATGGTAATGTTATTCTCACTATCAACATAAACCAATGAAGGCGAATATTTTTCTAATTCAATTTCATTATAATCTGCATAGGTCGCGATAATAAGCATATCACCAGGATTAGCTTTATGAGCGGCAGCACCGTTAATTGAAATAATGCCCGAACCCTGTTCAGCTGAGATGGCATAGGTGGTAAATCTTTCGCCATTAGTAATGTTGTAAATAGCAATTTGTTCATACTCATTGATATTTGCTTCTTTAAGTAAATTAATATCTATGGCACATGAACCCTCATATTCCAATTCAGAGTGAGTAACCGTTACTCGATGTAACTTTGATTTCAACATTCTTCTTAACATAAAGTTAAAACACCAAATAATTTGTAAGACGCTATTATAAACTCAGATATATTTAGATGCAAAATTCAATATTATCAATTAAGCGAACCTTCCCTAAATATGCAGCAACGAGTGCAACTAGTTTTCTTTCACTATGATGGGGTACTAATAAAGTTTTTTGTGATCGTATCGACACATAATCTATTTTCCAGCCATTATCCTGTAGTTCTTTAGCAACTTTTTGCTCTATTGAACACAGATCAGAAATTGTTTTTAAATTTGATTTGATGTAAGTCAGTTGTTGGTGAAGCATTGAGGCAACAGGCAGATATTTTTTTGCAATTAGTGAGTTTCTCGAGCTCATAGCAAGCCCCGATTGTTCTCGTTCAGTATTTACTGCTAATACTTTAATAGGGTAACAAAAATCATTTAAAAACTTTTTTAAAATAAATAATTGTTGATAATCTTTTTTACCTAGTAGCAAATAACTCGGTCGAATTACATTGCAAAAACGAGCTACGATACTTATGACACCTTCAAAATGACCAGGTCTACTTTTGTCACATAAATCATGCTTTATTTTTTTTAAATCAAACGTAAAGGGGTTGTTGATTGCATTCATTTGTTCTTTATTGGGAACAAAAACAATGTCAACATTTTCTTTTTGTAACTTAATAAGATCTTCTTTAAGAGTTCTTGGATAAGATTTAAAGTCGGCTGAACTATTAAATTGGATTTCATTAACAAAAATTGAGACTACTACTAATTTATTTAGACTACGCGCTTTACGAACTAATGCTAAGTGCCCATCATGCAAGTTACCCATTGTGGGCACAAAAGCAATTTCTTTTTTTTGTGAAACAAACTTGTTCAACTCCAGAATACTTTTAATAGTCTTCATCAAGTTTTTTTAAAAAAATTAATTAGGTTTTTGAAGGCAGCACTTTGTTGATTAATATTGATTTTTATTTCCTCACCCTTTAGTAAACCAAGTGCTGCATACATTACGTCAACTTTTCCATTACAGAAATTTGTATTTTTATAACCAACCAATGGTATTGAGACATTCTCAGATACTTTTTTATTTGCTGCTGTCGACATCTTTGACAAGACAATCAGTTTTGCCCCAGAATATTCATGTTCTTTTGCTATTCGTGCATATTCACTTGGTGTATTTTTTGGCGAGTACTTTTGAGGTGTGATGCCAATATGAGTACAAATAGCTATATTTTTTTTTGTTAATGTGGCGACTAGATGATTAATCTCACCATGACCTTCTATTTTTATTATATCTGCACCAAATTTAGTTAGCTTTTTCGCATGAGATATGGCTAGCTGATTATTTGTTAATGAGTGTGATGGGAGGTCAGCGATGATAGGTAATGACGTTACTTTTTTAATTATTTTTAGAATCTCTATTAAATTTTTTAGATTTACATCAGCGGTATTTTTATAACCTAAATTGAGAATTCCTGTTGAGTCTCCAACTAAAATAGCATCACAACCTAGAAGGTTTGCAATAGTAGCAGATGTTGCATCATAACAACTCATGATTTTTAAAAAATTATTTTTTTTAACTTTTAATTTTTTACTCATGTTATTAGATTACCCGAGGATTAAAAAACTCTCTTGTAGACGATAATTGCTCAATTTTTTCAACTAACATTGAAATAGCTCCAGGATCATCAATAATATCTAGGTTTTCGTTATTCACAATTAAAAGTTTTTGATTATATTTAAAATGAAAAAAGTTGCTGTAAGCTTCAGCAATTTTTTCTAGGTACTCTGTAGAAATAGTTTTTTCATAGTTGATGCTTCGTCTTTCCACCCTTTTTTTTAATAACTCTACAGGCGTTTGAAGATAAATTACCAGATCTGGTTTTGGAACTTTAAGCTCCAGAAACTGATAAATTTGTTTATAAAGTTTTAGTTCTTCCTCATCTAAGTTGAGTTGGGCAAAAATTGGATCTTTATAAATAAAAAAGTCTGACACCGTGCCCTTATGAAAGAAATCATTTTGTTTTATGTCATTGATTTGCTCAGCTCTTTGAAAAAGAAAAAATAATTGAGTGGGAAGAGCATACTGAGACATGTTTTTGTAAAACTTAGGAAGAAAAGGATTTTGGTCAGCTTTTTCTTTAATGAAATTAGAGCCAAAGTTTTCACTTAGCATTCTTGATAAAGTCGATTTGCCAGAGCCAATCGGTCCTTCAACAACAATATAAGGATATTTCTTAAAGGGATTAATCATTAATTATGTTTATAGTTTTTATGTCAAGTTTACCTAAAAATTCTTTGAGGTTGTTTATTTTGGGTATTTTTATTGATGGCTCAATTTCAAGTAATGGAATCATTACAAATGCCCTTTCTAGCATTCTAGGGTGGGGGATAACTAACTCTTTTTCATTAACACATAAATCATCAAATAAAAGAATATCGATATCAATGGTTCGAGGTCCATTGAATATTTTTTTTATTCTTTTTTGTTTTTTTTCAATCTCTTGAAAGTGTTGCAATAATTCTTTTGGTAATAAATTGGTTTCAATTGATATAACTTGGTTAAAAAAATTTGGTTGATTTAAATAACCAACAGGAAGTGATTCGTATACATTTGATTTTTTTTGAACAGAGGTTTTTTCTATATTGTTGATTGAAAAAATGGCATCCTTTAATTGTTTAAGAGGATTTGACATGTTACTTCCTAAACCTAAATATACCGTATGCATATTACTCTTTAGTTATCAGCAATATTTTTCTTGATGCTTCATCAGCTTCTTGCCATTTTGTCCACCATTCACCATATCTTTTTTCTTCTAGATCAGAGTTGCATCTCAGAAGAAGAAAATCATAGGCAGCTCTAAACCTTGGATGATTGGAAAGCCTGTAAACAGATCTTGTTTTAAGCTTTGTAAATCTGGGTTGCAGTCTCCAAATTTCTGAGATGTATTTAATAAAACGATTATGGATAAAAATATTTGGATCTGTTTTATTAAAGAAATGTTTAATTTGGGTATCTAATGTTAGATTAGAATCATTATTCTTCAGTGAATGATTAAAAGCATCCCATAAAATCACAGCCATTAGAAAGCCTGGGTTGACAGTCTTATCTGCCTTAACCCTTGTGTCTGTATTACTCATCCCATGAATAAGAAGACTATTTTTATCTAGGGAATGATTCGATAAAAAAGGAAAAAATAAGTCAAGCAATTGATATTCTTTTAACACGAAGATACTTTTCTTTGCATGGCCCGTTAAAAAGAACTTCATCATTTCATCAAAAATTCTTGAGTAAGGGATATTGTCTAAGAGTGGGATGAACTTTTTTATATTGCCTAATGTTAATCCCAGATTAAATTCAAGTTTTGCATGAAAACGGATTGCTCTCAAAAGTCTTACGGGGTCTTCATTGATTCTTTGTTCAGGATTTCCAATAAAATTAATATTCCTATTTTCAATATCTTTTTTGCCATTAAATGGATCAAATAAATGATTATTTATTGGGTCATAAAAAATAGCATTCATTGTAAAGTCTCGCCTCTGAGCATCTTCTTCAATTGTTCCGAACGCGTTATCCTGAACCACTCCATTTCTTAGCTTATTCACCTCAGAAGGTTTTTTTCTAAATGTAGAAACTTCAATAATTTTTCTATCAATCCTCACATGAACAATCTTGAAGCGTCTGCCAATAACTCTGGAATTTTTAAAAATGGCAGTGACTTGATCTGGATGTGCATTGGTAGCGATATCAAAGTCTTTTGGTTGAATATTAAGAAGTAAATCTCTTATACATCCTCCAACCATATAAGCTTGAAAGTCATATTGTTGTAACTTTCTAATTACTTCTAATACGAAGCTTGGTATCGATTTATTATTTAAAGAATACTGATTAGAAAGTTTTTTATTAGCAGGGCTTGATGTCAACTTCGCTTCCAAAGTGTATCTGGAACATTATTTTCTTGATTCAGTGTCCTGGCCAGAACAAAAAGGAAGTCTGATAGGCGGTTGAGATAATACATTGAGGAACTATTAATCTCTTCAATTTCTTTCAAATTAATACAGTTTCTTTCAGCACGGCGACATACTGTTCTTGCGACATGGGCGAGAGCGGCTTGTTTTGAACCACCAGGCAAAATAAATTCTTTTAATGGTGGAAGTTTTTGATTCATTGCATCTAGCTCAATTTCTAAAAAATCAACCCTTTTTGAATCTAACAGTTTATGACTTGGAATAGACAATTCACCACCAATGTTAAACAAGTCATGTTGTATTTCTGTGAGTGTAGTTTTGATTTTTTCAGGAACAGCTTCTGTAAGAATTAAACCAATGATGGAATTTAATTCATCAATTGATCCGAGGCACTCCACCCTGGCTGAATTTTTTTTAACGCGTTGTCCGTTACCAAGGGATGTCTCTCCATTGTCTCCAGTTTTAGTATAAATATGTGTTAATCTATCAGCCATAATTTTTGATCGTCTTTATAATAAACATTATATGAAATTTATGGCTCAAGATACACCAGTAATTATAATTTTTGATTCAGGCTTGGGCGGCACATCTATCCTAAAAGAAATAATTTCTTTGAATTTAAGCCAGCAATTAATCTATGTAGCCGATAATCAGAATCTACCATACGGTCTTCAAACCAAAGATTTTATTGAAAATAGAGTATGTGAGATATTTTCTAGTTTAAATCAACAATATCATATTGAAGCAGCAGTTATTGCATGCAATACAGCCACTGCCTATGTGGCAAATTCATTAAGAGCTAAGTTTAAATTTCCAATAGTAGCAATGGAGCCTGGCATTAAACCTGCAATCACTTTAACTAAAAATAATAACATTGGTATATTGGCGACTGAGGGAACAATTAAAAGCTCAAGATTTATCTCTCTTGTTGATCGATTCACATCAGATCAGCATAAAATTTGCATCATACCGGGTCTGGGCTTAGTTGAAGAAATAGAGAACCAGTCGACATCCGATATAAAGTTAGACGCCATTCTATTACCTATTATTAAACAATTACTTCAAGATAAGGTGGATACGTTAGTTTTGGGATGCACTCACTACCCACTCATAAAAAATAAACTGAAAAAGCTACTCCCAGAAATACAGATTGTCGATACGACAAAAGCTGTATTGAAAGTGTTAACTAGATATATTGATCAGATACATCCTTCAGAGAAAAAAACTATTTTATTTATGATGAGTAAAGATAAAAAATCTTATTTATCTAAAATTAAGAAGCTGACAGATTACTCAAAAATAGAGCAAATAGAATTTGTTAAATAATCTTATACATCGTCCCGCAATAGGGACAATTTACAACATCTTTGCCATGGTGATCTAAATATACTCTTGGATGAAGAGCCCAAAAATTAGGATTTTTTGGTGGGCAAAAAACAGGTAAATCTTTTTTAGCAACTTCGAATACTTTTTGTTGATTCTTAGACATAGGTGAGCCAGTCACCATATTTCGTATTTTTTCCAGACACTACATCGAAATAAGTTTTTTGAAGAAATTCAGTAATCTCTCCACGTGCGCCTTTGCCAATATTGCGTCGATCAAGTGCTCTAATTGGAGTAACTTCAGCGGCTGTCCCAGTAAAAAATGCTTCGTCTGCAGTGTATACTTCATCACGAGTAATGTTTTTTTCTATCACTTGTATGCTATGAGCTTTGGCTATTTCAATGATTGTATCTCGAGTAATTCCTTCCAAAGCAGAAGATAGGCTAGGCGTGATTAGGTCTCCATTTTTTACTAAAAATATATTTTCTCCAGAGCCCTCAGACACGAAACCTTGCGTATCTAAAAGAAGTGCTTCATTGTATCCGTCATTAATTGCTTCTTGATGGGCAAGAATCGAATTCATGTAATTTCCATTGGCTTTTGCTTTACACATAGTGACATTTACATGATGGCGCGAGAAAGAAGACGTTTTTACAGCAATTCCCTTTTCTAATGCTTCTTGACCCATGTAAGCACCCCAGCTCCATGCAGCAACAATTACATGGGTAGACAGTGTTTTTGCTGATATTCCCATGCTCTCAGATCCATAAAATGCCATGGGACGAATATAAGCAGATTTCAGTTTATTTTCTTTCACACTCTCAATTTGGGCTTGGTTGATTTCATCTTTAGAGAAGGGCATAGCCATACTTACAATATGAGCAGAATTAAATAGACGGTTGGTGTGTTCTTTTAATCTAAAGATAGCTGTTCCTTTTTCTGCCTCATAAGCTCGAACACCCTCAAAAACACCTAAACCGTAATGAAGAGTGTGGGTGAGAACATGAGTCTGTGCTTCACGCCAAGGTGTCATTTTCTTATCGAACCAGATTAACCCATCACGATCAGACATTGATTGAATTACTGCCATCATATTTCCTATTATTTGTTAGAATGTGATTTTTTAAATTAATGAACTACATAAATATAAATGTTTAAAAAGCTAATTTGCATATTATTCCTTATTTTAAGTGCATGTGGAAGTGATACTTTAAATTTTCATGGCTCAGACATTACTGAAGCTGGATTAAATGGAAGAATAGAGTTAACGTCTCATGATAATGAAGTGTTTGACTCAAATAATTTGTTGGGCAATGTGGTTGCAGTATTTTTTGGTTTTACCCATTGTCCAGATATCTGTCCAACATCTTTAACTGAGTTAAAAATGATTACTGAGCAAATAGATCAACCTGAAAAATTTAAAGTGCTATTTGTCAGTGTTGATCCCGGTCGAGATACTGTTGATGAATTAAAAAATTACATTCCACGTTTTGGCGACAATATGACTGGATTAACTGGCTCGAAAGATCAAATAAAAAAAGTCGCAGACCAATTCAAAGTATTTTATCAAGCGGTACCGCAGGGGAATGATTACACCATCGATCATTCTGCAGGGATTTACATCATCGACAAAAGTGGCCGAGTAAGGATTAGGTTTCCATATGGCACAGATACTTCGTTAATGATCGAGGATATCAATAAATTATTAATCTAGCGTGAATAGAGAGAGTGCTTGATCTTTGAGTTGTTTCTTGTAAATTTTGTATTTAGGAAAAATCCTTTCAACTTCATGCCAAAATAATTTTGAATGGTTCATATGTTTCAAATGAGCTAATTCATGACAAATCACGTAGTCAATAATTCCAGAAGATGTTTGAATTAATCTCCAACTTAACCTTATATTTTTATTATTGGAGCAAGAGCCCCATTTTGTTTTTGCGTTGGTTAGTTGAATACTAGATGGTTTTATTTCTAAAATATAATCATAGGAGTCAATACGTTTTTTAAAATATTGAAGAGCAAATTCTTTGAGAATTTTTTTTACATCACTGACCTCATTAGTTTTGCAGAAAATGATTTTATTTTTATGATCAATTTGAGTTGAATGATGTCTTGGAATTACTTTATATTCTTCACCTAATAATAAAACTGTTTCAATTTGATTTGATTTAGAAATGGTTTGGGATGAAACATGTCTTAAGTGTTTAATAATCCAGTCAAATTTTTTTTCAATGATGTTATTAATAAAAATATCATCAGTGTGTAAGGGAGTTGAAATGATTAAACCATTCTGGTCAATTTTTAAACTAATATTTTTTTTTGATTTTTTTATATGGGTAAATTCAACTGACTCACCCTTGATATAAGTTATTTTTTTTTCTTTTGACGATGGTTTTGGGCTAGTGAATAATTTTTTCCACATTGCTATTGATCCATTTTTTTGCTGACTCATTTATTTGATCAGTTGAAAGCTCTTGTGTTTGTATTAAAGGGCCTATTTTTAAAGAAATTTTTCCTGGGTGTTTAAGGAGGCTATTCTTTGGCCAAAAATAGCCTGCATTATGAGCAATTGGCAAAACAGGACAATTAATTTTTTTTGCTAACCAGCTTCCCCCAATATGATATTTTTTGTCATCGTTTAAATTAGCCCTCGTCCCTTCTGGAAAAACGATGATGAAAAACCCTTTTTGTATTTTACTTAAACCTTGATTAAACATCTGGAGTAATGCTTTTTTTCCTGAGGAGCGATCAATTGCAATAGGAGAGGTAAGCCACAAACCCCAACCAAAAAAAGGAATTAGTAATAACTCACGCTTTAAGACCCAGACTTGTTGCGGTAGGGCAATTTGAAGGGCGAGCGTTTCCCAGGCAGATTGATGATTACAGAATACAATACAAGGTTTATTTGGAATATTTTCAGATCCATGTATTTCAAAAGATAAGTTACATGTAAATTTTAGCCAAGGGATCATTGTTTTTGCCCATAAAGAAATAAATCTGTATCGATATTTCTGAGCAAGTGGAAATGTAAATAATGATATAAGAGTAAAAGGTATAGTAAAGAGGAACATTCCTAAATAAAAAATAAATGACCTTACTTTTATCATGATGACTTAATGATGTGCTGTGTAGCATCTTTAAGATTTTTAAAGACTTTTGTTTTTTTTGGATATTTTTTTTGTTTAAGGACTTGTTGTCCATTTCCAGTTTTAACCAAGATTGGTTGCATCTTTATTGCATCAAAGGCCTGGAGATCTCTAAGGGAATCGCCTACTCCAAATACTTTTTGTAAGTTGGTACCATAAACTTTTTCTATTTCTAGCAACATTCCAGGTTTTGGTTTTCTGCATTCACATTCATCTTCGTCAGTATGTGGACAAATAAATATCGAATCAATCCTCCCTCCCATATCTGCTAGCAAACGATGCATTTTACGATGGATTTGATTTAGATTTTCCATGGAGTATAGCCCCCTGCCAATGCCAGATTGGTTGGTCACTATGATTACTTTGAAATTATTTTGAGTTAATTGTGCAATGGACTCAAGACTTTCAGGAATTGGGATCCATTCGTTTTCATTTTTAATATAGTTAGCTGAATCCTGATTTATAACACCATCTCGATCAAGAATAACTAATTTCATTTTAGGTTCCTAGTACCGACAAATTAGCAATGATGTTCATTGCTTTATTCAGCTCAGAAAGTAGAAGATGTCGATTGTGCTTCATATCTTTATTATCTGCATTAACCATAGTGTCTTCAAAAAAATTATCTATTGGTTCAGATAAATGAATCAAATTATTTAGCAGGTTGTTATATTTTTTAGCTTCCAAATAACCTTTATTGTTTTCATTTACTTTAACGATCGACTGATACAGTAATTTTTCAGAATCAGACTCTAATAAGTCTTGATTAACTTTTTCAATTAATGGATTATCATATTTTTTAAGGATATTTAGAACTCTTTTATTGGATTGAGCAAGATTCTCGCTGATATCAATATTTTTAAATTCGTTTACTGCTTCAACTTTTAAAATAATATCGTTAATAAAATTTGGTTGGCTATCACACACCGACTGTACTACAAGTGTTTCATAATCTTGATCTTTAATAAAATTTTCTAGACGGTCATAAATAAAATCGATTAGGTGAGCTTTGTTTTCTTCACGATCACTCGGAAAAATTTTATTTATTAATTCAATTAAATCAAGATTGATATCGCATTCAATTAAAATTCTAATGATTGAGATAGCAGCACGTCTTAATGCAAAAGGATCTTTTACCCCTGAAGGTTTTTCACCGATTGCAAATAAATCAATTAAGGTGGTAAATTTATCTGCGAGGGATAGTATCAGGGAAGTGTCATTTTGAGGTAACTCGTCTCCAGAGAATTTCGGCTTGTAATGGTCTTCAATGGCTTGTGCAAAATCCTTATCCATGTCCGAAGCTAGGGCGTAATATTTACCCATAATTCCTTGTAATTCAGGGAATTCGCCAACCATCAAAGAACTGAGGTCTGCTTTTGCGAGCTTAGCTAACAGATTACTGTCATGATTTGAGTCTAGTGTCGTATTTTCTCTAATGTGGTTGAAAATTTTGCTCACACGTAGGCAGCGCTCATTCAAGGACCCCAACTTCTGATGATAAACAATATTATCTAAGTCACTGACCATAGCGGTAAGAGATCTTTTTTTGTCTTGAGAAAAGAAAAATTCAGCATCAGCTAATCTTGGATAAATTACCTTCTCATTCCCTTTGACTACCATGGATTGATCTTTGGGGTGGATATTAGAGATCAAAATGAATTTATTCGTTAGTTGATTATCCTTGAGTACGGGAAAATATTTTTGATTACTTTTCATAGATAGAATCAAACATTCAGATGGGATATCCAAGAACTGGCTGTCAAAAGATCCCATCATTGCATTAGGCTTTTCAATTAATGTTGTCACTTCTTCCAGTAATTCATTGTCCAGAGGACAAGAGTAATTATTTCCTAAGTTATTTATCAAGTGAGAAATTTGATTTTGAATTTCATCATAACGCTTATCAAACTCAGGAATGACGTTACCTTTCTTCTCAAGTAACTCTTCATATTGATCTGCATTCTTTAGGCTTAATGCCTCTGTGCTCTCAAATCGGTGCCCATGGATAATATTGTTTGCTTTTAGTCCCAGTATCTCGATCTCCAAAATTTCACTTCCATGCATACAGATTAAATTAATTGCTGGCCTTGCAAAATTAACGGATGTCCAACCATCGGCTAATTGATATGACATAACCTTTTCAATTGGCATTTTTTTTAACACTTGATTTAATTCTTTTTGAATAAACTCAACAAGACTAGTCCCTTCAATATTCTTTTTTGCATATAAAACTTCATCTTGAATTATGAAGTTATCCAAGGAATCTTTAAGGTCAATTAAATTTAAACTCTCTAATTTTTTTATCAGCGGCGCTGCAGCTTGATCATCAACCCAGCCAATTTTTTTTGGCATTAGTTTAATTTCAGTTAACTCATCAGGACTTTTGGTCACCGTGTGACTAACCTTAAATCCAATACGCCGCGGAGTTGAGTAAATATTTAATTTTGAATTTGATGTTGTAAATTTATTTTGATTAAGTTGATTATAAATTTCTGTAGCTAAAAAGTCAGACATCTGCTTTTGTGAGGAGGGAGGAAGCTCTTCACATAACAATTCAAACAGTAACGTATTCTCACTCATGCTTACTTATCCTCTAAGTTTTTAAGAACTTCAGACGCATGCTCTTTGTTAGCTAAAGGAAATTTTAATGCTGCTCGACTGTTGAGGTAACTCTCAGCAACTAATCGCGATATGTTTCTAATTTTTCCGATATAACTCGCTCTTTGAGTAACACTAATTACTCCTCTAGCGTCCAATAAATTAAAGGTATGGGCTGCTTTTAGAACTTGTTCATAGGCTGGGAGTGCTAGCTTTTGTTCAACCAGGTACTTAGCCTGTTCTTCATGGCTTGAAAAGGCTGTTTGTAAAAATTCAACATTACTATGTTCAAAGTTGTATGCACTTTGCTCCTTTTCATTTTGAAGAAAGACATCACGGTATGTTGTCGTATCATTCCATTGAAGGTCAAAGACGTTATCAACTCCTTGAATATACATCGCCAACCTTTCAAGACCATATGTGATTTCTCCTGTGATAGGTTTACAAGAAATCCCTCCCACTTGCTGAAAATAAGTAAATTGAGTTATTTCCATTCCATTTAACCAGACCTCCCAGCCCAACCCCCAGGCACCTAAGGTTGGATTTTCCCAGTTATCTTCAACAAGCCTTAAATCATTTTTATTGAGGTCAAAACCTAGCGATCTAATTGATTCAATGTATAAATCAACGATATTTTCTGGAGATGGTTTTAAAACAACCTGAAATTGATAATAATGCTGCAGGCGATTAGGATTTTCACCATACCTTCCATCTTTTGGCCGGCGGCTAGGTTGCACATAGGCTGCTTTCCATGGTTCAGGCCCAATGGCTCTAAGGAAAGTTGCTGTATGGGATGTGCCCGCTCCTACTTCTTGGTCATAGGGTTGGATAATTACACAGCCTTGACTTGCCCAGTATTGTTGCAGATTAAAAATTAATTCTTGAAAGGTCATTATTTGTATATTTAAAAATCAGATTGTGATTTTACTTTCTTTTTAACCTTCAATAAAGTCGATGAGGTTACTTTGTTAGCGAAAAACATAAAAAACAATATGATGTAAAGCGGAATATATCCATATTTTGCAAAAATAGTTTTATATTGATTGGTTTGAGCGCTCAATTCAAGAACACCTGTGGTGAATATGGGTAACTCATTTTGTATCGTCCCATTTGCATCAATATAGGCAGTTACTCCGGTATTTGTAGCTCGGACAATTGGCTTTTGATATTCCATGGCTCGTGCTTGAGCAATTTGCAAATGTTGATGAGCTGCTGGTGATCTGTCATACCAGGCGTCATTTGTAAGATTAATAAATAAATCCGCTTCATTAAATTTATCGTAAGATGTTTTAAAAATATCCTCGTAACAGATATTTAACCCCACATTGACATCGCTGATGTTGATGACATTATTTTTTATTTCAGGCGGCGTTAAATTTGAAAAAGGAATATCTAAAATTTTCTCGTATAAGAAACCAAAGTACTCACTGAGTGGAAAATACTCACCAAAAGGGACCAAATGTTCTTTAAAGTAGTATTGGTCGACATTTTTTTCTTTGATTATAGCTCCGTTTAGATAATGTCCATTATCTTCAAAGATCGAACCAATGATGACTGATTTATTCTCGTTTATTTTGTTTTCAACAGCATTATTAAAACTTTTAGGGTAATTTTTATAAAGCAAAGGAATAGCCGTTTCAGGGAAGATTATGACTTCACCTTTTGCTTGGTTTAAAAGGTCAATATAAATGTTTATTTGTTCCTCAACCTTATTTGAATCCCACTTTATTGCTTGGCTTATATTTCCCTGGAGAAGAGAAATATTTAAATTATTATCTTCAATCGTAGATTCGGGTTTAAATAAATGTATTAGGAAGTTTGCTGAAATGATAATTGCAATAAGAAATAACGATAATTTTCTTTTTCTTTTATTAAAAAAAGAAAAATACAAAAGCGCGCTTATTACCAAAGCTACCAAGGACACTCCGTGGCTTCCAATGATTTCATAATAATTATTAACTAAGGGATTATTGGTTTGAGAAAATCCAATTGAAAGCCAGGGAAACCCTGTAAAAAGATATTCTCTGATTATTTCCAGGATTACGAATAAAGCTATGGCTGATAGTAGACTTAGTTTTTTAAAAAAAGCAAAAGGCAGAAAAAAAAGACTTAAAAAAATATAAAAAATGGCACAAATGATAACTGCATTCGAGAGACTCGCGCCACCATAATTATTAATACATAGAATTAACCAATAAAGTCCAGTGGAAAAAAAGAAAAATCCAAAAAGAAGGGTTGCCGCTAATTTTTTGTCACTTTGATCTAATAAGAAAAAAAATGCAGGAAAAATAAGATAAGGAAGAAAAAAAAGATCAAAGGGCAGGAATGAGAAAACAAAGATTGAGCCAAGTAAACATGCCCATATTAAATGCAAGCTAGAAGTCATCTAGCTATTCTACAATTGTGAATAATTTTTAGAAAACTTTTTCTGGTCTCTTAATATCGTATTTTTGACCTTCAACACGATCAATTTCATCCATATCTGAGTTTAAAAACACTACAGACTCAATGTAACCGTCAACAATATCAATTTCCGTGATTGGATAATAATTTCCACTATGATCGGTATTAATATTTTCATAATACCAAGATGAAGCAATAACTTCTTTTGATGATTCTAAAGTAATATTGACAATCTTTTTTGGTTCACCCAGTATATTTTCAACTTCAGCCGGGGTTAGAAGTCCGATGGTATCAACAAACTCCAATTCATTTACTGGCAGCTCATCCACAAGGGGAGCTTCAGAAATAGAAATGTCCTCATCAGCAAAAGATGAGAGGGAGAAAAAAAGGATTAAAAATATTATTTTTTTCATTATCTAAAAGATGTTTATTAACTATGAATATCTGGCAAACAGGCCCACTATTAGTTCAAAATATCTTGATCAACCTGATCCAGATTGACTGAAAATCTTAAAAGATACAAGCGTCTGCTATCTCTTCGAAGAACTTCAATGTCAAATCCATCAAAATGGATGGGCTCATTTTTTTTTGGTATGTGACCCAGTTTTGATATAACTAACCCACCAACGGTTTGATTTTCACTAATAGGATAATTCGTATTAAAAAAATCGTTAAATTCTTCAAGCTCGGTTGAGGCTTTAATTCGAAAGGTAGTAGTCTCTTCTTGAATGATATTGTCCTCATTCTCATCGTAGTCAAATTCATCTTCAATCTCGCCAACAATTTGCTCAAGTACATCCTCGATGGTTAAGATTCCTGCAATGCCTGCATATTCATCCACCACAATCGCAATATGATTGCGATTACTTCTAAATTCTTTGAGCAGAACATTAAGTTTTTTAGATTCTGGAATATATACTGGCGGTCTGAGAATGTCGCGTAAATCAAGATCTTTTTCCTTATTTAATCTCACTAAGTCTTTAGCTAAAAGAATACCAATGACGTTATTATTGTCTTCATCAATGACAGGAAATCTGGAATGAGCTGTATGAAGAGCAGTATCAATAATTACATCGATACTGTCATTTATATTAATAAATGACACTTGTGAGCGTGGGATCATCACATCTCTTGCCTGCATATCAGATATTCCTAGAACACCCTCCAGCATCATGAGTGAATCTGAATCTATTAGATTAGCCTGGTATGACTTTTGCAGCAGAATTAATAGCTCTTCTTTAGTTTTTGGCTGAATAATTCGTTTTAATAATTTTGGAATTATTTTGAGCTTATCTTTTTTAATCATGGGATATGTAAGGGTTTTGAATATTAAATAATTTCAAAGTCTTAATTTCAATTTTTTCCATTATAAGTTGATCTTTTTCATTAATGTGATCATGCCCCATTAAATGTAAAAAACCATGTAATACAAGGTGAATATAATGATCCTTTATTTTTTTATTTTGTTCTTTTGCTTCTTTTTTAACAATATCGTGACAAAGAACAAGGTCGCCGATCAATGATCTACTTGATTCTATATTAAATGACAGTACATTGGTTGGCTTGTTTTGATTTCGATAATGATGATTTAATTCTTGAGATTCTGAAGCGGTGGTGATTCTCACAGTGATTTCAGCCTCTTTTTTCCAAACAGATGAAAAAATTTTTTTACATATGGGACCTGTTAGAGCATTTTTCTTGTTAATGACGTCTTGAATATAGACTCTAATCATTTTCTATTTTATCGTAGGCATCGATGATTTTCTGCACAATAGGGTGTCTCACTACATCTTTTGATTGAAACTTGGTAAAGGAAATGCCTTTAATATCTTTGAGTACTTTCTCAATTTCCAACAGCCCACTTTTTTGTCCTTTAGTCAGATCAATTTGAGTAATATCTCCAGTAATTACCGCTTTAGTACCAAAGCCGATTCTAGTCAGAAACATTTTCATTTGCTCAGGTGTGGTATTTTGAGCTTCATCAAGAATAATAAAGCTTTGATTTAGTGTTCGTCCTCGCATATAAGCCAAAGGAGCAATTTCAACAATTTGTTTCTCAAACCACTTGTTGACTGTTTCATAACCGCCTAAATCGTATAATGCATCATATAAGGGTCTTAGGTAAGGATCAACCTTTTGCGCAAGGTCGCCTGGAAGAAATCCCAATTTTTCTCCTGCCTCGACTGCTGGTCGAACTAAGATAATTCTTTTTATTTTTTCACGATTTAAGGCATCAATCGCAGAAGCGACTGCAAGGTATGTTTTTCCAGTGCCAGCTGGACCAATACCAAAGTTAATATCATTTTCTTGAATAAGCTTAAGGTAACTTTGCTGGCGCGGCGTTCTTCCTTGCAAATCATTTTTCTTTGTTTTTAGCTCAATTAATTCAATATTATCAGCCTGTTTATCTTCATTAATGCTTACCAGGCTAAGCTGAATATCTTCTAAGGTAATTGGTATTTTTGCTTTTAAATAAAAATGCTGAAGCATATCAGATGCTATTTTTATTTTTTGATCAGCACCAGTTAAAGAGAATTGAAAACCCTTTCTTGATATTTTTATATTAAGATTTTTTGCAATTTGCTGGATGTTCTCATCCAGTGGACCGCAGGTATTGATAAGTTGTTTGTTATTCTCAGGCTCAAGTATGAAAGTAGTTGTCAATTAAATTAGTTCTCCAGTAATTCTTCTATCAGTTGTTTTAATGACTTTAACCTTCACCATTTGATTCAAAATATCTTGTTTAGTTTTAATTTCAACAATGCGATTATTATCTGTCTTCCCTTTAAAAGTGATGTCATCAACTTTTTCATCGATGAGCACTCTTTGTTCGCTATTCATTAGGGAATGGGTATGATTTTTACCTTGCTCACTAATTAAGTTTTGAATCTCTTGCAACCTATCTTTTTTAATTTCTTCATTTGTAGAATCTTTTAGATAAGACGCAGGTGTACCGGGTCTAGCGCTATATAAAAAACTGTAGCTATAGTCAAAATCTATTTCTTTAATTGCTTTAATTGTTTGTTGGTGGTCTTGATCTGTTTCTCCTGGAAAGCCGACAATAAAATCCGAGGATATTAGGATGTTAGGAGACGCAGCTTTCAATTTTTTTATAATTTGCTTATATTCAAGATACAAGTAGTTTCTTTTCATCGCAGACAATATGCGATCTGAACCAGACTGGATAGGCAGGTGGATAAAATTTGCTAATTTATGATTATTTTGAAAACACTCTATCAATGTGTCATTCATTTCATTTGGATGTGAGGTAGTGAAGCGTATTCGCTTAATTTCATCAATTTCTGATATGAGGTTTATTAGTTCCGCGAAATCATATTCGAAGCCTTTTTTGTCTTTATATCGATAGGCATTCACATTCTGACCTAGAAGATTTAATTCAATTACCCCCTGTTGGGTCAGTCGCAGGACCTCCTCAATAATATCTTCGGCTGGCCTAGAGACTTCTTCACCTCGAGTATAAGGAACAACACAGAAAGAACAATATTTGCTACAACCTTCCATGATAGATACGTAGGCAGATGGCCCATTAGATTTGACCTGGGGCAGCTGATCAAATTTTTCGATAGCAGGAAAGCTAATATCTATTTGAGCTGAGCCAGATCTTTCATTTTCTTTTAATAGTGACGGAATTTTATGAAGTGTTTGAGGACCAAATACCAAATCGACATAGGGAGCACGTTTGATAATATTTTCACCTTCTTGGGAAGCAACACAACCACCTACTGCAATTTTCATTGTTGGTTTTTTATTTTTTAATTCTCTTAATCTTCCTAGCTGTCCATATACTTTATCTTCAGCTTTTTCACGGATTGAGCATGTATTCAATACAACGAGATCTGCATCTTCAACTTGATCAGTTGATTGATAACTATCCATCTTGCCCATTAAGTTAGATATTTGATCAGAATCATACTCATTCATCTGACAGCCATACGTTTTAATA
Organism: uncultured Nitrosomonadales bacterium; assembly: GCA_913048465.1. Lineage (GTDB taxonomy): Bacteria > Pseudomonadota > Gammaproteobacteria > Burkholderiales > Methylophilaceae > BACL14. The sequence continues at coordinate 86,065 of CAJWVO010000003.1, forward strand.
AATATTTTTTTTGTCATTTTTAATAATCTATTTTTATAGACTATCATTATAAATTATTACACCTTAAAGTTAACATTGGTTATGAAACGTTTTCCACTCTTTGTAAATCTTGATAAATTACCTGTACTGGTTGTAGGTGGGGGAGACATTGCTGAGAGGAAAATTAACTTAATTATTAAAGCCAATGCCAATGTGGAAGTTTTAGCTAGAAACTTTTCACCTAATGTTGAACAATTAATCAGTAAAAAAAAATTAAAAAAGATAAAAAAGAGTCTTGATATAAGCTCTCTGGGTAGCAGCTACTCATTAATCATAGCCGCTACTGATAACAAGCAAATTAATAAAAAATTATTTAATTTTGCAAAGAAAAATAATATATTAATTAATGTGGTTGACCAGCCAGAACTATGTACATGTACTTTTGGGTCTATTGTGGAAAGAGGAGATTTAGTGATAGGAATATCAACCGGGGGCAGTGCCCCTGTCTTTGCAAGAAACTTAAGGGAAAAATTTGAAATACTACTTCCACAATCGACCAAGCAATTAATTGATTTTTCTTCGTCTATCAGGGAAAAGGTCATCCGATCATTTTCACAATTTAACAAAAGGAGAATTTTCTGGGAGTTATTTTTTGATGCTTTTGCAACCAAGAAAAATATAACTAAATCAAATTTAACAAAGTTATCCAATCAGCTAATCAAGTCTCTTAGAAACAAGAATAGTGGTGAAGTATTTCTTGTTGGTGCTGGTCCAGGGGATCCTGAGTTATTGACGTTAAGGGCACTTCATCTGATCCAAAAAGCTGATGTATGTATTTATGATAATTTAGTTTCAAAAGAAATCCTCGAACTTGTCAGGCGTGATGCGCATATGATTTATGCTGGCAAATTAAGAAATAACCATACCATTGAGCAAAAAGAGATTAATAAACTGTTAGTCAATTATGCGAAAAAAGGGTTGAGAGTATTAAGATTAAAAGGTGGCGACCCTTTTATGTTCGGAAGAGGAGGGGAAGAAATTTCTGAACTAATGGCTAAAAAAATAAAATTTCAAGTGGTTCCTGGCATTACGGCAGCTACTGGAGTGTCAGCGTATGCAGGCATCCCTTTAACCCATCGAGATTATTCACAATCTTGTACGTTTATTACAGGCCATGAGAAAAAAGGTGAACTTAATATCAATTGGAAAAATTTGACCAACGAAAATCAAACTATCGTAATTTATATGGGTTTAAATTCATTGCCAACCATTGCGCAGAACTTAATAGATTCTGGAATGAGAAAAAATATGCCAATTGCACTTGTTCAAGAGGGAACTACAGAAAATCAAACAGTGGTCGTCAGTACAATTTCTAGAGTCAATGCAAAAATTCTTAAAACTGATATTCAATCGCCGGTAATAATCATCATTGGTGAAGTAGTTAAATTAAGAAAGACAATCAAATGGTTTAATTAGCCTTTATAAGAGGAAAAGTAAGTTTAACGTTTAACCCCCCTGCTCTTCTATTAATTAATTCAAGTTTACCGTTATGAACCATGACGATTCTATTTGCAATGGCCAAACCTAAGCCTGACCCTCCTATCGAGCCCCTTGCTTGATCTAGTCTTTCAAAAGGCTCCAACAGTTTCTCTCTTTGCGCTCTCGGAATTCCAGGACCATTATCAAGAACATTTATTACTATTTTCTCATTATATAGTTTGGCCACTAATTCAATTTTATTGGATTTTGAAAATTTAACGCCATTGTTAATAAGATTATCAAATAATCTTTTAAATGCTAGGGGTCTGACATCAATGAATAGATTTTTCGGTATATCTTTCGATCGAGTAATTTTTGAAATTTTTAAATTGTGACCTAAAATAGCATGTTGTTTTTTTAACTCTGTTAAGAAATTACCAAAATTTAAGGAGCTGATTGGCTCATCATCAAAACCTCGAACAAAGTCTAGGAATTGATTAATAATTTGATTGATTTCATCAATATCCTGATCCATACTCTCTTTTAAAAATGTTGACTTTTTTGGTAACATTTCTAGGCTTAATTTCATTCTTGTAAGTGGGGTCCTGATGTCATGAGAAACACTTCCCATGATAAATCTTCTCTCATTTTCACTTTTCGCTAAATTAGAAGCCATTTCATTAAATGCTTTTGACACTTCTTTAAACTCGGTTGCAGTATCTTCCGGAATTTTTGTAAAAGGCAATCCTTTTTTTAATTTACTGGTTGCATTAATAAGTAAATTTAACGGCTTATTAATCCGTGTGGTTAAAAAATAAGCTCCTGAAATTGAAACAAGAAAGACTACTATGCCCCAACCAATCCAGTGCCAGGGGAAAGGCCTGTCAAAAACATTACGAGGGATAACAGCCCAAAATAATCCATCACCAATTTCAAATGAAACCCAAATACCTGGGATGTCATAATGATTCAAAGTCACAATAGTATCCTCACCCAAGTTTTGCTTAATTTTTTTTACTACCATTGATAAAAATATGTCATCTGGAAGTGGATTAATATTTTCAAAATAGTATGCTGGCACAATTTTGACATCGCTCATTTTCGATAATGATTGCAAAAGGTCAAGCCGAGTGGATGGATAAGCACTTTGAATTGCTGCCTTAGTATACTTTACTATGGTACTTATTTCTTGAGCCATGGACTCAGCTCTCGGCTCCATTTCAAAATAATCAAAAACTTTAATGGTTATTAATTGAGAAATAATAATTAATGAGGCAATAATTAAAATTAATCTATTGAGAAGATTTTTTGGGAATAGGGTCATTTAACGTTAGTTAATTCGAATACGTAACCAAAACCCCATTTAGTTTTTAAGTATTTCGGTTTGTTGGGGTCCTCTTCAATTAGTTTTCTAATTCTTGATATTTGTACATCAATACTGCGATCAAATACATCCAACTCCTTACCTTTGGCAAGCTGCATGATTTGATCACGACTTAAGGGTTGATTTGCATTTTCGATAAATACTTTTAGTAAGCTAAATTCACCACTTGTTAGATCAATTTCTCTTTTATTTTTTTTCAATGTCCTTTCTTGAGGGTTAAATTCAAAGTCATCAAATTGAATAGTTTGGTTTGACACCTCATTAACCTTTTCAGATAGCTCCATCTCATGTCTTCTAAATATAGAATTAATTCTAGCTAACAATTCCCTTGGGTTAAAAGGTTTCGGTAAATAATCATCCGCCCCCATCTCAAGTCCAATAATACGATCCACTTCATCGCCTTTGGCGGTTAGCATAATGATCGGAGTTTTTATTCTATTCACCCTTAGGCGTTTGCAAATATCCAAACCATTTTCATCAGGAAGCATTAGATCTAAGATAATCAGATCTGGAGTTTTTTTTAGAATTAATTTATCTAAATCTTTTCCGTGTTCACCAGCAGAGCAATCAAATCCTTGGTCTTGTAAATATTGTTTAATGAGATCTCGAATTTTGCGATCATCATCAACAATGATAATTTTCTTTTTCATTTTTTACTGATTTAAACCCTTTAATTAGAAATTTAAATTTACAATTTATTTACAAATACATCTAATTATGTAATAAATATGTAACAATTTAATTAGATTATAGTCATTCGTTTGAAAATTTGTAATAAGTATGACAGTAAAATATATATTTCCCATACTGATGATGTTTCCAGTTCATCAAACTTTAGCAGATCAGTCAGATTTTAGTAATGAAAATGTTAAGGATAAAAGTTTAAAGGTAATCATTAACGAATTTACTAATACTAGTAACGAGGAATTTAATGCATTCCTTCAAGAAAAAAGAAATGAAATGTTATCTAGTGTTGAACAAAGATTTTTAAACTGTGATAAGGATAATGATGATACGTTGGATGTTTTTGAAACAACCATGTGCCTTCCTCAGGTTGCTCGACAGTTTAGAAAAGTTGATTCAAATAAAGATAATTTAATATCACTTGATGAATTATCAATTTTAGCAAAAGAATACTACAAAGATACACAGCAAGAAACTGAAAAAACAAAAAATATTAATTCTGAAAAATTCGCAAAAGAAGATTAATTTTTCATAGCCTGTAAATTCACAAAATATGTTTAAATGAACTTATGGTTTCATTTAAAGCATTTGATTCTTTCCTAAATCTTCCAAGATCTGTCGACAAATTAATAGGCAATGACTATTTTTGGAATTTAAATCTTCTAATTGATTTAGAGACTTCAAAATCTATTGGTGGGGATACAGGCTGGGAAATCAAATCCATTTGTATGTTTGATAAAAAAGAGTTAGTGGGCTTTATTCCAATGTTTATTAAACATCATTCCTACGGAGAATATGTGTTTGATTGGTCGTGGGCTGAGGCACATCAGCGATTAGGTTTATCTTATTTTCCAAAGCTTTTTATAGGCATTCCTTTTTCTCCTGTAAATGCTAATAAATTTATAGTCAAAAAAGCAGATTATGTAAAGTTAGCAATCCAGTATATTGAAAAACTCATGGTTAATGAAAATCTATCATCAATTCATTACGTTTTCTCTAGATATGATGATGAATTAAACCATCTTTTTAAAAATCGAGGTTGGGCAAACAGAAAAACTATTCAGTATGTATGGGATAACGATAGTTATTCAAACTTTGACGATTTTTTGAAGATTTTAAAATCGGAAAAAAGAAAAAAAATAAAACAAGATAGAAAAAAAGTTGCATCAGAAAATGTATCATTTAAAACTTTTACTGGTAAGGATATTAATGAGGATTTGATCTCTTTTTTTTACAAGTGTTATTCGATGACATATTATCAGCACGGATCTCCTCCTTATATAAATAAATCATTTTTTGATTCCTATTTTATTAATAACTCTGAGAGGGTAATTATTTTTGTAGCCTACAAAGATCAACAGCCAGTTGCCTGCTCTTTCTCATTACAAGCTAATAATATTCTTTATGGGCGATATTGGGGGGCTGTCCAATTTATTCCATCTTTACATTTTGAGTTAAGTTATTACAAGGGAATTCAATATTGCATTGATAATAAATTGGATAGATTTTATGCTGGAATACAGGGAGAACATAAGTTATCTCGAGGCTTTAATCCTGAATTTTCTGATTCATTCCACTTTGTAAAACATCCTCAATTTAAAGCGGCAGTTCATGATTTTGTTGAAAGAGAAGCAGATCTTAATGAATTGTATAAAAAAGAGCTTGAACAAAGATCTTCGATTAAATATTAGTTAATATTTTTTTATCAAGTTTATAGCTTGTATATTTTTTGTAATCAGCATTAATTTTTTTTGAGCGGTTAATTTTACTTAAAATTCTCTCTAAAGATAAATTTAACTCCTTTTGTGAGAATGGAGAATGAAGGACTATTGATTTTTTATCATCCTGGACATAAGAACTGTACCCACAATTATCTGTAGTTATGATAGGTAAGTTCTGAGAAAGGGCTTCGATAAGTATCAATCCTGTATTTTCATATCTTGCTGGATGAATAAGGGCGTATGCTTCTCTCATGAGCTGTGGAACATTGTCATGCCCATGGAAAATTTTAATAGAGTCGTTAAGACCATACCGCGCAATGAGTCTCCTGTATATTTTTTCTTTATCTTTACCAAAAATAGCAAAGTTAAAATTATTTCTAATTTTCTCTGGCAGGCTCGAGAAAGCAATAATTGCACGATCCAAACCTTTGGTCTTAAATCCAGAACCAATAAAGATAAGTAATTTGTTATTTTTTTTGAAATATCTATTTATTGACGATATAGATTTACTTGAGTCAATGAAAAAATTTTTATCAATATAAGGTGGGATAAATATAAATTTGCTTTCAGAGGTTTTATAAATTGATTTATAAATTTCGTTTTCTTTTTTTGATATAGATAGTATCTTTGTTTTCGATGTTGGATTAAAAATTTGAAATTCTTCTTCATGAAAAAATCGGTATCTTGGTGATAAATTTTTTAAAAAGTTTTTATTTTTATTGGCAAAACAGGAATCAGCAGCATAATAAAAATCTAATCCAGAAATTTTACTAAAACTAATGGATATAACATTAGTTTTGTTTTCAATATATTGTGAAACCTTATTTTTAAATTCTAAGTATCGACGGTAATTAAAAAAACAGTTTGATTGAATAATTTTTACAGAAATATTTTTTTCTTTTGGGTAGTTGCCATCCCAATCCATACAAACTATCTCAACCAAATTTTTTTTACATAATTTTCTAGCTAATTGTAATAAATCTCTTTGAGCGCCACCGTATGGAAAATACTTGAAGATGATTAAAACAAATGTTTTGGATTCTTTAACCAAGAATAATTGATACTACAGTTACAATTGAGGTTATAAAAATAAGGGCTAATGCTAGACCAATAAGCAAGTAGGGCAAAAATCCATTTTTTTCAATAAATTTATCGTCATCATTAAATTTACTATTTTTTTGAATTCCAATAAATGCTGCAAGAACACTTTGGATTATATTTAACAATGTTTTCATTTAGGTGTTAGCTTAAGAAGTAAAATAATTAATATACTTAATTCTATTATTTTTTCAAGAAATATCTGTTAAATATTTAATATTAAGTAATTGATTTTAAATGAATTAGTGGTGGTGATGGAGAGACTTGAACTCTCGACCTCAGGATTATGAATCCTGCGCTCTAACCAGCTGAGCTACATCACCAAAGAACAGGGCATTATATTTTTTTCAGGAATTAATGTAAAGCTAAACATTAAATTTGAAGTTAATAACATCTCCATCTTTAACTATATAATCTTTACCCTCTAACCTTTGCTTTCCGGCTTCCTTCGATTTTTGCTCACCACCAAAATTTATATAGTCATCAAATGAAATTACTTCGGCTTTAATGAAACCTCTTTGAAAGTCAGTATGTATTACTCCAGCAGATTCTGGTGCTGTGTAACCATTTTTAATGGTCCATGCTCGTACTTCTTTTACTCCAGCTGTAAAATAGGTTTGTAGGTTTAAAAGGGCGTAGGTTTCTCTAATGATAAAATTTAAACCAGGTTCATCAACATTTAATTCTGATAAAAATAATTCTTTTTCTTCGTCAGTTAAATCTGCAATCTCTGATTCAATTTTTGCGCATATGGGAATACATTTTGAACCATGTGTTTCGGCAAAATCTATTACTTTTTGTAAATACTCATTATTTTTAAATCCATTCTCATCAACATTCGCAACATACATTACGGGCTTTAATGTTATTAAGAATAATGGCTGTAGAAGTTTTAAATCATCCTTTTCAAGGTCCATATCTTTTAATAATGAACCTTGATTAAGTTTTTCTAGAACTAATTCATATAAATTTAGTTTTTTTAAAGCCTCTTTATCACCTGATTTTGATTTCTTTTTTTCTTTTTCAATAGCTTTTGATACTGACTCTATGTCCGCTAAGATTAATTCAGTATTGATGGTTTCTATATCTCCAAGTGGATCAATTTTTCCATCTACATGCACTATGTTTTCATCATCAAAACATCTCACGACGTGCAGGATAGCATTAGTTTCCCTAATATTAGCTAGAAACTTATTTCCTAAGCCTTCTCCTTTTGAAGCCCCAGCCACTAGACCAGCGATATCAACAAATTCAACAATAGCTGGCATAATTTTTTCAGGGCTCACAATAGCTGCTAATTTGTTGAGTCTTAAATCTGGTACTTCAACAATGCCTGAGTTTGGGTCAATTGTGCAAAAGGGATAATTTGCAGCTTCTATTCCTGACTTTGTAATCGCGTTAAATAATGTTGATTTGCCAACATTAGGTAATCCAACTATGCCACATTTCATTTCATTAATCCTTTGTGTGTAAATTCAACATTGCTTTTTCAAATTCACCATGAATCATATAGGATAAATTTTGGTAGCCTTTGAGAATGGCATCATTAATATGACCCTCCTCGTTTTTTTGAGGGCGGTTTAAAACATAACTTTTAACTTTATTTTTATCACCGGGGTGACCGATACCTATTCTTAAACGCCAAAAGGTATTTGTTCCAACTTTGGCAATAATGCTTTTGAGACCATTATGTCCACCATGTCCACCCCCATTCTTTAAGCGAATATCTCCGGGCATGAGGTCTAATTCATCATGAATGATAAGAATTTCATGAGGTTTAAATTTATAAAAATTTACGATTCTTGCGACCGATAGACCAGATTCATTCATAAATGTTGCAGGATTAAGAAGGTGTATGTTTTCTAGGTCAGCAATTTTTTTATAGAAACCTAAAAACTTAGGGTTCTCATCAAGCGTTTGTTTTATGTTGTTAGCGATAAGATTATTAAACCAGAAACCGACATTATGTCTTGTTCCTTCATACTCAGAACCAGGATTGCCAAGACCGATAAATAATTTTATTCCACTCATATAAACAAAAACACCCTTTTAACAAAGGGTGTTAAGTCTATTGCAAAAAATTTAATTTTACTCTTCTTTTGGCTCTTCATTGGAACCCTCATCAGAAGCTTCTGCTGATGAGTCATCATCAGATGTTTCATCTTCTCCTGCTTCCTCAGATGCTGCTACTGGTTCATCAGCTTTCTGAATTTTAGGCTTAACAATTGAAGTGATTGCAGGATCATTTTCTTCAGTTAATGCCGTTAATTCAACACCTTCAGGTAACTTTAATTCAGATAAATGCACTGACTCACCTAGATCTAGGTCTTCTAAGTTGACTTCAATAAATTGAGGTAGGTCTTTAGGTAAACATGCGATATCAACTTCTGTCATGATATGAGAGATTACGCCGCCTTCAAGTTTAACACCTTTGGCAATATCTTCATTAATGAAATGAAAAGGAACATTAACATGAATTTTCTCATTTTGATTAACCCTTTGGAAATCAACATGAAGGATTGTACCTTTCACAGGCTCAAGTTGATAATCTCTTAGTAGTACGGATTCTTTTGTACCATCAGTAGATAATTCCAAAATGGAAGCATGGAAAGCCTCTTTATGAAATTGTTGATGAAGCGTTTTGCTGTCTAGTACAATTGATATAGCATCTTTATGGTTTCCATAAAGAATACCTGGCACTTTGCCATTTCTGCGAAGACGGCGGCTCGCACCCGTACCTTTCACATCTCTTTTTTCTGCTGTAACAGTAATTTTCATAATATAACTCCGTTAATTAGAAGATTTCGCGACCAAATTCTTCTAAATTTAAATTAATCAATAAACAATGAGCTTACTGAGTCCTCGTGGCTAATTCTTTTAATTGTTTCAGCTAATAAACTTGCCACAGATATTTGTCTGATTTTTTTACATTGCTGTGAAATTTCAGAGAGCGTAATTGTATCAGTTACTACAATTTCATCAAGCTCTGATCCATTAATATTTTCAATCGCATTTCCAGATAAGATGGGGTGAGTGATGAATGCTTTGACTTCAGTAGCACCTTTATTTTTTAATGCTAAAGCGGCTTTTGTTAATGTATCAGCCGTATCAACAATATCATCCACAATCACACATGAGCGTCCTTCAACATCTCCAATAATATTCATAACTTCAGAAACATTTGGTTTTGGACGTCTTTTATCGATAATGGCCAGATCTGAACCTAGAATTTTTGACCAAGCTCTAGCTCGCACCACCCCACCTACGTCAGGTGAAACAATAACTAAGTTTTCAGGTTTTTCAGTAGTTAAATCTTCAAGTAATACGGGTGTGGCATAAATATTATCCACGGGAATATCAAAAAAACCTTGGATTTGGTCTGAATGTAAATCCATGGTGAGTAGCCGATCGACTCCAGCACTTGATAACATATTAGCGACCACTTTTGCTGTGATAGCAACTCGAGCAGATCTAGGTCTTCTGTCTTGTCTAGAGTATCCAAGATAAGGAATCGCGGCAGTAATTCGGGCAGCAGAAGATCTTTTTAATGCATCGACCATGACCATTATTTCCATCAAGTGATCATTCGTAGGCATGCTGGTTGATTGAAGGATAAAAACGTCTTTACCTCTCACGTTTTCTAATAATTCAACCATTGTTTCACCATCACTAAATGTACCAACATTAGCTTTTCCAAGCTTAATATTAAGGTGATTGGTCACTTTTTTGGCGAGATTAGGATTAGCATTTCCAGTAAAAACCATCAAACTGTGGTTGTCCATAAACCCTCCTTAAAAATGGCAGGGGAGGAAGGATTCGAACCTTCGCATGCAGGGATCAAAACCCTGTGCCTTAACCAGCTTGGCGACTCCCCTAATGTTGAGCATTAAAAGCAATATTATAATTGACACTTGAAACTTCATAAAATCTGACATTTTTTGGTAAGTTTTGTTTCACCTCATCCAAATTTATTGTTTCATTTAGAATTAAAAAACAACCCGATCCAGTACCAGTTAATTTAGCCACGCCAAACTTTTGTAAGTAGCTTAGCAGATCGTCTATCATTGAGTTTTTTTGTCTCACAAAAGCTTCTAAATCATTTCCAAGCTCATCAATTAGATCTTCATAATTGCTGAGAGCCGTAATTTTCAACTCTTTTGATTTATTTGTCAATTTATAACTGGTAAAAATATCTTTTGTGGAGATTTTGTGGCTTGGACAGCACAAAAGTAATTTTAAAGGAGCTAAATCTATTGGTGTGATTTTGTCTCCGACACCTTCCACAATGGCTGAGTTGTTATGAATAAAAAAGGGCACATCAGCACCTAAATGAGCACCAATATTTGCTAAATCTTTTTTTGGAAGATTCAAGCTGCATAAATCATTGATTGCGATCAGTGTTGTGGCAGCATTCGAGCTTCCTCCTCCAAGACCAGCTCCATCAGGGATATTTTTTTTAACATCAATTTCAATAGAAAAGTTCTTTGGCAGGATTTTTTTACACGCCATGAAAATTAAGTCTTCATCTGCGGGACATTCTATAGATGGATTGTTAACTATAATTTGGTTTTTATTATCTTTGTGTAATGAAACTTTTATTTCGTCGTAAAGATCAATGTAGGTAAATAAGCTTTGTAAATTATGATAGCCATCTTCTCTTTGGTTAATTACTTTTAAAAAGAGATTTATTTTTGCAGGCGAGTATAAAATTTTTGAAGTCATACTTATGTATCAATGAAGAAATATAGTTAATTCTATATCTTTATTTTTAACCTTTATAGTTTTTGGTTCAAAGCTCGATGATATTTCCATCTCTGACAATTCTTCAATAGCTATTTCAAAATAACTTGTGGCAATCTTAACTGGCTTTTCATTGTATTGAGTGTATAGAATTCTTTTAAATTCTTTGATAGGTAAATCTTTAATAAAATTTTTAAGGTTTTGATCATCTTTATTCTGATATTCAAATAAAATTTCTTCACCCAAAGAGATTTTGCTAATGATTTGATTGAGAGGGGACAAGAGAATCATTTCATGACCTTCATCGCTTGGATAAAATTTAAAAGATCCTGTGTAACCTTTGTCTTTTACAAAGAGTTTAAATTTTCCATTAAATTTTTTTTCTTCAGACGTTGGATTATATGTATTTACGAAATCAGCGTAATTAAATGTCTCTTGATTAGATTTTATGTGAATAGTATGGCATCCTGAAAGAAGCGTAAAGCTAATTAATAGCAAATAACAGAAGAAATTATTGAAATAATCTATTTTTTGTTTCAATGAGAACGGAGTTTTCTGGGAACTTCTCAAGAGAACCTTGCCATACTGACATTGCTTCATTTTCTTTACCTTGCTTCCATAAAACTTCACCTAAATGCGCAGCAATTTCAGGATCTTCCTGAATACCATATGCTTTCGTAATAAATTCATAAGCGATATCATAGTTTCCAAGTCTGAAGTGAACCCAACCCATACTATCAAGGATATAGTGATTTTGTGGTTCAATAGATAAAGCTATTTCGATATATTTCTTAGCATCATCAAGTTTAACATTCCTATCAGCATATGAATAACCCAGAGCATTATAAGCAATTGCATAGTCTGGTTTCAGAGAAATTGCTTTTTTTAAATTGGCTTCCATTGAATCAAAGTCTTTATTTTTTTCATAAAGCAAGCCGAAGTCAAAATAGAATTCTGCAGAATCTGCATACTTTTCTTCTTCACTAAGCATTAAGTTAATGGCTTTTTGGTATTGGTTGTCGTTATACCAAAAAGATGTTTTAAGCTGTAAAAATTTCAACTTTTCTTGTCTGTCGAGTGATTTATACTGATCGAGATACTCAATAGCTTGGTCGATACCTTTTTCAACCCTTATAGCTTGTGCAGCAAAAATTCTTGAGTCAACAAATAAAGGCCCAGTGCTGATTTTCTCAACAAGGCTGATGACTTTATCAATATTCTGTCTTTGCGCATAAATTCTCGCTAGATACATATTGACTTGATCTGGATTGTAATATTTTCTTTCTAAACTTTGGTTAAGGAACTGTTCAGCCATGATGTCATCGCCTGTCTCAAGAGCTAGAAGCGCAACAGTAAAACTGAGCTCAGCTGATGCTAATGGACTATTCACTAACTTTTCAAAATGTTTTTTTGCGGCTGGGTACTGTTCTGTTTGAACAAGCGCCTTTGCAAGCTCAAGCCTCACTGTATTGGATTTTGGATTATTTTTTACAAATTTTTGGTATGTTTCAATCGCCTTCATTGGATCTTCATCAAACTGAATTGATCCAATGAACAAAGTGCTGGTTTCCCAGTTTGGGTTGAGTTTATTAATCGTTGCTAATTCTTTATCACGAATGGTGATGTTTCCTGCCATGTGAGCTGTGTGAGCGACTGCAAAATGAGCTTCTACCATCTTGGCATATGGCTTAGCAATATCAATAATGAATCTTAGAGCATTGCTTTTATTTTCAACTCTCGTAAGTATATTATTTAGATATAAAAAGCCATCACCCTTAGAGTCTTCACTTTCAAGTATCTCTTTAACAAGCGGCTTGGCTTTTGATAAGTTGCCACTGGCTATGTACATTTCTGCTAACACTTTTTTTGCATCTCTTGATTTAGGATCGAGCTTACTCCATATGTCTGCGGCATCTAATGCTAATCTTCCATTTCGAACCATGCCACCCAGTTGCGCTGCGCTTTGGGCAAAGCCAGTGTTTTTTGTTAACTTAGCTAAATCGAGATAAAGATGACCTGCCGAATTTATGTCATTTCGCTGGATAGCAAGTTCAGCGAGCAAAAATTTATAGACAAATTCAGCATTTGCTTCAGTAATTTGAGCTGGAAGATCTGGATTGAATTCTTCAGGCTGTTCTTCAGTTATGCCTAATGCAGGAATAATTATTATTAAAAAAGTAATTAATAGTTTGTTAATGTATTTCATGTAAATCCAAGTTTATTTCATTGAAAGATTACTATCAATAGAAATGACTATCGAATTAGAATATAATTCAGCATATTTTTAAAAAAATACATAAACTTTTTTGACAGTATCCTTGTCATTTAAGCTGAATTAGAATTAATAAAAATTATGGCTACTACATTAAAAGCATTAGGATTAACGAGATTATTTGGCCCAAATAAAGCGGTCAATAATGTTTCATTTGAATTGTCCAAAGGTGAGGTGTTGGGCTTCTTAGGTCCAAATGGCGCTGGTAAATCCACTACCATGCGTATGCTCACCGGTAACCTAGCTCCAACAGAAGGCCAGGTTGAGATTTGTGGCGTCAATATTATTGAAGAACCAAAACTAGCCAAAGCAAATATTGGTTACCTTCCAGAGATGAGACCACTATATAAAGAATTTAGAGTAAACGAATTTTTGAGAATAGCCGCAAAGTTGCACAACATTCCAGCTAAAAAAATTAATTCATCTATCGACATTGCCATGGAAAAATGTGGTTTAACTCATATGAGTAATCGTTTGATTGAAAATTTATCAAATGGATATCAACAGCGAGTAGGTATTGCTCAAGCTATTATTCACAATCCAGAAATTGTGATTCTGGATGAACCAACCGTTGGACTAGATCCAATCCAGATAAGAGAAATTAGAAAACTAATCAAAGAAATCGGCAAGGAACACAGTGTTATATTATCTACACATATCCTTCCTGAAGTTGAGATTGTTTGTGATCGAGTTCAAATTATTGATAAAGGAAATTTGGTATTTCATGGATCAATAGATGATTTGAAACAGCAAAGAAGAGGAAATAAATTATTAGTTGGCTTTAAAAAGACGCCAACGTTAAAGAAATTACAATCTTTGTTCGATATTGTAAAAATAGAAAAACAGGAAGACTTACTTCATGTTATTCAATTTAAAAATCTAGATTTTGATATGGAGAAGTTTATTCAGGTGTGTGTTAAAGAAAAGTTAGGTTTATTTCAAGTTTCTCCTCATATTACAAGTCTTGAGGACACCTTTGTACAATTAACTAATAAGTAAAAATATGAAGATGATTATAAATATTGCCTCTAAGGAGATTAAAAGTTTTTTCGTGACCCCAATGGGTTGGATAATATTGGCTTTAATAACTGCAGCTTTTGGCACCTACTACCTTGAAGGAGTTAATAGTTATTTTGAAGTTATGTCTGGAGCAATTCGACCTGCGGAAAGAGTTGGAGTGACTATTTATGTCGGCCAAACAGTTTATGGCGCAGCTTTTTTTCTTATGTTATTTGCCGTTCCACTGATGTCAATGAGATTAATAAGTGAAGAAAGACGGCAGCAAACTCTACCATTTTTATTTTCCGCACCAGTCTCTATAGTTGAGATTGTCCTAGGAAAATTTTTTGGACTGTTTGCTTTTTTAGCTCTCATGGTTGTTTACATATTTTTAATGCTTTCTACCTTAAATATTTGGGCAGACGTTGATTTTGGTTATCTCTTCTCTAATACATTTGGGTTGTTACTTCTTGTCGGAAGTTTTGCAGCCATTGGTATATATTTTTCAAGTCTGACCAGTCAACCAATTATCGCTGCAATTTTAAGTTTTATTTTTGCATTTTTACTTTTAGGTTTGGAAAGCTACTTTGCTAGTCAGCCTAATCATTGGTTTCATCATGTTTCATTGTTAAAACATTTCCAGACTTTTTCCAGAGGGGTGATCAGTTCAAAGGATATTATTTATTTCTTACTCTTTATCTCAACTTTCATAGTTTTAACAATTCGCCGTTTAGATGCAGATAGGTTGAGAGGTTAATGAAAAATACAAAAAATATTAAACAAAGGTTACAACTTCTACTTCAAAATTGGGTGTTTGTTGTTTTATTCATCATTCTTGTTTTGCTGCTTGGTTTTATTTCTAATCAGTATGAATTTTCAAAAGACATTACCCAAGCCAATAGAAATACTTTGACTGAGGGAAGTATTGGCGTTCTAAAAGAAATGGATGGTCCAATTAATCTTACAGTCTTTGCGACCAAAGATGATGTCAATAAAGGTGATAAATTTCGACAAGGAATTATTAATTTTATTGCTCGCTATCAGCGCTCAAAACCTGACATCAATATCAAGTTTATTAGCCCGGTTGAGGAGCCAAAATTGGCTCAGGACATGGGTATCCGTGTTGATGGTGAGGTTGTTGTTGAATATAACAAAAGAACAGAACACATTACCCCACCTTTTGCTGAACAAGAACTAACGAACTTGTTAGTTAGACTGACAAGAACCAATGTAAAGCCAATCATGTATTTGGATGGTCATGGAGAAAAAAATCTTCTGGGTTTAAAAAATTCAGATTTAGGCGAATTTGGTAAACAATTAGAAAATAAAGGATTTAAATTCTCTAACCCTGATTTAACTGTTTTACCATCAGTTCCTGAAGAAGGGTCAATGCTAGTTATTGCTAGCCCGAAAAAAGTTGTTTCTGATCTTGAGGCTAAAAAGATTGTGAAATTTCTTGAGTCAGGTGGTAATCTTTTGTGGCTTTTAGATGATGGCAATTTTAAAGGTCTTGACGAGGTTGCAAAATATATTGGCCTGAAAGTATTGGAGGGGAAGATTTACGATCCAAGTTCTGAGCAGTACGGATCAACTCCAGGTTTGACTTTTGCTCTTCGCTACGGTGACCATCCGATTACAAGAAACTTTATGTTGAGAACATTATTTTCAAATCCAAAGGCCTTAAATGCTAAGGGTACTTACGAAAACGGATGGGAAGTAACTGAATTAGTTGACGTCGCAGCCGGGGGATGGCTTGAGCGCGGCAATGAAACTAATCCTACCTTTGAAGAAGATCAGGATCAGTCTGGACCTATTAATATAGCTGTAGCATTAAAGCGTGAATATGGTGAGGTCGGTCAGCGAGTTGTTGTTGTAGGTAATTCTGAGTTTTTATCTAATGCTTTCATTACGTCGGGAGGTAACTTAGACCTTGGCGTCAATTTGGTGAATTGGCTTAGCGGCGATGATAAGCTTATCAACATTCAACCAATGCCACTCAAAGATGTAAATGTTACAATTCCTGAAACACGAACATCATTTGTCATAGCTTGGACTATTTTCCATAGCTTTCAATATTTTATTCCTGTTGGATTATTTATTGGAGGTATTTGGTTGTGGCTTAGAAGAAGAAAGAGATAATTTAATTTAATATGAATAAAAGATGGTTACCAATCATAATCCTCATTTTAGTCATTGCACCTTTGGCATGGTTTTCTTTAAGTTTTAAAAATCAAGAGATAACAGATAGCAGTTATGAAGTATCTGATTTAAAATTATCTGAATTTGATGAGATTTTTATCGACTTTCCATCTAAGGCTGCTACATCTTTCAAAAAAATTAATGGTTATTGGTATCAAACTAAACCATATCAAACCAGAGCAGATCAAAATATTGTGTATCGATTGTTATCTATTTTGGCTGCTAAATCAAAAGAAAAACTTGAATCATTACAAATTGAAAAATATGGTTTAGATAAACCTAAACTTAAAATGACATTTAGTAATGAGAATCAAAAAGAAGTCTTTTCATTTGGAACCTATAACCCGGTGACAGAACAACAGTACGTTTTGTATGACAATAATGTTTATATCTTGGATGGTATTTTCTCAGAAATGGCTAGCTATTTACCTGTTGAATTAATTGATAAAAAACCATTGGCACCCTTTGAAAAAGTTATGAAATTTGATTTTTCTAGACTTGAACAATGGCAAGAGAATTATTTGCGTGTTGAAATAGACGATATGGGAAAAATTAAGGCTGACGGGAAAAAAATAGACTTTGATGAGATACAGCTTGCGGAATGGTTAACTGAAAATTGGTTGAAAGCAGTATCATCCTCCGTTGAGCCTTATAAATTTGATGCAAGAATTGGATATAAGAGTTTTGATGTTTATTTGGATGACAAGGCAAAGATAACTTTTTATCGTATTCAAGAGTCTCCAGAGTTATTATTATTTAGAAAAGATGAAGGATTGCTATATCACTTTCCTCAGGATGTCGGATTTACGATGCTTAATCCAAATGTTTCCCGTCAAGATTAATTGTGCCCGAGCTTCCTGAAGTTGAAACCACGGTCCGTGGAATAAAATCAATAGAGTCATCAGTCATTGAAAAGATTGATGTATTCAATCCAAATTTAAGATGGCCTATATCGAACGATTTACCAAACTTTTTAAGTGGTAAAAAAATATTAAGCGTCTATCGTCTAGCAAAGTACATTATTATCAAGTGTTCAAATGCTTATCTCGTTATTCATTTGGGCATGACTGGCAAATTATTGTTTGCAAAATCCAGTGACACCTTAAAGAAGCATGATCATATTCAAATAACATTTATTAATAATGATCAAGTCATTCGTTATAACGATCCGAGGAGGTTTGGTTCTGCGCATATAGTAAAGGATAAACTGGAAGATTTTGAACTATTATCAAATCTCGGTTTAGAACCATTAGCAGTTGAATTTGATGGAAATTATCTTTTCACTAAAGCTCGAAAGAGAAATGTACCCATAAAAACTTTTATCATGAATCACCACATAGTTGTCGGTGTTGGAAATATCTATGCCAGCGAGGCATTATTTTTATCAGGAATCAGACCATCGGTTCCAGCGTCTAAGGTTACAAGAAAAAAAATGGAAATATTAGTAAAAAATATTAAACATGTTTTATCTGTAGCTATTGAAAAAGGTGGGTCAACTATCAGTGATTTTATGAATACAAAAGGGGAGCAGGGTTACTTTCAAATTGACCATCAAGTATATAATCGTGAAGGCCAGCCGTGCAATAAATGTGGCGCTCAGATAAAAAAAATTATTATCGGCCAGAGATCAAGTTTTTTTTGCAGCACCTGCCAACGTTGATTTTTGAGTCATTAAAGAAACCACTACCATTGACAACATGCTCACAAATAATCCAATTAATTGAGCCGGTATCAATGCATCTTCACCAGATATAATTTCAAAGAAGACCCATGTTGCAATCCCAAAGCAAATGGATGCCAATGCACCGTGATGATTGGCTTTTTTCCAAAAAATGCCAAAGATGAGAGGAGTGAATGCTCCAGCTAAGGTAACTTTATAAGCAGACTCTACCATTTGAAAAATACTCAAATCTGAAGCTAGAGCATAATTCAATACCACGAAAGAGAATGCGATCAAACATATTCTCATCATTTTAAGAAATTCTTTATCTGTCATACCAGGTCTTAAGGGTTTGATAACATTTTCGGCAAAAGTAACAGACGGTGCCAAGAGTGTTGCAGATGAGCAGCTCATAATAGCCGATATCACTGCTCCAAAAAATATTATTTGTGCGATTGGTGGAGTGTACTTAATAATAAATTCGGGGAGAACGTATTGAGAATCAAATTCAATAATTGACTGAAAATACAATGGATCGATAATTGTTGCCGAATAAGCAATAAACATGGGAACAAAAGTAAAAGTAAAATAAATTGATGCGCCAAAAATGGAACCCCAGAAGGCAATCTTAGCTGTTTTGGCAGAAGTTATTCTTTGGAACACATCTTGTTGGGGGATGGAGCCAAGCATTAATGTGACCCACACACCGAAAAATGAAATCCATGTAAAAATATCGCCCTTAGGCCAAAAATCGAATTTGTTATTTTCTCTTGCATGATCAAGCACATTCATGACTCCACCCGACATGTCAGATACGATGTAGCTTATAAAGAGCAGCCCAGAAATAATGACCAACATTTGAATAAAATCGAGAATAGCAACTGATAACATACCACCAAGGGTGGTGTATGAAACGACGACTAAAGTCCCAATAATCATTCCTACTTCTTCAGAGACTTGATGATCACTTAAGACATTAATTATCAAGCCTAATGCTTTTATTTGAGCAGCCACCCAGCCAAGATATGAAATCAAAATAGCAATCGAGGTAATGACTTCAATTTTACGGTCATACCTTTTACGATAAAAATCGCCAAGGGTTATAAAATTGAGATGATATAAATATTTTGAAAATAGAAAACCTGCAATAATTAGACACATGCTAGCCCCAAATGGGTCAGCAACCAACCCATGCAGCCCCTCATTTACAAATGTAGAGGAAACACCAAAGATTGCTTCAGCACCAAACCATGTCGCAAAAACGGTTGCAATCACAACAGGTAAGGGTAAATGCCTTCCTGCAATGGCAAAATCTCTCGTATTTTTAACTTTCGTTGATACGTAAAATCCGATACCTACAGATATCAATATATAAATACAGACAAAAGTGAGAAGCATGTTTTCGAGGTTTATTTATTAAAAAAGAAAAATAATAATAAATAATTGAATGCACATCAATATAAAAAAAGCAGCAGTGAACCATTTCAAATAATTATTATTTTTTTTATGCCGCGCATTTGAGAGCTCTTGTTTTGCTAATTGATTCGATAAATCAACTTGTTGCTTTTTAAGCTCCTCGTAGTCTGGTAAATTTTTAATTATATTGAGCCATTTTGGAAAATCTTTCTTTAACGATTTAATAAAGTGTTTAATACCCAGCTGCTCTTTAAGCCACTTTTCTAAAAAAGGCCTAGCTGTTTTCCATAGGTCTAAATCTGGATTTAACTCTCTGCCAAGACCTTCAACATTTAACAAGGTTTTCTGTAGCATTGTAAGCTGAGGTTGTATTTCCATATTAAATTGTCTTGAGGTTTGAAAAAGACGAATAAGTAATTTACCAAAAGAGATTTCTTTAAGAGGTTTATTAAATATGGGTTCACAAACAGCTCTTATCGCATTCTCAAATTCATCTACTGAAGTGTCTGATGGCACCCAATTGGAATCTAAATGAGCTTGAGCTACTCCTCGGTAATCGCGATTAAAGAAACAGACAAAGTTTTTAGCTAAATAATATTTATCTTCCTCGTTAAGGGTTCCCATAATTCCAAAATCCATTGCCACATATCGCCCATCTTTGGCAACTTGAATATTTCCTGGATGCATATCGGCATGAAAAAATCCGTCTCTAAAGACTTGTGTAAAGAAAATGGTGACTCCATTTTCTGAGAGTTTGATGAGATCTATTTTATTTTTCTTCAATACTTCGATCTGTGAGATTGGAACACCATCCATCGCTTCCATTACCATCACTTTTTCTTGACAGAAGTCCCAATGCACTTTGGGCACAATTAATAATTTCTTATCTTTAAAGTTTTCTCCCAAGTGTTCACAATGACCAGCTTCTAGAAGGAGATTTAATTCAGATTTGGTGTGTTTCTCAAACTCATTTACCACCTCAACAGGCTTTAAACGTTTTCCTTCAGACCATAAAATTTTTAACAAACCAGCAATCCACTTTAGGAGTTTGATATTATTTCTAACTTGCTTCTCTATATTAGGCCTTAAGATTTTAATGGCTATTTTCGAACCATCCATTAATTCACCAAGATATACTTGAGCAACAGAGGCGCTGGCAACGGGTTGATCTGAAATATGCTTAAATATTTTTTCATAACCTTCCGGGTATGCCTCATTAAGAATTATTTTTGTTTCTTTAAAGGTAAAAGGCGGGACTTTGTCCTGAAGTTTTGCTAACTCATTGGCAATATCAGTAGGTAACAAATCTCGTCTTGTAGATAACATTTGTCCAAATTTTACAAATATTGGCCCTGCTACCTCTAGAGCTCTTCTTAAGTTTTCGGACTTTGTCCCACTTTTAAAAATTCGGAATGGGAAAAGTAAATAGGATAGAAATCTTACATAAATATTAGAATTAAAAAATAAATCTAATTTATAGAATAGGGCGATGCAAATAAATCTTAAAAACTTAAAGACAGTCATTTAAAAATCTCATTGTATTTACGTTGCAAATTTTCAAATCTTATTAAAAGCTCATCAACATCGTCATTAAATTCTTTTACTTGATAGGTTTTAGCGAAAATTTTATTTTCTTCCTGATAATATTCCACAGTTGTTTCCATTATATTTTTTGTAATATCACGGATTCGAGTGATGATTTTGTTTGATAATCTTTGATAAAGTCCTGCAGCTTGAGGACCTAGATACCTATCTATCTCTAAACTTAGATCCCACTCTAAGTTTTTTAAAACTTCGCTTATTTTTTTTGCTAATTTCATGTCACCTTGGATTTCGATATCATCAAGGTCTTGCTTTGTTATCATTTGAAAGACGGTTTTATTAGAAACTTTGATAGTTAAGCTTGGTTGTGACTCAGCATTTTTAACTAACGATAGTGATCCGTCATTATTGATCTGTATTAACTGGATCAAACGATCATTGCCGTAATTCAATTCAATTACTTTTCCTGCAAAATTAACTAAATGGGCTTTTGTCCAGTCGTTTTGATGAAGAATATGGTTTACTCCATCAATCATTTTAGTTTTGACCATCATGATTTATATCCAGAGTGAACGGCGACTACTCCTGCAGATAAATTGGTGTACGAAGTTTTACAAAACCCAGCTTCATTAAGCATGCTTAACAATGTCTCTTGGTCCGGGTGCATGCGAATTGATTCTGCTAAATATTGATAACTTTTTTCATCATTTGCAATTTGCTTACCAATTTTAGGAATGATCTTAAATGAAAAGAGGTCATAAATTTTTTCAAGTGAGGAGTGAATTTTAGAAAATTCAAGAATCACAATCTGACCTCCAGGCTTGAGACATCTGAACACTTCGTTTAATACAGACTGTTTGTTGGTCATGTTTCTTAATCCAAAACCAATACTGACCACATTAAATGAATTGTCAGGGAATGGAATTTGTTCTGCATTAATGAGCATGGAGGGAATTATTAAGCCATGATCAATAATTTTTTTTTGACCCTCTTCAAGCATGCTTTGATTTATGTCGCTGTGAATGATAGATGCTTTTGGATTCTTTTTTTTGAATAAAATTGACAGATCTCCAGATCCTGCAGCAAGATCTAAAATATGATCATTATCTTTAATGGTGATATTTGTAGCAACAAATCGCTTCCAAAAACGATGAAGCCCTAAAGACATAAGATCATTCATTAAATCATATTTGGAAGCAACTGATGAAAAGATTTCTTTGACTAATGGTTCTTTTTCTTCAATGTCGATTTCACTAAATCCAAAATGCGTTTTATTTTTTTTCAAAATGTTGTTTCAGTTTTATTTGATAGTCTTGCCATAAAATATCATAATCTGATGCCAATTCATAAAGATAATCCCATGTATATAAGCCCGTGTCATGCCCATCACTGAAAATCAGTTTGACAGCATAATTACCAACAGGCTCAATAGCTTGAATTTCAACATTTTCTTTACCTATCTGCAATACAGCCTCAGATGGATGATGCCCTTGAACTTCTGCAGAAGGAGAATAAACTCTCAAAAATTCAGCTGAGAGCTTGCATTCAGTGTTGTTGTTGAAGTTGATTTTTAAAAGCTTTTGTTCTTGATGATAATTAATTTCAACAGGGACGGGGGCAGCCACAATAAAACTACATTAAACTTTTTAATTTTTTTAAAGCGTTTTGCTCTATTTGTCTAATTCTTTCTGCAGACACACCTAGCTCATCAGCTAATTCATGGAGTGTTTTAGATTTTTCTTCATTTAACCATCTAGATTCTAGAACGTAACGACTTCGCTCATCAATCGATTTAATCGCATTTGATAACGCTGAGAGATTATTAGATTCAGACTCTTTGGAAATTAATTGTTTAACTGGGTCTGCATTTTCATCTTGTAAATAAGATATTGGACGAAATACTTCATCTTCATTATCTTCATCCTGGTAGTCAAGAGCGATTTCATTGCCGTTAAAACGATATTCCATTTCTTTAACATCGGATTCTTTAACATTTAACTCTTTTGCAATTTCTTTGATTTCCTTTTGCTTGAGTGGTTGTAATGTTTTTTTCATGCTGCGGAGATTGAAGAATAACTTTCTTTGCGCCTTGGTAGTGGCTGTTTTAACTAAACGCCAATTACGGACGACAAACTCCTGAATTTCTGCCTTGATCCAGTACATCGCAAATGAGACCAGCCTGACCCCTCGGGATGGATCAAATCGTTTCACAGCCTTCATTAACCCAATATTTCCTTCTTGGACAAGATCTGACTGATTTAAACCATAGCCTGAATAGGAGCGAGCAATTTTTATTACCAGCCTTAAATGAGACATAATTAATTGTCGAGCTGCATTGAGATCATTTTCTTCAAGAAGTTTTTTTGCTAAATTCATTTCTTCTTGTTCGGTAAGTAGAGGAATCGCCTGTACCTGCTGTTGGTACAAGTCAAAGCTATCTAAAGACGGACTTAAAGGTATGGTTAAAGCGTTATTCATAAAATAATTCCCTTAATTTCTTTTGTTATTTTAGCACTCTATGATTAAGAGTGCTAATTTTAGATAAAAGTTCACTTAAAATCAATGATTTAACTATTATTTTTTACTTTTGATAGAGCGCGATCTGTAGAAAAATATGAGGCAAGCCAACCGATGACAATAGTAAGAATTATCATTGTCAAATAATGAGTGATGAGTAAATCATTAATAGAAATATTGAAGCCGAGTATAGACTCGATAACGTAAGCATAATAGTTAAAAATAAATATCATTAACTTGATGATCGCTATCGCGACAATCGCCCCGCCGATTCCATAAAATATTCCTGTATAAAGGAAAGGCCGTCTAATAAAAGCATTTGATGCTCCAATGAGCTTGCTGACTTCTATTTCATCTTTAAATGATAAAGCTTGCAATCTAATGGTATTGCCGATAATGACAGCCAATACAATTAATAATAGGATTCCTAAAAAGTTAATAATGAGTTCACCTAAAGATAAAATGGAATTCAGTTTATTCACCCAAGCAGAGTCCAATAAAACATCATCTATGATGGCAAATTCTTTCAGTTCTTTGACAAGGTAATCAATTTCATTTTCATCCAGCGTTACTAAGGATAAGTAGAAACTATCCGGTAGTGGGTTTTTTTCAATCAGGCTATCCCCATCAATCATAATTTTTTTCTGTAATTTAACCCAAGCGTCTTCTTTTTTTTCAAAGGTAATTTTACTAACAATGGGTTGCTCTTTAAGGAAGCTGGTAAACGTTTTAAGGTCATCATCTTTGTACTCGTTTATTAAAAAGATGCTTATTTCTGCAGAGTATTCAATTTGTGAAGAGGCTTGCTTTATATTTTCCAAAAATAGTAGTGCAGACATCGGTAGGCAGGTTGTGATGCCAATAATGAGAAACATCACCAGACTTGCAGCCTTGGCATAAAATAATCGGCGTAAAGCCACTTTAAATGCTTCGATGTGATTAAGCAGGTAGTTGATCATAAGGCTGTTGATTTAATTTGAGTTGTCCGTTTTCTAGATGTATATGTTTAAAGCGCATAGGAGTACTTGGTAGCTCGTGAGTTGAGATAATTACTGTGACCCCAACTTGTTGAAAGCTGAAAAAAATATTCATAATGTCGTTTGCATAACCTTTGTCTAGGTTTCCTGTAGGCTCATCGGCAATAATAATACTCGGACGACACACAATCGCCCTTGCTATAGCCAAACGCTGTTGCTCTCCACCTGATAAAGTAATGGGCATCATTCTTTCTTTATTAAGAAGCCCGACTTTATCTAAAGCAGCCCTAATCCTTTTTTCTGCTTCCTCACCAAATATATTGTTTACCGCTAAGGGCAGGGCCACATTTTCATAGCAGTTTCTGTCATACAATAACTTATGATCTTGAAACACCATGCCAAACTTCTTTCTGATCCTATTTAGCGTATTATCTTTTGCTTGTGCAAGATTAAAATTTTCAAAGATGACTGTTCCTGATGATGGTTTTTCAATAGAGGATAGTACTTTTAGGAGTGTTGATTTGCCCGCACCAGAAGCTCCTGTAACAAACACTAACTCTCCAGGAAGTATTTCAAGGCTTATATTCTGAAGCGCCTCTTGATAACCAGGATACCTTTTATAAACTTGATCAAAGCGAATCATTCCAGCATTCCCTCTGCATAATCTTCAGCACTAAATATTTTAAGGTCATCAATCTTCTCCCCAACACCAATAAATCTTAAGGGTATCGGTTGTTCTTTTGCTATCGCCGCAACAATTCCTCCCTTAGCCGTGCCATCAAGTTTAGTCATGATTAATCCAGTTAATGAAACAGCCTCATTGAAAACTTTTATTTGATTGATGGCATTTTGACCTGTATTGGCATCTAAAACTAAGATGGTTTCATGCGGAGCTGTTTCGTCGAATTTCTGAATAACTTTTTTGATTTTAGCCAGTTCATCTATAAGGTGTTTTTGAGTTGGAAGTCGACCAGCAGTATCAGCAATAACAATGTCTACTCCCTTAGCTTTAGCTGACTGCATCGCATCAAAAATAACCGCACTTGGATCTCCAGTGTCTTGAGATATTACGGTGACGTTGTTTCGATCGCCCCAAACTTGAAGTTGTTCTTTTGCTGCGGCACGGAAAGTATCACCAGCCGCAATTAAAACACTCTTACCTTCATCTAATAGTAGCTTAGTTAATTTACCAATGGTAGTCGTTTTACCAGCACCATTAACCCCTACAACCAGAATCACGAAAGGAGTGGTTTCAATATGAATTAATGGTTTTTCTATTTGCTGCAGAAGCTCCAATAGGATTTTTTTAAGCAAATTTTTTAATTGTGCTCCATCCTCTAACTTTTCCTTTTTTACTCTGTCTTTTAATTCAGTAATAATTTGTTGTGTGGCTGCGTAACCAACATCCGCTGCAATCAAAGTCATTTCAAGTTCGTCATAAAATTCTTGATCAATTTTTTTCGTAAATGATAAAGTAGACAAATTGTCACTGATAGCATCTCTTGTTTTTTTTAGACCTTGCTTAATTTTTTCAGCAAATGAAAGCTTTTCTTCTTTTTTAGGCGTTTCTTCTTGCTCTTTTAAAGGCTTTGTTTCAATTTTTTTAGCTGGTTTTAACTTTGCTGTTTCATTTTTTGGCTTGGTTTTTTTGTTAGACTCTTTTTTTACTGTTTTTGATTTTACAACAGTAGATTTTTTAGGCTCTGCTTTTGGCTTGGTTGTTTTTTTGACAGGTTTGGAATCAGTTTTCTTTGATTCATCACCTTTAAAAAGTTTTTTTAGGAAATCAAACATAATTTCTTTATGATGTGAGCGAACTTACTTTATGTTTAACGGTCATTGATAATGATTATAGCAAACATTAACCTCTATCATTTCAATATTATGCGAATTTTATTAAGTCTTTTTTCATTATTATTTTGTTTTTCACTGTCAGCTGCTGTTCAAGAATCAAAACTTGAGAATGGCATGAGAATTATTGTTAATGAAGATCATAGAGCTCCCGTTGTCGTTTCACAAGTCTGGTATCAAGCTGGTAGTATTGATGAAGTCAATGGCAAAACAGGCGTGGCTCATGTATTAGAGCACATGATGTTTAAGGGCACCAAGTCAACTAAACCAGGCGAATTTTCAGAAATTATAGCTCGTGCTGGTGGCAGAGAAAATGCTTTTACTGGGACTGATTACACATGCTACTTTCAAACAATGGAGAAATCTCAGTTAGAACTATCATTTAAAATGGAATCGGATCGCATGCAAAATCTTGTGATCTCAGCTGAAGAGTTTGACAAAGAAATTAAGGTTGTCATGGAAGAACGTCGCTGGAGAACTGAAGACAAACCTGAAGGAAAATTAAATGAAACATTTAATGCGTTAGCATTTAAGGCACATCCTTATGGAAGACCAATTGTTGGTTGGATGAATGATTTGGAATCCATGACCTACAAAGATGCATTGGAGTGGTATAACAATTGGTATGCACCTAACAACGCTATTTTGGTTGTGTCTGGTGATGTAAACCCAACAGAAGTTTTTGATTTAGCAAAGAAATATTTTGCCAAGTTGCCGTCCAAAGAAACACCTTCTAGAAAACCACAGTTAGAGCCAGTTCAAAAAGGAATGGTTCGCGCTGAACTGAAAGCGGCAAGCAAATTACCCATGCTTCAAATGGGTTATAAGGTCCCATTACTTAGTAAACAAGATGTAAATAACGATACAACGGCATTTGCTTTGGAGGTTCTCGCTGGTATTTTATCTGGAACTTCAACAGCCAGAATACAAAAAGAATTGGTACAGTCTGGCAAATCACTCAGTGCCTATGCAAGTTATCCAATGTTATCGAGAGGTGATGTTGGAACTTTTGAATTTGTTGTGACCTTAAATAACGGTGTTGAGGTTAATGATGTTGAAAATATTATCAAGGCGGAATTAAAAAAAATAGCTAAACAAGGCGTTACCGATGAAGAATTAGCTCGTGTAAAGGCTAACGTGATTGCTGGCGATGTTTATGAAAAAGATTCAATGTTTTATCAAGCAATGATTATTGGTCAGCTTGAAACAATGGGCTACTCATATAAAATCAAAGACGATTACATTGAAAACATCAAAAAGATTACATCTGATGATGTCAAAAAGGCTGTTAATGAGTTTTTTAAAGACGATACTTTAACGGTTGTTCATCTTAAACCAGAATCGGTTTAAATCAAACTTAGGAGTTTTATGAGAGTTTTATTATCAATTTTTTGTTTATTTTTTTCATCGATTCTTTATGGAAATATCAACATCGATTTTTGGAAAACAGAAAATGGAGTCAGAGTCTACTTTGTCGAATCTCATGAGCTGCCAATTGTTGATATTAAAATTAACTTTGATGCTGGTTCCGCAAGAGATCCCAAGGGGCAATATGGCGTTGCTAACCTGACAAATTACTTAATGTTACTTGGTGCAGGAGATTTGGGTGAAAATCAGATAAGTAACCGTTTTTCTGACATCGGGGCTACCCTAGGAGGCGGCATCGATCGTGATCATGCACAGCTTTCAATAAGAACATTATCTGATAAAAAAATATTTTCTCAGGCAGTAGACACTTTTAAGCTTGTGCTGACAAAACCATCCTTTGCTAATGATGTTTTTGAACGCGAGAAAAAGAGTACATTATCTTTAATTGATCAATCAAAAACTCAGCCTGATTCATTGGGTAAAAATGCATTTTCTAAAGCACTCTATGGAGATCATCCTTACAGCTATCCCGAAGAAGGCCTGACTGAATCAGTATCAGAGTTAACTCTAAAGAATATTATTGATTTTTACAATCAGTTCTATTCCTCTCAAAACGCATCTATTGTGATTGTCGGAGATTTAAGTAAAACTGAAGCGCAAAAAGTTGTCAGTGATCTAACATCACATCTTAAAGACTATGGACACGCTCCAATTCCTGAGGTGAGAGAAAATGAGCCCCAAAATGTTTCGATAGAGCACCCGGCACAACAGGCGCATTTATTTTATGGAATGCCTTCAATGGTGAGATTAGATGAAGATTTCTATCCTTTGTATGTTGGCAATTACATTGTTGGAGGTGGTGGTTTTGTTTCTCGTCTTACTGGTGAGGTCAGAGAGAAAAATGGGCTAGTTTACAGTGTGTATTCTTACTTCATGCCCTTAACTCAAAAAGGACCTTTTCAAATTGGCCTGCAGACCAAAAAATCTCAAATGAATGATGCTCTTAACTTGGTGAATCAGGTAATGAAAGATTTTATTGAAAAAGGACCAACTAAGGAAGAATTGAAAGATGCGAAGTTGAATTTAATTGGTGGATTCCCTTTAAGACTCGATAGTAATAAAAAAATTGCTGAGTATATTTCCATGATGGCCATCTATAATTACCCCATTGATTATCTTGAAAGCTTTGCTAAAAATATTGACAAGGTGACCATCGAAGATATCAAAGATGCTTTTCAAAGAAGGATAGATATGTCAAGATTCTCAACAGTTATTGTTGGGAATTCTTAAATCACAAGCTCAGTTAAAATTATCGCAGGGTCATTAAAAGGTAGAAATATTACTTTTCATGACAATGAAAATACAAGGCCTACCTTAGGAAGGGTCAAAGAAACCTTATTTAATTGGTTGACTCCCTTCATTGATGGAGCAACTTGTCTTGATTTATTTGCAGGATCTGGAAGTTTGGGTTTTGAAGCCATATCAAGAGGCGCGCAGGCCTGCCAATTTATAGATCAGTCAAAAGCAAACATTGAGCAAATAAATTTAAACATCAAATCATTCCAACTTGCAAATTGCACAACTGAGATTTCTGAATCACATAAATACGTAAGCCTCACTGACCAAAGATATGACATTGTTTTCTTTGATCCCCCATACAAATCTAATTGCTACGATTGGCTAGACCTGGCATTAGAAAAATTATTAAAACCTGACGGTATAATATACATCGAATCAGCAACTAAAATAGAATTAGAGAGTTTATGTATGATTCGTGAAAAAAAGACCAAAACTTTGTTTTATGGAATTTATAAATATGATCGATAAAATTATTTATCCTGGCTCATTTGATCCAATTACAAAAGGGCATGAAGATATCATCAATCAACTACAGAACCTAGCACCAGCCGTTATCGTTGCTATTGCTGAAGATAATGATAAAAATTCTTTGTATAGCATCGGTCAAAGGCTAAATCTTCTTAATGAGTTGTACCAAAACCATGCAAATATTGAAGTAATCTCCTATTCTGGATTGACTGTTGATTTAGCTAAAAAAAATAATGTCAGTGTTATTGCAAGGGGTTTAAGAAATGAAATTGATTTTGCTTATGAGAGAGATTTAAGTGATTTGAATCAAAAAATTGATGGGAGTATAAGAACGATATTTCTTCAATCTGATCCAGCTTTAAGATCTATCTCGTCCTCCTTGGTGAGGCAACTTATTCATCTAAATAAAGACCTGTCTCCATTTTTGTCAAAAAAAATTATAAATTTGATAAACTCATGGCGCTAAAAATTACAGAAGAGTGCATTAATTGTGATGTCTGTGAACCTGTTTGTCCTAACCAGGCAATCTATATGGGCGAACAAATATATGAGATTAATCCTAATCTATGTACGGAGTGTGTTGGACATTTTGAAATACCGCAATGTGTTGATATTTGTCCCATTGATTGCATTCCAAAAGATGATAGTTATAATGAAACACGCACTGATTTATATCTTAAATTAGTAGAAATAAAAAAAAATACATAATGAAATGCTTGATTTAGAAAACATCCAAAATTCCTTTAAACAATATTTTCAAAATAAACCATTTGACCATTGTGTGATAAAAAATTTTTTCCCAACAGATCTCGCCAAAGAGCTTGAAAATGAATTTTTAGAATACGATCATTCTGATTGGTATGAATATAACAACCCGTTGGAATTTAAAAAGACTACCAATAATTGGAATCATTTTAAGAGTAAAACGTATGAAGTTTTTCGATATCTTAACTCTGAGCCATTTGTAAATTTTTTATCTACACAAACTAAAGAGGAGCTTTTTGTTGATCCAGGTTTACATGGGGGAGGTCTTCATATACATGGTGATGGTGGTAATTTAAATCCGCACCTAGATTATTCAATTCATCCGAAAACTGGACTTCAAAGAAAATTAAATATCATTATTTATTTATCAAACAAATTAGATACTACTATTTATGGTGGTCATTTAGGTTTATGGGCTGGTGATAACAAAAAGCCTAA
Organism: uncultured Nitrosomonadales bacterium; assembly: GCA_913048465.1. GTDB lineage: Bacteria > Pseudomonadota > Gammaproteobacteria > Burkholderiales > Methylophilaceae > BACL14. The sequence goes on from CAJWVO010000003.1 coordinate 116,981, forward strand.
AAAATTAATAAAAGAAATTTCTCCTGACTTCAACACCGCAATAATTTTTGATACAACTCAAAACTCATGGCATGGTCTATCAAGGCCGCTTGAGCTGCCCAAAGATATTTTTAGGAAAAGTTTTGCTGTGTATTATTTAAAAGACCCATCAAATTCAGTATCAACAAGACATAAAGCTTTATATTATCCTCGTGAAAATCAATTAAATAATAGAGAAATTGAGGATATTATAAAAAAAAGAGCGAGTGATAATGATTATGCAAAAGTATATAAAACAGGAAATTAAACAATGAGATTGCTACATACAATGCTAAGAGTCAATGACTTACATGAGTCAATAAATTTTTATAAAACATTTTTTGGTATGGTGTTATTAAGGAAACATGATTTTCCAGAGGGTAAATTTTCATTAGCATTTATTGGTTATGGGAATGAGCAAGATAATGCTGTTATAGAATTAACTCATAACTGGGATACAAGCTCTTATGATCTTGGCAATGGATACGGTCATATTGCTATTGAAGTCGATGATGCCTATCAGGTTTGCGAGGAAATTAAATCAAAAGGTGGTAAAGTTGTGAGAGAGGCTGGCCCTATGATGCATGGCACGACAGTGATTGCTTTTATAGAAGACCCAAATGGTTATAAGGTTGAACTAATCCAAAAAGGAACGTATTAATCAAAGAAGTCTCTTACTTTGTCAACCCAACTTTTTGATCTAGGACTGTGTTTTCCGCTATCAGCTTGATTCAGGTCTTCAAGTTCTCTTAAAATTTCTTTTTGTCTTTCGGTCAGCTTTACCGGAGTTTCAACGACGACATGGCATAAAAGATCACCTGTGTAATTTTCTCTAACAGGTTTAATTCCCTTGCCTTTAAGTCTAAAAGTAGCCCCAGTTTGTGTTTCTTGTGGAATTTTCATCTTTGCATTCCCATCTAGGGTAGGAATTTCAACATCTCCACCCAAAGCTGCGATTGAAAAGCTTATTGGTAATTCGCAGTGTAAGTCAGCTCCATCTCTTTCAAAAATGGCATGTTTTTTCAGTGCGACAACCACATAAAGGTCGCCTGATGGCCCACCATTGACACCCGCTTCGCCTTCGTTACTGAGACGGATTCTATCACCCTCGTCCACACCGGCCGGTATTTTTACAGATAACGTTTTTGATTCTTTAACCCTTCCAGTACCTGAGCAATTTGTACATGGGTCTTTAATTACTTTGCCAGATCCATTACATGTTGGACATGTTTGTTGCACAGAAAAAAAACCTTGTTGCATTCTGACTTGACCATGACCACCACAAGTTTCACAGGTTGTTGGTTGAGTTCCTTTTTTTGCTCCACTTCCTGAACATACTTTGCATTCTGACAATACAGGGATTCTAATTTTCTTCTCAGTCCCTTGCGCTGCTTCTTCAAGGCTTATTTCTAAGTTGTATCTTAAATCTGCTCCACGATAGACATTTGATTTTCCTGATCCTGATCGACCACCACCAAAGATATCGCCAAAAATATCCCCGAAAGCATCTCCAAAATCTGAAAATCCACCTTGAAAACCACCTGGTCCTCCACCCATCGATTGATCGACGCCAGCATGACCAAATTGATCGTAGGCAGATTTTTTTCGAGGGTCGCCTAAAATTTCATAGGCTTCCTTAACCTCTTTAAAGCTTTCTTCCGCTTTTGGATTATCAGGATTTCTATCTGGATGAAATTTCATTGCAAGCTTTTTAAATGCTTTTTTGATTTCATCTTCAGATGCATCTCGGTTAAGTCCAAGAATCTCGTAATAATCTCTTTTTGAAGCCATATTTACCTAAATGTTGATGGCCAGGGGGGTTCCAGGCCAGGTTTTGAGTCTATAAGAAGGATATTACTTATCCTCTTCTTTTTTTTCTTCGTTTACTTCTTCAAATTCAGCATCAACTACGTCACCATCAACTGTTTTTTCTGAATTTGCGTCAGCAGAGCCTGCTTGTTGATTTTGACCAGGTTGATTTTGCTGAGAGGCATAAACTTTTTCACCAAATTTTTGTGCTGACTCGGCCAATGCTTTAGATTTTTCTTCAATTTTGGCTTTATCGTCTGATGTAATTGTCTCCTCTAAATCTTTAACAGCAGCTTCAATTTTTTCTTTTTCACCATCTTCTAATTTATCAGCATGATCAGTCATTGATTTTTTAGTCCCGTGGATCAGTGCTTCGGCAGAGTTTTTTGCATCAACAAGCTCTTTGAGCTTTTTATCTTCTTCTGCATATTTTGCCGCATCTTCTTCCATTTTCTTAATTTCTTCTTCACTTAATCCACTATTGGCCTTAATGGTAATTTTGTTTTCTTTACCTGTCGCCTTATCCTTTGCTGATACATTTAATATACCGTTAGCATCAATATCAAATGTCACCTCAATTTGTGGAGTTCCTCTAGCAGCAGGTGGAATGTCTGTTAAATTAAATTGCCCAAGACTCTTATTACCACTCGCCATTTCTCTCTCACCTTGGAGGACATGGATAGTTACAGCACTTTGGTTATCTTCAGCCGTGGAGAAGACTTGCGAGGCTTTAGTAGGAATAGTGGTATTTTTCTTGATTAGCTTGGTACACACACCACCTAATGTTTCAATACCAAGACTTAATGGCGTCACATCCAGCAATAGAACATCTTTAACATCTCCTTGGAGAACACCGCCCTGAACTGCAGCACCAACTGCAACAGCCTCATCGGGGTTAACATCTTTTCTTGGGTCAACATTAAAGATCGACTTAACTTTTTCTTGCACTTTTGGCATACGGGTTTGACCACCAACAAGAATGACATCTGAAATATC
>CAJWVO010000004.1 GCA_913048465.1 uncultured Nitrosomonadales bacterium
GGTCGCGGGTTCGAGTCCCGTCCACTCCGCCAACTTTTTAGAACTTTTTGACGCAAGAAGGTCATAAAAATCATGTTAGAAACAATTAGAAATGGTTTAGAAAAAAAATGGGCTAAAGTGGTTTTAGCCATCATTGTAGTTCCTTTTGCTCTTTTTGGTATTGACTCTTATCTCAATTCAATGGGTTCAAATGTAACTGTTGCCTCGGTTAATAATTTTGAGATTACTGCACAAGATTTTCAGCGCTCCATGATGGTTCTTCAAGAAAGACTTGATGCTGAAGGTCAGGATCGCTCAATACTTCAATCGCCAGAATTTAGAAAAAGCGTTATTGATTCTTTAGTTGACAGTCAACTAATCAAGTCTGCAGTCGATAAATATAATTTCCGTATTTCTGATGACCAACTTTCGACCTATATTGTAGGAATGCCTGATTTCCAAGAGAATGGGAAATTTTCACAGGATAGGTATGATCAAATTGTCCAATATAACGGCCTGACACCAAAGAAATTAGAGCAACAAATACGTGGCGATATGGCAACACAACAAATACAAGGGACTTTAGCTAATTTGACTTATTTCCCTAAAAAAAATATTGAAGAGATAGCTAAGATTGCCTATCAAAAAAGACATGTCAAGCTTTATGATATGTTACTGCTTGACTATGAAGACAAAATTAAAGTATCTGATGATGAGATTAAAGAGTTTTATGAAGCCAACACAGATTCATTTGTCCGACCTGATCAAGTCAAAATTGAATTCGTTGTTTATTCTGTGGCTAATATTGTTCCAAATGTTAATGTGACAGATGATGAAGTAAAAGAGTTTTATGAGTTTAATAAGCAAAACTATGAAGGCGACGAAGAGCGTTCCGCTAGTCACATCTTATTTATGGCTGACGCCTCACAATCTGATGAAGAAGTCGAAAAAGTTAGGCAAAAGGCATCGGATGTATTAAAAGATATAATGAAAGATCCGAAGAAATTTGAGGAATATGCAAAAGATCTATCACAAGATCCTGAATCTGCCAAAAATGGTGGATCACTTGGATTTTTCAAAAGAGGGGTGATGGTTAAGGAGTTTGAGGAGTCTGCTTTTACATTAAATAAAGGTGAGATTTCTGATTTAGTCAGAACAGATTTCGGTTTTCATATCATTCGTCTCGATGATGTCAAAGGTGATCAAGTATCATTCAAAGATGTTAAAGCTCAAGTAAAAGGTGAGCTGCTATATGGAAAAGCCTTGGAAATTTATAACACCAATGCTGAAGACTTTAGCAATATCGTATACGAACAAAAAGAGTCTCTAGATCCTGTAATTAAAAAATATAACCTTGATGTTCAACAAAGCCCATGGATGTCAAAGGCCGACGCTGAAAACTTCTTCAATAACCCTGTTTTTTCCGAGGCCGTTTTTGATCAAACTATTATTGACAGCAAATTTAATACTCCTGCTATTGAAGTTTCACCCAATAATCTCGTTTCGGCTAGGGTTTTAGACTTTAGAAAGTCTGAGGCTCAGGCATTAGATGATGTTAAAGATGAGATCAAAACTTTCTTAATGAAAAGAAATTCACAAGAAAATTTAATCAATGATGGTAATAAATTGGTTGAAGGGCTTCAGGATGGTTCTGCGAAAGAGCCAAAATGGATTGACGAATTAACTATCGATAGGTCGGATAAACAAGGTTTGTCTGATGTAATTGCTGAAGAGATATTTAAAATGAACTCATCTACCTTGCCAATTTACTCTGGAATCTATGATCCCAAAGGAGAGTTTATGGTTATTAAGCTGGATAAAGTTGACTCTGACAATATCTTAAAAGAAGATGTCGAATTCTTCAATGAAGAGTTTACGGCTGCTATTGAAAAAGAAATTGAGAAATCTTATGTTGAAGATTTAAGAGCTGATTCAAAAGTGAAAATCAACTCTAAGTTTCTTCAATTTGCTCAGTAAAATCTATTCGATTACCCCAGCAGCAGTTATATTCATACCACCATCTACATAAGTTATCTCACCAGTGATTCCGCTTGCTAGGTCACTGCAGAGAAATGCTGCCGCATTACCCACTTCATCTATGGTCACATTTCTTCTTAACGAGGCATGTTTCTCATTAAATGAATACATTTTGTCAAAATCAGAAATACCAGACGCAGCTAAAGTTTTTATAGGACCTGCTGACACAGCATTTACCCGAATCCCTTTTGGACCTAGACTTTGAGACATATAGCGTACGTTAGCTTCTAAACTGGCTTTTGCTAAACCCATCACATTATAGTTAGGCATTGTTCTTTCAGCGCCAAGATAACTTACTGTGAGTAAGCTTGCATTACTAGACAGCATAGGTAAAGCTGCCTTTGCAAGAGCAGTAAAGCTGTATGAGCTAACATCGTGAGCTATGCGAAAATTTTCTCTTGAAGTATTTTCAATAAAATTTCCCTGCAAAGCATCCTTTGGAACAAAGGCAATGGAGTGAACCAAGATATCAAAATGATCCCAATGTTTCTTTAATAGATCAAATAGGTTATTAATTTGATCATCATCTGATACGTCACAGGGTAATACAATATTTGAATTAAAATTTGCTGCTAGTTTCTGGACTCGTTGTTCATGCTTATCTACTTGATGCGTGAAGGCTAACTCAGCCCCTTGCTGATACATTGCATTCGCAATACCGTAAGCGATCGATCGATCACTCAATAAACCTAAAATAAGCACACGTTTGTTTTTTAAAAAAGACATGGATACCTCGTATATATCTGTTACGTATTCTGGTCGAAGTTATCTCTAAGACCCTCCCCGAGTAGATTATAACCCAATACAGTAATTAATATAGCAAGCCCAGGAAACAATGATAGCCACCATGCAAATTGGATGTATTCTTTTCCGTCAGTCAATATATTTCCCCATGAGGCTGTAGGTGCCTGAACTCCAAGCCCTAGGAAGCTTAGACCAGATTCAACCAATACAGCACTGGCAACACCCAAGACGGTGCTCACAATAATTGGACCTAGGCTGTTTGGTAATAAGTGAGTAAGAATAATTCTAATGTCACTTGCCCCCAGTGTTTGAGCTGCGAGCACGAAATCACGTTCTTTTAAACTCAAGAATTCTGCTCTCACTAGTCTAGTGACGCCCATCCAGGAAGTCAGACCAATAACGATCATGATATTCCAAATGGACGGGGTAAGGAAAGCAATGACCGCAAGAATAAGAAAAAATGAGGGTATAGACAACATGACATCAACCAATCGCATAATTATAGTATCAGCAATGCCACGATAATATCCTGCCACAGAGCCTAGAATGATTCCAATGATGGTTGATATTCCAACTGCGACAATTCCAACAAGAAGTGAGATTTGTGCTCCATGTAACATTCTAGAAAATACATCACGACCAAGCGCATCAGTACCCATCCAGTGGGTTCCGTCAGGAGATAAAAGGATCGCATTGATATTGATATAATTAGGATCAAACGGGCTGAGATACCCTGCAAAAATAGCAAGTACTCCTATTATTGAGATAATGATTAACCCGGCCAAAGACATTGGGTTTTTTATAATCTTTTTCATTTGGCAAGCCCTCGTCGAATTCTGGGGTCTGCCCAGGCATAAGCTAAATCTGCAATTAGATTACCTAGCAAGGTTAAGATGGAACCAATAGTCAATATTCCCATTACAACAGGAAAGTCACGCATTAGGACGGCGTCATAAAATAACTTACCCATTCCAGGGATAGCAAAGATTGACTCAGCAATTACTGAGCCACCAATTAAACCGGGAATAGATAATCCCAAGATTGTAATTAATGGAAGTAGGGCGTTTTTTAAAGTATGTACAAAAATCACTTTTTTTTCATAAAGACCTTTTGCCCGGGCCGTTTTGATGAAATCTTGATTAAGAATTTCAATCATTCCGTTTCGAACATAAAGTGAAATTCCTGCCAATCCGCTCAGACAAGAGATAAATACAGGCAATGCCAGATGTTTTAAAAGATCAAGTATTTGGCCTAACTTACTCATTTGCTCGTATCCAATGGAATGTAATCCTGAGATTGGTAATACCTGATTAACAACCCCTAATGAGTACATTAGAATTAATGCTAACCAAAATCCTGGAATAGCAAAACCAACAAAGACAAACAAGGTTATCACCCGATCAGGGATCTTATTTTTCTTTATAGCGGCAATTGTTCCCAGCAAAATAGAAATAGAGAAAATAAGGAGTATGGTTAAAAGATTAATTAACAGGGTTATCGGGAGTGCTTTTTGAATTAAGCCTGGCTTAATGTTGCCATTTTCATCTTTTTTTTCCCACAATACAGGCCTTTGATGTGATGCAAATGACGAACCAAAGTCTAGCTGAACAATTCTTTTTAACCATAAACCGTATTGGACAATAATAGGTTTATCAAGATTGTATAATTCTCTTAGCTTTTGTCGTGATTCTTCACTAGCTTTTGGGTTAAACGCACTCTCATTGGATGTTATGTCACCTGGAGCTAAATGCATTATAAAAAAAGATATCAAACTGATACCAATTAACATTGGAATCATCCATAGTATTCTTTTGATCAAATAATTTAACATTTAGAGGCTCATCTCGTTTCTTCTAAATTTTTTCGGAATATACCACTCATATTCATTGTGAAAGACACCGGCTGGAGGAGTAATCTTTTTTACCCCTTTTATTTTTTTATGAATGGCTGTTAAGCCGTAACCTGCATAGAGGTAAATGATGGGTTGTTCATCATAAATAATTTTAGAAAACTCGTCATATATTTGTTTCCTTTTTTCATTGTTTAGTTCCTTTCTTCCATCTTCAAGGAGTTTATCAACTCTAGGGTTATTGTATCCAATAAAATTAAATTGACCCGGCCCCTGTTGGGAAGAGTGCCAGATGCTATACTGATCTGGATCAAGTGAAAGGCTCCAGCCAAGCACAACAGCCTCGAACTCACCGGTTTTGATAAACCTGTTCACAAAACTTGCCCATTCAATGACCCTGATACTGACATCAATGCCTATATCCTGTAATCGCCGCTGTATGAGCACTGCAGTCATTTCTCGTTGTTTGTTTTGGTTTGTGAGAATTTCAAAAGCAAGAGGCTTGCCATCTTTTTCGTAGATATTGTTTGCATTGAGTTCGTAACCAGATTTTTCAAGCAATTCTCTGGATTTACTAACATCAAAAGAAATCTTATTGATCGTCTTATTTTCCCAGTAAGTACCAGGCTTGTATGGACTAGTGATTTCCTCACCTAATCCAAGCAAAACACCATTGATAATTTCTTCTTTGTTTATAGCATAACTAATTGCTTTTCTAATATTGAGGTCATCAAAAGGCTTTTTCTTTAAATTAAAACCAAAATAGGTATATCCATTACCCATCTCTTTGTAGAGATTAACTTTATCGTTCAACTCTGATCGACTAGGGAAGACTCTTGAATACTGAATTGGGTTTATATTCATTAAATCAATATTCCCTGCAATCAATTCCATAAATTGGGATGATAAGTCAGGAATGATTCGGGTTATCTTTTTTTCAAGAAGTGGTCGACCATGGACGGAGTTAGGGTTAGTTTTGAGCTTTACCTGTTGACCGGTTGTCCATTCATCTAGAGCATAGTAGTTGCTTCCTATAGGATTTAATGAGAAATAGGTATCGTTAACATTTTCATCTTTAAGTAAATGTTCTGGGAGTATGTGCAAGGACGCCCATGTTTCCAGGGCAGGTGCATAAGGTTCGTCATACTCAGCAATAAATATGTGATTGTTTGCACATGAAGCTGAACTGACCAGCTGATAATCAGAACCGTAAGGAGTTCTAGTGTCTGGGTCAGTGACTTTCTTCCAAGTAAATAACACATCTTCACATGTAAACGGTTCATCATCAGCCCATTTAATATCTTGCTTTAAATTAAATGTAATTTTTTTATAATCATCAGAAATTGTCCAACTGTCAGCCAGGTCTCCTTCAAAACCAAGGTTTTCATCATACTTTAATAGAGAGTTAAAAATTTGTCCGGCTATTGCAGATGAGGCGGAGTCACCAGCTATCATTGCAATCAAGTTGTTAGGTTCGCCAATCATTGCATTAGTCAGCGCACCTCCCGATTCTGGAAGGGCAGGTTCATCATAGTTAGTATTGTCAAGATTTTGACTATTATTGCAACCAACGACCAGACTTAAAATTAATAGAGCTAAAAACTTATGCATATATCCTTATTGAGGAATATCGATGTACTTACCTACGATTATTTTTGTGCTTTTGAGTTCATTAAACTCCATTAAATCTTTGATTGTGATCTTATATTTTCTAGCTATCCCACCTAGAGTATCTCCAGGCTTAATTTTGTGGGTAATAATCGTTGAGTAGGAGTATAAATTATCTGTGTTGATTGGGTACTTCTTTAAAACATCAGGTGAAGCCGGAATTAAGATAATTTTATTTTTAAGAGTTTGATTGCTTCTTAATTGATTAATCTTAATTAATTCCTTTATATCAATATTAAATTTTTTAGCTACATGGTTTACCTTTTCTCCTTTGATGGGTGTATAGGTAATCCAGTTGGTTAGCGGATCCTTATGATCCTCCAAATTTTTCAAAAATGTATCAACACTGTCAACAGGTAAAAGTATATCCTGAGCACCAAAGTGTGCTTTCATCAATGGTCGATTGTGCTCAGCATTCAATAATTGGAACTCTTCGAAGGTTATATTAGCTAATTCAGCTGCTATATGTGTATCCATTTCATCAGGAACATTAACGACTTGGAAATAAGGTTTATCTGGAATATCTTTAATATACAGTTGGAATCTTTCCGGGTCTTGAATAATTTTTTTTACCGCTAGTAATTTTGGTACATAATTTTTTGTTTCTTTGGGAAGTCTGAGAGAGTAATAATCAGTAGCTAATTTTCTTTTTTTATTTCTTAAGATAGCTCTTTTTACTCGACCTTCACCTGCGTTATAAGCAGCCAAGGCTAATTCCCAGGACCCAAAAAGATTGTGAAGTTGTTCAAGGTAATCTAAGGCAGCATTAGTTGAGTCAATAATATTCCTCCGCTTATCTCTCCACCAGTCCTGTTCAAGCCCGAATAATTTTCCAGTTGAAGGAATAAACTGCCACACTCCTACTGCTTTTTGCCTTGATTTTGCAACTGGATTGTAAGCACTTTCAATCATAGGCAGGAGTGCTATTTCCATTGGCATATTTCTTTTTTCGACCTCTTCGACAACATAAAATAAATAGCGGGATGATCTTTCAATCATCCTCTCAACATACTCGGGCCTAGATTGGTACCATTTGACATAATTTTTAACTCTTCTGTTATCAATATCTTTTATACCAAATCCATTTTGTATTCTTTCCCATAGATTTTTATCTCCCTTAATATAGTGAATAGTTTCATCATTATCTGGGACTGGATCGTCAAAAAGTTCAAGAGTTACACCCTCAGCATTTTCAATTGTAGTTGGGAATTCAAAGGAATTTGAGAACAAGGAAGGGCTCAGGAGTAGTGATAAAAACAGTAATATATATTTCATTAAAATATGTCTTTTGCTTCTCTTAATTTTTTAAATTCTTCAAATGAAGAGTTAAGGAATGGATTTGATTCTAACTCATCCTTCAATAAAGAGGGCAAAGTAATCATTGATTTTGATAAAACTCGGTGTTTATTTTCATAAAACGCATTATTTTTGAAATAATTTTTTAAAAACTCAAGATTTTTTAGGGTGTATTCATGAGTGCAATATACCTTTGAGTCAGGATCAATTGACTTAAATTTTTTTAAACTGTCATACATTTGCCTAAAAGTCCCTTCAAAAATTCTTCCACATCCAAAACTAAATAAAGTATCGCCGCAAAATAAAAGTTTATTGCCATGATAAATTATGTGCTCCAAAGTGTGCCCGGGAACTTCTATTATGGAAAATTCTAATGTGTTGGCGAACAGCTGAATTTTGCTATTTTCCTTGACTTGATGGTATGTGAAATTAAATTTCTCATGATATGGAGCATACACAGGCACGTTAAATTGATTAATGATTCCATCTATACCTCCGATGTGATCATGATGATGATGAGTGATTAGTATTGCTGTTAATTCAAGATCGTTCCTTTGGTGGTAATTTAAAACTGGATCAGACAATCCAGGATCAACCACTACAGTCTTTTTATCATGAATGATTGTCCAAATGTAGTTATCATTTAGAATAGGGATAGGAACAACTTTTAACATTAGTTAATTATAAACTTAAACATGACTTGGTTTGAAACAAAAAGAGGCTCAGATTTATTGTTGTTAGAGCAAAAAATTCTAGATCAATTATTCGATCATTTGTTTGGCTATAACATTGTCCAAATTGGAAATCATCGATCATTAATTGAAAATTCTCGATTTAAGAATAAATATACATGCAAGCAAATCCAATTTGATGCTGAGCAATTACCTTTTGAGTCTGATGCTATTGATTGTATTGTTCTACCCCATCAAAATACAGAAGATGAGAGGATGTTGTCTGAGGTGTATCGTTCATTAATGCCTCATGGCCACGCAATATTTATAAACTTTAATCCATGGAGCCCAATAGGCCTAAGAACCTTTTTTTCAATGAGTTCTGAGGAGCCGTGGAATCATAATCTTGAAAGTTTCACCTCTTTTCAAAATAAATTATTAAAACAAGACTTTGAAATTGTGAATGGTAAATTTTTTGGCTATCACCCACGTTTCAAGTCAGCATCAAATAAGTCAAGGTGGGATAAGATTGGCGACCGCTGGTTTCCATTGTTTGCGAATATTTATTTAATTGTTGTGAGAAAAAAAATATTTACCATGACCCCAATTAAACCATCGTGGAATGGTAAAATTCAAAGGAATCAAGTCAAAGTAAAAGAAACCTATGAGCTTTAAAATTTATACTGATGGATCATGCCATGGCAATCCTGGACCCGGAGGTTGGGCATTTATAATTGTTGCAAATGATGAGGTTGTAAAAGAGAAGTCCGGTTCTATGGAAAAAACCACTAATAATCAAATGGAATTATCTGCAGCAATTGAAGGACTTTTTTACTTTCATGAACATATTGAATCAAAAGAAGTTGAGTTATTTACTGATTCTAAATACGTAATTGACGGGATTAATTCTTGGATTCATGGATGGAAGAAAAACAATTGGAGAACATCGACAAAAAAACCGGTTAAAAATGAGGAATTATGGAAGACCCTGGATGAATTAAATTCAAGATTAATAGTGAGTTGGAGTTGGGTTAAAGGCCATAGCGGAGATATTTTTAATGATAAGGTAGATCTGTTGGCTAATAATGCAACAGTGGGAGATTGTGTACGATGAGACAGATATTTCTTGATACCGAAACAACAGGCCTAGATCCGGCTCAAGGACATCGTATTATCGAGATAGCAGCTGTTGAAATGATCAATCGTCAGGTCACGAACAATCAATTTCATGTATATATCAATCCGGAAAGAGAGATTGATGAGGCTGCTCAGGAAGTACACGGTCTTACGCTAGAATTTTTATCAGACAAGCCCAGCTTCGAATCAATTTCTGAAAAATTTATTAGTTTTATTGCTGATGCTGAATTGATCATTCACAACGCTCCATTCGATATTGGTTTTTTAAATATGGAGTTGGGAAGAATAAAGAAAGGAGTTGTTGAAGATTATGTTGAGGTGATTACCGATTCATTGGTTATGGCCAGAGAATTGAGGCCTGGGCAAAGAAATAACTTAGATGCCTTATGTAGGCATTACGGCGTTGATAACTCTAAAAGAAATTTGCACGGAGCGCTGCTTGACTCGCTTTTACTCGCAGAGGTCTTCATTGGAATGACCAGGGGCCAGGAGGCATTAGAAATTGATTTTAATAATCAAGAGAAATTATCGATTGACTTTAATAAAGATATTCTCAATAAATTAAAAGTAGTTAGTGCCAGTCAAGAAGAGCTTAATCTGCATCAAGAATACCTAAAAAAAATTAAACACTAAGATGATGAAGATGCGTCAGCCCAGTTATTTGGAGTTTCGAAGAGCCGAACGAGACTTGGTTTAATCTTTCCGTTGAACTTATCCATAAAGGCTGCCTCAAGCATTTGAAATGCAATTAATGCCATATTTTCAGCAGTAGGAACTCTATCTAATATGACTGTTTTATGATCTTTAATTTGATTTAAAAAATTAAGAACTTCTGAATCTTTTTTATACACAATAAATGCATGATCCCAAGGATCCACAATGGTAGATCTTATTAATTCTTTTGCATCCTTAAAATCCAAAACCATGCCGTAATTTGATTGGTCTTCTTGTTGAATAATTTCTCCACTCAATGAAACTTCTATAGCGTATCGGTGACCATGTAAATTTTTACATGTTGATTTATGGTTTGGGATCCTATGTCCCGCATCAAATTCCATTCTTGAAGTAATTATCATTTTGTAACCAAAGCTTTAATTCTAGCAATTGCAGGAGGGTGGCTATCATAAAAGTTAGAGTAAAGTTTATCTGGAGTTAATGTTGAAGCATTATCTCTATAAAGTTTAATGAGGGATTCTTTTAAATCTTTAGCGGGCGTAAATTTACATGCATAGGCATCCGCTTCATATTCATTTTTTCTTGAATAGTGCGCCATGAAAGGCCTAACAAAAAATAAAAATAATGGGGAAATAAGAAAAAATAGAAGGAGCGCAATGGCATTTGTTTGGCTCTCAACACCTAGTCCCAAGTAAAACCAATCATTTGACTTTAGCAAATCTAAAAAATAAAGACCTAAAAACGACAGGACAAATAGAAAAACTATTCTCTTCTTTACATGGTTATGTGCAAAATGGCCTAACTCATGAGCCAAAACTGCCAAGATTTCATTAGGTGAAAGTTTCTCAAGGAGTGTATCAAAAAAGACAATTCTTTTTGCTTTACCAAATCCAGTAAAGTATGCATTTCCATGAGTGCTTCTTAATGATCCATTCATTACAAATAATCCATCAGATTCAAAGCCACATTTTTTTAAGAGTTGTTCAATTTTTACTTTTAGTTTTTTATCTTCCATAGGTTTAAACTTATTAAAGATAGGTGCTATATAAAGGGGGTATATTGCCAACATGGTCACATTAAAAATTGATAGAAAAATCCACAACCATAACCACCAATAATCTCCAAGGTTACTAAAAATCCATAGCGCAATGAAAATGACTGGCAACATAATGATAATGGAGACCAAACTTTGTTTAACTAAATCAGATAAATATAAGGAGAGGGTCATTTTATTGAACCCAAATTTTTCGTCAATCACAAAAGTTTTAATTAAACCTAAGGGGGCTTCAATGATGCTCGATAGGAAAATCACAGAAAAGATCAATACAACCCCTTGTAAAATTTCATTATCAAAAAATTGTAAAGCAAGCTCATTGATATAATTGATCAAACCACCAAGGGTGAGTATGTATAAGAAAACTCCTTGAATTATAAAACCGAGTATATTTATTTTTGCTTTAGCAGAAGTGTACAATGCTGCTTTTTTATGATCTTTTGGTTTTACGATTTTTTTGAAGTCGCTTGGAACCACATTTTGATTCCTAAGGGCACTAGCATTTTGTCTGACTGAAAGGTAGATCTCTGTCAGTGTAGAGAGAATCAGTAAAAATAAAAAAATATAAGTAAAGGTCATTGTTGTATTCATTATCTAAAATCAGCATTTTAAAGTAAAAGAAATGTTAAAGTTATATATGTATTCAATTGTTTAAATTTTAATGGAAATCATGATAAAAAATAACAACAACCTAATATGGATTGATATGGAAATGACAGGATTAAATCCAGCAACAGATAAGATCATAGAGGTTGCAGTTATTGTTACCAACCCTCATTTAGAAATAATAGCTGAAGCTCCAGTTTATGTCATAAAACAATCTAATGAGCTATTGGATTCAATGGACGCATGGAACACAAATACACATTCCAAATCCGGATTAATTGATAAAGTGAAGCAATCATATATAACAGAAGATTTGGCTGAGCTTGAGCTGATTAATTTTTTAAGCCAGTATGTGGATAAAAATAAATCTCCGATGTGTGGAAATTCGATATGCCAAGATAGACGATTTATGGCAAATTACATGCCTAAATTAGAGTCATACTTTCATTACAGAAACTTAGATGTTAGCGTTTTTAAAGAACTCGCTAAAAGATGGAAAACAAGCCTTCTTGGACAATTTAAAAAGTCAGCAAAGCATGAAGCCTTAGCAGACATTAAAGAATCAATTGAAGAATTAAAATTTTATCGTGAACATTTCCTAAGGCTTGATAGTGAATAACCTATATCAATTTTTTATCATTGGTTTGTTTGCTTCCTTCGGAGCTATGTTGCGTTACTTTTTTGTTTTACTATTTCCATTTAATTTTTTTATTATGAATGGTGTTTTGATCGCTAATATCGTTGGTTGTTTTTTAATAGGAATAGTTATGTATCTGGATTCACAATATCAAATTATGAGCCAAGCTATTAAGCTTGGGATTGTAGTTGGATTCTTGGGAAGTTTGACAACATTTTCGAGCTTTGGAGCTCAGTTTTTTAGTTTTGTTGAAGAAAAGCTTTTTTTAAAAGCTTTTCTTCATGTTTCTATCACTGTTTTTTTGTCCCTAGTATCTATTTATTTGGGATACTGGTTAATGAATTTACTTCTCAGCCGTTTTTTTAGTTGATTTCTTTTTAGCTGATGTTCTTGTCTTGGCTGTTTTGGTTGATTTCTTCGGTGCATCTTTCGTCTCAACCATTACCAACTTTTTGGTTTTTTTAGGCGCTGTCTTTTCACTCTTAGCCCACGAAGCCTTTTTCGTGTGAGCAGGTTTTTTTACTTGGTAGTCTTGAGGAGCGTCCTGAATAGACTTTTTCTCTGTTTCAACTAACTTTAACCCAACATCCGCAAGATTTACATCTTTTAGCTCCTCAGTTTTTTTCTTAGGTTGATTTCTCCTACGCTGATCTTTGGGTTTATTAACAGAATCTAAATTTTTATCACTATTTTTTTCAACATCGATAGGAGTTTTAACCATGTCCATTTCTGGTTTTTTGTTAACGTTTTCCTGATTTTGTTGATTTGATCTGTAGTTTCGTGAGCGATTATTTCTCCTTCTTCTGTTATTTCTGAATGGTTTTTTATTACCTTCGCTTCCATTTACATCCTGTGTGGACTCCTTATTGCTATCTGAAGCAGCTTCTGATGCCTCCTCGATAGCATCATCGCTAGCAATTAATCCCTTTATAAATCCAAAAAGGGATTTATTTTTAGTCTTTCTAGATCTTTTCTCCGGGATTACACCTTTAACAGCAGGAATCTGTTTATCTTTTGTTTCGTGTTCGTTTTCATCAAGGTTCTCCACATTAGGAATGTCCACTTCTTGATAGCTTAATTCTTTTTTGTTACCTAAATCTGATGATGTAATTTTGAATTGTGGAACATCAAAGTATTTGTTAGCAATAATAAATATTTTATTATTTCCCTCTGATTCAGTTTGAATAATGATTTCTCTCTTTTCATTCAATAGAAACGTTGCAACATCAACAGGAACCTGAACTGAAATTTTTTGCCCTTGTTTATTGTTAGATTGTTCCTGGATCATTCTGATTACATGTAAGGCAGATGACTGGAAATCACGAATCCGACCTGTCCCATTACACTTTGGACATTCTCCGTTGCTCGTTTCACCAATGCTTGGCCTTAAGCGTTGTCTAGAGAGTTCCATCAATCCAAATCTTGATATTCGACCAGTTTGAATTCTCGCTTTATCATGCTTAAGAGCATCCCTGAGGCACTCCTCAACCTCTCTTTGATTTTTTGGATTTTCCATATCGATAAAGTCAACAACAATTAAACCACCAATGTCTCGGAGTCTTAATTGTTTGGCAACCTCTTTAGCAGCTTCAAGGTTGGTATTGAAAGCTGTATTTTCTATATCTCTCCCCTTGGTTGATCTACTTGAGTTAATATCAATTGATACTAATGCTTCCGTATGATCAATAACGATTACTCCGCCTGATGGAAGCTGAACTTCTCTTAAGAATGCAGACTCAATTTGATTTTCAATATTAAATTTTGAAAAGAGGGCAGTGCTTTCTTCATACAATTGGATTCGATCTGCATAATCAGGCATAACATGGTTCATGAATTGAGATGCTTGATCATAGATATCTTGATTATCTATTAAGATTTCTTCTATGTCCGTATTGAAGTAATCTCTAATAGCCCTTATGACAAGATTGCTTTCTTGATAAATCAAGAATGGTGCATCTTGTTGATCTGACGCTCCTAGAATGGCTTCAGATAATTGTGTTAGGTAATCAAGATCCCACTGAATTTCTTCAACACTAGCTCCGATACCAGCGGTGCGACCAATAACGCTCATCCCTTTTTTTACTTTTAGTTGAGATAGAGCTTCCTTGAAGTTGGTTCTCTCATCTCCTTCAATCCTTCTAGAAATTCCTCCGCTCTCAGAACTATTAGGCATTAAAACAATATATCTGCCGGCAAGAGATAGAAATGTTGTGAGAGCAGCTCCTTTGTTGCCGCGTTCCTCTTTAGAAACCTGCACAATCACTTCTTGTCCTTCATTAATTACATCAGCAATGGATAAGTTTTTTTTGCGAGATTTTTTCGAATAAAATTCTTTTGCGATTTCTTTAAAGGGAAGGAAACCATGTCGATCGACACCATAATTTACGAAAGCTGCTTCAAGTGAAGGCTCAACTCTAGTAATTGTTCCCTTATAGATATTACTCTTTCTTTGTTCCCTAGCACTTCTTTCATAGTCTAGATCTTCAATAGAAGAGTTGTTGATGATTGCTACACGTATTTCTTCAGTTTGAGTTGCATTAAATAGCATCCTCTTCATTATCATATCTCCTTATAGACAAGAAGATTCAGATAGGAATATTTTCAAGCTTTTAAATTTTTAATGAAAAGCTTAATTAAAATTCTAATATCAAAAATCTTATTTAAAAATTGTAACTCTTAACATCTATTCGTAAATGGGGTTACAATCTTTCATGTTCAAAAATTTCTTTAAAATCAACCATTTTGATTTAAAGACTACACCAAGAGTATAGGATAAAACGAATAAAAAGAAAACAATTAGATGCGGAAAAAGCAAATTCAATATATTGATATAGATGAGTCATCTGAAGACCAACGGATTGATAATTATTTATTTAAAATATTTAAAGATGTTCCAAAAAATCATATATTCAAAATTATCCGCAATGGAGAAGTAAGGGTAAATAAGAAAAGAGTAAAAACCCTTTATAAATTAAAAATTAATGATGTCGTCAGAATTCCTCCGATTGAATTTATTGAAAAAAAAGAAAAAAAACCTTCCAGTAAATTTAACCCACATATTATTTTTGAAGATGATTGGTTGTTGGTGATTAATAAACCAAGTGGCTTAGCTGTTCATGGAGGGAGCGGGATTGATTTTGGCTTAATTGAGCACGTGAGGCATTTAGGGCCTGAAAATAAGTTTTTAGAGTTAGTGCATCGTATAGATAAAAATACTTCCGGCGTTATTGTGATAGCAAAAAAAAGATCAGCTCTAAGATCAATGCAAGAACTTTTTCGTAATAAAAAAATTAAAAAAAATTATCTTGTGGCGGTTAAAGGTAATTGGAATTTAAAAAAGAAAGAAGTAAATCTTCGATTGGAAAAAAAACAAACACCTGAGGGTCATCATGTAAATGTGGTGGAAGATCCCCTGAAGGGAAAATTATCCAAATCAATATTTTATCTTGTTAAACAAATGCACCAACATTCACTGTTGTCCGCACAAATCATAACTGGTAGAACACATCAAATTCGGGTCCAGCTTGCTTTCTTGGGATTTCCAGTTCTTGGTGATGATAAGTACGGTGACTTTGCGCTCAATAAAAAATTACACATGAATGGTTTAAAAAGAATGTTTCTTCATGCTCATAAGTTATCCTTTATTCATCCATTTACTGAGGAAAAAGTGGAGCTTACTGCAGACTTACCAATAGAGCTTAGGAAGTATTTTGATGAATAAATTGATTATTTTTGATTGGGATGGAACAATCGTTGATAGCACATCTCATATCGTTCAATCAATTAATAAGACATGTTATAAGTTATATAAACAAACTTTTGAAGAAAAAAAGGTTAAGTCAGTTATTGGGTTAAGTCTACCTATTGCTTTTAAAAATCTAACAGGTTTGGAATCTCAAACAGAATTTAATGAGTTTGCCGGTTTATATAAAAAACTTTATATCATTGAGCGCCCAAGACCATTTGATGGTGTGTCTTTAGGTTTTGATCGCTTAAAAAAAAATAACTTTACTCTTGCTGTTGCTACTGGGAAAAGTCGACGAGGACTAGATAATGATTTTACGACTTATGATTTAGGGAAGTACTTTAGCGACTCAAAAACAGCTGATGAATGTTTTTCTAAGCCCCATCCTCAGATGATTGAAGAGATATACACAAATCTAATGGTTGATCGTACATGCGTTACAATGGTCGGAGATTCGCTAATGGATCAAAATATGGCAAAGAATGCAGATGTTAATTTTGTTGGAGTAAATTATGGCGCAAGTTCACCGGGGGATTTTGATGATTATGGGAATTTCTTTGCTGACTCTCCTGTTGATTTATTTGACTGGTTATTAAATAATGCCTGAGTCAATCATTTTTGAAAAAAACAAAATTATAAATTCATCCACAAAGGCTGTTAAATCATATGTAAATAACGAAACATCAATATTTGTTGTTTATTTTGAAGGCGAATTTCATGCTTACATTAACCAATGTCAACATCTACCAGTTGAGCTTGATTGGGATGAGGCACATTATTTTGATGAAACAGAAAAATTTTTGATTTGTGCAACTCATGGAGCTGTGTACGATCCAAAAAATGGCCATTGTCTTTCCGGACCATGCAAGTCAAAATACCTCAAAAAATTAGAGGTTATTGAGAGAAATCATAAAATTGAGGTAATTTACGATGACAGTAAAAAATAAAGACCAGCAAGTTAAAGACCAGGCGCTGAATACATTACTTAATAATATCTTCATTGAAAATAGAAGGAATCGCAGATGGAGTAATTTTTTTAAAATTGTTACCTTTTTGTATCTTTTTATCCTTCTTTTTATATTCCTTGGTAAACCTGGTGATCAGGTGAACGCGTCGGGTGATTTTACAGCCTTAGTCAAGCTAAATGGCATAATCTCGTCGGAGTCTGAGATTAATGCGGAGGATGCAATAAAAAGCTTACAAAAGGCAATGAAAAATAATGGTACAAAAGGTCTTATTGTAAGTATTAACAGTCCAGGTGGAAGCCCAGTCCAGTCTGCAATGATTAATGATGAAATTAAGCGCCTTAAATTGATTTATCCTGAAAAGCCGATTAAGGTTGTTGTTGAAGATGTTTGTGCCTCAGGAGGATATTACATAGCAGTTGCCGCAGATAATATATATGCAAATAAATCAAGCATAGTTGGTTCGATTGGTGTCTTGATGAATGGTTTTGGCTTTGACCAGGCCATTGAGAAGTTAGGGATAGAAAGACGACTAATGACGGCAGGCAAAAATAAAGGCATTCTTGATCCATTCCAGCCTTTAGACTCTGCTCACAGAGAGCATGTGCAGCAACTACTCGACGAAGTGCATCAGCAATTTATCACCGCAGTCAAAGAGGGTAGAGGCGATCGATTATCTCAGGACCAGTCAATATTCTCAGGGTTGTTTTGGAATGGTGAGTCAGCATACAAATTGGGATTGATTGATGGCTTTGGGACGGTATCATCAATCGCAAAAGATGTAATTGGATATGAAAAAGTGATTGATTTCACGACGTACGAAACATTTGCTGACCGCTTTGCAAAAAAGCTAGGGGCTGGTATTGGTAGTGTGTTACATAGTCAAATAATTAATAAAAATTATCAATTAAATTAATTACTTAACAATTTTTTTTAATGAAATCTATTAGTTTGTTTGTCGAAGCATCAAAGCAGCTAGTCGTTTTTTCACCTTGAATTTTTGGTAAAACGAGTCGGGCGATTTGCTTACCATATTCAACTCCCCATTGGTCGAATGAATTAATATTCCAAATGACGCCTTGAACAAATATTTTGTGTTCATAGAGCGCTATGAGCTTACCTAGATTTTTTGGCGTAAGCTTTTCGAATAGGATAGTATTGCTTGGTCTATTTCCTTCGAATGATCGATGAGGTAACAAAGAGGATATTTCTTGATCACTTAACCCAGAATTAATAAGCTCAGATCGTGCTTCATCAATGGTTTTTCCCATCATTAACGATTGTGATTGAGCAAGTAGATTAGACATCAAGATTTTATGATGAAGATTTTTTTTATCTCCAGGATTGTAGTGAGATTTTATGGGCATAATAAAATCACATGGTACAAACTGCGTGCCTTGATGAATCAATTGGTAGAAGGCGTGTTGTCCATTTGTGCCTGACTCACCCCATATAACTGGGCCTGTCTCTAAGCATACTCGCTTGCCATCTCGATCAATAAACTTACCATTACTTTCCATGTCTGCTTGCTGCAAATAGGATGGCAACAGAGATAGTCCTTGATCATAAGGAAGAATAGCTTGTGTGTTGAATTTAAAGAAATTGTTATACCAAATGCCAATTAAAGCCATCTGAATTGGCATATTTTTTTCAATTGGAGCATGAAGAAAATGTTGATCCATCTCATAAGCACCAGTTTGAAGTTCTTTAAAATTTTCAAAACCTAAGTAAATGGAGATTGACAAGCCAATTGATGACCATAAGGAGTATCTTCCACCAACCCAGTCCCAAAAAATAAACATATTCTCTTCATTTATACCAAATTCTTTTACCTTTTCGGTATTGGTGGATACGGCAACAAAATGTTGACTGATAGCATCATTATTTTTTGCATGATTTAAAAACCAATGTCGAGCAGAAAAAGCATTGGTCATCGTTTCTTGGGTGGTAAAAGTTTTGGAAGCAACTATAAAAAGGGTGGTTTCAGGGTCACACTGCTCAAGTGTTAACGCTAAGTCTGCGCCATCTACATTTGACACAAAATGAATATATAAATCTTTTTGAGAGAAGGGCTGTAAAGCTTTACATACCATTGCAGGACCTAAGTCAGAACCACCGATTCCGATATTTACAATCGTATTAATTTTTTTTCCAGTAAACCCTTTCCAGGATCCATCATTAATGGAATTACTAAAGTTCTCAACCTGCTTTAAAACTTTTAAAACTTCTGGTTTAACATCAACACCATCAACAACAACGGGATTGTTGTCTTGCGAACGAAGTGCTGTATGAAGAACTGCACGGTCTTCTGTTGTGTTTATTTTCTCACCACTAAATTGTTTAGCTCTCCAACCTTCTACATCAGCTTTAATAGCTAATTTGTTAAGAAGGCCTAAAGTTTTGTCATTTATTCTATTTTTTGAGAAATCAAATAAAAAATCATCCAATGCTAGATGAAATTTTTCAAAACGCTGCTTATCATCTTTAAACAGATCTCGCATTTGAACATTTTTGATATCGTCAAAATGTTTTTTTAGGTCTTGCCACTCGTTAGAGTCAATTATTTTCGTCATTTATAAATGTTAATTTAGGTGAGTAAAATTGAAAGCGCTATTATAGCAAAAAATATATTATTTCTTCGCTTCTTGTTCGCTTATTGCCCATAAAACATGTTCTTTGATTAAATTTGACGGATCCTCACTTCGTTTTATTAAAGCGTCTAAAATATTTTGATCATGGTCTGCGTTACCAAGAGCAATTGCGACATTACTAATCCATTTTTCATAACCAATCCGCCTGATGGCGCTTCCATTGAAATATTCATTAAAATGGTGGTTATCCATCAAAAAACAGTCCATAAGAGAAATGTTATTTAACTTATGTCTCACAAAAAAATCTATTTCAGTACTTTTCTTAGCAAATTTATTCCATGGACAGATAATCTGACAATCATCACACCCATATATTCGATTACCAATTTTTCTCCTAAAGCTTATAGGAATTGTGTCTTTATGTTCAATTGTCCAGTAGGAGATACACTTAGATGCATTTAGGTAGTAAGGTTTTTCAATGGCCTGGGTGGGACAAATGTCAACACAGGCTGAGCAAGAGCCGCAGTGGTTTGTGCTACTTGTTTGATTGAAAACTAATGGAGCGTTCGTATATAGTTCACCAAGAAAGAACCACGAGCCATTATTCTTGTTGAGCAATAATGTATTTTTTCCACGCCAACCCAATCCAGCCTGAGTCGCAATCTCAATTTCTGGGCTTGGTGCTGAATCAGTTATCGCTCTATATTTAAAATCAAAATCACTTTCTGAGATAATAGATTCAATCAAACTACCAAAGTGATTAAGTTTTTTCTTTAATGTCTTGTGATAATCCCTTCCAAGAGCATAGCGGGCTATATAGGCTTTATCTTTTTGGTTAATTAAATCAATAAGATTTTCGTTAAGTGGAAGATAGTCAAGCCTAACACTGATGATGCTTTTGGTGTTTGCCAAAATATTCTCAGGATCAAATTTAATGTCTTGATGATCTTCAAGATAAGACATGGCGCCATGATTTTTAGCGTCAATCCACTCTTTATACAGTCCCTGATTTTGATTAATTACGATATCAGATATCCCTACATCATTGAATCCTAGCTCTTTACCAGTGACTATAATTTTTTTTGATATATCTTTCCAATAAGCCTTATCTAACATGAAAAAAAATAATAAACTATGAATTAATGGATCATACACATCATATCTGCAAATCAGAGGAAGATACAAAAAAAGTTGCTGAACTTATTGCACCCCAGCTCAAACCAGGCATGGTAATTTTCCTCAAGGGCGAGCTCGGAGCAGGAAAAACTACATTAGTGAGATATTTACTTAAGTCTTTGGGTTACCAGGATAAAGTAAAGAGCCCAACTTACAACCTTGTAGAAACCCATCAATTAAAAAATTTGACAGTACATCATTTTGATTTATACCGTTTTGGATGCCCAGAGGAATGGTTTAGTGGTGGATTTGATGATTACTTAATCACAGAAAATACGATTTCTATCATTGAATGGCCAGAAAAAATTAAGGGTGTGAATATTAAACCGGATATAGAGGTCAATATCTCAACTGAGCAACTTGATGTCAGAGTGATGGATGTTTACTTTAAAGAAGAGGCTGGTGATGCCCTTATATAGAATTTGTTTTAGCTTTCTGTTAGCTTTTTTTGTAACAAATGTGTTTGCGGATGTACAAACTCGTGTGTGGCCATCTAATGAATATACAAGATTTACTATTGAATCCACTGACTACATAAAAAATGATCAATCAATTTTAAAAAATCCAGATCGAGTGGTTATTGATTTAAAAAGTA
The DNA here is from genome assembly GCA_913048465.1 of uncultured Nitrosomonadales bacterium. Taxonomy (GTDB): domain Bacteria; phylum Pseudomonadota; class Gammaproteobacteria; order Burkholderiales; family Methylophilaceae; genus BACL14. The sequence goes on from CAJWVO010000004.1 coordinate 21,426, forward strand.
TTAATATAAACAATAGTTTAAAAGATTTATCTAAAGTAGATTTTAAAGATAATTCATCTATTTCAGGGGTGCGTGTAGCACAGTATGATCCTGGTACAGTGCGTATTGTGGTCGATTTACGTCACGAGTCTAAGATTAAAATTTTTAGTTTGAAGCCTTTTAAGTCATATGGCCATCGTCTTGTTGTCGATGTCTATCATGAGGAAGATGAAATTGCACATTTGCTAAAACAATTGCAGGCTGAGGCAGGTGATGATCAAAAAGATAATAGTCAAAAGGTTGAAGATGAAAAAACCAACTTGACCACTAAAGAGGAATCCAAAGAGGAACAGCTAAAGGAGCCTGAACAGGCTAAAATCGTTGTGGCAATTGATGCTGGGCATGGCGGAGAGGATCCTGGTGCAAGAGGATCATCGGGTACAAAAGAAAAAGACATCACTCTGGCCATTGCGAAGAAATTAAGAGAAGCTATTAATAAAGAGCCAAACCTGCAAGGGGTTTTAATTCGCGATGGTGATTACTTTATCCCGCTTGCAAAAAGAGTTGCTAAAGCTAGAAAGCTTGAGGCTGATCTATTTGTGTCAATTCATGCGGATGCTTTTACAAAGAAATCTGTGAAAGGATCCTCCGTATTTGCTTTGTCCGAGAGAGGGGCCTCAAGTACATTTGCTAAATTTATAGCTAATAAAGAAAATGAGTCAGATTTGATTGGCGGAGTCAGTATTGATGATAAGCATCCAGTTTTGGCGCAAACTTTACTCGATTTATCTTTAAGTGCGACGATTAATGATTCAATGAAATTGGGACGGTATGTTTTAGAAGAGATGGGCAAGGTGAATACATTACATAAAAAATATGTGGAGCAAGCTGGTTTTGCAGTTCTAAAAGCTCCGGATATACCATCTATACTTGTCGAGACTGCATTTATAAGTAATCCTAAGGAAGAAAAAAACCTCAGGTCAGAAAGCTTTCAAATTAAACTAGCTGAAAGTGTGGTAAAGGGTATTAAAGCATACCTTAAAACAGGCGCCAACCTTGCCTTCTTTTATGAGCCTGAACAGTGAAACAAGTATTTCTGATGGGCCCTACAGCCTCTGGTAAAACACGGATTGCAACACAACTATTTCAAGAATTAAAGCTTCAGCTTGTAAGTGTAGATGCAACACAGATTTATTCTGATTGTAATATTGGCTCGGCTAAACTGCCAGCAGATGACTTAAAAAAATACCCTCACGAGTTGATAAGTATTATTTCACCCAGCGATAATTTCTCAGTTGATCATTTTTTAAATCACTATCAACAAATTTTAGATCAATTAAATGGCACGGGAATTAACCCGCTTTTGGTGGGTGGAACTATGATGTATTTCAATGCCATCCTTAACCCTCTTGACGATATACCAAGATCGACCCCTAAAGTTAGAAAGCACGTAGAAGAATTAGTTAACGTTAATGGACTAGATTGGCTTGCAGCAAAAGTAAAGGAGGTCGATCCGTTGTCGAAAATTGTCAATTCGGACAAACAAAGATTGATGAGGTCTTATGAGGTGTTTTTAATATCTAATCAGCCTCTATCCAGTTTTTATAACAGAACGACTAAGCAAGATTCGACCCATGATAAAGATATCCTTAAAATTGCCCTGGTTCCCAATGATCGAAAAAAGCTTCATGATGCAATCTCACTTAGGACTAAAACCATGTTAGAGGAGGGTTTGGTGGAGGAGGTGGAAGAGTTATTTGTTAAATACCCTGAATTAAGCTGGAATTCTAATTCTATGCGATCAATTGGCTATCGACAGGTTGGGATGTTTTTAAGGGGGGAGATAAAGCAAGAGGAGTTGTTCGATAAAATCTTGTTTGCCACGAGGCAATTAGCAAAGCGACAAATTACCTGGCTCAGGTCCATGCAGGATATCCAGATTTACGATCCCTTCGAAATTGACATCTACCAAAAGATTAATCATGCGATCAAACAATTTATCAATTAAATGCCGATGAAAAGGGAAGAGGTTGTAGGTTTAAGCTGCTTACTTTATGGGACAGTATTTTGGGGCCTGGTTTGGTATCCTTATAGGCTGCTTGAGCTGAATCAAATTTACCCAATATCTGCTAGCTCCCTGACCTTTATGGTTGCCAGCATACTCGCATTGGTATTTATATTTCCAAAAAGACATGACGATATTCTTTTGAATCTGAAATCTTTGCTAATTTTTGCTTTGGTAGGATGTGTCACGAATATTTCATATGTCATTGCTGTTGTTAATGGAAATGTTGTCAGGTCAATGTTGCTTTTCTTTATGTCACCTCTGTGGACGATATTTTTAAGCTATTTTTTAATACCCAACGATACATTTCAAAAAAAAGATGCATACATTGCCTTACTGTCGATTGTTGGTGGATTTGTTATTTTGTTCGATCCTAATTCATTTTTAATGAATGTTGGGTTCAGCGATTTTTTTGCGCTATTAGCTGGAATTTTCTTTGCTTGCACTAATGTGCTGGCAAGAAAATTTAGCGAGATTCATTATCAATCAAAATCTTTTGCGATTTGGGTAGGGGTGGCAGTTGGTGGAGCGTTATTAATATTAATAACCAATGATTTAAATGTTATTAATTTGATAAATCCAAAAAGTCTAATATTGTTACTCATCATCGGGTTACTTCTTTTTTGCTCCACGCTGATTATCCAATACGGATTACCTAAAATTAATCCTGTTAAAGCAAGCCCTATTTTTACTTTTGAGATTGTTGTGGCTGCTTTGTCATCTTATTGGCTGGCGAACGAACTATTAGGCGTTAAAGACCTGGTTGGAGGCGTATTTATTATCCTTGCAATTTCTCTTTCTGCTGTGAAATAAGCTTTAAATAAATTTCTTCGATATTTTTTATATATACGTCAGGCTGAAATAAGACATGCTTTTTGTTATTGATTTTTTCATTTATATCTTTTAAATACTCTTGGTTGTTATAGAAGAAAATAGCTTGTTTTTGGTAATCTTGGAGATTATCAAAAACAAGCTCTTCAGAACAATCGATGGCATGTAAAAGGCTTGCCCCAACACTTGATTGCATTGCTTCACCAATGTGCGTGATGGTAGGTTTATTTTGGTAAATTGCATCAGCTATGGTGGTATGTGCATTGTATGGATAACAATCTAAAAATAGGTCTGCATGCTCAATTCTGCCTATGTGCTCCTCAATAGGAGCATATTCAGCAATAATTATTCTGTTGTCATCTAGACCTTTTTTCTTTGCATATTCTTTAATATTTCTTTTTGAAATATTGTTTTGCAGGAGTATCCATATGGATGACTTAGGGCATTCTTGGAGTATGTTTATCCAGGCATTAAAGATATCTTTTGTTATTTTTAAATTTTGATTAAAACTGGCAAAGATAAAATGATCATCCGGGAGGTGGTATGTATCTCTTGATACTTTTTTTGTAGGCCTTTTAAAATTATTGGGTTGGTAGGTTGGTTTTAAATTAATGATTTTTTCAGAAAAGAACTTTGAGTTTTTTTTATCAATAACAATTTCATCTGCAAATATGAAATCACACAATGGTTTGTCATTGAAATTTCCGAACGTTCCAGGATAGCCGAGCCAGTTAACTTGAATTGGAGCGGGGTGATATTTAAGGATATTGGTCCTACTATTTTTTGTAAATCCTGATAAATCGACCAGAATATCAATCTCTAAATCACTAATTTTTTGAACAAGTTCATGGTCAGACATGTTAAAGGTGTTAATAAAGTTTGTTGATAATTTTTTAAAAGATAAATGTTCTTTTGATTCCTCCTCAACACCATTAAATAGAAAAATCACCTCAAATTTTTCTTCATCGTGAAATGACAGGGCATCATGCACCAAATAAAATAAGGGATGATCCCTTAGATCTGAGGACATGTAGGCAATTTTAGCTTTTCCGTCATTTATTTTAGTGGAGTGGGTATGTATTGCAGGTTTAAATGGTAATTTTTTATTCCACTGACAGGCGATGTTTAAGTATTGTTCATTAGAGATCCCTGGTAGAGTAAGCATGGGGAAGGGAGGAAAAGAAAAATTCACATCCTTTAGTCGATTATGAATATCTTTCATTAGGGTATCAAACTCATTCCAGTCATTAATCTTTTGATTCAGATGAAGTAATTGGACTAAGGCATTGTCATTTTTTTTAAGCTGATATGATTTCTCATAGCATTTTTTTGCCTCGTTTAAGTTATCAAGTTTTAGATAAGCATTCGCTAAATTGTTATACAGGTCTTCATCGTCTCTACCACCTTTGCTTTGTGCAGTTAAATAATGACTGACAGAGAGTTTAATTTCATTGTTGGCTTGCAAGACGTTGGCGTAATTATAAAAATGCCGCCAATTATTACTCTCATGGTTTATTAGTTCTTCAAAATATAGCTTCGATTGTTGATAATTTCTTTTTAGAAATGCATCATTTCCAAGTTCATTGAGACAAAATGAAATTGATTCAGCGAGATGGTCATTGTCACGAAAGACATGATAGACCCTTCGAAAGTAGCCCAGAGCCTCCTCAAAATCTCCAGCCATAGCATAATAATTACCAATTTCAGTTTGGATTGAAAGGTCCCGGGGTGCTTTCTTGAGTTCTTTTTTTAATAACTGTATAGCTTCATCGAATTTATTTTGTGATTCTAGGTCGGCAAGCGTTTTGTTGAGATTATGCATAGTTAAAGCCAATTATATTTTTTTTATTATGTCCTTTGATTAGGTTTTGATATGGGTTTAAATAATTTAAAAATTTAGCATCAAGCTCATCAAGGTTCCCAGTCAGCATTTTTACTATAATCCTTGAAGCAAGCGGAGCTAAGGTAAAACCTTTGGAGCCATAAAAGCTATTTATTAAGATATTATCTCGCCAAATAAATTCCATTCCATTATGACTTTGCTTTATTTCTTTTAGCACTTTACCCACGTATGGGATTCTCTGTTTTGTTGTAAAACGGTTTCCAGTCCATATTTGTTTTTTTGCATTTTGAATCTTTGATTTATCATCGAACCAGTCTATCTTTTTTTCAAGTGACTTTTCCTCCTCATCCTGGTCTATATCCTGAATATCTTTATTTTTATGGTAACTTGACCCGCATGCAAAAGTCTTATCATCAAAAATTATATATCCGTCTTGTGATAAGTTGACCTTTTCTGATGATTGATAATCTCCTTGTAGGATTGATCCCGAGTAGTGCTCACATGCAATTTTTTGGCCTAATAAATTATTTATACTTTGAGGGTTACATAAGATAACGACATCATGATTGGCAATGATTTTTCCATTAACATCGATCAGCCGATGTCCTGTTGATTTTGATTGGATTTGTTTGATTTCAATTTGGGATTTGTTTATTTCTATATTCAAAAGTCTTTCAGTATTAACCCAGCCAGCTGTCTTGTGAAAAATTACATTTTGCATACTCTTATGGCTCATGACACTAATTTCTTCGGAAAGGAATGGGTTATTTTGAAGCGTTTTTTTTACTCTTTCATTCAAGTCTTCATTGTGTATAAAACGATAAAGTCCTGGAAAGGAGATGGAGGTTCTGTCTAAATGTTTGGTATAAAATTCTTTTGCATATCTGATCGCATGAAAATGCAGTAAATTGTGATTATATGAGGCAATGCCATATTTTGGATTAAGTGAAGCGTAGGGGGGTGAATTCTGTGGGTATTGTTTATCATCACTATATAATGAAACCTCAAATCCAGATTCTTTAAGTGCAACTGCCGAACAAATTCCTGCTATACCGCCACCAATTATTCCAACATTCAAATCAGCCATAGCAAAACCACCAGCAATATTGTGGCGCCAAGAGTTTTTTTTAAATATTTATATTTAATTTTCCTAAATATTGTCAAATAAAGCTGAAATCGAATCCTCTCAAAATGGTTAAATTTGCTTGAAACCATGTATTCACTAATGAGATTTTTATAATTTATCAAGCCGAAATGTTTAATGTCATCTTGGTACTTAATCATTCTTCTAAATGCACGTGCTCTGGTAAAGATGAACAATGACCATGGGTAGAAGTGAATCTTAGCGATATCTATAAGAAATAATTTTTTATTATAAAGCAAAATGTTACCTAGATGCATCGCTCTAAAATAGATGCCTTTTTTATGTATGATTGAAATATATTTAGCCAAGTCGGTTATCATTTCTTTTGTAATTTTGTTACCTAAATCACGGTATGTTTTGCCTGGAATGTATTTGTATGAAACACCTGACAATCTTTTGTTGTATTGAAAAGCTAATTCGTTCGTAATTTCAATTGATGGGATTTCATGTTCCTTTAATCTAATAGAATTTTTAATGATGCGACTGGCGTAAGTATTGAAAAAACCACTGGATATATATCCCCTTACGTTAAAAATTTTAATTATTTCGTTTTTTTTATGAAAGGTCTTTCGGTGGCCTAAATCATCCGCTTTCTCAACAAATTTATTAAATTCCGCATCATTTTTAAAGAAGATCTTTTTCATTTTGAGGTAGGCGGTTTAATGGTTTTGATAAAAGAATATGAAAATCATTGATGGCTCTTTCGTGGAAGCCACCAGCGCAATAAGAAAAATAATAGTTCCACATTTTCATGAATCTCTCGTCAAACCCAAGGCTCATAATCTTTTTACTATTCTTGTTAAAAGATTTTTGCCAGAGCGTGAGCGTTTTTGCATAATGCGCATTAATGTTTTCTAGATCAGAAATGATCAGGTCTGTATGTCTTGTAATAGTTGACTGGATAATATCAATTGACGGGATACATGACCCTGGGAAGATATATTTTTGGATGAAATCTACAGTCTTGATGGCTTGATTGTATCTTTGATCACGAATGGTAATTGCTTGAATTAATCCCATACCAGTTGGCTTTAGAAGAGAGCTTACCTGTTTAAAATATTCTGGGTAATAATGATGGCCAACTGCTTCTATCATCTCGATGGATACCAACTTGTCAAACTGACCACTCAGGTGTCTATAGTCTTTAAAGAGTAAGTTAATTTGTTTTGTTAACCCTTTTTTCTTAATTAACTCTTTGGCGAAATTATATTGCTGCCTTGATATGGTTGTTGTAGTTACCCTACAACCATACTTTTCAGCTGCATATGTCGCAAAACCACCCCAGCCAGTTCCTATCTCGATGATATGATCGGTTTTTTTGAGTTGAAGTTTTTTGCAGATAATATCCAGTTTGTTTAAGGATGCGTGGTTCAATGATTGGGATTTATTTTTAAAAATGGCTGATGAGTACATCATTGTTTCATCTAAAAATAATTTAAAGAAATCATTACTTAAATCATAATGTGCTGAAATATTTCTCTCACTATTTTTTATAGAGTTTTTATTGAGATAATGAATGAGCTTGAAGAGCGGCTTGATAAAGAAGTTAAATTTCGTTTCTAATTTTTCTGTTAATTGTTGATTTACAGCAAAGACACGAATGACATTAGTTAAATTTGGGCTACTCCAGTATCCATTCATGTAAGCCTCACTCGCACCGATGGAGCCACCAAAAATTATGTACTTATAAAAGGCTTGGTCTTTTACAACGATTTCTGCCTTTAGAGGCTCTTTTTTTGATCCAAATACATGTTTTTTATCGCCATCATGAATCACTAAATCTGCATGCTTCAAGAGTTTGAGGTTTGAAAAAAGGAGTTTTTTTAACATATTTATTTTAACGGGTGTGAATAGAATGGGGTTTTCTTAAACCAGAGTTTTAATGCATTCCAATATATCTTAAAAATAGTCTCAAGAGGAGATAGTGGATATTTAAATATATATGAAGTTAAGCTATGTCCTGAAATCGATCTTCTCTTTAATTTAAGGGTAGCATTAAATACTTTTTCACTATTAAGATTGTTGTTCATGCTTATAACGATAACATCATTTGGTTTTGTAAATTGCCAGTTATATTTTATCTGCATAGGCATAAAAGGGGATATATGAAACTCTTTATCAAAGTTAAATGTGTGGGTTATATCTTCTTGGTTGCAATGATGAACATAGGCGAATCTTTCATTCCAGGGCGTGTTATTGATGTCAGATATTATGGCCCTTAGGATAGAGCCCTGGTAACAATAATAAAAGCTGACAGGGTTGTAGCACACCCCGAAAACACGAGGGGTTGTCAGTATAAAAATTTTGTTTACCCCCTTAATTTTTTTAGTGGTCAAAAAGTCAATTAAATCCTTTTTTAAGTGCCTTGATTTACGAAAATAATCTTTTTGTCTAAAGCAGACAATATTTGGACGATCAAAACTCCAGAGGAAAGAACGCCGAAAAGTTGAGTTGACCTGATCCAGGTCAAGCATCAGCATCGAATACCTGTATGAGAATTTATTTTTTGTGGGTGCAATTCGGTCGTGAGTGACCATGCCACTGTAAATTCCCTGGTTCAATTATTTACCCCGCTAAATTTTATGGCATTCAATGCGCTGACAACTCCATCCTCATGGAAGCCATTTCCCCAGTAGGCTCCTGCAAAGGCAAAGTGTCCATCACATAATAACTTCTGCTTCTTTTGAGCTGCAAAGGTGTTTAGGTTAAATGTGGGGTGCTCATATGTTATTTTTTTTAAAATCTTTTTGTTGTTTATTTTTTTATCAATATTTAAGCTAACCAGTAAATCTGATTTTGTTTTGATATTTTGCAAAATATTCATGTTATAGGACACCGTGACATCACTAATAAGTTTCTTATCAACATGATAATTCCATGCCGCCCATGCTCTTTTGCTTTTGGGCATGAGTGATGAGTCTCGATGTAATACGGCACTATTTTTTGCATAGGCAAATTGCCCAAGTATCTTTTTTTGTATGGGTGTTGGCTTTTTGATTAATTTAAGCGCTTGGTCGGCATGACAGGCAAAAAAAACGTGGTCGAATGAATAATTATTCTGCTTTGTTTGAACAACACATTTATTTCCATTCTGATAAATAGATTGTATATTTGCGTTTAGGATAACTGAACCGTTCAGTTTTTTAATTATTTGATCCACGTAAGTCTTAGACCCATTTTTTATGGTGAGCCATTGGGGGCGGTCGTTGATATTAATCATGCCATGATTATTTAAAAATCTTAAAAAAAATAGTAAGGAAAATTTTTTAACATCTTTAAAGCTGGAAGACCAAATGGCTGAGGTCATGGGCAACAAGTAGTTGGTCATAAAATAATTTGAAAAGTTATAAGTGCTTAAAAACTCTTCGATAGTGATATTTTTGATATGAGAGGCAGGAGTTTTGAGTAACTTTTTACCTAATCGATTAAATTTCAATATCTCCCATATCATTACCCAGAATCTAACATTAAAAATATTTTTTCTTTGACTGAATAGGGTATTAAAGCTGTTTCCATTATATTCAAGACCATTTAATTTAGATTGAACACTAAAGCTCATTGATGATTTTTGAAAAGGGACATCAAGCTCGTTAATTAATTTTAAAAAGTTGGGATATGTTTTTTTGTTAAAAACAATAAAACCAGAATCAACGTTAATTTTTTTATTGTCTATGGTTAGAGAGTGGGTATGCGTATGCCCACCAACACGGTTGTCTTTTTCGAAGACTGTGATTTTATGTTTTTTTCCAAGATAGTGGGCCAGAGTGAGGCCTGAGATACCCGAACCTACCACTGCTATTTTCATTAGTTATGTTTTTGTCTTATCGCCTTACTAACCGTTCTTAAATTATAAACAATTCCTAAAAAGGACAGCAATCTAAGTGCATAGTAAGTTAAGTCAACTTCCCACCAATAGAATCCCTGTCTAATAGAGCCAGGGTAGTGATGGTGATTATTATGCCAACCCTCTCCGAAAGTGAGCAGGGCAACAAAAAAGTTATTTTTACTTTCTTCTTTTGTGTTGTATCGCTGAGTTCCCCACAGGTGAGCAATGGAATTGACGGCAAATGTGCAATGATAAACAAGAATTGTAGACACACAGAAACCCCAGATAACCATATTCAAACCGCTGATGCCTGAAGTTAATGATAAGTACTCACCAATCACAAATAAGGATAAAAGTAATAGGACGGGAGGAAACCAATCAAAACGGTCAATTAGGACTAATTCTTTAAACTTTATTAGGTCGCGAACAACCTTACGATCAGTTAGAAAGTTTTTCTTGGCGAGGAACCAACCCATATGGCTCCATAAGAAGTGATGTGTGTGTGGTGAGTGGTGGTCATTATGCCCATCTGAATTTAGATGATGTCGTCGGTGATGCGATGCCCACCAAATCGGACCTCGTTGTGCTGCTGTTGATCCAATGAAGGCAAAGATGAATTGCATCAATCTGGATGTTTTGAAGGTTTTATGTGCAAAGTAGCGATGATAAAAGCCCGTAATGGCAAACATGCGAATCACAAATAAAATCAGGGCCACCCACACTAGATACCATTCAAAATGGGTCCAAAGGGCTGCCAGAGCGCCAAAGTGGATCAGGATGAAGGGGATAACCCTGAACCAATCGATTGTGTCTCCATCAACACCTTTTTGTTTTTGATAGTATTTCTCAGCGTAATTATTATCGAAAATTTTTAATAAGAAATGCTTCATTAGTTGTGAGGGACAAAACGTAACATATCCTTATCATAACCCAGTTCGGTGGTTTTTTTATAAATCCATTGTTTTTTTTCGGTAGGTAAATCAGTTGTTCTTGACATAAACCACAGGTAGTCTCTCTTATCTCTAGCGACAATTGTATTCTCATAACCTTCATCAATATAGGCAATCACATATTGTGCCTTTATGGGCCAAATAAATTGCATCCCCCAAACAGCATTATTTGTTCCAGGAACAACAAACCCTTTTGGTCTGTAGATTTTTTCTGGGCCATCTAAGGCACCTTTGTTAAAGGTAAAAGTAGTTTCAATCACCTGGTCTGTTGAATTAAAAGAGTAGCTTTCCACCGCATTAAACGCATTTTTTTCAATCAGCGCCGGGATGTGGGCCAACACATACCAATCTCCCATAAAATTATCCAATGAAATTTTCTCCACGGGCTCAATTTTAGGGAGACCGTTTGTTGCACAGCCGGAAATTAGTGTAAATATTATAAGGACTATCTTTTTCATAATAACTTTCGTAAATAAGGTCTGGACATAATCAGAGCAATTGTTCCTAACATGGTTAGGATACTAATGAACTTAAATAAGTTCAGATCTAAGTTTTGAACAACTGATGGAAGGAGTCCTGCGAGATAGCTAGCAATGGCAAAGGTCAGAAACCATAAACCAATCATTAAAGATTGAATTTTTTTTGGCGCCACTTTGGTTACCATTGATAAGCTGGTTGGAGACAGACACAATTCACCCAGTGTGTGAAAAAAATAAATTAGGACAATCCAAGTGAAGTGAATGTTTTCCATATCTTGGATGAGTGTCAAAATTATAAATCCCAAACTCATTAGTAACAGTCCGAGACCCATCTTCTCTGGCGTTTCAGTTCTAAATCTTGAATCTATACGAAACCAAATTTTAGCAACAACCGTACCTAAACAAATAATGATCAGTGGATTAATGGCAAGAAAGAATGTGGTTGGTATGGTGAAATTAAAAAAACTTTTATCTACTTTTGAATCTGTAAAAAGTGTCAGTGACCCGCCGGCTTGCTCGAAACCGACCCAAAAAATGACCGAAAACAGACCAAGGATAAAAATATAGTATATTTTTTTTAAATCTTTTCTATTAAACGGAAAGGATGATCGCTTAATAAAAAATAATATAATCGTGAGAATAATTAAAAGAACAAACCATGTTGGCAAATAGATGATAAAACAAATTAAAGCTACATTTATGAATAAAAAGATTTTTATTTTTGAATAATTAATTTGTGTTTTTAAAATCTCAATTTGGTTAATTTTTAAGCAAAATACGATTAAGCCAAGAAGCATTCCAAAAGCAGCCATTAAAAAGCCTAAATGCCAGCTATAATATTCACCTATAAAACCAATTATTAGTGGGGCTAGGAATGCACCGATATTAATTCCGATATAAAAGTAACTAAATCCCTCATCTCTTAATTTTTCTGGTTTTGATTCATATAGGTTACCTAGCATGCTTGAAATGTTCGGTTTAAAGAAACCATTCCCAGCAACTAAGAAGCCTAAACCAATGAAGAATAAGGACTCAAATGCGAGCAGGGCATGTCCGATCATCATCAAGATCCCACCAATCAAAATAGCATTAACATTATTAATATATTTATCGGCAAGATAGCCACCAAAAAGTGGTGTTAAATAGACTAGCCCGGTATAGATGCCATAAATATGGAGGGCTTCATTATCCGGATAAGCCATCGCATTGACTAAATAAAGAACCAGCAGGGCTCGCATCCCGTAAAAACTAAATCTCTCCCACATTTCAGTGAAAAAAAGTGTGCGAAGTAATTTTGGGTGCTTCATGAGGTTATTGAAGGAGGTTTAAGAGATCATTTTCAAGATTTTTTTGCTCAAACTGTGAGTCGTTGCTGATTTTGAAATCAAAATGATCCTCAACACGCTCGCCCATGGTCGTAATTTTGGCATTAGACAGGCTAATGTTGTATTTTTTTAGAAGAGAGGCAACGGATAATAATAATGCTTTTCGATTGGCCGTTTTGATCTGCAGGTGAAATAGCCCATCGTCGCTTTTTAGCTCAATAAAATCCTCAATTTGATGGAAGCTGGCCTGCCTTGATTTTTTCATTAGGATGTTAGAAGTATTAAAGCTATTCTTGCTAACATCCTGATCAATTACACATGTGAGATTTTCTTCAATGTACTTAAAAAAGTCCTTGAACCTCAATGAACTTTCATCTGCATAGGTAACATTAAAGACATTTAGCGCATAGTTATGATTTGTTGTAAAAATTTTAGCTTGACTGATTTCACATGATATTTCATTGAAAAAGTGGCAAGTTTTGTAGAAAATATCACATTTATCTTTTGTATAAATCAACACCTCAATACCTTGCCCGCCTTTTTGATGCCTGACCCTGGTAATTGTTTTTTGTGTGTTTGCGTGTGAGAGAAGAAGCCGTGTGTGCCATGATATTTCTGGAGCTTCAAACTTGGCAAAGTATTCAGAACCCATTAGTGACCAGTTTTTTTGATACATGTGCGGTTCAATTGAATATTTAATTAAATTATTTTGAATTTGCTTCACTCTTTGCTCAATAAATTGCTCGTTAGTGAGTTTGTTTTGCAAGTATTTTGTCGTTGTCTGGTGAAGGCCATTAATTAGAACTGATTTCCATTGATTCCATACCTTGTGGCTTGTGCCTCGAATATCTGCAGTAGTTAACAGGTATAGCAAATCAAGACGATCCTGATTTTGAACTTCATTTGCAAAGGAGCGAATCACTGAAGGATCTGCAAGGTCAAGCTTTTGGGCAACATTTGACATTAATAGGTGATTTTTTACTAACCACGAAATTGTTTGAATATCAGGTGTGCTCAGGTTAAACATTCGACCAAATCTCTTAACTTCTTTTTCGCCTAAGCTTGAATGATCACCGCCTCTTCCTTTGGCAATGTCATGGAAAAGACCAGCTAGATATAAAATTGATGGGTCTTTCAGTCTGTTGAATGCCTCATGGGATTCGGGTGATTCATGTTTTAGTTTAGCCTTGCTGTATCTTCTCAAGTTATCGATTACATTGAGTGTATGTTCGTCTACGGTGTAGATATGGAAAAGGTCATGCTGCATTTGCGAGATTATCTTTCCAAAAACAGGTAAAAATTTTCCTAAAATGTTATATCGGTTGAGTAACCTTAATGATCGATTTACTTTTTGTTTTTCTTTGAAAACTTGCAAAAAATCTTTTTGAATATTCTTGTCTGACCTATAAGACTTATCGATAAGAAGGTTTGCGGTCGTTATAAAGTGGTCAATTAAATTGGGTCCAAAGCCGTGAATTGAAAGGTTACGTTGAAAAAGATGGAAGTATGCAAAGATTTTCTTCGAAATATCTTTTTTTGTTTTTTTGTTTAGCTCCAAGAGTCCATCGGATATGTAAAGCTCATTAAAACCTTCAACGTTTTCTTTGCTAGATTGAAATTCTACGGTAAATTTTTTTGTAATAATTTCATTGAAAAGTATTATATAACGTATTGATTTATATAAACTATTCATTACAAATTCACTAGCTTTTTTATTTGATGAATTCTTAAAACCTAAATCTTTTGCAATCTTTGATTGATAATCAAAGAGCATCCGATCTTCTTGGTAGTCGGTTACAATATGAAGATAAATTCTTCTTTTGATTAACTTGTTGTAGTGAAAGTTTATTAGGTTGAGTTGTTTTTTGGTGATTACCTTACTTTCTAACAAAGTTTTGAGGTTATGATCTCCATACTTTGCTGCACAGAGCCATCTAATGAAATGGATGTCACGTAAACATCCCCTGGATTCCTTAATATTTGGTTCTAAAAGGTATCCAGACTTGCTAAATTTCTGATGCCTTAATTCCTGCTCCTTTACTTTTGCTAGGATAAATTTTTTTACATTTAATGTCTTTTTAAACTTTTCATTATATTTTTCATATATAAGCTGATTTCCACAGATGAGCCTGGATTCTAGAAGGTTGGTAGCAATAGTGATATCTTTTATGTCTTTTGATATTTCATTAATGACTCTCTGACTTACACCCAGCTTGAATCCAAAATCCCAACAAAGTTGAATAAAATTTTCTAATTTCACATTATTGGTATTAATTGAATCGATGCTATTGGCAATGATAGTTATATCAATGTCTGATGATGGATAGAGTTCCTTTCTGCCATATCCCCCAACTGCAACAAGACAAAAGGATTCATCTAAATCAGCTAGCATCCACAATTTTTTTAGAATATCGTCACACAGTTTAGTATTTTGCTTTAAGAAACTTGAGCTATTATGTTTTTTTAGAAACTGAAACTTTATTAGGTCAAATCTACTGTCGTATGATTTTTTTATCAGACTAAAATCATTTTTTTTAGATTCCATGTGATTAATCTAGAAAAGGAGGGGGTGTATGTTCTGATACAGTCAACACTTCATACCCGTCTTTAGTGACCAAGATAGTATGTTCCCATTGTGCTGACAATGATCGATCTTTAGTTACAACTGTCCAACCGTCTGGCATCATTCGAATATCTTTTTTACCTGCATTTACCATAGGTTCAATGGTGAATGTCATACCTTCTTCTAATAAAAATCCTGTTCCCTTTTTTCCATAGTGGAGGACCTGGGGCTCTTCATGGAAAACTTTCCCAATTCCATGTCCACAAAACTCTCTTACAATTGAAAATCCATGACTTTCAGCAAACTGTTGTATTGAAAAGCCGATATCACCTAATCTTGCACCAGGCCTGACTTCTCGAATACCTTTCCACATTGATTGATATGTAATTTCACACAATCTTTTTGCCTGAATTGAGGGCTCACCAACATAAAACATTCGGCTCGTATCGCCATGATATCCCTCTTTAATCACAGTAATGTCAATATTAACAACATCACCCTTTTTGAGCACTTTGTCACTTGGAATTCCATGACATATTTGGTTATTAATTGATGTGCAAATTGATTTTGGGTATGGCACATGCCCTGGTGGTGCATAGTTTAGAGGGGCTGGGACTGTATCTTGAACGTTAACCATGTAATTGTGACATAAACGATCAATTTCTTCTGTAGTAACACCAGGTTGTACATGTGGAGTTATGAAGTCTAAGACCTCAGCAGCCAATTTACCAGCAACTCGCATTTTGCGAATATCATCTTCATTTTTTATTGAAACCGACATGAATTTCCTATACTTACAGACTAATTTATATTATAATTACGTTTTTTTAAAATTTGCACTTATGCCTCCTAAGGTGCTAGTTCTCTAGTTTGGCGTGAGTGAAGTGATAACCTATAGGAGAATATCATGTCAGTTACAATGAGACAAATGCTTGAAGCTGGTGTCCATTTCGGCCACCAAACTCGTTACTGGAACCCAAAAATGGAATCATTTATTTTTGGCGAACGTAATAAAATTCATATCATCAATCTTGAAAAAACACTTCCTCTTTTTGAAGAAGCTTCAAAATTTCTAAAAAACCTTGCAGCTAACAAAGGACGAATTTTATTTGTTGGTACGAAACGTCAAGCAAGAGAAATTGTTAAAGAAGAAGCCGAAAGAGCTAGTTGCCCATATGTAAACCATAGATGGTTAGGTGGAATGTTGACTAACTTTAAAACAGTAAAACAATCCATTAAGCGTTTAAACGAACTTGAAACAATGATTGCTGATGGCTCTCTAGACAAATTGAAGAAAAGAGAAGCTCTGACTGTAAAACGTGATCATGAAAAACTTGTTCGCTCAATTGGTGGCATTAAAGAGATGACATCCTTACCAGATGCAATATTTGTAATTGATGTTGGTTTTGAAAGTGGGGCAGTGGAAGAAGCAACAAAATTAGGTATCCCTGTTGTGGGAATTGTTGACTCTAACAACTCTATTGAAAATATTTCTTATGTGATTCCTGGAAATGATGACTCAAGCAGAGCTATTCGCCTATATGCAAGAGGCATGGCTGATGCAGTCTTGGCTGGTAAAAATCAAGCGATTACTGAGTTGGCAAAATCAGTATCAGAAGAAACTGCTGAAGAAGAATAATTAATAACTAAACACTAATTTTAAGTATAAGGATTAACAAATGGCTGAAATAACTGCTTCTCTAGTAAAAGAATTAAGAGAAATGACTGATGCGCCAATGATGGATTGCAAAAAAGCTTTATCTGAAGTTGATGGAGATCTTCAAAAGGCTGAAGAGCTTCTTCGGGTTAAGTTTGGTAACAAAGCTTCTAAAGTAAGTTCAAGAGTTGCTGCTGAAGGATTAATTTCAATTGCTATTTCAAACGATGGAAAGCAAGGAGCTATTTTAGAAACGAATTCAGAAACTGACTTTTGTGCAAAAAATGATGAATTTGTAAGCTTCACCCAGAAGGTTGCTAACGCAATTTTAGAATCAAACCCAAGTGATATTGAAGCGCTAAAAAATGTATCTATAGACGGAACATCTGTTGAAGAAGCGCGTTCAAATCTTGTTGGTAAGATCGGTGAAAATATTTCACCACGAAGATTTATTATCGGAACAGCTGGTGGAAAATTCCATTCTTATCTTCATGGTGGTAAGATCGGTGTTTTATTAGACCTTGATGGTGGTGATGACGAACTGGGTAAAGATATTGCAATGCATATTGCCGCATCAAAACCAAAAGCTCTTGACGAATCTGGCATATCACAAGATCTTATAGATGCCGAAAAAAGAGTTGCAATTGAAAAGGCTAAAGAGGCTGGAAAGCCCGAAGAAATGTTGGATAAAATTGCCACAGGAACAGTTAATAAATTTTTAAAAGAAGTGACATTGTTAAATCAGGCGTTTGTCAAAGATGATAAACAAACGATTCAGAATTTATTAGATTCAAAAGGGGCAAAAATTCATAACTTCACACTTTACGTCGTTGGAGAAGGAATTGAAAAGGTAGAATCTGATTTTGCTGCAGAGGTAGCAGAGGCCTCGAAAGTTTAATTTAATGAAAAAGGTTGCTTAGGCAACCTTTTTTTTTGTGTCATAATTAAAAGATGCTAAATAAGCCAATTAAAAGAGTTCTTTTAAAGCTATCGGGCGAAGCTCTGATGGGTGAGAATTCATTTGGTATTTCTCCAGATATTGTTAATCAAATCGTCATTGAAATAAAAAAAGTTCTTGAACAAGACATTCAACTCGCTATTGTTATCGGAGGTGGAAATATTTTTCGGGGGATCTCACTTGGTGACCAGGGAATGACCCGCGCCACTGGTGATTATATGGGTATGTTAGCTACCGTGATGAACTCTCTTGCATTGGAAGACGCCTTCAATAAAAACAATATCATTACTAGAGTCCAATCAGCGGTTAATGTTGAACAGATTGTTGAGCCTTATGTTAGAGCTAAAGCCCTCCAATATCTGAGTGAAAACAAAGTGGTTATCTTTTCTGGTGGAACTGGAAACCCATTCTTTACTACAGATACTGCAGCTGCTTTAAGAGCCTCTGAAATAGATGCTGATATCATGATTAAAGCAACTAAAGTAAATGGTATTTATTCAGACGATCCAGTAAAGAATCAAAAGGCTGTTAAGTTTGATCAAATATCATTTGATGATGTGATCGATAAAAAACTTAAAGTAATGGATGCTACTGCGTTTACACTCTGCAGAGAGCAATCAATGCCGATTGGCGTTATAAATATATTCAAACAAAATTCCTTGTATAATTTTATAAATAAAAATTTTACAGATGGAACGTTGGTTATCAATTAGGAAAAGAGATGGAAGAGTTAAAAATAAAGATGGAAAAGACTATAGAAAGATTAAAAAATGATTTTTCTAAAATTAGAACTGGAAGAGCACATACAGGATTATTAGATCACTTATCTGTTGATTATTACGGAACAATAACACCACTACCACAAATGGCTAACTTGACATTAGGGGATAATGTAACCATTAATGTGCAACCATATGATAAAACTCAAACCAGCGCTATAGAAAAAGTCATTAGAGAATCTGATTTGGGTCTTAATCCAGCGGTCAATGGAGATTTGATTAGAGTTCCAATGCCTCCACTAACAGAAGAGAGAAGAAAAGATTTAATCAAAGTCGTTAAATCCGAAGGAGAGAATGCCAAAATTTCGATTCGTAATATAAGACGCGATGGTAATGATGAGCTAAAAAAACAACTTAAAGAAAAGCTAATTAGTGAAGACGATGAAAAAAGAGATCAAGCAAAAATACAAACTCTTACTGATGAATTTATTAAATCAATTGACAATCTAATAATTTCAAAAGAAAAAGATCTATTAGAAATTTAGGTTTTTCATTTTGTCAAAAAAAAATATTCCAAATCATATCGCCATCATTATGGATGGTAATGGACGATGGGCAAAAAATAAAAATATGCCAAGAAATATTGGACACGAAGAAGGTTTAAAAACATTATCTAGAATTACTCAAAAAGTTTTTGATGCTGAAGTTAAATCCTTAAGTGTTTATGCATTTAGTTCAGAAAATTGGAATCGACCAAAAAATGAGATAAAACATTTGATGGCTTTATTTGAAAAAGCGATTGAATCAAATTTTCAATATATGGTGGATAACAGAATTAAATTTAATCTTCTAGGAAATATAAAAAAATTTCCATTATCGCTGCAAAAAAAGATTACAAACCTTGAGAAAATAACAAAAAAAAATAGAAGCTATAACTTTTATCTTGCTGCAAACTATGGATCAAAAGAAGAGCTTGTCTTTGCTGCAGAAACTTTAAGAAATAGTAAAAGCAAAATAAATGAAAAAAACTTCAAAAATGCATTTTATACTCCTCATTTGCCTGATGTTGATTTACTTATAAGAACAGGTGGGGAAACAAGATTGAGTAATTTTTTGCTTTGGCAATCTGCTTATGCTGAAATATATTTCACAAAAGTTTTATGGCCCGACTTTAAAGCAACACATCTTAATAAAGCTCTTGAATTTTTTAGTGGAAAGATTAGAAAGTTTGGAAAAATTTATTAATTCTAACTTATGGTCAAGATTAGTTTCAGGTTTATTTTTAATATTTATTTTTGTATATGCTCTCATATATAACGATTTTATATTCTTAATATTAATGTTTATTGCCTCTGTCTTGGCATTTTATGAATTAACAAAGATGCTACAGCTTAATGTTCTAATGATTTTTTTTAATATTTCTTTATTAATATTTTTTTATCTCCTTTCATCTTACAATATTCAATATTTTACTTTTTTTATTATTCTTTTATTTTGTTTCATTTTTCCATTAATCCCTTTTTTAAAAATAAAAGAATTTTTTCTTTATATAACTCCAGCTTTTTATATTCCTTCTTTTTTTATTTCCTTAGTAATTTTAATACCTGATCATAAGTTGCTTGTATTAATTACATTTACAGGTATATGGTCGGTTGATATTGGTGGTTATTTATTCGGAAAATTTCTTGGAAAGCATAAAATTTTTCCTGTTACGAGTCCAAACAAAACTTATGAAGGATTGTTTGGTTCACTAGCTTTGCTATTATTCATCCAATCCTTTTCATGGTATTTTTTTGATATTTTCTCATTGTTAGAGTTTTTAATGATTAGTATTTGTATTTTTGTTGGTTCAATTTATGGCGATTATTTTGAGTCATTTTTAAAACGCAAGTACCATATTAAAGATAGTGGTAATTTAATACCTGGCCATGGAGGTTTTTTAGATCGATTAGATTCGGCAATTTATACAATTCCTTTGATTACAATTTTATGTCTAATGTTAATAAATTAATAATACTTGGCTCTACTGGAAGTATAGGCAAGTCTACTCTTGAGGTAATCAAACATAACAATGATAACTTTAATATAATTTGTTTAACTGCTGATAGCAGTTCAGTTGTTCTGGCTGAGCAAATCAATTTTTTTAAGCCAAAGTTTGCTTATTTGAATAATCACTTGCTAATTGATGATTTAAAGTCAAGATTGACGCACAACCAAACGATATTAATAACCGATATCCATCAATTGCATGATTTATTAAAATCAGACTCATATAATACCTTAGTTGCTGCAATGTCTGGTAGCACTGGTTTATTACTTACATACATAGCATTACAGGCTAATAAAATAGTCTTATTAGCTAATAAAGAATCACTTGTTATGGCAGGGGACTTATTTAGTAAATATAGAAAACAAATTATCCCTATTGATAGTGAACATAATGCTATTTTTCAAGTTATTGGTTACTCTGATTCTGAAGAAATAAATAAAATCACTCTAACTGCTTCTGGCGGGCCTTTTAGAGCCTATCCTCGGTCTAAATTCGAGCAAATAACTGTTGAGATGGCCCTTAAACATCCTAATTGGTCTATGGGTAGAAAAATTACTATTGATTCTGCAACTATGATGAATAAATGTTTAGAAATTATTGAGGCACATTATTTATTTAATCTTAAATCAGATCAAATTGATGTGCTAGTGCACCCGGAATCCATTATTCATTCAATAGTAAATTACAACGATGGCTCATCATTATGTCAATTTTCAGAGCCAAACATGCAAATACCAATATCTTATGCACTTGGTTATCCAAATAGAATTAACTCAGGTATAGGTTCCTTTGACTTATCAACTATAGAAAACTTAAATTTTTCAAAAATTGACCATGATAAATTTCCATCAATAAATTATGCATATGAGGCTTTGAATGGTTCTGAAACATCATGTTTAGTTATAAATGCTGCAAATGAATTAGCAGTCAACGCATTTTTGGAAAAACAAATTAGTTTTTTGAGTATTTTTTCAATAATTGAGGACTCGTTCAGAATATCTCAAAACACTACAGGATTAAGCATTGAGGAAATATTAGATGCTGATACTCTTTGTAGACAAAAAATCAAAGAAATAATTAAAAAATATTTTATTAATTAAAAGTAAATTTTAAGTTATTGATTTAATTAAAACTTCTTTGAATATTTCTTTTTAACATATATAATGCTTACAACAATTTACTCGATAAGAAAAAGATTGAAACGTTTGTATAAATTATTTTTTATTTTTTTATTTTTGATATCTAACTTAGCATATGCCGAAGTAATAAATGATATAAAAATAAAAGGCCTTCAGAGGGTTGAGCCTGGCGTTATATTCGACAGCATCCCTTTTGATATTGGTGATGACGTTAGCGATATTGATCCTTCTGAAATCATTAAATATATTTATAAATCTGGTCAGTTCCGAGATGTAACTGTAGAGTTTGATTCTGGTAACCTAACTGTCTTAGTTTCAGAAAAACCTATCATAGCTAGCATTGAATTCATTGGGAATAAAATATTACAGGAGGATAAACTCAGGGAAGGTATTCGCCAAGTCAATTTGTATGAAGGTGCTGTATTCGATAAACAAGTGCTATCAAATTTAGAAAAAGATTTATCGAAAAGTTATAATTCCATGGGAAGATATAATGTATTGGTAAAAGCATCTTTTAGGCCTTTGGAAAGAAATAGGGTGGCAATCAAGGTTGACATTGATGAGGGGACTTTAACTAGAATAGACAATATATCAATCAATGGCTTAACTAAATTTACTGAATCTGATTTGTTAGGAATAATGGATTTAAAAGCCACCAATATTTTATCCTGGTGGGAAAAAGATGATCGATACTCAAAATCAACTCTATCTGCAGATTTAGAAAAAATAAAAAGTTTTTACATGGACAGAGGTTATTTAAACTTTGAAATTGTATCAACTGATGTCTCAATCACTCCAAACAAAAAAAGATTAACAATAACAATTGACGTTGATGAGGGTGATAAATATACATTTGGCGATGTCTCTATTTCTGGTAGCATCAACGAATTCTCTGAAATAGATCTAAAATCAAATATAACAGTAAAAAAGGATAAGGTTTTTAGCTCAAAAGAGGTAAATCTTTCCTCCTCTAATTTGAGTAATTATTTGGGTAATTTTGGTTACGCATTTGCAAATATCAATCCAATTTCAAAGATTGATGAAAAAAATAAGCAAGTATCATATGATTTTTTTGTAGATACTGGAAATAAGGTCTATGTGCGAAATATAAACTTTATAGGTAATACAAGAACTAAGGATAAAGTTTTAAGACGAGAAATGAGGCAATTTGAATCTTCATGGTATGACGAATCTAAGGTTGCTAGGTCAAAATTCAGGCTTACCAGGCTTCAATACTTTAGTGCAGTTGATGTGGACACGGCTGTCGTACCTGGAATTACAGATCAAGTTGATCTTAACGTAAATGTCACTGAAAGAAATACAGGTAAAGTTATGGTTGGAGCAGGGGTAAGCTCAGCTGAGGGCCTTATGGGATCTTTTAATGTAAGCCAAAGAAATTTTGCCGGAAGTGGAAATACAGTCGCTCTCGGAGTCAGTACAGGAAGAATTAACAGAACATATTCTTTATCATACACAGACCCTTACTATACAGAAGATGGAGTTTCAAGGAGCTTTCAAGTGTATCGCAGGGATAGAAATACCGCAAAATTAAGAGGTATTGGTACTTATAATACATATTCATACGGAGGCGGTATTAATTTCGGTATCCCGCTGAGTGAAAAAGATTTTTTTAATTTTGGCGTTATTCTTGACTTAACTGAACTTGAATTAACAGAAAGATCTCCCACTATCTATAAAGATTACTGCAATAAAGCAACGGCCGCAGGAGATGTTGATTGTACTGCAAACTCTTTCGAATTCGATGCCTCAATTGTAACTGATACAAGAGATAATGTATTGATCCCTACAGAGGGAATGATGGTTAAATATTCTGCTAAGGTCTCTACTCCACTCCTTGATCTTCAATACTATAGATTTAAAATCGATACCGAATATTACAAACCAATTGATGAAAATAAAAAATACACACTTAAGCTGAGAGGTTCTTTAGGTTACGCTGATGAATATGGCGGAGATCAATACCCATTCTTTAAGAATTTTTATATGGGCGGTGTACGAACTGTTAGAGGTTATAGAACCAGTTCAATAGGGCCCAAGTATTACAATGATTATGCGAATAGATGGTATACATCAGGTGGCCAGAAATCAATTTTAGCCAGCGCTGAAATATTTTTTCCGGTACCCGGTTTAAAACAAAATGATCAATTCAGGTTAAGTACATTCTTTGATGCTGGCGGTGTCTTTTCAGATGATGAATCAATCTCTGTAAGCGATCAATATGAGCAAGGTGAAATGAGATATTCTGTTGGTTTGGGCGTTCAGTGGAACTCCCCATTTGGACCGCTTCAAGTGTCGATTGCTGAACCATTGAATGATGATAATAAGGATAGAACTCAAAGATTCCAGTTTGGCATGGGGTCAACTTTTTAATTAATTAAAATCTAGGAGTTAATAATGAAAAATTTAATAATAGTCACAATATTTGCATTTATAACTTGTATTGCACATGCAGAGGAACTAAAAATTGGAATTGTAGACGTTAATAAGATATTGAAAGATGCGCCACAAACTCTCTCAGCAAATAAAAAATTAGAAAAGGAGTTTAGCTCAAGAACCTCAAAATTAAAAGAAAAGGTAACTGCATTACAATCTGATGAAAAGAAATACCAAAAAGAATCATTAACCATGTCTGATGATCAGAGAGAAAAAGCTGAAAAAAGTCTACAACAAAGAAGAATTGAGATTCAAAGAAATGAAAGAGAGTTAAGAGAGGACATGGATTTTAGAAGAAGGGAAGAAATTGGAGACCTTCAAGAAAAAGTAAATGCTACTATTGATAAAATTGCTCAAGATGAAAAGTATGATTTAATTCTTTACAACGGAATTGCTTTCGCAAGCACTAAAGTTGACATTACAGAACAAATTATCAAAGCGCTTGGTGGTGGTAGCTCTCCAAAAAAAGATGAACCTACTAAGTCGAAGAAAGATGCAAAAGAATAAACGATCAGTTGATGAAATTACTTCTTTAATAAACGGAAAGGCCTCAAAAAAAGGCCTTTTTGTTTGCGGTCTAAATTCATTAGATTTAGCAGAAAAAAGTGACATATCCTTTTTTGTTAGAAATAAAAAAAACTTACCTCAATTAGTTAGTACAAAAGCTGCTGTAGTAGTATTAAAACAAAATGATATTAATTTTTGCAAAACAAATTATATTGTTGTAGATGATCCATATTTAGCATTTTCAAAGTTATCAAATATTTTTGATAATAGAAAAAAAATAATTCCTTGTACAAAAGAATCTGTAAAAATAGGAATAAATTCCAATGTGCCAAAGTCTACGTTTATTGATGATTTCGTAGTTATTGGGGACAATGTAAGAATTGGAGAAAATGTATCAATCTATCCTGGTGTGAAAATAGAAAATAATATTGAAATTGGAGACAATTCAATCATCCACCAAAATGTTGTTATTAAGGAAAATACTAGAATTGGTCAGAATTGTACTATTTTTGCAAATGCGACTATTGGAACAGATGGTTTTGGTTATGCGTCTGATAAAAATAAATGGGTAAAGATTAATCAGTTAGGTTCTGTTGTTATTGGGGATTTTGTTGATATAGGTTCAAATACAACAATAGACAGAGGAGCTTTAAAGAATACCATTATTGAGGACGGTGTAAAAATTGATAATCAGGTTCAAATTGGACATAACTGTATTATTTCAAAAAATACCATAATTGCAGGGTGTGTTGGTATTGCAGGAAGCACTATTATTGGCGAAGGTTGCAAAATTGGAGGTGCGGCTATGATTTTAGGCCATTTAAATATAGAAAGAGAAACAACAATATCTCCAGGAACGATGATAGCTAGCTCAATAAACAAAAAAGGGAATACGTACACTGGCTTTTTTCCATTTTTTGAGAAAAAGGACTGGATTAAAGTTACAATGTTCTTAAAAAGATTATTAAGAAAGTGAGTTTTGATATGCAGTTGGATATCCATGAAATTTTAAATCATTTGCCTCATAGGTATCCATTTGTCTTGATTGATAGAGTTACTGATCTTAAGTTAAATGAAGAGATAACTGCTTTAAAAAATGTAACTATTAACGAGCCATTTTTCCCAGGCCATTTTCCATATCATCCGGTAATGCCAGGTGTTTTAATAATTGAAGCAATGGCGCAAGCTGCAGCTGTCTTATCATTTAAAACGATGAATGTTCTTCCATCGGAGGATTCAGTTTATTACTTTGCTGGTATAGATAATGTAAGATTCAAAAAACCAGTTTCACCAGGCGACCAGCTTGTTTTGAATGTCAAAATTGACAGAGTCTTGAAAGGCATATGGAAATACAAAGCTCAAGCTATAGTTGACGATCAAATAGTTGCCGAAGCTGAAATGATGTGTATCTTAAAAAATATCCAAAAATAAATGTCAAAAAATATTCATCCAACTGCTATTATTGAAAATGGTGCTGATCTTCATCCATCTGTAAAGATTGGTCCTTACACAATTATTAACAAAAATGTATCAATTGACGAGAATACAATTATTGGGTCACATGTAGTCATTGATGGTGTAACTTCAATTGGTAAAAATAATAATATTTTTTCTCACAATAGTATTGGTCAAGCCCCTCAAGATAAAAAATACAATAACGAAGAAACAAAGCTCAAAATAGGAGATTCAAATACGATAAGAGAGTTTTGCACTATTAATACTGGAACAGTTCAAGACACTGGAATTACCAGAGTAGGATCTAATAATTGGATTATGGCTTATGTACACATTGCTCATGACTGTGTTGTTTCAGATAATGTAATAATGGCAAACAACTCATCTTTGGCGGGCCATGTAGAGGTTGGTGATTTCTCAATACTTGGAGGCTTCACACTAGTTCACCAGTTTTGTAAAATTGGTTCACATATTATGTCTGCAGTTGGGACTAAAGTCTTTAAAGACATCCCAGATTTTTTAATGGTACATGGAGAAAAAGCATCACCAAGTGGACTAAATATTGAGGGTTTAAAAAGAAGAGACTTTTCTTTAGATGACCTTAATGAGTTAAAAAAGGCATATAAAATTATTTACAGAGAAAATAATACTGTGGATGAAGCCCTAAAAGTATTAGCTCGGTCTAATAATAAATATATTATTAAGTTATCTAAATTTATCAAATCATCCCAAAGAGGAATAGTGCGATAAATGAAGATTGCCTTTGGTATCGGTGAGCTATCAGGTGATATTTTTGCAGCTTCTTTAATCAAACATATAAAATCAAACTATCCCAATATACAAATTATTGGTATTACTGGTCCTAATTGCTTTAAACAAGGCTTATTTTCAAAATTCAATATCAGCAGCCTTTCAAAAAGAGGTTTCTTTGAAGTCTTATACAATCTGAGAAAATTAACCAAATTTAGAAGAGAGTTTTTAGATTATTTACATACCGAAAAACCTGATATATACATCGGTATAGATGCCCCTGATTTTAATTTTTTTGTCGAAAAAAGACTTAAATCTAAAAATGTAAAAGTTTTTCATTATGTCTGTCCATCTGTTTGGGCTTGGAGGTCATCGAGAATAAAAAAATTTAATTCATATTTTGATCATTTATTTACAATATTTTTTCACGAAAAAAGGTTTCTAAATGAATTTGGTTATAAAAAACATACCTACGTAGGCCATCCACTTGCAAATGAGATATCTTTTAAACCTGATTATAAAAAATCAATTGAAAAGCTCAAAATTGATCACAAAGGAAAAATTGTCGCTTTATTACCAGGAAGCAGGAACTCAGAAGTATTATGGAATACGGAAGTATTAATTGGAACAGCGGAGAAGTTATCAAAAAAATATAGTAATTTATTGTTCCTTATCCCTGTTACATCAAAAGAAAACCTTATTTTTATAAATAAAAAAATTAATGATTTAAATTTACAAAATATCAAAACCATTCACGGTCATTCACATGACATTCTTAATGCTAGTGACATTGCAATCATCGCTTCTGGTACCGCAACTCTTGAAGCAGTTTTTTATAAAACACCCTTGGTCGTTTTTTATAGATTGTCATCAATTTCATATTGGATTTTTAAATTACTCCTGAAATCAAAATTTATTAGCTTGCCAAATATCCTTAGTGGAAAAAGTATTGTCCCAGAATTAATTCATAAAAAAGCCAATATTGAGAATATATCCTATGAAATTGAGAGGTTGTTAAAGGAAAGCAATTTAAGAAAAAACCAGATTGAAGAATTTAAAAAAATTCACAAACAGCATATGTTAAATACCAATGAATTGATATGTAAAAAGATATTTTCTAAATGAAGATAGGTATTGATGAAGTTGGTCGCGGATGTGTAGCAGGACCGGTTGTTGCAGCAGCTGTCGTTATAGATGAATCTTTTGATGTTCTTGTCTCTGATTCCAAGCTTTTATCTGCTAAACGAAGAGAATATCTTGATAAAGAAATTAAAAAAAAATGTTTAGACTTCTCCATATCCGTAATAAATTCAAAGATTGTAGATGAATTAAATATTCATAAAGCTTCTTTGTTTGCCATGGAACAAGCATATATTAATTTACGTCATCAATCTGGTTCAATTAAATGTGATGGAAAATTTACTCCAAAAATTGATGGTGTAGTAGCTCATGTTAACGGGGATAAGTTGTATACTGAGATCAGCGCGGCATCCATTATTGCAAAAGTTTACAGAGATCATTTAATGAATCATATTTCATTAAAATATCCCAAATACCATTTTGATAAACATAAAGGTTATTTAACTAATCTGCATTTAAAGGCAATAGAGCAGTATGGCTCATGCAATATTCATAGACTTACTTTTAAGCCTTTTAGTTAACTAAAAAAATACCCGGCTTCTTTTCAAACTCAACATTTGTTTTCTGCCAACCTTTAATTGAATTTGTAAGGATAGATTCAGAGTCACCATTTATATCATAAGCTATGCATACTAAATTTTCAGCATTTAAACTTTCTAATAAAAATTGGAATGTTTCTAAGTTTCTGTGAGGTGTTTCAATAAAGATAAAAGTTTTTTTTGACCTTTTAATTTCTATAGCCAAATTACTTAAATATTTTTTTCTTTCATTTTTGTCAATCGGAAGATAACCAACAAATTCAAAGTTCTGTCCATTACATCCTGAACAAGCGAGTGATGATAGAACTGATGATTCTTGAGCAATAGTTTTTACTTTTATATCATCGAAATGACACTTAAGAACTAATTCCGATCCTGGATCAGCTACTCCAGGGAGGCCACAATCAGAAATTAATCCAACGTCACTACCTGATTTTAGAATGCCTAATATTCCTTCATAATTCAATTGTACATTTTTGTTATTTTCATAGAGTTTAAGCTCTTGAAGAGATGTATTTAATTCAAGTTTTTTTAAAGAATTTCTTGCTGGTTTCTTATTTTCAACCACAAAGTGTTGAATATGTTTAACTTTTTCTTTTTGCTTTAGAGTATAGAAATCATCTAAATCTTCATTCAGGGGAGTGGGTATAACGTACAAACCTCCATTTTTGTCTGTCATTAGATAATTTTTTCGTCCATTAGAATTTTGGATATCTTGATAAGCGGCAGTCCAATAATGGATGTTGGATCATCATTTTTAATACTTTCAAGCAAGGTTATTCCATGAGATTCAGATTTGATGCTACCAACACAAAAATAGGGCTCATCCTTCTTTAAATATTTATCTATCAGATCATCAGTGAGTAGTTTGTATTTGGCTTCAAATTCTGTATAGTCTGAAATCACTGTCTGATTATTATTATTAAATACACAAAATGCACTATAAAATTTAACTACTTTTCCACTTAGAAATTGCAACTGTTTAAATGCATTTTCATATGTCATTGGTTTCTGAAGGATAATATTTTCTACCACGGCGGTTTGATCGCAACCAATAACAATTGAGTTAGTGTCCGATAATGCTGCAATTTTTTTTGCTTTTTCTTCAGATAGTCTAAGAGCCATATTAATAGGGGATTCATTATCTCTTTGACTCTCTTCAATTTCAGGTGAGATGAATTCAAAGTCAGAAACAATTCTTTTAAGCAATTCTTTCCTATAAACTGATGAGGATGCTAGAATTATTTTTGTTTCCATAAAATCTAATAATTAAGCTTGTATCTCAATTAAAGTAACATCGGGAGATATGCTTTGTCCTTTGGTAATATGTATTCCAACCACAGTACCAGATTTAGGTGCTTGGATTTCATTTTCCATCTTCATCGCTTCAATTACAATGAGCGAATCACCGGCACTAACGTGGTCGCCAACATTTACCTTGATATCGATAACGGTTCCTGGCATAGCAGTTGTCACACAGCCATCATGTGTTGGTCTTAAATTACCCCCTGATTTTGGAGCACCTGAAGTGGTTTTGGAAGCTTCATTATTGCCCACTTCAACCATATCCAATGCCTCAATGAGAACTTCTTCAGAAATGCCATCTACAACAACATGATATGGCTTTTCATGCTGGCCTGGATTACCTGAGCCAGTGAGTTTAATGTGATAAGTTTCCCCGTGAAGCGTTACATTGAATTCAGACGGGGCATATTTAGGTGCGCTTGATTTGGACTCTTCTATATCGAGTAGCTCCTCAGGCTCTAGTGTTCCTGCATTTCTTTCTTTAAGGAATGTATTTGCTAGATCTGGGAACATAGCATAAGTTAATAGATCTTCTTCAGATTTTGCAACATCCTCACATTTTACTTTTAGGTTATTGATTTCTGGCTTCAACTTGTCTGCTGGTCTACAAGTCATTGGCTTTTCATCACCGATAGCTTTTTTCAAAACCTCTTGATTGATCTCACCCAAGGCTTTACCATACTCGCCTAAAAAGTAATTTTTAACTTCATTAGTAATTGATTTATATCGTTCACCCGTAATAATATTTAATGCTGCTTGAGTTCCAACAATCTGTGACGTTGGGGTAACAAGAGGAGGGTATCCTAAATCTTTTCTAACATTAGGAATTTCAGCGAGCACCTCATTCATTTTATCTAAAGCGCCTTGGTCTTTTAATTGGCTGGATAAGTTAGAAATCATCCCACCTGGAACTTGATTAATTAAGACTCTGGGATCAAGACCAGTAAATTCAGATTCAAATTGCCAATATTTTTTTCTAACATCTTTTAAATATGAAGTAATGTTTTCAATTTTATCTAACTGAACTCCTGTTTCATAACCAAGCTCATTTAGTCCTGCGATGACAGATTCTGTTGTTGGGTGACTTGCTCCTTCTGAGAAGCTTGAGTTGCATGTGTCAATCATAGTCGCCCCACATTCAACAGCAGCAAATAAGTTAGCCGTTGCTAAACCAGAAGTGGCGTGACTATGAATATGAATAGGTAATGAAACTTCTTTAGAAATACTTGTAACTAAATCTTTTGTTGATTTTGGAGTCAGTAAGCCAGCCATATCTTTAATAGCTAAGCTATCCGCACCATGATTTTCAATTTCTTTTGCAAGGCCAGTAAAGTAGTCAACATCATGAAGAGGTGAGGTGGTGTAGCTTATTGCCACTTCCGCATGTTTTTTATATTTTTTTACTGACTCTAATGAAGTTTGAATATTCCTTAAATCATTCATCGCGTCAAAAATTCTGTAAACATCCACACCGTTGTCAGCCGATTTTTTCACGAAAAGATCTACTACATCATCTGAATAATGTCTGTATCCAAGAAGATTTTGACCGCGAAGTAACATTTGAATCCTGCTATTAGGTAAAGCATGTCTTAATTTTCTAAGCCTTTCCCATGGATCTTCTCTTAAATATCTCACACATGCATCAAAAGTAGCACCACCCCAGGCCTCAACTGACCAAAATCCGAGATTATCGAGCTCACTACAAATAGGGAGCATATCCTCAGTTCTTAATCTGGTTGCAATATGGCACTGATGACCATCTCGTAAAACTAATTCTGTAATATCAATTTTTTTCATAATTTACATACCTTCATGTGCGGCAATAGCAGCCGATATAGCAGCAGCGATAACATCTGGTGGAAGTTCGTCGTTAAAATCAGTTAATTCAGGGTGAGATGTTACAAAGGAAGTATCAAATTCCCCTTCTTTAAAACTTTCGTTATTTAAAATCTCTAAATAATATGGGATTGTTGTTTTTACTCCATAAATAACAAGATCATCAAGAGCACGATTTCCACGCTGAACAACATCTTGCCAAGTGAGTGCCCAAACAGTTAATTTGGCACACATCGAGTCATAATATGGTGGAATAACGTAACCAGTATAAATGGATGCATCTGTTCGAACCCCAGGGCCCCCAGCTGCATAATATCTGGTTATTTTACCAAAAGAGGGTAAAAATTCTTGTTTTGGATCCTCAGCATTAATCCTAAACTCAATAGCAAAACCACGAAAATTAACATCTTCCTGTTTGAACCTTAATTGATGACCAAAAGCAATTCTAATTTGTTCTTGAACAATATCAATTCCAGTTATAGATTCGGTAATTGTATGTTCAACTTGTAATCTGGTATTCATTTCCATGAAATAGAAATTATCATCTTGGTCGAGAAGGAATTCTACAGTGCCCGCATTTTCATAATTAACTGCCTTAGCAGCTTTCACGGCTAGGCTACCAATATAATCTCTTTGTTCATTTGATAATTGTGGGGAAGGAGCTATTTCAATAAGCTTTTGGTTTCTTCGTTGAATAGAACAATCCCTCTCAAATAAATGAATAGCGTTTCCATGAGAGTCTGCCAAAATTTGAACTTCAATATGCTTTGGAGATACAACACACTTTTCCATGAATAATTCAGGATTTCCGAATGCTTTCGTAGCTTCTGATATTACACGATCATAATTAGAAACTAATTCCTTGTCGTTATCACATCTTCGGATACCTCGCCCACCACCACCATTTGTGGCTTTTAGCATGACCGGATAACCAATTTCATTTGCTAAAGATTGAGCCTCTTCAAGATTGTTAATATTTCCATCACTACCAGGCGTTACAGGAACCCCAGCTTCAATCATGGCTTTTCTAGCTTGTATTTTGTCACCCATCTTGTGAATGATAGAGCTTTCAGGACCAATAAACTTAATACCTCGTTTTGCACAAATGGCGGCTAATTCAGGATTTTCAGATAAAAAACCATAACCTGGATGAATTGCATCACATCTGGCTGTAACTGCAATATTGACAATTCTGTGCGCGTTTAAATAACCTTTTAACGGGTCATCGCCAACAAAATATGACTCATCAGCTTTTTTAACATGTAAGGCATGTCTGTCCGCATCAGAGAAAATAGCCACACTTGTAATGCCCATTTCTTTGCAAGCGCGAATAATACGCACAGCAATTTCCCCACGGTTTGCAATTAAAATTTTATTAAACAAATCGTTTGTCCGTAAAATTGATTGAATTTTGAATTTTTGATTATATCATGTGAGATATATATCCTAATAACTTTAGCACTTTATGAAGAATAATTTCAATTTACAATACTTTGATTTATATAGATTTATTGCAAAAAAGGAGAGGATATGTGATAGAATTCCGTTCTTTAAATTTAACCGATTATCAGATCTTAAAATATCTGATGATGATAGCTTGTTTTATGATGTTTCTGTTTCAGAAGTTACTGGACAACACTTCTTAAATCTAGAGTTAAACATCGATTTAAGGCTGTTATGTTATCGTTGCTTAGAGGATGTTGAGATCAAATTCAAAACATCAAATCGTTATGAGTTAGTTCAGGCAACCAGCAAGTCGGAAATGCATGTTATTGATGATATTAAAATTGAAATTATTGATAATTTTGATTTATTATCTTTCATTGAGGATGAGATTCTATTAGAATTGCCTACATCACCTAAACATGCATTTGAGTGTAATTAATTAAGGAATAAATATGGCTGTTCAAAAAAGTAAAAAATCACCTTCGAGAAGAAATATGAAAAGGTCGCATGACGGTCTTGATAACCCAGCTTTGGCAGTTGAGCCAACCACTGGTGAAGTGCATATGAGACATCATGTATCACCAACAGGATTTTATAAAGGTAAAAAAGTTATTCAAGACAAACCTGAGTAACTATTTAAATGACTGTATCAATATCTGTTGATGCAATGGGCGGTGATTTTGGTCCCAAAATCACTGTTCCAGCTTCCTTAAATTTTCTTAAATCACACCCTGATGCCTCCATTACTTTAGTTGGTAATGAATCTACAATAAAAAAGTTTCTAAAAAAACCTATAGAGTCTTTCGACAGATTATCAATACTTCATACAATGCAATTCGTTACAATGGACGAATCTCCCCAATCTGCTCTAAAAAATAAGAAAAGCTCATCAATGCGACTTGCCATTAATTTGGTAAAAGAAGGGGTAGCAGATGCTATTGTGAGTGCCGGAAATACTGGAGCCTTAATGGCCACAGGTAGATTTGTCTTAAGGATGTTACCTGGAATTGATCGTCCAGCCATCGCATCATTCCTGCCAAATCAAAAAGGATCATCTTGTATGCTGGATTTGGGAGCTAATGCTGATTGTACAAGCCATCATCTAACTCAATTTGCTATTATGGGATCCATACTTTCTTCGGTGATATCGAAAAAAAAGAAACCATCAGTTGGTCTTTTAAATATCGGTTCAGAATCAATTAAAGGTAACGAAGTTACCAAAGAAACTTACGAATTATTAAATAAGAGTCATTTAAATTTTTATGGCAACGTTGAAGGAAATGATATCTTTAAAGGTACCACTGACGTTGTTGTTTGCGATGGTTTTGTTGGGAATATTTCCTTGAAAACCACCGAGGGCTTAGCAAAAATGTTTGCTGACTTTCTAGGACAAGAATTCAAGAAAAATGTTGGGACAAAGTTTTTAGCATTATTCGCCCTTCCTGTTTTAAAAGCCTTTAAAAGGAGACTTGATCCAAGGAGCTACAATGGCGCAGCTTTCTTAGGAATAAATGGTATAGTTGTTAAGAGTCATGGCAGTGCTGATGCATTCTCTTTTGAGCATGCCTTAATGACTGCCTATGAGGAGGCGAAAAGTAAGATGATTACTAAAATTTCCAAACAATTAAAAATAGATCAAAAATTAATCTAATTATGAGATATTCAAAAATTGTCGCTACAGGATCTTTTTTGCCAAAAAAAATATTATCCAATAAAGATCTTGAAAAAATTTTTGATACCTCCGATGAGTGGATTAAAACCAGAACAGGAATAGAACAGAGACATATTGTTGAAGATAGTCAGACCACTTCTGACTTAGGATATTTCTCTGCTTTAGATGCTATCGAAAAATCTTCTTATAATAAAGATGATATTGATTTAATCATAGTCGCAAGCACAACGCCTGATAAAATTTTCCCTAGCGTAGCTTGCTCGATTCAACGAAAATTAGGTTTAAAAAACATTCCTGCATTTGATGTTCAGGCTGTTTGTAGTGGCTTTATTTATGCCTTAACAACCGCAGATAGCTTTATTAAGTCTGGCATGTATAAAAAAGTTCTAGTTATAGGGGCTGATTGCATGTCAACCATTACTGATTATACCGATCGCTCAAACGCGATTCTTTGGGGTGATGGAGCAGGCACAGTTATTCTAGAGGCATCCGAGGAGCCGGGCATCATTAAAAGCATTATAAATAGTAATGGAGAATATGAGGATCTATTACACGTGCCTCGTAAATCTAAAGATAACAAACCCAATACAATAGAAATGCAAGGAAATGCAGTTTTTAAAATTGCTGTGAATACACTTGATCAAATCGTTGATGAAACTCTTCAAGGAACCGGTTTTTCAAAGGGAGATATTGATTGGCTTGTTCCTCATCAGGCCAATATTAGGATTCTTCAAGCAACAGCTAAAAAATTAGATATGGCTATGGATAAAGTGATTGTCACAATCAACAAACACGGCAATACTTCTGCTGCATCGATACCTTTAGCTCTCAACGAGGGGATTACTTCTGGAAGAATTAAGAAGAATGACATAATTTTAATGGAAGCTTTTGGTGGAGGATTTACCTGGGGCTCATCACTTATAAAGGTTTAATATGAAAAGTGTCTTGTTATTTCCTGGACAAGGATCTCAATCAGTTGGAATGATGAATGGGTTTGATAGCAACGTTGTTAAAGAAGTTTTTGATATGGGATCAGATATTTTTGGAGAAGATCTATTAGATTTAATAAAATCTGACAATGATAAGATTAATCAAACCACTTACACACAGCCTATTGTGTTTTTATCTGGCTTCGCAACTTATCTGTTACTTAAAGAAAAAAAATCGAGTTTGCAGATTGATTATGTTGCAGGTCATAGCCTGGGTGAGATTACTGCAGCATGTGTTGCAGGGGTTTTCTCAGCAGACATAGCAGTAAAAATTGTTCAAAAACGGGCTCAGCTAATGCAAAATGCTGTTCCTGCAGGAGAAGGAGCTATGGCTGCTGTTTTAGGTTTGGAAGACCATGTTGTTGAGGAGATATGCAAGACATTGCAATCAACTGGTGTTATTGAGCCTGTCAATTTCAACTCACCGGGGCAAGTTGTAGTGGCAGGTGAGAAGAAATTGATTGAACAGTCTTTGGAAAAATTTAAAGATAGCGGTGCAAAAAGAGCTCTTTTGCTGCCAGTGAGTGTTCCATCTCACTGCAGCTTAATGCGATCAGCTGCAAAGGATTTTGAAAGTTACTTAAATGATTTTGAGTTTAATGATGCAGATATTCCAGTTGTTCAAAATGTAAATGCAATAGACGTGATTGATAAAAAACTGATAAAAGAAAACCTTGTAGCTCAATTATTTAATCCGGTGAAGTGGACTTCATCAATTCAATATCTAGAAAAGCAAGGGGTGAATAATTTTATTGAGTCGGGCCCCGGTAAAGTGCTGTGGGGTCTAAACAGAAGAATTACTAAGTCAGAAGATATTAAACACTTCACAATAAATTCTGACGAAGCATTTAACGAATTATAAAATTAGAGATTATTTATGAAAAAAATAGCATTAGTTACAGGAGCAAGTCGTGGAATAGGGGCTGCAATCGCAGTTGAGTTGTCGAAACAAGGATTTTTGACGATAGGGACAGCTACATCTCCTCAAGGAGCTGAAATAATTGAAAAAAACTTTCAAATTCATAACTTAGAGGGTAAGGGATATGTTTTGAATGTTAATGACAACAACTCAATATCTGATCTAATTTCCACAATATCTGAAAATCATGGTGATATTGAGGTTTTGGTCAATAATGCTGGTATTACAAAAGACACTTTGCTTATGAGAATGTCTGATGAGGATTGGGATAGCGTTATTCAGACTAATTTAAAATCTGTCTACAAATTATCACAGTCTGTCTTGAAGCCTATGATGAAAAAAAGATCCGGAAGAATTATTAATATCTCCTCAGTAGTTGGCCATATGGGTAACGCGGGACAAGTGAATTATGCAGCGACCAAAGCGGGTATAGCAGGCTTTACAAAATCATTAGCCCAGGAGTTGGGTAGTCGAAACATTACCGTCAATTGCGTTGCTCCAGGTTTTATTGATACGGATATGACCAAGGGATTGAATGATGAGCACAAGGATAAACTAATTAGCTTAATTCCGCTATCGAGATTAGGAAATCCAGAAGATGTGGCAAAAGCGGTTTGCTTCCTAGCATCTCATGATTCATCTTACATAACAGGCGAAACAATTCATGTCAATGGCGGCATGTTAATGGTGTAAAAAAAATGAACTTTTTTGCATCAAAATTGATTCTTTTTGCTAAAATAGCGTTTTTTAATATTTAAGGGGTAATTAGATGTCTGACATCGAACAAAGAGTTAAAAAAATTGTATCTGAGCAATTAGGTACAGACGCAGCTAATATAAAAAACGAATCATCTTTCATTGATGATTTAGGTGCGGACTCCCTCGACACAGTTGAATTAGTAATGGCTCTTGAAGAAGAATTCGGCACAGAAATTCCTGACGAACAAGCTGAAAAAATTACAACTGTTCAACAAGCTATTGATTACATCAACAACAATCAGTAATTCCTAAAATGTCTCACAGAAGAGTCGTTGTGACTGGACTGGGTTTGGTCACTCCTATTGGAATAGGGGTGAATGAATCCTGGAATAACGCATTAAACGGCGTTTCTGGTATAACCAAAATCACAAAGTTTGATGCTAGTGCTTTTGCATCACAAGTTGCTGGCGAAGTTAAAGACTTTGATCCTAGTAAGTATTTACCTCCAAAAGAAGTTAGAAGAATTGATACCTTTATTCAGTATGGTTTAGTGGCTGGTATCGAAGCACTTAAGGATTCTGGATTGGAAGTGAATGAGCAAAATTCTGAAAGAATTGGTGTTGCAATTGGATCAGGCATTGGTGGTTTGGGTATGATTGAAAGTACCAATGACACATACGATGAATCTGGTCCGCGAAGAGTTTCTCCATTCTTTATTCCGGGAACCATTATTAACATGATTTCTGGTAATTTATCAATCATGTATGGGCTTAAAGGTCCAAATATTTCAATAGTTACTGCTTGCACTACCGGAACTCACTGTATTGGTGATGCCGCAAGAATGATTGAATATGGTGACGCAGATGTTATGGTTGCTGGTGGCTCAGAAGCAGCAATTACAGAGTTATCTGTCTCAGGCTTTGCCTCCGCAAAAGCATTATCAAGTCGAAATGATGACCCTGCATCAGCATCAAGACCATGGGATAAAGGCCGAGACGGTTTTGTTATTGGGGAAGGAGCTGGGGTAATGGTGCTAGAAGAATATGAGTCTGCAAAAAAACGTGGCGCTAAAATCTATGCTGAACTCTCTGGTTACGGAATGAGTGCAGATGCATACCACATTACAGCTCCATCGACTGATGGACCAAGAAGGTCGATGGCTAATGCTTTAAAGAATGCAAATTTAAATCCGCAAAATATTGGTTTTATTAATGCTCATGGCACCTCGACACCATTGGGCGATATTAATGAAACTAATGCCCTTAAAGAGCTATTTGGAGATCATGCATACAAATTAGCTGTAAACTCAACCAAATCAATGACAGGACATCTCTTAGGTGGCGCAGGTGGGATTGAATCAATTTTTACAGTTTTAACCTTGCATCACCAAAAATCACCACCAACCATCAACCTTGCAGATCCTGATCCCGAATGTGATCTAGATTATATTCCAAATGAAGCAAGAGATATTCAAGTTAAGGCTGCATTAAAAAATAACTTTGGTTTCGGTGGAACTAATGGTAGTTTGGTATTTAACACCATTTAATATTTACTATAATAAGTTGTGAAAAAAACACTTGTTAATGGAAAATTTACCAATCTAATTTCAATTAATGACCGAGGCTTTCAATTCGGTGATGGAGTGTTCAGAACATTTGTCTCCATGAATGGAAAGATACCTCACTTTAGTCTTCATTATAAAAAATTAAAAAATGATGCAAAAATTATTGGCATCAAAGCTCCCAAAAAGAATGTTCTACTAGCTGATGTTTTAAAAGTTTGTAATCAATCCAATATAAAAATTATCAAGGTGATTATCACTAGAGGAGAATCTAGCCGAGGCTACTTATATGATCATTCCATTCAGCCAAATATAGTGATTCAATCATATGACTTTGATCATAAGCGTCTCATTAAGAGTCAAAAGGGTGTTTTAGTTGAATCAGCACATTTTCCAATTGAAAAAAATATTATTTCTGAATTAAAACATCTCAATCGCATACTAAATGTTCTTGCCTTGGCAGATAAAAAAGTCAATATTACCGATCGAATTTTTTTAGATCCAAAAAATAGAGTTATTGAGGGCGCATTTCACTGTATTTTTTTTCGTACAAAATCAAAATTTATTTTACCAAGTAGTCAAGAGTCAGGACTAATTGGGGTTAGTCGTGAACTTCTAATCGATTATTTAACTAAGAATAATATAGCTTATGATTTTAAATCTATCCAGTATGATAAAGTGAATCGATTTCAAGAAATGTATCTGATGAACTCAGTTTATGGAATCATTCCAGTAAAAAAATATGATGAATTTACGTTTAACACTAATTTAGAAATTGTTAAAGAATTAAATAGAAACCTTAATTTAGAATATGCAAAAAAATAAATTATTAGCCTTTTTGTTTGATAAACATTACGTCTTTTATAGAATTACATTTGTTCTTATTTTTATCCTCCTTTCCATCCATTTATTATTCTTTAAAGTTAATATCAATGAAAATAATCAAGATTTTGAAATTGCAGAAGGCTCAACGCTAAATTCAGTTATCAAAATGTTTTATGACAATGAATTAATTACCTCGACTTGGAGATTTAAAACTCTTTTTTATATTACCGGAAATCAAAATAAAATTAAAAAAGGGAGTTATAGAATAAATAGTGGAGATAATTCTGTAGATCTTATTCGTATGATTACTCAAGGCTTGGAGACCACTCACGCAATTACTTTTGTTGAGGGTCAAACCATGCAGCAGATATTTAATTTAATTAAAAAAAATCCTAATATCAAACAAACCGTCGATGAGTTTGATGAAGAAAAAATTTTAAAATTAATGAATGTTGAGGCAAAAAGTTTGGAGGGTTTGGTTTATGCTGATACCTATTATTTTACAAAAAATACCACAGATATTGAGCTTTTAAAAACAGCACATAGTCACCTGGATAAGAAACTAAAGTTAGCCTGGAATCATCGAAAACAAAATCTTCCCTACGAAAATCAATATGAAGCATTAATCATGGCGTCCATCATTGAAAAAGAGGTGGTCTTTTATGATGAAGCCTCTGAGGTATCTGGTGTGTTTGTTAATCGACTAAATATGGGGATGCCATTACAGAGTGATCCAACAGTGATATATGGAATTAAGAAATTTGATGGCAATATTAGAAAAAAAGATTTAAGAAAGGATCATCCACATAATACTTACACCAGAAAAGAATTACCGCCAACACCTATATGTATTGTTAGTTATCAGTCGATTAATGCAGCATTAAATCCAGCAAAAACTGATGCTTTGTATTTTGTTTCAATGGGCAATCATCGACATAAATTTTCTGTTACCCTTGAAGAACACAACAAAGCAGTAAATATATTTCAAAGAAAAATAAAGAAAAAATAATGGCATATTTTATTACAGTGGAGGGAATAGACGGTGCAGGGAAATCGACACACCTCGAATTTATTCAAAACTACCTCAATAAAAAGAACATTCAGAATATACTTACAAGAGAGCCTGGCGGTACTCAAATTGGTGAAAAGTTAAGGCAATTACTTTTGCATGATGATATGGATGTTGGTACCGAGACTATGATGATGTTTACTGCTCGACATGAACACTTAGTTACAATTATTCAACCTGCGCTGAAGTCAAATATATCTATCATCTGTGATCGATTTACTGATGCAAGCTATGCCTATCAGCATGGAGGGAAGGGTATTGATAAATCTTTTATTAAATCACTAGAAGAATTGGTACATCCAAACCTTACCCCTGACCTCACTTTTTTGTTTGATCTTGACCCAGATACCGCCCATTCCAGAATCTCTAATGAGCGAAGCTTAGATAGATTTGAAAAACAATCATCAACATTTTTTAATGGGGTGAGAAAAGTCTACCTAGAATTAGCTACGGCACACTCAAGATTTCATGTTATTGATTCTTCACAAGCCATTGATCAAATACAACTGATTATTTCTCAAAAATTGGATGAGTTAGTCAAATGATCAATTGGTTTGAACAATATCATTCGTCTGCATTTATATCAGACTTAATAAAAACACAAACACATTTATTTGTTGCCGAGGAGGGAATCGGAGCAGATCAATTAATGGAGAATTTATTGAAAATGTTGCTTTGTGAAAAAATAACTACAGACAACCAAGCATGTAATGCTTGTCCCTCATGTCGATATCTTGTTGATGAACATCCAAACATTCGGCTCATTGATAAAAATGTAGAATTAAAAAGTGATGTTATAACCATAGATCAAATTAGAGAATTGTCCTCATTTATAGAGTTAGCCAGTACAAGCGAACGTGACAAAAAAGTTATTTTTATTAAAAACACTCATTATTTAACTTCAAGCGCTGCAAACGCATTGTTAAAGAATCTTGAAGAGCCTCCAAATAATACATTTTTTATTTTACTGACTTCCAATCTTCACAAAATATTACCGACTATTCGTAGTCGTGCAACGATTCATAAACTAAGTACACCTACTAATAAGCAATGTGAAGATTATTTAAAAGAAGAACATCCAGAAGCTATTAAGTTTTTAGATTTAGCTGAGCACAAACCTTTTTTAGCAATTCAAATGGCCGATAATAAGGAACTCATAAACTCTATAGTCAAAATTTTTCTCCGTGGAAAGAGTTTCGATATGATGGATGTAAATGAGAGTTTGTTATCTTCAGGACCGAAATTTTTTGTCGATATGATGCAAAAATGGATTGCTGATCTAGCTCATTTTAAGGAGTTTAGTACGGTCTACTACTTCAAAAACTTGCCAGATCAGATTGAACTTATCAGCAATCAACTTTCCTATAAAGAGTTGTTGAATTTTTATAAAAAATTAATTGAGTATCGAAGATTATCTGAAACAACAATTAATAAGTCGATTACCCTTGATAACTTAATGATCGACTACAAAAGGATATTTGCTTAATGTATGTAGATTCACATTGCCATTTAAATTTTCCAGAGCTAAGAAAGAACTTACCAGAGATTCTGACTAACATGCACGAAAATCAGGTTACGCATGCTCTTTGTGTCAGTGTGGAAATGGATAAATTTCCTGAAATAAATGACCTAACCGCAAACCATGACAATTTATTTGCCTCAATAGGGGTCCACCCAGACTATGAAGATATTGTGGAGCCAACAGTAGATGAATTAGTCAGTATTGGATCTAAAAATAAAGTAGTTGCCATTGGCGAAACAGGACTTGATTACTTTCGCTTAAAAGGTGATCTAAAATGGCAAAGGGATCGATTTAGGACTCACATCCGTGCAGCTAATGAGGCAAATCTTCCTTTAATTATTCATACTCGAGAAGCCCGCGAAGATACCATTCAAATCCTGAATGAAGAGCTTAAACCAGGGACCCGAGGAGTGCTCCACTGTTTTACAGAAACATATGAGATGGCCATGCAGGCCATTGAGTTGGATTTCTATATTTCTTTTTCAGGTATCGTGACTTTTAAAAATGCTAAAGATTTAAAAGAAACAGCAACAAAATTACCTTTAGAGCGGATGTTAATTGAAACCGACTCTCCTTATTTAACCCCGGTTCCTTTTCGAGGTAAAGCCAACGACCCATCCAAAGTAATTTATGTTGCGGAGGAGATTAGCAGACTGAAAGATATCCCAGTTGAGGACGTAGCGAAGGTAACAACATCTAATTTCTTTGATCTTTTCTCTAAGTGTAAACAATCACAATGATAGTCACAGTCTTAGGTGCAGGCTCCAGTGCAGGCACGCCAGTTATTGGATGTCAGTGTGCAGTGTGTCATTCAGATAACCCAAAAAATAAAAGATCGCGTTGCTCTTCACTAATTACAATGGATGATGGCACAAATATCTTAATTGATACCTCCCCAGATTTTAAAATGCAAGCTATGCGAGAGTCTATCGAAAAGATTGATGCGGTCTTATACACACATCATCATGCCGATCACTGTCACGGCATGGATGATTTACGAGCTTATTGCCAAAAATATAAAAAAGCCATTCCCATTTATGCTAATCAAAACACCATGAGTGAGCTTAAATTAAAATTTCAGTACGCAATTCGTGAGGAAACCAAGTTTTGGGAAACTCCAGTGTTGCATGCCCATGTTGTTGAGCAATCATTTGATGTTGAAAGTCATAAGGTTATTCCACTCCCAGTAATCCATGGAAGAATGGAAATATTGGGCTATCGAATTGGACGGTTTGCATACATTACCGATGTTTCTGAAATACCCAATTCGACACTCGAGCTATTACAAGGTGTTGATACATTAATGCTAGATTGTTTGAGATTTGAACCCCATTTCTCTCACTATGGTTTCAAACAAAGCTTAGCTATGGCGGAAAAGATCAACCCAAAACGAACTTTTTTAATTCATATGACTCATGATATAGAGTATGATGCTGTATCTGATAGTTTACCCGAGCATGTTTTTCTAGCTTATGATGGGTTAAAATTACGAATTAATAATTAGAAGGTTGAACAAATGAAATTGAAGTTTTTATTACTAACACTAATCACCATATTCACGTCATCTATCACTTTCGCAGAAAAGAAAATCTACACAGAAGATGAATTTTTGACAATTTTTAATGGCAAGCCGAAGGCAAGGGTAATTAAATATCTTGGCGAACCTGATAAAAAAGAAATTGGTGTTCAACCTAAAGGTGCTTCAAAAACCATCGGACGACCAACTGATAATAAAGACAATAAGAAAAAGGATAAGGTAGATATGTGGTATTACTCTAACATTGTCAAATCAGGCAAAGATACGACTTGGAAGAGAATTGAATTTACTTTCATTAATGATCGATGCATGAATATCGCATTTTCAAATTAAAATTAATTTAGTATTTATATAAGCCCTGTGTTTGCAGGGCTTTTTTTTTATGCTAAATTAAAATTGCTTCACTTAATTAATAAAAGGATCTATATTATGGATGGTGATATTAAGTCTGCAATTCAAAAACATCATGGTGGCTGTCCACATGATTGTCCAGATACCTGCTCAATGGTATTTCATGTTCAAGATAAAAAATTAATAAAAGTTCAAGGAAATCCAGACCATCCAATGACTAGAGGGGGTTTGTGTGTCAAATTAAATGATTATGAAAAAAGACACTATCATCCGGATCGACTTCTATATCCAATGAAAAGAGTAGGGCCAAAGGGTGAAAAGAAATTCGAAAGAATCACCTGGGATGAAGCCTTTGATACCATAGTTAATAGATGGCAAAAAATCATTGCCGAGCATGGTCCACAAGCAATCATGCCAAATAGTTATTTAGGAAACCAAGGTTTAGTCCATGGATTAAATGGAGGCGATGCTTTTTTTGCTAGACTTGGTGCAACCGTAACTGAGCGAACTTTCTGTGGAGAAGGATCAGCCACTGCATGGTTACTC
The DNA here is from genome assembly GCA_913048465.1 of uncultured Nitrosomonadales bacterium. Taxonomy (GTDB): domain Bacteria; phylum Pseudomonadota; class Gammaproteobacteria; order Burkholderiales; family Methylophilaceae; genus BACL14. The sequence goes on from CAJWVO010000004.1 coordinate 66,075, forward strand.
ACTATTGGCCCAACCGCTGGTGTAGATCCAGAAAGCTTCATTCACTCAAAATATATTATTGTGTGGGCATGTAACTCGGTCAGTACAAACTTACATCATTGGCACATCATCAAAGAGGCTCAAAAGAAGGGCGCTAAAGTCGTTGTTATCGATGCCTATGCATCAAGAACTGCCAAAGAGGCTGATTGGCATGTATGTCCTAAACCAGGTACTGATGGTGCTCTAGCTATGGCGATGATGAACGTCATTATAGAAGAAGGTTTAGTTGATCAAGATTATGTTGATAATTATACGGTTGGCTATCCAGAATTAGCTGAAAAAGCCAAAGAAAGAACTCCAGAATGGGCCGCAGAAATAACAGGCATCCCAGCAGAGGATATTCGAAAACTTGCCAGAGAATATGGAAGTACTCAACCTTCCGCCATTAGAATTGGTGTAGCGTTAGAAAAAAGCTGGGGAGGGAGTCAGGCAATACGTGCAGTTACCTCTCTGCCAGCACTTACTGGGGCATGGAGGCATGTTGGAGGAGGGATTTTGCAGTTTCCAGTATGGGAGCATCCGTACAAATTTGATGTGATTTGTAGACCAGACCTGATTCCTGAAGGAACTCAAGTGGTCAATAATTTGCAATTAGGTCGAGTACTTACAGGCGAACAAAAACTAAAAGTACCCATTAAGTCAATGATGTGTTGGAATACAAATCCAGTAACTCAATCAACAGAGTCTGAAAAAATATTAGAAGGTTTAAAACGTGAAGACTTGTTCTTAGTTTCTGCTGAACATTTTATCTCAGATACAGCAGCATTTGCTGACATTCTTTTACCTGCATCCATGGGTGCAGAGCAAGAAGATATAATTCTTTCATGGGGTCATTTATATCTTACATACAATGAAAAATGTATTGATTCTCCCGGTGAATGTTTACCGAATAATGAGATATTCCGACAACTTGCCAAAAGACTAGGTTTTGAAGAGGATAACTTCAAGTGGAATGATACAGAGTGTTTAGAAAATTACGTCGATTGGGATTCGCCCGCATGTAAAGGAATTGATCTAGATTATCTAAGAAAGCATGGATATGCCAGACTAAATGTGGGTACCAAAGATGACAGAGCGCCTCACAAAGAAGGAAATTTTCCAACACCATCAGGTAAATGTGAATTTAGGTTAGTTGGAGTTAAAAATTTTGTAGCAGGTCCTTTTAGACAAATGTATGAAGGTTTTCAACCGGATGAAGATATACCTGAATTACCGGACTATGTTGCCTCAAAAGAAACACACGAAGCAAATCCAGAATTGGCAAAAAAATATCCATTGAATATATTAGCTCCGAAAAGTCATGGGTTTATTAATTCAAGTTATGCCAACATAGAAAATAAACTTAAAGGGCAGGGTGAGCAGTTTGTTCTGATTAATCCAGCTGACGCAGAAAGTCGCGGAGTTTCTGAAGGTCAAAAAGTAAAAGTATTCAATGATAGAGGTTCATTCGAGGCTGCTGCAAAGGTCACCACAGACGTAAATAAAGGGATTGTTGTGGCCACCTTAGGGTATTGGCGGCAAATGAATAATGGGGTGGTTAACTCAGTCAGTTCAAATACTTTTGGAGATATGGGTAATTCACCAACATCGCATGATTGTTTAGTAGAGGTTACAAGCCTGTAATTACTCTTAATTAGAGTTCTAACAGTCGTTTTATAATCGCTTGGCTTGCGTTGTCAATGTTTTCTGGGACATAACCACCTTCCAGCATATACATGATCCCTTTTGCATTACTCTTCTTGTAGATTGAGCTAATAATTTGAGCTACCTGACTATACCCTTCGGATGTGTAAGACAATTTACCTAATAAGTCATTGTCATGTGCATCAAAACCTGCAGAAATTAAAATAAATTCGGGTTTAAAATCATTCATTCTTGGAACCAATTGTTCTAAAAATCCTTTAATAAATTCTTGATCGCCTGAACCTTCAGTCAGGTCAATATTAAGAGTGAAGCCCTCACCATTTGCCGCGCCCGTTTCTGTGGGACGACCACTTCCTGGATAAAAGGGATGTTGGTGAATACTGAAATAAAACACAGATGGATCATCATAGAATATATCTTGGGTCCCATTACCATGATGGACATCAAAATCGATAATTAATACTCTCGATAAAGAGTATTTATTTTGAAGGTATTTGGCAGCTATTGCAGCATGGTTGTAGATGCAGAATCCCATACCTCTGTCCTCAGTCGCATGGTGCCCTGGCGGCCTATTAAAGGAAAACGCAGCCTTAACATTGCCATTCATGATTTCATCAATGCCAACTAATGATGCACCAACAGACATTTGCGCAACATCAAGGCTTTTTGGAGAGATAACCGTATCGCCAGTGCTTAGGAAGGTAGGGGAGTCATTATCAAGTGCCCTAATCTCACTTTCTACAAGTTGAATGTATTTCTCTGAATGCGCTAATGCTATTTCTGAATTATCAGCTTTGCGAACTTTCGGCCAGATAAGATCATATTTAAAGTCAGGATTATTTTTTAAAGTATCTATGACGTCCAACAAACGCTCAGGTCTTTCAGGATGGCCTGAGCCAGTGTTATGTTCTAAAAAAATATCATCATATAAGATTGCTACTGGAGTTTTAGCCATTGATACATTATGAAGCAAAAGAAGAGATGTAACGCTTAGAACATAAACAACTACCTTTTTAATGAGAAACATAACCTTTATTTCGTATAATGTATATTATGTTAAATAGACTATATATCATTTAAAAGATCTTTAGCCCCTATGCGATTAGCAACCTCTGTAGCCTTAGCTAAATAAACATCCTTATCTTCTTTAGATAGCTTATGAAGCTGGATATATGTTTTAGCTAAGTAATATTCACCCCCAGCATCGATACAAAGCTTTACAAGCTCTCCTAGTGTATTCATTGCTAAATCATATGCATCATCAAGCACTTCATACTCTGCTTTCAGTAAGGTTAATTCTGCATATTCGCCCAAATAACCAGTTTTTTTATACATTACTGAACCTTTTAATGAATATTCACGCGCCCTGTCGAAGTATTTCTGATGAGCAGCGCTGCGAGCTAATCTGTCATAAGATTCTGCACGTTCATCATCATTAGATGATGCTTTGAGTGATTTTGCAAAAGATTCATATGCATCTTCATGCTTTTCTTGTGATTCTTGTATTTTTCCCATCTGGATAAGGAATCTACGCTCAAATTGAACGAATTTGGAATTTCCAAGTTTTGCAGTTTCATATCCGTTATTAAATACAGTAAATGCTTGATTTATATCGTTTTTTTCTTTATATGCTAATCCTTTAAACATAATAGCTAGCATCTGATCAGCTGGATGTTGGGCTAATTTTTCAGATTTTTCAAACTGCTTAATACTTTCATCAAGCTTATTTTCATTTACCAAGACTTTACCTAAGCAAAATTCACCATCAAAAGGATTATCTTTGCTCAATTTAATAGCTTCATCAGCTGCAGCCTTTAAGCTGTTTGCTTGAATTGCTTTTTCGCAATTATTTTCTAAATTGTATGCATAAATATTGTTTATAAATAATAATTTAAAAAATATAATTAATGTAAATTGTTTAATCATTAAGTAACTCCATTAGTTGTTCTTCGTTAATTACCTTTACTCCCAGCTCAGTGGCTTTATCTGCTTTTGACCCTGGATTATCACCAATAATCACATAGCTGGTTTTTTTTGACACGCTTCCACTTACTTTTCCACCATTATTTTCAATTAACTCTTTTATTTCGTCTCTTGAAAAGTTCTCTAAAGTACCTGTTACGACAAATGTTTGTTGATTAAGTTTTTGATCGTTTGTAACATTTTGTGCTTGATCATCCCATTTAACTCCAAATTCAATAATATTATTGATAATGACCTTATTTTCATCTTCTTGGAAAAATTGATGTAATGATTGAGCTACAACGGGACCTACATCGTTGATTTCTAGAAAATCGACGATGGAAGCTTGCATTACATTCTCTAAGGCTCCTAATTTCTTAACAATGTCTTTTGATGTAGCCTCTCCGACATTCCTGATTCCTAGCGCATAAATAAACTTAGCTAGAGTTGTATTCTTACTTAACTCAATTGCATCTTTCAAATTTTCCGCAGATTTTTCTCCAAATCCTTCCATTTTTTGTATTTCTTCATAATCGAGCTGATAGATATCAGATATATTTTTGATCATTCCTTTTTCAAAAAAATGATCTATTATTTTTGTTCCCAATCCTTCAATATTCATTGCTTTTCTAGATACGTAATGTGCAATAGCCTGTTTGGCTTGAGCTTCACACTTTAGCTGCCCTGTACATCTTTGTGCTGCCTCACCGTCAATTCTTATTACTTGAGAGTTACAAATAGGGCAATATTGCGGCATTTTGAAAACTTTGGCTGTGGATGGACGTTTTTCCTTAATCACCCTTACTACTTCCGGAACAACATCCCCTGCTCTCCTCACTATAACGCTATCCCCAATTCTGATATCCTTTCGAAGCATTTCATCTTCATTATGAAGGGTTGCGTTAGTGACAGTAACACCTGAAACAAAAACGGGTTGTAATCTTGCTACAGGAGTAATAACTCCGGTTCTACCAACCTGAATATTTATATCGTTTACAACTGTTTCAGCTTCTTCAGCAGGAAATTTGTAGGCTATTGCCCATCGTGGTGCTTTAGAAACGTACCCTAAATTTTCTTGATTTTTAATTGAGTTAACTTTATAAACAATGCCATCAATATCAAATGGCAGATTATTTCTTTTCTTTAAAATATCTTCATAAAAATGTTGCATTTGATTGATTCCAACTACCCTTTGTGAATAGGAAGAAATTGGTATCCCGGTATTATTTATATATTTAAGAATATCCGTATGATTTGTTAACTCCAGGTCTTGATCAACTTGACCAAGGCTATATGCGTAAAATTTTAATTTTCTTTTAGCAGTAATTTTTGGATCAAGCTGTCTTAGGCTGCCAGCTGCTGCATTGCGAGGGTTTGCAAAAGTTTTTTGGCCTATGCTTATTTGATACTCATTAAGCTCCTTAAAATCATTTTTATCCATCAACACCTCCCCTCTCACCTCAAAGGTGCGTGGGTGATTATCTCCATGCAGCTTAAGGGGAATTGTTTTAATGGTTTTTATGTTATGGGTAACATCTTCACCAACACTCCCATCACCTCGTGTTGCTGCATACTTCATTATTCCGTTTTCATAGAGAATGGTAACGGCAAGTCCATCAAACTTTAACTCAGCATTAAATTCAACATCATTTGCATCGAGGGTGTCGTTAATTCTCTTATTGAAGGCCTCTAGTTCATCAATGCCAAATGCATTACCCAGCGAAAGCATCGGCTTACCATGCTGGATTTGATTGAACTCACTAATCGGAGATCCACCCACTCTTTGAGTTGGTGAGTCAGAAGTAATTAAATCAGGATGAGAGTCTTCTAAATTTTTTAGCTCCCGCAATAAACTATCATACTCATGATCAGAAATTTGAGGGTCATCAAGGACGTAATAACGATGGTCATGTTCCCGGATAACTGATTTTAGATAGTTTATTTGTTTATTTATATCTTCAGTCATAGCTGATTTAGACAAAGTATTTTTGTGCTTGTTGACTTCCTGGAGTCAGATTATGTTTTTCCATTTCTTTAACAATTTGATTCATATGGTTTTTGATTGAGGCCACATATACTGAATCAATTTCCTTATTTCGGCCATCAACCATAACAGCATTTAATTTAATACAAAACTCATTCATTAAATTAACCATTTCTTCGAAAGCTTCCAAGCTATTAGCTGTAGCCGGTATATCCAGACTCACGATAATTCCCTGTATAAAGGCATCACTTTCAATTCTAAGTGGCTGTCTATTTAAATTCATGATCTTAAACATTTTTTGACCATCTACTTTTGGATCAAAATACCAATGAAAATCTTTAAAGACTCTTATATTTACTTTATTAAAGAAATCCTGGAACGCGCCAAAATGAAACGAGCTATCTGTTTTGGGTTGGATTTTAACAAGAAAATTTTTATTAATTAAGGTTTTGAACGTCTTAAGCTCATCTGCTCTTTCAACAATATCCTCATTAGATAACCATATCTGATTCACTTCTAACTGTTCTCTAATTTTTTCAATAAAGTCTAAAAAATTTTGTTTAACATTTTCAGTAATGTCTAATTTTCTAGAAATTAATGGTAGTGATAATAAAATTTGATCAAAGGTAAAACTTTCATCAATTGCATCCCCTGTTGCCCACAGATCATTATCTTTTCGAAGGTATAAACTCAATCTTAAGTCTTGAAGATAAGAGGTCAAATTGAGATTTAATAACACTCCGGCTTCACTGGTCTTATTCAAAGTCAGGCTAACCACGGACTCAAAGTCCATATTAATCTCATCAGGTAAATTTTTCTTTAAAAATTCTTTTGAAACTGACTGATTAATTGGATCATGCACAATATAATCATCTAACTCTGGTGGATTGTTAGATCCATTATCAAACAATGGATCTTTTTGTCGATGCATTGACTCTGTTTTCTTTTGCTTTGCTCTGGTTTTTTTTAACTGTATCCAGTTAAAAATTATCATAAATAAAATAATTGTTAATCCTAAGATTAACAAAGCAATCTGAATATCGCTCATGAACTCACCTGAGTGGTTTCATCATTTTGATTTGTATTTTTCGCATTATTTAGGTCTACCTCAACGATTTTTGAGACACCTGATTCTTGCATTGTAACTCCAATAAGCTGCTCAGCAAGCTCCATGGTAATTTTATTGTGCGAAACATACAAAAATTGAGTGTTAAAAGACATTTCTTTCACTAAATCACAGAATCTCTCTGTGTTTGAATCATCAAGTGGAGCGTCAACCTCATCCAATAAACAAAATGGTGCTGGATTAAGTCTAAATAAGGCAAAAACTAAAGCTATTGCTGTAAGAGCTTTTTCACCCCCGGATAAAAGATGAATCGTTGTATTCTTTTTACCTGGCGGCTGTGCAACAATTTGCAAACCAGTGTCGAGTATTTCATTACCTAAAAGCTCAAGGACTGCTTTACCGCCACCAAACAACTTTCTAAAATAATCATTTAAGTTTTGATTAACACTGTTATATGTTTCTTTAAGTTTTTCACGAGTTTCACGGTCAATTTTTCCAATTGCAGACTCAAGCGTTGAGCTTGCTTCAGACAAGTCTTCAACCTGTTCTGTGATGTATTTGACTCTCTCTCGTTCCCCATCAAGCTCTGATACTGCGGCCATATTTATAGGACCTATACGTTCAATTTTTTGATTTAGTTTTTCAATTTTTTCAGAAATAATGGGTGCACTTTCGCCATTAATGCTATTAAGAACTTCTTCATCGTTAATATTAAATCTTGAAAACTCTTTAGCTGCATAATCAAAATCAATCTTGGTTTGTTGTTCCTTTAGTATCTCTGATTGAAAAGCTTCAGTAATTGGCGAAATTTCTTGAATTAAGGTGAGTCTATATTGTTCTTTGTCTCGAAGATCAGCTTCTTTAATCGCTAACTGGTCTCGCTTTTCTTTTAATTGGACCTCTGCAGCTTGTTTTTCTTTTAGAAAATTTTCTAGGTCTTGATTGAGGTCCTTATGCCTTTGAGCAAACATATCTAAATTAAACTCACTGGAAGTCCTCATTAATGAATTTTGTTCATTAGTTAAGATTCCTTTTCTTTCAGATAAATCACTGATCTTCGTCTGAGCTAAATTAATCTTGTATTCAATTTCACGTTTTTCTTTTTCAGCATCATCAAAGATCCTTTTAGCTTCATTGTAGGCTTGTTCTTTAAGATCCCTGTTTGATAATAAATTTTCAAGATTATTTGTAAAATCAGAAATTATCTTTTCAAGATTCTGGGTGTTGCTATATTTAGCTTTTCGATCTGTTGATATTAATTCTTTGTCTTTCTTTAATGTTTCTAATTCTTGAGAGATAGATTGAATTCTCTCTGTAGCAGATGTTTTTTGGTATCTTTGTCTGGAAAATTGAATTTCTAGAGCTTTAGACTCTTTCTGTGCTGCATCACGCTGCTCTATAAGATCATTTAGACTGTCTCTATATTCATCTAATTTCTCTTTTTTGGAAGAAATCTCAGTAAGAACTGATTGGTTCTTTTCATTCAGCTTTTGAAGTATTCCGCCAAGCTCTTCAATTTTTGCTTTTGTGGCAAATACATCCACAGACAAATCATTGTTTCCATGGATGTATTGATAAAGCTTTCCATAAATATTCCCTTTTATATCTACTAATGTTTGTCCTGGTTTAAGCTTTTGACGATAAGTCTCTAGATTGTTTAAATCTTCAATAATAAATACACTGTGAGTCATTTCTCCAATAACGGACTGATATTCTGGATCTGATTGAATTAAATGGCTCAATGGAGTTAAGTTTTCAAAACTTGGGCTATCAATTGTTGATTGACTTGAAGATGCCATTAACGTAACAGCAAAAGAAGAATCGCTAATATCCAAGGTAGATGAAAAGAACGCGTTGGATTTAATTCCCATTACTGAATCTAATGCCTTTGCATATTTTTCTTCAATATTTACTTTGCTTATTAAATTTTTATCTGACTGGATGTTATTTTCATTTAGCCAGGTAATGATTTGCTCTTGATCCACCTGAGAATTAATTAAAGAGTTTAAGGACTTAATTTCAGCCTCAACTTGGCTTAATTCAGTTTGAATGTCTTGCCTTTCATCATATAAAGCATCTATCGCTTCTGAATGATTATCGATTAATTCTTTTCGTGACTGTATTTCTTGATTTAAACTTTCAACACGAGAATTCAGATCAGCAATTTGCTCATCACCCGAACTTGAGGCCTCATTAAGTAATGTCTGTTGGTTATTAAGATCTGATAGGAGCTGTGCTTGTCTTTTATTAAAGTCTTGAATCTTGACGTCCATAAAGGAAATCGTATTTTGATCCAACCTGAATTGTTCTTTATTATTTTGAAGTTTCTCTTCAATTGACTTATATTCATAATTGATTTGCGAAAATTCTGATTCAGCTTTTTTGAAAATGTCCTCTTTTTCTGAATAGGAATTTTGATAATCACTGATATGTTGCTCATTTTCTTTTAAGTCATTTTGCAATTGAGCAGATAGATCATTTAACCTTTCTAACTCTGCAGATATTTCCTTGATGCGATTATTACTTTGTTCAACCTGAGCTCTTGCTCTCTCCTCTTCGTTACGATTGGACTCAATTTTACTTTCAACAGAGCTAACTTTAGAGCTTATTTCATAAAAGTTAGTTTGGATTGGATTCAAAGCTTCATTTTCAGACCTCAGCTCTTCACGTGAATTATCCACCTCAAGTTCTGCTTTTGTCAGTTCAGACTTTTTTTGCTCCAATTTAATTTGTGATTGTTGTAGCTTGTCTTGCGAATCTCGCCACAATGAGGCGGCTGATTCTTTTTTTAAGAAAGCCATTTGGGCTTCTAATTGCTTTAATTGATCTTTAAATAAATTATATTTTTTTGCTGCCTCGGCTTGAGCTTCTAACTTGGTAATGGCTGAATTAATTTCTTTTTCAAGATCTTTGACACGCTGAAGATTGTCTCTTGTATCACGTAGTCGGTATTCTGTTTCTTTTCTTCTTTCTTTGTACTTGCTAATTCCAGCTGCTTCTTCAAGAAAGTTTTTCAGCTCTTCTGGTTTCGCCTCAACGAGTTGTGAGATCGTATTCTGTCCAATCATGGCATACCCTCTTGTACCCAAACCAGTTCCATAAAATAGATCAGCGATATCTTTTCGTCGAACATTAATTCCATTAATAGTGTAAGTCGAGCCTTTATCTTTTTCTATTGTTCGTCTAACAGCAATTTCAGAGTATTTTGCCCATTCGTTTGCTACTTTGTTTTCTGTGTTATCAAATAATAGTTCCACACTGGCTCTTGAAATGGCAGGTCGTGTATCTGTACCATTAAAGATTACAGATTCCATCGACTCTCCTCTCATCTCTTTTGCTGAGGATGAACCAAGAACCCATTTAACTGATTCCATGATGTTTGATTTACCGCAACCATTTGGTCCGACGATGCCAACTAGTTGGCCAGGTAGTGATATGGTGGTTGGATCTATAAAGGTCTTAAACCCGGCCAACTTAATTTGTCTTAACTTCAAATACTTCTCACTATAGTTCTAATGGTTACAAAAAAATTATTGTATAATTGCAAAAATTTTTTTAAAGGTCATACACCACGATGAAACTTACAAAACTAGGAAGTAAGCCAACCGCACAACCGACTAAAGAGTTAGAAACGTTTAGTAACCCAAATCCCAAAGGTGATTTTCATGTCCATATGGAAATACCAGAATTTACTTGTTTATGTCCAAAAACTGGGCAACCAGACTTTGCAACTCTCTATCTAGATTATATCCCTGATAAGCACTGTGTGGAACTGAAAAGTCTAAAATTATATATGTGGTCCTTTAGGGATGAAGGTTGCTTCCATGAGGCTGTCACCAACCGAATTTTGAGTGATTTAGTTAAGGCAACAAAGCCACGTTATATGAAATTAACAGCTAAGTTTTATGTTCGTGGGGGAATCTTCACTAACGTCGTTGCAGAACACAGAAAAAAGGGTTGGAAACCACAACCTAAAGTTGATTTAGATCAATTTCCAAGTCAAAATAGCGTTGTTTAAATAACTGGGGGTATAGCTCAGCTGGGAGAGCACTTGCATGGCATGCAAGGGGTCAGCGGTTCGATCCCGCTTACCTCCACCAA
>CAJWVO010000005.1 GCA_913048465.1 uncultured Nitrosomonadales bacterium
TATCAGGCATATTTCAGACAACTATGCTTCATCCGAAGATGGTGTATTCACTATCGCGACGACACACACGCAGGCAAGATATAAATTACCTATGGTTGTTGAATGGTTTGTAAAACAATATCCTAATATAAAATTAAATATCCATCAGGGAAATCCAGATCAAGTCACGGATCAGGTAGAAAAAGGGGTGGCGGATATTGGTATAGCCACCGAATCAATTGGTTTAAATGATAAAATTTTTACTATCCCCTGTTATCAATGGAATCGGATCTTAGTCGCGCCAGTGAATCATCCTTTGAATCAGTTAGATAATACTATTACCTTAAATGATTTATCTCAGTACCCTATTATCACTTATGATTATGCTTTTACTGGCAGTACTAGTGTTTCAAAAGCATTTAAACAGGCCCATTTATCTCCCAATATAGTCCTTACAGCAATTGATGCAGATGTGATTAAGACTTATGTCAATCTCAATTTAGGGATTGGATTAGTTGCTGAAATGGCATACGATAAGAATAAAGATATTGATTTAAAAGCAATTGATTTGAGTCATTTATTTGAACCTAGCACAACATTGCTAGGATTAAGAAAAGATCTCTTTATAAGAAGCTTTGTGTTAGATTTTATTCAACGATTTTCTGGATTGAAGCCAGAGGATTTAAAACAAAAATTAGAGGATAGAGTATGAAATCAGATTTGCAAATATCTCAGACTAAAAAGCTAAGAGATATCACCAGTATAGCTAAGAAAATAAACTTAAAACCCACTGATTTAACGACGTTTGGTAAACATATTGCAAAGATTAATTCCATTCCAAACCGAAAAAAAAACGCAAAACTTATTCTAGTAACTGCCATGAGTCCAACCCCAGCCGGTGAGGGTAAAACCACCACCACAGTGGGCCTCACAGACGCTCTAAGAAAAATAGGAAAAAAATCAATTGCATGCCTCAGGGAGCCTTCCCTAGGTCCAGTTTTTGGAATGAAGGGTGGTGCGACTGGGGGTGGATATTCTCAGGCTTTGCCCATGGAGGAAATTAACCTCCATTTTACTGGAGACTTTCATGCCATCACCTCTGCAAATAATTTACTTGTTGCGATGATTGATAATCATATTTACCACGGCAACAAGCTAAATATAGATATTAAAAAGATTCAAGTAAGGCGCTGTTTGGATATGAACGACCGTTCATTGAGAAGAATTCATCAAGATGGTCTGCGTTATGAACGAGATTCTAAGTTTGATATTACGGTGGCATCAGAAGTGATGGCAATATTTTGTTTGGCCAAAGATATGGATGATTTAAAGCTACGGCTCGGTAAAATTTTGATCGCTTTTAGTAAAGACGGCAAGCCGATTTATGCCAGACAGATCAAGGCTCACGGCGCAATGACAGCGCTATTAAAAGACGCTTTTAAACCAAACTTAGTGCAAACAATATTTGAGACCCCAGTCATTATTCATGGGGGACCTTTTGCAAACATTGCTCATGGCTGTAATAGCGTAATGGCCACTCGTGCGGGTCAGAAGTTAGCTGATTATGTTGTGACTGAGGCAGGCTTTGGTGCTGATCTCGGCACTGAAAAATTTATGGATATCAAGTCTCGAACATTGGGATCCATGCCGGATGCAGTGGTGATCGTGGCTACAATACGAGCTTTAAAATATCACGGCGGTGTTACAAAAGACAAATTAAACAAAGAAAATCTTGATGCCCTTAACAAGGGATTTGAGAATTTACAACGCCATATACAAAATTGTTTAAATCAGTTTGGAATGAATGTGGTTGTTGCGGTCAACAGATTTAAATTTGATTCTGACAAGGAAATATTATTACTAAGAAAGCTAATCGAATCAGAGAGTGCGATCATGCACTTGTGTGAGCATTGGGAGAAGGGTGCAGCAGGGGCAACTCATTTAGCTAAAGATATTGTGAAACTGTGTCAGAAAAAAAATAAAGCACGCACCTTGTATGGATTAAATCAACCGATTCTTACAAAGATAGAAACAGTTGCTAAAAGTATATACAAGGCAAAAGGAATTAAATTATCAGCGTTAGCAAGAAAAAAATTAAAAGCATTTGAGAATTTAAGTGGAGTAAAAAGAATGCCTGTTTGCATTGCTAAAACACCTTATTCTTTTTCATCTGACCCCGCGCAACTTGGTGCGACATTGAACCATACCTTGGAGATCAAAGATCTTGATCTAAAAAATGGAGCTGGCTTTATTGTAATCATTTGTGGTCCAATTATGACTATGCCAGGACTACCTCTTAAACCAGCTGCAGAGTCAATTGATGTTAACTCCAAGGGTGTTTTAGAAGGGTTGTTTTAGTGGTTGTTGTTGATCGGGAAACAGAATTCAAAGAAACAGTGGTTAATAAATCTAAATTCTTAAGCCAAGCTATACCTTGTGATAATCTGAACTCACTGAAGCAAAAGTTAGCACTTTTGTGGAAAGAGCCTTTTGGTAATGCGAGCCATATTGTTTATGCCCTTAGAACTAAGAATGAACATGGTATTGATGCATACTTTTCTGATGATGGTGAACCTTCAGGGACCGCGGGTAAACCTTTATTAAATATTTTAGAGGGAAGAGCTATGATTAATACCGCAGTGCTGGTTGTTCGTTACTATGGAGGAATAAATTTAGGTACTGGTGGTTTGGTGAAGGCATATAGCGAAGCGGCACAAATAGCGCTTGATATAGGTAAATTTATTCAATATGTGGAGTATAATTTTTTTAAAATAGTATTAAAATACAATATTTTAGAACAATTTATTAAACTAGTTTATAAAATTAAAGGTGAGGTTGTTGAAAAAGAGTTTGATGATAATGTGACTCTACATTTTAAGTTACCTAAAGGGGAAGAGCGGCAGCTAGATTCTTTTTTGAATGCTAATCGATTGGATATGATTCATGTTTGAATATCTAATTCTAGGTGCTTTAGTCGTTATTATTGTTGGAGTTTTTATGGTCCTAACTAAACAGCGACCCGCTAACAATAATATCAATTCAGAATTAAATGAGCACCATCGTAAAATACTTCAAGACTTTAATGATTCTTTAAACAAAACTACAGATCGATTTAATAAACTTGTGAGTGAAGAGTTTAAATATAATCGTGACGTATTAGAAAACTTAAAAGTTAGTCAGCAAGAGATTATTAATCAATTAAAAGCCGAGGTGGTTGAGAAACTTAATCAAGCACTGCAGAACCAGGGCAAGATTCAGCAAGAGTCAATTCAATCCTCCCTTAAAAATACCACATTGCAGCTTCTGGCTTCAATTGACTCACTCACCAAATCTGTTGATACCCGTCTTGAGGAAATAACCGGCAAGGTGCATGAAAGACTTGAAGAGGGTTTTAAAAAGACAAATGAGACTTTTTTAAGCGTTATGGAAAGGTTGGCTACAATTGACGAGGCTCAAAAGAAAATTGATGGTTTAACTACAAATGTTGTTAGTCTGCAGGAGTTGTTGGGAGACAAAAGGTCACGAGGTGCTTATGGAGAATTGCAGCTTGAGAGTTTAGTTAAAAATATACTACCACCTGATTCTTTTTCTTTTCAACATTCCTTCAAGAATGGAAGTCGCGCTGACTGTGTTTTATTTCTCCCGGAGCCAACAGGTACGGTCGCAGTTGACTCTAAATTTCCCATGGAAAATTATCAAAAAATGTTTGATAACTCTTTGAGTGAGCCAGAAAAAATAAAAGCAGAAAAACAATTTAAGTTAGATGTTCGTAAACATATTACTGATATATCTACTAAATATATAATTCCTGATGAAACTTCGGATGGAGCAGTGATGTTTGTTCCGGCAGAGGCAGTATTTGCCGAAATTCATGCCTACCACCCAGAACTCATTCAGGACTCTTTGAATCACAAGGTGTGGGTTGTGTCGCCAACCACCTTGATGGCTGTATTAAATACAGCAAGGGCTGTATTAAAAGATGTTGAAACAAGAAAGCAGGTGCATATTATCAAGGCAGAGTTAGGAAAGCTTGGCAAGGAATTCGAAAGATTTGATCAGAGAATGAAGAAGTTAGCTGATAACATCAGAATGGCCCATGAAAATGCACAAGATGTTCATATCACATCCCAAAAAATATCACGTCGTTTTTCCCAGATAGAAAAAGTTGAATTACAGGATGATCCAAATGAATTGTTGGAGTTTGAGGACTCTTTGATAGAAAAAAGTGAGCAAAAAGAAGATGATTAAGGTGCTGTTTTTTGCAAAACTTCGTGAAGAATTAAAAATCAATGAATTGGATGTCGAATATAAGGCTGATGTAGCATCAATTAGAGAGTTAATAAACTATCTTCGACTAGAATATCAGCAAATTGATAATGTCAAAAATATCAAGGCCGCGGTCAATCAAGAATTGGCGCTAGACTGGGATTTAAGCCTTAATGATGGTGATGAGGTTGCTTTTTTCCCACCAATTACCGGGGGTTGAACTATGGTAAGAATTCAACAAGAAGGTTTTGATATTAATTCTGAAGTAAAAAAAATAAAACGTTCTGATGAAAGCGGTGTTGGCGCCCTGGTAACCTTTGTTGGATATGTGCGTGATTTTAAAGAGGATAAGTCTGATACACTGACGTCAATGGAAATTGAATTTTACCCTGGCATGACTGAAAAAGCCTTATTAGAAATTGAGGAGAAGGCAAGAAGGACATGGGATATTTTTGATGTAAACATAATTCACCGTTTTGGGAAATTAAACCTAAATGATGAAATTGTGTTGGTTGCAGTAACTTCGGCACATCGAACAGAAGCATTTAGAGCGTGTGAGTTTATAATAGATTTTTTAAAGACTGACGCACCATTCTGGAAAAAAGAGATTGGATTAAAGTCTGAATCCTGGGTGGATGCAAATATAAAAGATTATGAAAAAATAAATAAATGGTAATAAAATTAATTATTTATTATTAATTTTTAATGTAATTTATTTTTTAAATAACGAATCTTTTGCATGATATGAGGTTCATTTTAATAAAGTTTTAGATATGAAAAAATTAAGAAAAATTATTTTTCCTGTTGCTGGACTCGGTTCTCGTTTTTTACCGGCAACAAAAGCAACACCAAAAGAAATGCTACCAATTGTCGATAAGCCATTAATACAGTACGCAGTTGAAGAAGCCATTGAGGCTGGCTTTACAGACCTCATTTTTATTACTGGTAAATCCAAACGAGCAATAACAGACCATTTCGATTCTACCCTGGAGCGATTTTCTAATGTAGATGAAAAAAAAGCCAAATTAATGGATGAAATGAACCAAATTGTTCCGAAAGACGTTTCCTGTATTTATATCAGACAAGGTGAACCTCTAGGCTTAGGACATGCAATCTTACAAGCTAAGCCAGTTGTCGGAGATGAGCCATTTGCTGTATCTTTGGCAGATGACTTGATCGATGCTCAACCTGGTGTACTGACCCAATTAGTTGAGCAGTTCAATGAGTATCATAAGTCAGTGATTGCTGTTCAAAATGTAGATAAATCTGAATCCAAAAAATATGGCATGATTGACTCCAATAATTTTGATTCAGATTTAGTGAAATTAAGCAATATCATTGAAAAACCTGATCCAGAATTTGCACCTTCTAACCTTGGAGTTGTAGGTCGTTATATTTTTTCGAATACATTGATGTCCTTTTTAGAAAAAACTTCTTTTGGTGCTGGAAACGAAATTCAGTTAACCGACGGCATTAAGTTAATGTTAAAGCAGGAAGAAGTCTTTGCTTACACATTTAATGGTAGGCGATATGATTGCGGCTCAAAGTTAGGTTATTTGATGGCGAATATTGATTATGGAATAAAAAATAGTGAATTTGGGGAAGATTTAAAAGAATACATAAAGGATATAAAATGACGTCCTCTGATGATGATCAATGTTTGTTCACTTACCAAGACATTCTGAAGTCTATTAAACATTTAGCGAATCAAATTAATCAGAAAACGGGTTCAAAAGAACTGATTTTTACTCCAGTGATGACTGGATCATTAGTATTCGCTGGACATTTATTTCCTCTCTTAAATCATAAAAATATTTATATAAACTATCTCCATTATTCAAGGTATGTTGACAACAAAGGCCTGCATGATGGCATCTGGGTTCACAAACCGACTAAGGAAGAAGTTTTGAATAAGCATATTTTACTTGTGGACGATATTTTAGATGAAGGAAACACACTTTTTGAATGCCAAACACTATTAAAAAAACTGGGTGCAAAAACGGTTACATCCTGCGTTTTATTCTATAAGCCAAATAATAAAGTAAAAATTGATGCTGATTTTAAAGGGCTGGAATTACCTAATTTGTATGTCTATGGTTTTGGTTTAGATAGTAATGGTTTAAAAAGAAACCATTTGAATTTATATGCCCAAACCTAATAAAACAAAATTAAATAAAAGATCAAAAGATCCTTTTTTTAAAAGAGAGTCAGAAAAGTACGTACATCCCATTCCGAGTCGAGAATACATTCTTGATGTGATGAAGAATTATGGTACCCCAATTAAAAAAAATGAGCTTATTAAGTTATTGCGTATAAAAAAATCAGAAGAAGAAGCCTTAACTCACCGTTTAAAAGCCATGAGAAGGGACGGTCAGATTTTAAAAAATAGAAAAGATGTGTTTTGTATTGCAGAAAAACTCAATTGTATCTCCGGAAAGGTTCAGGGTCACCCGGATGGTTATGGTTTTTTCATCCCAGATGAGCCAGAAAATGATGATGTTTTTTTAAATCAAAAAGAAATGGGTAAAGTTTTTCATAACGATCGGGTGATGGTACAAATTTCTGGCTTGGATCGTAAAGGTAAGGCTGAAGGAACCATTGTTGAGGTTTTAGAAAGATGTAATACAGTTTTGGTTGGACGTGTGGTTCAGTCGTATGGTGTGACCATCGTCGCTGCAGAGGACAAAAGAATTCATCAAGATATCATTATTCCTTATGGCAAAGACATGGATACAGTCCCAGGGGATATAGTTGAGGTAGAAATCACTACCCAACCAGCCATGAATATCAAACCGATGGGACAGATCATTGAGATAATTGGAAAATTAGATGACAGTGGTATAGAAATTGAAATCGCTCTTAGAAAACACAACCTTCCTTTTAGGTTTGATAAAAAAATTGAAAAAGAATTAGAGAAAATTCCTGAGATTTCTGATGGCGATTTGAAAGACCGAATTGACTTGAGAGATAATTTCTTTGTAACCATTGACGGTGAAACAGCTAAAGATTTCGATGATGCAGTGTATGCTGAAAATCACAAAGAGTATTTTAAGTTGCTCGTGGGTATCGCAGATGTCAGCCACTATGTTAAAGATGGATCCGCTCTAGATAAAGAAGCTTTTGATAGGGGAAATTCAGTTTATTTTCCTCGCAGGGTTATTCCCATGCTTCCAGAAAAGCTTTCAAATGGATTATGTTCGCTCAACCCACATGTTGATCGATTGGTCATGATTGCAGATATGGTTATTACAAAAAAAGGAGAGATTCAATCATATGAGTTTTACCCTGCGGCAATTAATTCAAAATATCGCTTGACTTACACTCTAGTTGACCAGTTGATTTTTCAAAAACAGAATCAAAAAGAGCATCCAAAAGAATTAATCGAACGCCTAAATACCTTAAAGTCAGTTTATGAAGTCCTAAGTGAAGCTAGAAATAAGAGACATGCAATTGAGTTCGATCGAATTGAATCTCAAATTTTATTCGATGAGGGTGGAAAAATCAAAGATATTGTCCCTTTGGCAAGAAATGAGGCTCATCGATTAATCGAAGAGTGTATGCTTGCTGCGAATGTTAGTGCAGCCGATTATCTATTATCAAAAAAAAATGGACTCTTTAGAAATCATGAAAAACCAAAAGAAGAAAAGCTTGAAATCTTAAAATCAGTTTTATCAGATTTCAAAGTGCATATGGAAGGTGGTTTAAGTCCAGATGTTAAGGATTATGAAGAGCTAATCAATAAAATTAAAAATAAAGAAAATTTTCAGATGTTGCAAACCATGATTTTACGGTCAATGCAGCAAGCTAATTACGGTGCCGAAAATAAGGGTCATTTTGGGCTGGCGTATGAAAAATATACCCACTTTACTTCACCAATTCGAAGATACCCGGACTTGGTTGTGCATCGTTTAATTAAATCTTTTTTAAATAAGAAAAAACTTAAAACAGATAATTTAGAATCCATTGGCAATCATTGCTCATCCACTGAGAGAAGGGCAGATGAAGCAACCCGGGACGTGGAAAATTGGTTGAAATGTTTTTACATGAAAGATAGGATTGGTGAAAAATTTGATGTTGTTATTTCTAGTGTGACAAATTTTGGAATTTTTGTTGAAATTCCTCGTTTACACATTGAGGGGTTGGTTCATGTAACGGAGCTCGGAAATGATTACTTTGTCTTTAATAAAGAAAAACAGATGCTCGAAGGTGAAAAAACAAAGAAAAAATTTAGATTGGGTGATGAGTTAGCAGTAAAACTCATTCGAGTAGATTTAGAACTTGGAAAAATGGATTTCACTTATTTAAAGAATTTATAGAATGACTAATTTAATTTATGGGATTCATTCAGTTGATTCAGCCGTTAGAAGTAATCATGCGGATCAACTATTTGTTTGTAAAGATCGAAGTTCAGAAAAAATGACGAGAATCATTGAGATTGCTCAAAAAAATAAGATCCCTGTGAGCTTTATGGATACACAGTGGTTTAAGAAAACCTTTAGCACCAATAGTCACCAATTTATTGCCGCATCTGAAAAAAATCACTCTTTCTCAAAACAGAGCCTTGAGGATTTTCTGGCTGAAGACACTAAGCAACACTTTTTTTTGATCCTTGATGAAGTTCAAGACCCACATAATTTAGGTGCTTGCTTTAGGATTGCCAGCGCTTTCGATTTAAGCGGAATAATTGTGCCAAAAAATAATTCTGTCGGGATAACACCGGTTGTTTCAAAGGTGGCAAGTGGAGCAGTCAATCACATCCCTTTTTTTTCAGTGACAAATTTATCACGAACAATTGACTCATTAAAAGAACATAATTTTTTTATTTATGCTGCTGATGGTTATTCGGAGTTGTCAATTTATGATCAAAGCTTCTCCGGGAATGTTGCCTTGGTCATGGGTTCTGAGGGTAAGGGGATTAGAAGGTTGACCAAAGATAAATGTGATTTAACATTCTCAATCCCAATATCAGGATCTATTGAAAGTTTGAATGTATCTGTTGCTACAGGCATTTGTGTGTCTGAAATCAGAAGAAAGCTAAAGTAGCTTAAGAATTTTTCTGTAGGCACTTCTCAGCTTTTGTAGCTTGCTTGGATTGTCATTCAACTTTATGCCATAGCTTGGGAAAATTGCCCTTAATTTTTTTCTATATTCCTGATTTTTATTAAAAAAGCACTTTTCAACAATCTCTAACATTGAGGCTGCAGAAACTGATGCTCCTGGAGAAGCACCCAATAAGGCAGCCAGAGTTTTGTTATTATCATAAATAATCTCTGTTCCAAATTCTAATTTACCAAATAAACCATCTGAAGGTTTGATAATCTGCACTCTTTGTCCGGCAGATATTAATTTCCAGTCGGATGATTTTGCCTCGGGATAGAATTTCCTTAAATGTTTCATTCGGTTTGTATGATTTTGTAAGGCCTGTTTTACTAAGTAGGAGACAAGATTAAAATTTTTAATACCAACGGTTAGTATTTCTTTCAAATTTGATAATTTGATGGAGCTGGGAAAATCTAAAAATGAGCCTGATTTTAAAAATTTAAAGGTAAAACCAGCGAATGGGCCAAATAATAATGATTGTTTTCCGTTGATGTTACGAATATCGAGATGTGGCACAGACATCGGAGGTGCTCCTGTCTCGGCTTGACTATATACCTTACCTTTATGCTGTTTAATGATAGTTTGATTGTCGCATACCAACCATTTGCCACTGATTGGAAAACCAGCATAACCTTTGGCTTGAGGTAATTTGAGGTTCTGAAGAATTTTAATTGAATTACCACCCGCACCTAAAAAAATAAAATTTGTATGTACCTGGCCTAATTGTGTTTGAAATTGGTAACCGTTATTCATTTTTTTGATTTTGGTTACGTGTTCATTGGTATGTATTTTGAAAGATGGATTTTTCAGTAATCTTTTAATTAAGATTGATGTTAACTGACCAAAATTTACATCCGTGCCGTATTCATAATTTGTAAGTGAGATGTTCTCATCATTTTTTCGACCTTTGATGAGCAGAGGAAATAGCGATTTGATTGTTTGCGCATCTTTTGTAAAAGTCATTCCTTTAAAAAGAGGTTGCTTGCTTATTAGCTTAAATCTTTTTTCTAAAAATTCTGTATTGCTTTTACCCCATACAAAACTAGCATGTGAAGATTTGGTAATAAAGGTTTCAGGAGCAATGCTCTTATCATTTTTGACAATATAAGCCCACAATTGCAAGGATAGCTCGAACATTTCACAGACTGAAAGGGCCTTATTGAGATTGATTTTATTATTGTTCTCAGGCGTATAATTTAATTCACAATTTCCTGCGTGGCCCGTACCAGCATTATTTAAAGCGGCAGAACTCTCTTCGCCAAAGGAAGGTAGTTTTTCAAAGAGGTGGATTTTTAATTTTGGGTCAATTTCATGAAGAATTGTTGCCAATGTGGCACTCATTATGCCACCACCAATCAAGGCGATATCAATTTTATTTACAATTTTTTGCATCGCGTTATTATATGTAATTATTTAAAAATCTTAAAATTATGTACCAAATAATTCTCGCTGTCGGACTTCTTATTTTTGCTGCTCATGCTTTAAGTTTTGTTTTTAAAAAGACCTTAATTCCAGATGTGTTAATTCTTATCATTTTTGGTATCGTAATTGGTCCTGTTCTTCATCTGGTCTCGTCCTCGGATTTTGGAAAAATAGGTCAGGTGATTACGACGATTGCTTTGGTGGTTATTCTTTTCGAAAGTGGCTGCTCTTTAAATTTCAAGGTGTTGATGAATTCATTTAAAACTTCAGGTTTTTTAACCCTGGCTAGTTTTATTGTAACCACAGTGATTGTTACCTTTTTTTCATTAAGCTTTTTAGATTTAAATTTTATTTCTAGCTTGATGCTTGGAGTTATCTTGGGAGGCACATCTTCAGCGGTAGTTGTTCCAATTACAAACGTTTTAGATATTGAGCCAACCACAAAAACAACCTTACTACTTGAATCAGCAGCAACTGACGTGCTTTGTATTCTTACATTATTCTCACTTGTTGAATTTTATGAACAGGAACAAGCCTTTAATATCATTAAATTTATATCAAGCATTGGCGCTTCTTTTATAATGGCAATCGTATTTGGCCTCTTTGCAGGAACTGTGTGGCTCATTATTATCGATAAAATAAAAAACTTCCCGAATACTCTCACAACGACCATTGCTTGGTTATTCATTGTCTATGGATTGACTGAATTATTTGGTTATTCTGGCCCAATTGCAGCATTGGCGTTTGGTTTAATTCTTACTAATTATCAATCATTTGGTTTTATTAATAATTTTATTTTGGCTAAACATGAAATTAAGCCACTCACAAAAACAGAATTAGATTTTTATAGAGAGTTAGTTTTTTTGTTAAAGATTTTCTTTTTTATTTTCTTGGGAATTCAGTTCGAAATCAAGGAATATAATCTTCTCGCTTTTGCTGTCGTTTTAGTTTTTTTCATATTCATCTTCAGAATTCCAATGACAAAGATTTTATTTAAAGAGACAAGTTTTACGGATAAATCCTATATTTCAATGATGGCTCCCAAGGGGTTAGCTGCCGCTGTCTTAGCATCCATTCCATTAACTTATAATGTCCCTGGATCAGAAGAGATCATTGATATTGTTTCAATGGTAGTGGTCTTCAGTATTATTCTTTGTGCAGTATTGGTGATGTTGTTTAGATTTAATTTTGTTAAACGGCTTTATCAGAAAGTATTGTAAAAAAAGCCACATCAGCTGACGTGGCTTTGAATTTGGCTCCCCAACCTGGGCTCGAACCAGGGACACACGGATTAACAGTCCGTTGCTCTACCGACTGAGCTATTGGGGAAGAGAAGTGAGATGGTAAACAGAAAATAGCTTTTGGTCAATATGAAATACAATTAAATTTCTACTGCTTTTTTAATTCGTGAAATAGCCTCAATTAAATTTTCCATAGAGGTGGCAAACGATAACCTAAAATAACCTTCAGCACCAAAAGCTGATCCAGGAACAACAGCAACATTGGCTTTATCTAGAAAGTATTCACACAATCCGATATCGTTATTTTTTGAAATAACATTTGCTTTAAACAACCGATCTATTGCATTTTGAGCATAAGGAAATGCATAAAAAGCACCCTCTGCTGGAATGCAGCTTAATCCTTTAATACTGTTTATATTTTCGACAACATAAGTATGTCTGAGCTTAAATTCCTTAACCATTTCAGCGATGCATTCGTTATTACCTCTTAGGGCTGTTTCAGCAGCAGCCTGTGATATAGATGATGGGTTGGAGGTTGACTGTGACTGTAATTTCGTCATGGCTTTAATAATTTTTGTTGGTCCAGCAGCATAACCAATTCGCCATCCAGTCATAGAATAGGCTTTAGATACACCATTAAGAATGACTGACCTATCTTTTAAACTAGGATCTACCATCACAATATTATTAAAATCTTGATCATTTAAATTAATATGTTCATAAATGTCATCGGAGGCAATGATCACGTTAGGATATTTATGAAGGACTGTTGCTAGTTGAAGCAATTCTTTTTTTGTGTAAACAGACCCTGTCGGATTTGAAGGCGAGTTTAAGAAAACTAATTTTGTTTTCTCTGTGAGAGCTGTATCGAGTTGCTCTGCAGTGATTTTAAAATTACCTTCAATAGTTGTTGAAATAATTTTAGCTTCAGCACCGGTGAGGACAGCAATGTCTTCATATGAAACCCAATACGGCGCAGGAATTACTACTTCATCACCAGCATCTAAAACAGATAAACATAAATTAAAAATACACTGTTTGCCACCAACGCCGACAACAATTTCTTCTGATTTGTAATCAAGGCTGTTGTCATTTTTAAATTTATCAACAATGGCATTTTTCAATGAGGGTATACCACCAACCGGTGTATATTTTGTTTTACCATCATTGATAGCTTGGATAGCACCCTGTTTAATAAAATCAGGAGTATCAAAATCAGGCTCACCTGCTGCTAAACCAATAATATCAATTCCCTGTGATTTTAATAATGAGGCTTTTGCAGTGACAGCTAAGGTAGGTGATTCTTTGATACGTTGGACTGCAAAAGATAAAGTTATATTTTCGGACAAGGTAAGTTTTAAAATTAAAGTGTTTAAAGATTAAGATTCTACAAAATAAATGACTATGCGTGAAGAATTATTTCTCAAAAAGATCTTTTATTTCTAGCGCCTTATCCAAATTTATTTGATTTAATTTTTGATAGTATGCAAAAGCTACAGTAGGATCATCTTCTTTAAACAATTTTGCTAACTCAAATAAAGGATCAATATTATTTTTATCACATTGATTCGATTTTATGAATGCTTCCTTTGCTTTTATGTATTTTTCCATAGATAAATAAGCGTACCCTAGCTCATACCATGCTTCCGTATTATCAGGTTCTGTTTTAGTCCATTCTTTGGCTAACGGTACAACTTTTTCCCACTCCATTTTTGCTTTGGGGACAGCAATTCTCAGATAATATGGCTTTTTGTCCTCATCTTCCTCCCAAAGCGCCTTTCCATCAATTGGAAAGTCATCATACTCTTTCTTGGCCATAAGCTCTTTTAGCCATTCAACAGGTACGGCGTAATAGGTACCATACCCTGTGGTCTTAAAGGTATTAATACCAACAAGTTCACCATTCATATTAAATAGCCCACTTCCACTAGCACCTAGGCGAAATTTTGCGCTGGATAGAATTAGGTTTCCATTTTGATTTGGATATGTTGCAATGATTAACCCACCAATAGTTAATGGCACAGGGGCGCCATTTGAGTGTCCGATACCAACTACCTCATCATTTTTATTTAACACAGAAGTACCTAATGGTATTGGAGTTCGATTTAGATTATGGACTTCCAATAGGCATAGGTCGTGCCAAGAATTTGATTTAACCGAAACAATTGAGTAAGTGGTATCACCTTGTGATACCCAAGGTTTTTTTGTACCTCGAAGTACATGACAGTTAGTAACAATTTCATTTTCACCGACTATTACCCCGGACCCATACCCAAGTGAACCATTTTCTTGATACCCTCTAATCATCACCACAGAGTTGTAAGCGTGCATTAATGCAGCTTGATCGTATGCTACTGCAGTTGAAGCTAAAAAAATGAGAGATAATATTAATTTTTTCATCTTTTAGTGACTGAGCTGAGACTATAAAGTTCTTTTGCTGATAATATTTATAGTTTATGAATGAAGTCGAATTTAAAAATTATCCAAACAGTCCTTATGAGTTAGCTCTTCCGTTTGAGCCATCGGGAGATCAGCCAAAAGCTATTGAGCAACTAATAAATGGTATTAATCGTAATGAGAAGTTTCAAACATTACTTGGGGTAACAGGGTCTGGAAAGACATTTACGATTGCAAATGTTATTGCTCAAACCGGAAGGCCTGCTATTGTGATGGCGCCAAATAAAACTTTGGCAGCACAACTATATTCTGAATTTAAAGAATTTTTTCCAAATAATTCCGTTGAATATTTTGTTTCCTACTACGATTACTACCAACCTGAGGCCTATGTTCCTGCTAGAGACCTTTTTATAGAAAAAGATTCGAGCATTAACGACCATATTGAACAAATGCGCCTCTCTGCAACTAAAGCACTTTTAGAACGAGATGATTCGATAATTGTCGCTTCGGTTTCAGCCATTTATGGAATTGGCGACCCAGTTGATTATCAAGGAATGGTACTGCATATTCAGTCTGGCGAAAAAATCTTGCAAAGAAATATTGTGCAAAGACTTGTCTCGATGCAGTACGATCGAAATGATTTTGATTTCGCAAGAGGAACATTTCGCGTCCGTGGTGATGTGATTGATATATTCCCAGCTGAGAACTCAGAAACTGCCTTACGAATCTCGATGTTTGACGATGAAGTTGAGAGTCTCACTCTATTCGATCCGCTAACTGGTCAACTATTTAATAAAATCAAAAGATTTACGGTTTACCCATCTAGTCACTATGTCACCCCCCGACAAACTGTAGTGAATGCAATTGAAAAGATTAAAGTAGAGCTCCATGATCGGGTGAATTTTTACCTCAAAGAAAAAAGATTGGTTGAAGCACAGCGTATAGAGCAAAGAACAAAATTTGATATTGAGATGCTGAATGAAATTGGTTTTTGTAAGGGGATAGAAAACTACTCCAGGCATTTATCAGGAAGAGGTCCAGGAGAAGCGCCACCAACATTGATTGATTACCTACCTGATAATGCCTTAATGTTTTTTGATGAAAGTCACGTCACTATTCCGCAGATTGGGGGAATGTATAAAGGGGATAGGGCGAGAAAAGAGAATCTGGTCGATTTTGGATTTAGATTGCCGTCCGCCATGGATAATCGTCCATTAAAATTTGAGGAGTTTGAAAATCTGATGAAGCAATGTGTTTTTGTCTCGGCAACTCCAGCAGATTATGAAGATAAGCATTCAAAAATTATCGTGGAACAGGTTGCTCGACCAACCGGCTTGGTGGATCCTGCGATAGAGGTATATCCAGCGGATTCGCAGGTTGATCATCTTCTAGGCGAGATAAAAAAAACCATTAAACAGGGAAATAGGGTGTTAGTCACCACACTAACAAAAAGGATGGCAGAAGATTTAACTGATTATTTAATTGAAAACGGTATTAAGGTGAAATATTTACATTCAGATATTGACACTGTGGAACGTGTCGAGATTATTCGCGATTTACGCTTAAAAGAATTCGATGTTCTCGTTGGCATTAATCTTCTGAGAGAAGGTCTTGATATTCCTGAGGTTGGTTTGGTTGCAGTTTTAGATGCAGATAAAGAAGGTTTTTTGAGGTCTGAGCGCTCTTTAATTCAAACAGCGGGGAGGGCAGCAAGAAACCTAGATGGAAGGGTGATATTTTATGCAAATACAGAAACTAAGAGTATGAAGTCTGCCATGAAGGAAATGACGCGCAGGCGTGAGCGACAAATTGCCTACAATACAGAAAATAATATCACCCCAGCTGGAGTTCGAAAAAAAATTAAAGATATTATAGAAAAAGAAATGGACACAGAATCCTTTAAAATTAATCAAAGTGAACGTAAAAAATATAGAAAATATGAAGATTTAACGGAACCAAAACTTATTAAAGAAATTTCTAAACTTGAAAAAAGTATGCAGAAGTTTTCAAAAAATTTAGAATTTGAAAAAGCAGCAGAGATTAGGGATGAAATAAAGTTTTTAAAAGTAAAGGTGTACGGACCCAATCTAAAAGATCATATGTCATAAATTCAATTTGTTTTTTATTGATATTCTCTGAAATGTTAGTATAATTTTCATTTTTTAATCCTTGCCTCACAGCATTTGACTGGAGGCTATAACCAAGAGGAAACACTATGCGACATTACGAAGTTGTATTTATCGTTCATCCTGATCAAAGCGAACAAGTTCCTGCGATGATCGAGCGATATCAAACCCTCCTAAAAACAAACTCTGGCAACATTCACCGTCTTGAGGACTGGGGCAGAAGACAGTTAGCTTATCCAATTCAAAAAATTCATAAAGCTCATTATGTTTTAATGAATATTGAATGTGATCAAAAAACACTTGAAGAGCTAGAGACATCATTCAAATTTAATGATGCTGTTTTAAGACACCTTACTTTCGCAACCAAAGATGCAGTAACAACTCCATCCCCAATGATGAAAGAAGAAAAATCTAAAACAATCGTTGGCGATCAAGAGTCAGTTGATAGCAAGGAAGAGGAAACTAGCGAATCTTGAATGAATTAGTGTTGGTTGGAGCGGTGTCCAGTCTTGATGATATTAGATACACGCCAGCAAATGTTCCAATCAGAAATTTAACTATTCATTTTGAAGATTTAAGTAAAAAAAAATTTTTTAAATTTGTTGAATTTAAGATAAATGCAGTAGTGATAGGTGACTTGGTAAAAGAAGATTTGACGATTAACGAAACTTACCAATTTAGAGGTTTTTTAGATAGAAAGTCAAAAAAATCGAATCAACTGCTATTTAACATTCAAGAATTCAAGTTAAGGAGTAAATGATATGGCAAGAGATATGATAAGAAGAAGAAGATACTGTCGCTTTTCAGCTGAAGGTATCAAAGAAGTTGATTATAAAGATGTTGATTTACTAAAAGACTTTATTTTAGAGAATGGTAAGATTATTCCAGCTAGAATTACTGGTACAAAAGCTCGCTATCAAAGACAGCTAACAACTGCAGTAAAACGTGCGCGATTTCTAGCTCTTATTCCTTACACTGACAAACATTAAGGAGATAGGCATGCAAGTTATATTATTAGAAAAAATTGCTAACTTAGGTAACCTTGGTGATGTGGTTAAAGTTAAAGACGGTTATGGTAGAAACTTTTTAATTCCTCAAGGCAAAGCAAAAAGAGCAACAGAGTCTAACATGGCTGAATTTGAGGCTAAAAAAGCTGAATTTGAAAAACAACAGGCAGCTTTACTTAAGTCAGCACAAGATCGTGGTAAAAAATTAGATGGTTTCACATTGCAAGTAACCCAAAAAGCAGGCGTGGATGGTAAATTATTTGGCTCTGTAACGAATTTTGACATTGCTGAAGATTTAGTTAAGGCTGGTCATGAAGTTACAAAATCAGAAATCAGAATGCCTGATGGTCCTCTTAAGATTGTTGGTGATCACAAAGTTTCAATTGCTCTTCATGCCGATGTTGTGGTTGAAATTACAGTCTCTGTTCTCGGAGAATCTGAATAAAAATTATTTTTTTTAGGCTGCCACTGGCAGCCTTTTTTTTATCGTTTATAATCAATAAATGGCCGACGATTCGATTAGTAAATTAAGACTCCCACCTCACTCATTAGAGGCTGAACAGTCCTTACTTGGAGGTTTATTGATTGATAATGAAGCGCTAGATAAAGTTGCTGATCTAGTGTCGGTTAAAGATTTTTACCGTCAAGATCATCAAATTATTTATCAACATATCCATCTATTAATTGAAAGATCACAGCCTGCTGATATAGTAACTGTGGGCGAGTCTCTTGAATCGAATTCAGAATTAAATACGGTTGGCGGCCTTGAGTATTTGGGACTACTTGCTGAAAGTACGCCCACAGCTGCAAACATCAGAGGCTATGCACAGATTATTAGAGAGCGATCAATCATGCGCAATCTAGTAGAAGTTGGTACGGATATTGTTGACAATGCCCTGTCTCCACAAGGAAGAGATGCTCAACAATTATTAGATGAGTCTGAGTCAAAAATTTTCCAAATCGCTGAGGCCGGCAAAAATGATCGTATCGGTTTTACTGACATTAAAGAGTTATTACCTCAGGTAGCCGAAAGAATTGACCAATTATTTCAAAGAGATAATCCATCCGATGTAACTGGAATCCCGACTGGTTATAAAGATCTAGATATGATGACCTCAGGCTTGCAGCCTGGCGATTTAATTATTATTGCAGGTCGTCCGTCTATGGGTAAAACTTCTCTTGCTTTGAATATGTGCGAGTATGTTTCAGTTGATAATGGCTTACCAACGGCAGTTTTTTCTATGGAGATGGCTTCAACACAACTTGTTTCTAGGTTAATTGGTTCTGTGGGCAAGTTAAATCAACATAAGATGAGAACAGGGCAGCTTGATGATAACGATTGGGAGAAATTATCTTATGCTCTTGGTCAATTAAATGAAGCACCGATTTTTATTGATGAAGGATCCGCCTTAAACCCATATGAAGTTCGCGCTAGAGCCAGAAGACTTCATAAACAATGCGGCAGATTGGGTCTTATAGTGATTGATTATCTACAATTAATGGGCTCGGCTGGTTCGACTGAAAATCGAGCTACTGAGATATCTGAAATTTCAAGATCCTTGAAAGCATTAGCTAAAGAACTTAACGTTCCAGTTATTGCTTTATCTCAATTGAATCGGAGTGTGGAGCAAAGACCAGATAAGCGGCCGGTTATGTCAGATTTAAGAGAATCTGGCGCGATTGAACAAGATGCAGATGTCATTATGTTTATTTATCGTGATGAGGTTTATAACCCAGAAACGCCGGACAAGGGTATAGCTGAAATTATTCTGGCTAAACAGAGAAATGGTCCTGTAGGCAGGGTGAAATTAACATTTTTGGGTGAATATACTAAATTTGAAAATTACGCTAACCCCATAGGTTATGATATTCCAGAATAATGCGTCCTCTAAAAGCTCTCATTAATATTGATAATGCGAAACATAATTTAGATTATGTGAGATCTCTAACTCCTTCATCAAAAATTATGGCGACACTCAAAGCTAATGCATACGGGCATGGCTTAACTCTTATGGCAGGTGCATTTAATGAGGCAGATGCTTTTTCTGTGCTTACCATTGAAGATGCAATTGAGCTCAGAGAAGCTGGTTTTGATAAAAAAATACTGTTGCTAGAGGGTGCTTTTGATGAAGAAGATCTGAAGATTGCTACGGCTTACCATTTTGATTTGGTGGTCCATAGTGACTATCAGTTAGCATTAATTAGACAGCTTCCTCATGACAAGCAGATTGATATTCATTTAAAAATTAATACCGGCATGAATCGACTTGGTTTTTCAATTAATACCGTTAATAAAGTATATAAGCAACTAAAAAATGATGATCGTATCAATGAAATTGTATTTATGAGTCATTTTGCAAATGCTGATAAAACTAACGGCACAGATAGACAATATCAAGCAATTGAAAAACTAATGAATGACTTCAACGAGCCATTTTCTATTGCAAATTCTGCAGCTCTGATTTCAGACAATAAGACTCATGCAGACTGGGTGAGACCAGGCATTATGTTGTACGGTGCGACTCCATTTGATTTTTCACAAAAGATACCCGACTTAAAACCAGTCATGACTCTTCGTTCGGAGGTCATTTCTATTCAGGAAATCAAAAAAGGACAAGGTGTTGGTTATGGTGAAGATTTTGTTGCCAGCAAGGATATGAGGATTGCAACCGTGGCTTGTGGATATGCGGATGGTTATCCAAGACATGCGCCAACTGGAACACCTGTGGTGATTGATGGGATAAAAACTAAAACTGTGGGCAGGGTATCTATGGATATGCTGGCGGTTGATATTACTGATCTAGGAAATGTAAATTACGGATCTATGGTTGAGTTATGGGGAGAGCAGTTGAGTGTTGATGAAGTGGCTAACAATGCGAAAACAGTTGGCTATGAACTCTTGTGTGCAATCTCATCAGCATCAAGAGTACCAATTGATATAAATTATGGCTAAATCAAAGACCTTATACCAGTGCCAACAATGTGGTGGTCATTCTTCAAAGTGGCAAGGCCAATGTCCACATTGTTTTGAGTGGAATTGTCTCGAAGAGCAAGTATTGCAGACATCAACATCACGTTTTAAGTCATTAAATAAAAAATCAAACTTAATTAATATCAATGAAGTAGAAATTAATGAGATATTTAGGCATCCAACCAACAATGGTGAACTTGATAGAGTCTTAGGAGGAGGTCTTGTCCCGGGAGGCGTGACATTGATTGGTGGGGATCCAGGTATTGGAAAATCTACATTGTTAATTCAGGCTTTATCCTCTCTGACAAAAAATCCAAATCAAGAAATTACTGCAATCTATATAACGGGTGAGGAATCTATTGAACAGGTTGCGATGCGAGCAAGAAGGTTAGATTTAGAGGTTTCTGATCTTTTAGTGCTTTCGGAAATAAATTTGGGCAATATTATTAACGTCATTGAAAAAGAGAAACCCAGTGTGGTAGTGATTGATTCTATACAAACCCTTTTCTCTGAGGAGCTCAACTCAGCTCCAGGCTCGGTATCACAGGTAAGGGAGTGCGCTGCGCAATTGACACGGGTGGCTAAAGCGAATGATGTCAGTATGATCTTTGTAGGCCATGTGACCAAAGAAGGCTCTATAGCTGGTCCGAGAGTACTTGAACATATTGTCGATACAGTCTTATATTTTGAAGGGGAGTCAAATTCCTCTTATCGCTTAGTAAGGTCAATTAAAAATAGATATGGCGCAGTCAATGAATTGGGTATTTATGCGATGACTGAAAAGGGTTTGAAAGAGATCTTAAACCCATCAGCTATATTTTTATCTGAAACCTCTTTTGATCAAGCAGGTTCAGTGGTTACGGTCATGCAAGAAGGAACCAGACCAATTCTAATCGAACTCCAGGCATTAGTAGATGAGTCAAAGCAATCTTCTCCTAAGAGGCTATCTGTTGGCTTAGAGAATAATAGAATATCAATGATCTTAGCCGTCTTAAATAAACACTTGGGTTTATCTTGTCATAGCCATGACGTTTTTTTAAATGCGGTAGGTGGGGTTAAAATTTCTGAACCCGGTGTTGATTTGGCTGTGTTGATTGCAATCGCTTCCTCATTGCAAGAAAAACAGGTCCACAGCAAAACTCTTATTTTTGGAGAGGTAGGCTTAGGGGGTGAAGTAAGGCCTGTTGTGCGAGGGCAGGAGCGAATTCAAGAAGCCATAAAATTAGGCTTTAAACGCATCATTTTGCCTAGAAAGAATCTACCTAAAAAGACCATTAATGATGTCGAATTAATCCCTATTGATAATATCAAAAACGCTTTAAATGCAGCTATACAATAATAATAATTTAAATTAAATTATTACCTTAAGTTATTATTTTTAATATAGTTTTTATTATTATATAAAATTTTCTTATTGGTGTGAGCTGAGTTCGCTCATTAAGAATATTTGCTAAATTACCTTCCTCAATCGATAGCAATAAATCATAGTAAATATAACCCATCATCATTCCAGGAAGTTGCTTGTTCTTATCTTCTTTTGGAAGCTGTGAAAAAGCCTTGCTGTAAAATGATTTAGCTCGCAGAATTTGATATTCCATTAAATTAATAAGTTTTTTGGGATCTACATGGCCTTTAAAATCGTTTTCATCAATCTTAAATTGTTTTAAGTCATTTAATGGAATATAAATTCTATTTCTTCGAATATCTTCACCCACATCACGAATAATATTGGTTAGCTGCAATGCGATCCCAAGGTTATGTGCATAATCTAAGGTTTTTTTGTTCTCGAACCCAAATATATGAGCTGCTAAGATACCTACCACTGAGGCTGCTCGATAGGTATATAACTGAAGTTGCTTGAAATCCTCATATCGATTGAAATCTAGATCCATCTTCATCCCATCAATGATTTCTATAAAGTAATTTTGATTTAGATTATATTTATGTACAGGCTCTAGCAGGGCTTTAGTTACAGGGTGTTGCGGATTATCTTGGTATAAGTTGTTAATTTCAGAGTGCCACCAGTTTAATTTAGCTAAACCAACCTCGTACTCTATGCAATTATCAGCGATATCATCTACCTCACGGCAAAAGGCATATAACGCAATGAGAGCCTTTTTCTTTTGGGAATTGAGAAAGATAAAAGGCAAAGCGAAATTGGTTTTGCTCTCTTTAAGTTTATTTTTGCAATATTGATCAGGGGTCATCGAAGAAAAATTGCCTTTGTAAAAACAATAAACCAACTTATTGGGCCCATTTTTATGTTGAAGGGGTTTCCCCTTTTTTTGATTTTTTGACTAAGCATGAGACCAGCTGATATTAATAATTTCATTTCTAACTTAAAACGCCAATTACCATAGTTAAGAATACCTTTTCCCAATACTAAGCGATTATTGATTTGATCGGTCCAATAATTTTTAAAATTATGCCAATCTCCATGAAATTGATCTTTTTTAAGTGATGAAACATCTATTTGGTATTGTTTGATCAATGATTCTGGAAGATAAACCCTATCTTTATTAAGATCTTCCTGGATATCTTGAATCATGTCTATCATCGCAAAAGCAGAACAAATATGATTTGCATACATATAGGTTTCTTTTGAATCAAGTTGGTTGACTTGAAGATATAACTTCCCGGCAGCATTTGCCGCATCTTCGTAATAATCAAATAACTCCTTTTCATTTTTGTATTTCTTTTTGGTTGTATCCTGAAAAAAAGCATCGAGGAGTTGGTAGAAGTATTGAATATTCAGTTTGTAAGTTTTAATGAGGTGAAATAAGTCGACAAACAAAGGGTCACTTGGCATTCTGTGTTTTTTTATCACATCTAACTGAGTTTTTATTTTTTTAAGTTGATATTGTTTTGCTTTTGCTGAAAGATTTTCGTCATCTGCAATATCGTCAACAATACGAGCGAAAGCATAAATGGTAATAATGGCATTTTTATTTTCTTTGGGTAAAAATTTAGCAATAGAAAAGTTTTCATAATGCTTTTTGATTGCTCGATTATCTTTTAGACTTGTATAATTACTTGATCTCATTTAATCATTATATAAGGATAAATTATTTTGCTAGCAATAATAGGTGGATCTGGGTTATGTAATATTGAGGGGCTGGAAATAATTCGTCGTGAAATTGTCAGAACCCCTTACGGCCAGCCATCGGAACCACTGATTTTTGGTAATCTAGGTGGAAAAGAGGTTATTTTTTTAGCCAGACACGGCGCCAATCATACTTTAGCCCCTCATCATATTAATTATCGAGCAAATATTTGGGCCCTTCAATCTGTAGGTGTTAAATCTATTATCTCAATTGCCTCAGTAGGGTCTATTGAAAAATCAATCAGGGTTGGAGACTTTGTTATTCCTCATCAGATTATCGATTACACCTATGGAAGAAATAATACCTACTATGATGGTATAGATAATCCGGTGAAACACATTGATTTCACCTATCCCTATGACATGAGTTTAAGGGAAATTATTATTCAATCTGTTCAAAAATTAACATACAACTTTGTAACCGAAGGGGTGTATGCAGCAACCCAAGGCCCTCGGTTGGAAACGGCAGCTGAAATTGATCGTTATGAAAAAGATGGAGCAACGATTGTGGGGATGACGGCGATGCCAGAAGCAGTGTTGGCACGTGAGTTAAGTTTAAGCTATGTAGCAATCTGTCCAGTGGCGAATCATGCGGCTGGAAGGGGAGAAAGTGCTGAGGGAATCTCGTCTGCCATGCTCAATCATAGTTCGGAGCAGACCATTGAAAACACCATCGATATTCTTGTTCATCTTGTAAAAACACATGGCTATTAGAGATATTCTTAAAATGGGTAATCCTGATTTACTCAAAGTAAGCGAGCCGGTAGACTTTGAAAAGGATGACCTTACAACTCTTATTGAGGATATGAAAGAGACAATGAAAGCTAGTGATGGAGCTGGCTTAGCTGCTCCTCAGATTGGT
Organism: uncultured Nitrosomonadales bacterium; assembly: GCA_913048465.1. Lineage (GTDB taxonomy): Bacteria > Pseudomonadota > Gammaproteobacteria > Burkholderiales > Methylophilaceae > BACL14. Next base: position 24,475 of record CAJWVO010000005.1, read on the forward strand.
GTTTTTAAGCGCCTAGTCATTTTTGGGTTTGATACAAACGATCGTTATCCAGAAGCAGACTCTGTACCATTTACCGTCCTCATTAATCCGACCATTACACCATTGTCAGATGAACAAGAAAATGGTTGGGAGGGTTGCTTGTCGGTCCCTGGTCTCAGAGGAGTCGTGCCGAGGTTTACTCATATCAAATATGAGGGATATGATGCTGAGGGCAATAAAATTGAAAGGGAAGTGGAAGATTTTCACGCTCGCGTCGTTCAGCATGAATGCGATCATTTAGATGGTATTTTATATCCAATGAAAATTGAGGATTATCGCTACTTTGGTTTTCATGAAGAAATATTTAAAGATTAGTTTTGTAGATTTCAAACCTATGATAAAATCTGCACCACGGAAGAGTGGCAGAGTGGTTTAATGCACCGGTCTTGAAAACCGACGTGGGTTCGCGCCCACCGTGAGTTCGAATCTCACCTCTTCCGCCAAATATTTTTTTGCATAACCCACAAATCCATTAATAACAACTCTTTTACTCACTCATTCTTTGATTTTTATTCATCAAAATGAGGCTGAGTGTACGCTTAGATTTTCCCTTTACTAACATAGGGCATTCATTGATAATAAATTAAAAGACTTAAAGCAACTTTAAGATGCCGAGGGCGCCAAATTTCATTTATAAAAAATTTCATGTTGCCACATTTTGGTTCCATTAACTTTAATAAAGAAATTAAAAATTTAGAGGAATAAATAAATTCAACAACATGAACTTAACTAATTAAGTTTAATTTGTTAATTAAATAACAGAATTGTAATGAATCAATATTTACCGAAAATAATTTTCATTATTTTATATAGCAATTTGTCTTTTGCGGAAGTATTGTTAAATCAAGATGTCGATATAGCCTCAGGTTCAACTCTTTCAAATGACTCTGGTGGAACCATAAGAGAACTTAGTGGCGGCCCTTATACTATTGATAACAGGGGTACAATTGAAGCAACAGATATGAATTCTAATAATCATAATATCAGATTATTGGTTGGGACATCCGTTGATAACTCAGGGTTAATTGACACTAGTGGAAGTGCAAATTTGAGTAGTATTATATTTACTGATAATTCAGGAACTAATTCTGTTATCAACAGTGGAACTATCCAAGCAGAAACAACTGGACAGTATGGTCATGGTATAGTGGTTCTAGATGCAAGCCTCACTGAAATTACTAATTCTTCAGGAGGCACAATTAAAGTTACCGACTCTGCATATGTTTCAGGAGCTATAAGAATAAGTGAAAGAATAGGTGATGGTGGTTCTGTTAATACAATCACAAATAATGGAACAATAACAGCGATAGGAACAACTCATTCTCGAGGAATTATTTCTATCGATACAGGAACTATCGACAGGATAAACAACACAGGAACTATTCAGGCTCAAGGGGGAAGTGAAACCAATTATGGGATTGTCTTTTGGAATGATAGCGGAACAACAGTAACAAATTCAGGAACCATTCAGGGTACAGGAGGAACTACAAGCCGTGGCATCCATATCAATGGCAATATTTCCTCAATAACCAACACAGGAACAATCACGGGGGGTACGGATGGTATTGGAAACGATGGTCATATAACAACTATTGTTAACACAGGAACCATCACAGGAACCACAGGTTATGGTATTAACAATGGTGCGGGCAGCATAACGAACCTGACTAATTCACAAAATAATCTTACTTATAATGGAAAATTACCTACAAATTATTATGTCAAAGTAAATAGTAGTTCAAGTTACGGCAAGATTACCATTTCTAACCCTCAAGGATCAATGAATGTAGGTATTAGTGATGACTCAACCCTTGAGGCTACAACATACTCTTCCGTATTTAGTGGAATAACTGACGCATCAACAAGTTTTGGTGGAGTGACATCAGGAACTGTTATTAATGGTGGGAAAGAATACAGTTGGTCTCTTGTTAATTCAGTAGCGACTTCGTGGGATCTTACACTTACATTTTTAAGAAATGCGCCCTCAGCTGCCGATACCCAAAGGTCAATCCGAGCTATAAAGGGTCAACTTCAAGGGAATTTAAATTCGCTTACCGCCGGGGCAAACTTTGCCAATATGAATACCTACGACTGCAATTTTTTTGATGCTAAAGGTGGCTGTTTTTCTTTTGGTAATCGATATACTGATGTGCAGAGCCCATCAATCCAGACCAATAGCTTTGTCGCTACTGGGGGATATAAGTTAAGTGACCATTTCAGAGTTGCTGGATTTATCGATCAAAATTTGAATTACAACTTGGCGCATAACATTGATGTAGAAAATAAGGGACCTCTGGTTGGATTAATTGGTGTGTGGAATCAACATGCCAATCAACTGGGTTGGCAAATCAAAGTAGCCAACGCCTATCAAAGTAAAGATGCGAGCATCAAGAGGTCTGTGACCGGGACTTCTGAAGCTGGAAAAGGAAAGACAGACATTGATGCACAAAGCTATGTCGCTGAGTTGTCTTATAACCATGCGATCAATTCATCACTATTCCTACGCCCCTATATGGCACTCAGATACGCCTTGGTTAAACAAGACGGTTACACCGAGACTGGAGTAGACAATCCTCTAACTTATAATACGATTCGTGATCGATCAAAAACAGCATTAGTTGGTGTTAAAGTAAAAAAACAACTCACCAACAAAGTTGTTGCAAGAGGGAGTGTAGGTCTAGAGCATGACCTCAGTCATAAAACAGATAATTTGGAAGCCTCGGGTGTTTCAGGTTTAACTTCAGAGAGCTTTAGTAACAGATTAGACAAAACAAGACCCGTAGCATCCTTAGGGGCTGATTATTATATTGATCAAACGCAAAGATTAAGCGTAAATGCTTTTCATCAAGAACTTCCGTTTGCGTCTACGAAATCAAGAACTTTATACATTAACTACATGTTGGGATTCTGAATTTCTGAATAGGGAACAATGTAGGGAACAATTAATACTCAGATTTAGACAAATAAGTACGGATACATCAAGACAAGTTTAATGTGTAAATTCATTTTATTTCCGGTGTTAAGTGTGAATATTTGAGATACACAGGGATGAGTATGGACAAGTTTTTAGCGGAAGAAAGTCAGACACCTCTTCCGCCACTTATCAATTTATCAAGCTAAACAAAATCAATAGTAAGTAAAATTCTTGGCTCGTGCTTTTCAATATTGGGCGATCGATGAATTAGACCTGCACCTTCGTTACCTTCCCAAGATTCTCCCTTTAGAAGTCCTACATCTCCCTTACAGAGGTATTTTATTTGTTCTTTCGATCTATAAATTCCCGACTCCTCATCTGATTTGCCTTGATTTCCAGTTCCTAGCTTACTTCGATCGGCATCATTGTGAGATAACCATTCGGTTGCAATTCCACAATAAGTAGTTACCAATCGACAGGGCACATTGTCAACATGAAATCTTGGACACATTGCTTTATCAATACATGCCAGTCTGATACCAACCTTATTTAATTGGAAAAGCGTACAGAAGATGTCAACTAGAAGAGAAATATCTTCAAAAAATTTATTAAAGTTAATATCATCACCAATTTCATCAATTAAAGTTGATTTAATATTTTCACTGGAAACAATCCTTGAAATTTCTAAATTGGGGTTTCTATTTAATACTTTCAAAGCACTATTGGATATTTTTTCAATATTTCTTTTCCAGATAACAATATTATTTTTTGAGTGATATATATCCGACAAGATAGATACATCAGTTCCAACTTGACTATGACCCCTATCACTGATCATGTCATATTCATGTTTTGTAAAAGTATTCATTGTATTTGCTCCCATTTAGGAAATGGGTCATTGAAGGTTGACCAGTAATCGTCACTATTATCCATTTCATCGTCAGATAAAAGGCATTCATTAAGTGCTTTGATCATTCTTTCTTTATCAAGCCTCTGTCCAATAAAAACCAGCTCTTGTCTCATGTCGCCATATGGCTCAACCCATAATTCTTTAATGGCATCCTGGGATTCACTATCAATTGGCCATTCATTTCTGGGGACAGATTTCCAGAACTTTCCTGCAAAACCATAACTTGCTATACCGCCGGCTTGATTCCATTGCCCAACATATCCATTTCTTGTACACAACCAAAAGTAACCTTTCGAGCGAATGAGCTTCCCAAATTTGTTTAAATTATGAAGAAAATAATTAAATTTTTCTGGATTGAATGGCTTTCTGGCTTGGTAGCTAAAGCTGCTGATACCATATTCCTCTGTTTCAGGTATGTGTTCACCCCTTATTTCTTTAAGCCAGCCCGGTGATTCTTCTGCTTTATCAAAGTCAAACATATTAGTATTGATAACTTCACTTAAATCTACATTACCATGACTAATTGGGATGATTTTTGCACGTGTATTTAATGTTTTTAAAATAGCTTTCAACCTGTCAATATCCTTTTTTTCTGCTAAATCAGTTTTACTCAGTAAAATTACATCAGCAAATTCAATTTGATCAATTAGCAGGTTAGCTACTGTTCTCTCATCATCCTCACCAAGAGACTCTCCAGTCTCCTTGAGATATTTGGCTTCATCATAATCTTTTAAAAAGTTAAAAGAGTCTACAACTGTAACCATAGTATCAAGTCGTGAAACATCTGATAGAGATGTACCGTCTTCATCTTCAAATGTAAATGTTTCTGCAACGGGTAGAGGTTCTGATATACCTGTTGATTCAATTACTAAGTAATCAAATTTACCCTCCTTAGCTAGTTTGTTTATTTCAATCAGTAAATCTTCTCTTAATGTGCAGCATATGCAGCCATTACTCATTTCAACTAATTTTTCTTCTTTGCGATTTAAAGATACATCGTTATTTACTGCTTGTGCATCAATATTGATTTCACTCATATCATTTACAATTACTGCTACTCTGAGACCTTCTCGATTGTTTAATATGTGATTTAGAACTGTAGTTTTGCCAGCACCAAGAAAGCCAGACAAAACAGTAACTGGTAGTTTCTTATCCATTTTAATTCCTTTAAATTTTTATTTATAAATAAAAGTAATTTTAGGAACTAGTTGGTGGACCTCGAATAAATAGATTTTTTGTGAAAAGAAAATTGTGATTTCTTAGATAGATCGATAAATCAGCATTGCTAATTTTTTCATCGAACCAATAATTTTCATGCGCATAGATATTTGAAAGCTGCTTAAATACATTACAGTCATCACATTCTTTATTGTAATGCGAGTCATTTTCATGTTTATGTATTTGTGAATCTAAATCTGCTATGTGTTTGTATTCGTGAACAAGATGTGCTCCATTAAAATAAATAAATAGAGCTAATACAAACCAAAAGGCACTTCTAAAAATCATACTTCACATATTACATAAAAATTTAAAAAATGTAACAACTTTAAAATTTTACCTTCAATGTTTTTTAAAGAATTACAATATAGCTTTACTATGTCTAAAACCATATTGATCTTAAATGTATTAATTAAATCAGATAATTGTAATGAATAAATATTTACCGAAAATAATTTTCATTACTTTATATAGCAATTTGTCTTTTGCGGAACAATTGTTAAATCAAGAACTTTATACATCAACTATATGTTGGGTTTTTAGAAATATAGACTTTTCTGAAACTTTTGTTTGAAACAATATCTAAAAAAATAACCATATTAAGGTTTGATCATGTTAAAAAAAATTACCTTTTTTATTTTTAGTTTTTATATTTCGTTTGTTACAGCAGAACCAACAATAAGTAATTACAAAAATTATCCCAAAACTAATTCAGAATATAAGTTACAAAAACTTGATGTTTCTTTTGAACATCCTTGGGGTATTACCTCCCTTAATAATAATGAGATGATCATTTCAGAAAAAGGGGGCGGTTTATTTAAATTCAATAAAAAAACTGCCGCAAAAATACAAATTAATCACAATATCCAACACGTTGAATACAAACCTGGAGGTAAGCAGGGTGGTTTGTTGGACGTTTATTTCAATCCAAATGATGAATATTTATATTTTACTTATAGCTATGATCATGATGGTAAATTTTCCAGTTCAGCGATTGCCAAGGGCAAGTTTCAGGCTCACGAAATTACAGATTTTCAAAATCTTCTAATTGCCTCACCAAAATTAAAAGAAAATAGGCACTATGGATCACGCATCGTAATTAAAGATGACAATCTATATGCCGGTTTTGGGGAGCGAGGTGGTGAGATGATTGCACAAGATCCGAATGCCCATCCAGGCAGCATCATTCGAATTAAAACGGATGGGTCAGTTCCAAGTGATAACCCCCACTTTACATCTCGTCCTGATTGGCTCCCTGAAATATACTCCATCGGTGTAAGAAATCCACAAGGAATTACTTTGACACCAGAAAATGATATTTTATTTTCGAGTCACGGTCCTAGAGGTGGAGACCATATTGCGATCGCTCAGCCTGGAGCAAATTTTGGCTGGAAACATATATCATGGGGTGGTAGTGAATACACTGGTATCAAGATTGGTAAATCACCGTTCGATGATCAATTTACCTCAACCAAACTGAACTGGGTACCTTCGATGGCTATCAGTAGTGTACAATTTTATTCAGGACAAACCTTTCCTGAGTGGCAAGGTGATTTAATTGTTTGTTCACTCAATGGGGAAAGTATCATTCGATTAGATTTTGAAGATGGAGAGATTGTTGGTGAGGAGGTTATCCTGAGTGGTGATATAGGCCGCATCCGTGATTTTGAGATCGATCAAGATGGCGATATCTATTTCATTACTGATCTTAGAAAATCACCAGTTTGGAAATTAACACGTTAATTATTAGGAATGATTATGAGATTACTTTGGATTTTATTAAGTTTAAGTTTGTTATCTAGCTCAGTATTTGCTGATGTTGTCATCCAGGGTTTCAAGATGCCTGAGTCAGTTGCTCAAGATAAAGACGGAAATATTTATGTCTCAGAAATAGGCGAACGAGATGTTGATAAAGACGGGAAAATTACAATGATTGATAAAAGTGGAAATTTAACAACAATCGTTGATGACTTATATGATCCGAAAGGTTTGGTACTGTTTGATAACAAAATTTACGTGGCTGATCGGGATGTTGTTGTTGAGGTAGATATTGAAAATAAAACATCTGCTGTTTACGCAGGAACAATGCAATTTCCAAGAAGCCCAGTCTTTTTGAATGATATTGATGTGGATGATAAGGGAAATTTATATGTCTCTGATTCAGGCGATTTTAAGAGCACTGGTCAGATCTTTATAATTAAGACCTCGGGCGAAATAGAAACTATATTTGAGGATGAGAGAAATTTAATTAAAGCTCCAAACGGCCTTCTTCTGGATGGAGACTCACTCTATGTTTTGGACTGGGCCGGCGAGTTTTTTGAGGTTGATTTAAATAAAAAATCTTTCAAGAAAATAGCTGAGGGATTTAATGGCGGTGATGGAATTGCAAAAGTAAAAGATACATTCTTTTTAAGTAGTTGGTTAGAAGGTAAACTTTATAAGTTAATTGCAGGTAAAGCTGAACTGATAAATGACAAGTTTGAAGCGGCAGCGGATATTAGCCTAAGTCAGGACAACAAAAAAGTTTACATCCCTGACATGAAGGCAGGCACACTAACAATTCTTGATGTGAATTAATCATTTTTTATATATCCGGCTTTTATTTCTATTTTTATTTCCCTGATAAAAACCTGGCTGTTCGATCATCCTTAAATATTTTTGATGTTCGGTAAACTTACTAGTTGAGTAATGTTCTTCAATCATGTCGTTGGTAATGTAGGTTGGTACAATTACCTCATCCCCAGGATTCCAATTTGCAGGCGTAGACACTTTATATCTATCTGCGACTTGGAGGGCTTCAACAGTCCTGAGAATTTCATAAAAGTTTCTTCCGACGTGCATGGGGTATGTGAGAATGGTTTGGACTTTTTTATCAGGCGAAATAACGAACACAGATCGAATTGTGGCTTTATGTTTAATCCCAAAGGCACTTTCATTAGGATTGGCATTCGGGTGTATCATATCAAAAATTTTTGCAATCTCCATTGAGGTGTCAGCGATGATTGGGTAATCCACATCAGGACGACTTTTAAATACATCGGTAAACTTATCCAAAGATTTTTCAAGTGAAAACTCTGTTTTAATCTTGTCTTTATAAGCATTGACGTGCGGGATCCATTCTTTGTGGTCCTCTAGTGAGTCGACACTAAGACCAATAAGTTTGACATTCTTATCAGCAAATTCGGGTTGAAGAAAAGCAGCGTATGCGAGCTCAGTTGTGCAGACCGGTGTAAAGTCTCCAGGGTGAGAAAATAATACCACCCAACTATCCTTAGACCATTTGTAAAAATTAAGATCACCTTTCGTTGTGCTGGCATCAAAGTCTGGAGTCACATCCCCAATTTGTAATGCATGACCGATACAATTAAATAAGATTAAAAAGGGGATGAGTAAATATTTCATTTTGATCTTCTTTCTTGTTCAGATTCTTTAATTAACTTTTGGACAATTTTCTGACTTACAAAAGGAAATAAAGATGGAATTAACGCATGGATAATTGAAGTAATTCCAGCATAGATTAGAAGGAAGCCAGCCCTAAAAGCAAACATAAAATGTTTCCAGTATGGTTTTCCAGCTTCTGTTAAATGTTTTTTAAATAACATATGATTTTAACTATAATGTATTGAAAATAATTTGAATAGTTTTTTTATGTTGTTTAATAGACCTAAACTCATCATAACTACATTACCCAAAAAAAAATGTAAGCCTTTCATTTGTGAATTACTCAATCAAAGATTGATTGCATGTGCCAACGTTATTGATAATGTTCAGTCGATGTATTGGTGGAAAAATAAAATCACTACAGACTCTGAAACAGTAGTGATGATGAAAACCACAAAAAAGAAAATTAAAGGGATAAAAAATTTTTTTCTAAAAAATCACCCATACGAGACGCCAGAGTTAATTGTGCTTGATGTACATGCAGAGCAAAAATATTTAGAATGGATGATAAAGGAGACTGATGTTAATGAATAAATATTTTATCGACTACCCACAAGAAAGAATTGAGGAGGGCGTGAATAATTATCAGTGTCAATTTTGTAAAGTGTCCACTCTAACAATTAACGGATTACTGGAAAATCATTTACCTGAATGTGAATATAGAAAGCAAAAGGAATCAAATTAGTGAGTAATAATAGCCTGATCAAGGCCCTTGAGTTAGCAATTAATGATGAATGGGATGCGTCTCACAAAATTGTACAAGAGATGCATTCAAATTATTCGAATTGGATCCATGCTGTCCTTCATAAGATTGAGGGAGATGAATCTAACAGTCGTTATTGGTATGCCCAAACGGATCATAAATATGATGAATTCCAAGATCCGTTAGATGAATTAAGAGCAATACAGTCTGAGCTTACTTAGTGTATAGATCGACATATTCATTTACTGGTGTTTTTTGAAGTAAATCAATATCTAAATTAAGATTCATTATTTTTTTAGCCTGGGTATCATCAAATTCACGCTTCAGGTTAATGTCAAATTTTTTAATTAATTCAGGAATCCCCTCACTTCTTCGACGTCGATGCCCAATCGGATACTCAACCGCAACCTGCTCAGAAGATGAGCTATCTTTGTAAAAAATTTGTACTGCGTTGGCAATCGATCTTTTATTAGGGTCAAGATAATCTTTGGTATATTCTGGTTTCTCAATACAGGTCATTTTTTCACGAAGTGCATCCACCCGTGGATCATTTGCCGCCTCGTCCTCATAATCTTGCGCAGTAAGATTGCCTTTGAGTAAACCAATTGCAGTCATATACTGTATGCAGTGATCACGATCGGCAGGGTTGTTTAGTGGACCTGTTTTATCGATAATCCTGATCGCTGATTCATGTGTAGCAATTTCAATTCGATCAATACCATCAATCTTCTCTAGAGTATCTATTAAGTCAATATTATTCTTATGTAACGCTAAAGCGCATTCCACTGAAGTTTGAGCATGGAATTCAGCTGGAAAGGATATTTTAAAGAGAACATTTTCCATCACATAGGAAGAGTATGCCTGTGTAAATTCAAAAGGTTTGCCTTTAAATAGTACATCATAAAAGCCCCATGTTTTAGCACTGAGTGCTGTTGGGTATCCCATTTCACCTTTCATTACAATTAACGCTAATCTCACAGCACGGCTGGTCGCATCACCCGCAGCCCATGATTTTCGGGAACCTGTATTAGGTGCATGGCGGTAAGTTCTTAGACTTTGTCCATCTAACCATGCATTCGAAACAGCATCAATGATTTGCTCATATGTAGCTCCCAGCATCTTTGCAACGACCGCTGTTGAGGCTACTTTGACTAAAAGTACATGATCTAAACCTACTCGATTAAAACTATTCTCAAGAGCAAGCACCCCTTGAATTTCATGGGCTTTGACCATGGCGATGAGCACATCTTTCATAAGAAGAGGGGATTGTCCTTCTGCAATTCTTGTTCTTGATAACCAATCCGCAACCGCTAAAATACCTCCCAGGTTATCTGATGGATGACCCCATTCAGCTGCCAGCCATGTGTCGTTGAAATCTAGCCATCGAATCATGGCGCCAATATTAAATGCTGCATTGATGGGATCTAGTTGATAACTAGTTCCTGGAACTTTAGCACCATTGGGAACAGTGGTTCCAGGAACAATCGGCCCTAATAATTTTGTGCATGCTGGGTAACTCAGTGCTTCTAGACCACATCCTAATGTATCCATTAAGCAATATCTTGCAGTATCTATAGCCTCATCGCTATTAATTTCATACTCATTTACATATTTTGCAATATCTACGGTGACTTGATCGGGCTCAGGCCTTACATTAGAAATGTGTGAAGACATTTTTAACCTTTCTTTATCTTTGATTTATTGGTGTGTACGGTCTGTTATCTGGTCCGGTATATTCTGCATTTGGTCTGATAATTTTATTATCAATCCTTTGTTCGATTACATGAGCTGCCCAACCTGTTGTTCTTGAAATTACGAAAATTGGAGTAAACATAGAAGTTGGGATACCCATCAGATGGTAGCTCGATGCACTGTACCAGTCTAAATTAGGGAACATTTTCTTCTCATCCCACATTACTTTCTCAATTCTTTCTGAGATGTTAAATAAATTCATATCCCCAGCATCATCTGATAATGCCCTTGAAACAGATTTGATACTTTCATTTCTCGGGTCACCAATAGTGTAAACGGGGTGTCCAAAACCAATGATGATTTCTTTACGAGCCATGCGTTCACGGATATCATTTTCAGCATCATCAGCATCTTTGTAGCGTGCAATAATCTCCATCGCAGCTTCATTGGCGCCACCATGTTTCGGTCCACGAAGTGCGCCAATAGCGCCTGTGATCGCTGAATACATATCGGACAAGGTTCCTGCAATGACACGAGAGGTAAAAGTAGATGCATTAAATTCATGCTCTGCATACAATACAAGTGAAGTATTCATTGCCTTTTCATGAAGCTCTGATGGTGCTTTGCCATGTAATAAGTATAGAAAATGTCCTGCGATGGAATCCATCTTAGATACACAATCTATTTTCTTTCCATTGTGTGAAAAATGATACCAATAGATCAACATTGAACCAAAACAAGAAATGAGGCGATCAGCAATATTTTTTGTCTTTTCAATATCACGATCTTCACCTTCCTGTTCAATTGTTCCTAGGACAGAGCAACCTGTTCGCATCACATCCATTGGATGTGCATTTTTAGGAAGTTGCTCTAAAGCAATCTTGACAGTATCTGGAATATCTCGAAGAGTCTTAAGTTTATCTTTGTATGCTGCTAATTGATCAGAATTTGGCAATTCACCATGAATTAATAAATAAGCCACTTCTTCAAAATTAGAATATTTTGCTAGTTCTAGAATGTCGTAGCCACGATAATGCAGATCGTTTCCTGTGTGCCCAACAGTACAAACTGCTGAAGTACCAGCATTTACACCTGCAAGGGCAACTCCTTTTTTGACTTTTTTTTCAGCAACATTATTCATAAATCCTCCCTCGTAATCTATTTTTCCTGCTCAAAGAGCTCATCTAATTTTTTTTCGTACGCATGGTAATTGAGAAATTCATATAATTCATTTCTGGTCTGCATCAGCTCAATCACATTTTGTTGAGTTCCATCTTTTCGTATTGATTCATAAACGGACAAGGCCGCTTTATTCATAGCTCTAAAGGCGCTTAATGGATACAAGATAAGACTTACATCAGCTCCAGCCAACTCCTCTCTAGTGAATAGCGGGGTAGATCCAAACTCAGTAATATTTGCCAGAACAGGGACTTTGACCGCATTAGAAAACTCTTGATACATAGATAATTCTGTCATAGCCTCAGGAAAGATCATGTCTGCACCAGCTTCTACACAAGCACATGCTCGATCAATTGCGCTTGATAAACCCTCTACTGCTAAGGCATCGGTTCGAGCCATAATGACAAAGTCTGGATCTGTTTTAGCATCAACTGCCGCTTTGATCCGATCTACCATTTCCTGTTGAGATACAATGGCCTTATTTGGCCGGTGACCACATCTTTTTGCTTGCACCTGATCTTCAATATGAACAGCTGCCGCTCCTGCCTTAATCGTCGACTTAATTGTCCGAGATATATTTAATGCGCCACCAAATCCTGTATCAATATCAACAAGCAAGGGGGTATCAGTCACATCAGTAATCCTTCTGATGTCTATCAATACATCTTCCATGGTTGATAGACCTAAGTCAGGAATCCCTAAGGAACCAGCCGCAACGCCTCCACCGGAAAGATATAAGGCCTTATACCCAGTTCGAGTGGCGAGCAGAGCATGGTATGCATTAATCGCACCAATTACCTGAAGAGGTTTTTCTTGAGCAAGGGCATCTCTAAATTTTTTACCGGCAGACATCAAATAACCTTTCTATGAAAAAAATCTCTGGTCAGCTTCCTTAGGAATGTCTTGACCTGTTTGTTTTGCAGATTGAAGGATTTCCCAGAAGTACCGATAAGTGGCGCGATCATGCAGCTCACCTTTAAATTGTATCGGCCCCCAGTCAGCATCCTGGGCGAGTATCAATATTTCAGCCCCATCTTGTATTTCATTAAAATTTGGTTTCATCGCATCGACAATAGCAGTGATCTGGGTTGGATAGATACTCCACATTCTCATAAAGCCAAACTCATCTCGTGCTCTTTTCGCATCAGAGAAAGTGGTCTCGGTATTTTTTAAATCTAACGTAACGTTATGTGCAGGCAATACGCCATTAGCTATTGCCGCCGCAACCACCTCACTTTTAGCTCTTGCTAGTAATTTATGATCAAATTGACCTGGGCTTCGCATCGCTGATGCAGGGATAGCGCCATGGTGACCACTGACAAAATCCATAAGCCCAAAATCTAACACTTGAAGCCAAGGAAGTTTTGCAATGTTATTCACGTCAGCGAGAGCTCCATGGGTTTCAATAAGTACGTGAATTGGAATTTCACGATTAATATTATTCTCTTTAGCCACCTTTTGAATGTAAGCAATCATTTCTTTTGGCTGCTCGACATTAGTAGATTTGGGAATCGTAATATAACTGAGAACGTTTCCTGCACCAGCAACGAGGATATCCACATCTTTTTTCCAATGTGGATGTGTGTAGTCATGAATCCTTGAACCAGCCATTTTAAATTGATTAGCTTCAGAATTGAGGATACGAACAATCATTTCAGCGTGTTCCTGCTCCTGGCCAGCAGCAGCACCATCCTCGCAGTCACAGGTAATGTTAAAGATGGGGCCTAATGATTCTTGTAAACCGAGCGCCTTAGTGATTAATTTTTCACTGCCTGCAAAGTGTTCACACACAGGAATCATTGGAAAAGGTTTTTCACCTGTAAATAACGCTTCGTTAGGATGAGTTAAAGCCATAATTATTTCCTTTTTGGAATTACTACAAAATAATCAATATCAAGAACAATATTTGGGTTGTAAATTTTTTTCCCATTTTTCTCACTGGTAACATTTTCAATAAGAGCACTAGGTGTGTTTTTTATGCCCAATTGTCGTAACCTTAAAATTCCAGCACCTGAAAAATTTTCATGCTCAAATTTATCGATAATTTCTGTTCTTGTGTAAATAGTATCTCCAGCAAATGTTGGATTTGAATGAACACCTGAATTTACACCCACCACTTGCAGAGCATTTTCTAGACCTTCAAATGATAATGACCGGCATAATGAGATGATGTGTCCTCCATAAATTAAACGTCTTTTAAATGGGGTAGATTTCATCATGTGAGCATCAAAGTGCAGCTTTGCATTATTCTGATAGAGCTTCGTCGCAAGGGTATGGTCTGTTTCATCAATAGTCATTCCAGAAGAATGATTTATGACCTGACCAATTTCATAGTCTTTAAATAATAAATCTGATCCGGTATCTATAGTATTGAAATCCGCATATGAGACGCCATGGCGATGAATCTGAGATAAATCTGAAATCTCTGGTAAATCATTTGGGATGAGTTCGTTTATTTTTGAGTCATTATTTCTTTTTGGAACCATTACCCAGCGAATCCAGGAAAGTATTTCTTCATTATCTTGATTAAATGTTGTTGACCTCACATAAACTACACCCGTCGACTTATTTGAATTTTCTTTTACGCCAATAACTTGAGACTCTGAGCGAATAGTATCTCCAACATAAGCATTCCTCTTAAATTGAATATTTGCATAGCCTAGATTAGCTACCGCATTTAGAGAGATATCATTCACTGTTCGACCAAATGCGATATGGAAAAGCAACATATCATCGATTGGGGCGGCATTTAAACCAATATTATTTGCAGTTAAAATAGAGCAGTGCAGAGGATTGCGATTACCTACAAGAGCAAGGTACAACGACACATCTCCGTCAGAAATAGTTCTAGAAATAGCGTGCTGAAATACCTGTTTAGGTGAAAAATCCTCTAAAAAATTTCCTTGATGTTGGCTCATATATTATTTTCCAATTCTTCCATCATTTCATACTGCACCAGTAATCTTTTTGCAGCGGTAACATGGTGGTGCTCAACTAATTTATCATCAACCACAACTGTTCCTCTTCCTAAAGCGTTAGCTTCTGCAAGTCCACTAATGATGGCTTTCGCCTGTTCAATTTCAGCAGGCTTCGGTGTGTAAGCATCATTGGCGTAAGCTAACTGATCTGGGTGGACTAAGGATTTTCCATCAAAACCCATATCTCTACCCATGCGGCAGGCATACTCAAAGGAAGCAGTATCTTTAAGATTGCTATGAATACCATCAATCACTGACAAGCCATAGGCGCGTGCTGCCAAAATGACTAATGATAGACTGGTGGTGAGTGCGATTCGATCTTGCGTGGTCCTAGCATACATTTGGGATATAAGATCTGATGTTGCTAAGACCATACAAATAATCCGATCTGATGCACTTGCAATTTCTTTTGCATTTAAAACAGCCAAAGGACTTTCAATCATCACCATGACTGAGATATCTTGACCACCACATCGATCTAACTCGGTAATACAATTAAGGATATCTTCTTTTGATTCAATATTTGGAAACAATATTGCATCAGGTTGAAGTGGGGCAACTGCTTTAATGTCATCCAAACCCCAGGGTGAGTCAAAATCATTAACACGAACAACAACCTCCCTTTTGCCATAACCTCTTTCTTGAAGCATCTCAATCACGTTATCTCTTGATTGGATTTTAGCATCCAGCAAGATAGGGTCGCCGAGATCCAAAATAATTGTATCAGCTCTTAATTCTTTTGCTTTTTCTAGATACCTTTTATTGCATCCAGGTACATACAACATCGAACGTCTGGGTTTGTAAGTGTTTGTATTCATCGCATCAATGTGAATAAATTATTAATTAGTACTACATTCTAAATAATAAAAAAAATATGTCAATATTATTTTTAGTCTTATATATGTTTAATCTATATATTTATTAGTTTTACATATATATAGTAATAAAATCAATAACTTAATAAAAAATATTTTTTTTAAATTTCTTGTTGCTTTTTTATTTAGTCTTATATAAGATATATATAAGTTAAATTTTTATTTATTGAGTATGAACATACCTTTATATGTACAGGTCAAACAAAGAATCACGGAAGAGTTAGTTTCTGGTAAGTGGAGAGCAGGGGACATGATTCCAAGTGAGATTGAATTGGCGAATGATTTTAAAGTCAGCCAAGGAACCGTTCGAAAAGCCATTGATGCTCTCTCAAATGAGAAAATATTAGTTCGTCGCCAAGGAAAAGGGACCTATGTAACCACTCATGATGAAGAGCAGATCCAATTACGTTTTTTGAGACTAACTTCAACCAAAGGCCATAAAGAAAAACTGGAAAGTGAACTATTTTCTTTTAAGAAAATACGATCCTCTAGCTATGTGGCTAAACAATTAAACCTTATTCCGGGCTCACCTGTATTTCAGATTAAGAGATTACTTACGTTTGACAAAAAACCCCTTATCCTTGATGAAATTTATATTTCATCATCTGCCTTTAAAGGGTTAAACGAGGAGATGATCAATCAAAAAAAAGGGTCCCTATATCGACTTTATGAATCACGCTATGGGGTTCAAATGCTTAAGGCCAATGAAAAAATTAAGGCTGTAGCCGCAGGAGATGAAGTTTCTAAATTATTAAGCATCCCAAAAAAAACACCATTATTAAGCATTGAGAGACTCTCATATACCTATGGTGAGAAGCCTGTTGAGTGGAGGTTGGGATTGTGCCTCACTGAAAATTATCATTATCAGACGGAGCTTGAATAAAATGTCTTTAAAAGATGAAGCGCTAAATTATCACGAGCATCCAAAGCCTGGTAAGATTGAGATTGCTTCAATGAAGCAGTGTAATACAGCCTATGACTTATCTCTCGCTTATTCACCAGGAGTGGCAGAGCCAGCCAGAGCCATTCAAAACGATAAAGAAAATGCCTATCGATATACCAACAAAGGAAATTTGGTTGCGGTTATTTCCAATGGAACTGCTGTTTTAGGTCTTGGAGATACGGGCGCGCTTGCCAGTAAGCCAGTCATGGAAGGCAAGGGCATCCTTTTTAAAAAATTTGCCGATATAGATGTATACGATATTGAGATCGATTTATCTGATCCTGATCAGTTTATAGAAACTGTTGCTGCGATATCACCTACCTTTGGTGGTATTAATCTTGAAGATATTAAGGCTCCAGAATGTTTCTATATTGAAGGTGAATTAAAAAAGCGTCTTAACATTCCTGTGTTTCATGATGATCAACATGGTACAGCAGTGATCGTGGCTGCAGGATTACAAAATGCATTAGAAATTGTTAATAAAAAAATTACTGATATTAAGGTGGTATTTCTTGGTGCTGGCGCTGCTGGGTTATCCTGTGCGCGTTTAATCAGACATTTGGGGGTAAATGACATCCATCTCGTTGATCGAAAAGGGGTATTAAATAAATCAAGAGATGATGCCAATATCTATAACCAAGAATTTTTAAGTGACACCAAAGCAACAACATTGGAAGAAATTATTGAAGATACGGATGTGTTTATCGGCTTATCTGGTGCCAATTTATTTCCAAAAGAATACTTATTAAAAATGAAAAGAGATCCGATTGTTTTTGCTCTAGCCAATCCTGATCCTGAAATCACGCCAGTTGAAGCTAGATCTGTAAGAAATGATGTCATCATGGCAACAGGTAGATCTGATTATGCAAATCAAGTAAATAATGTACTGGGTTTTCCGTTTTTATTCAGAGGGGCTTTGGATGCAAGAGCGCCACAGATCTCAATGAATATGATGTTAGCCGCATCTGAGGGATTGGCTAAATTAACTAAAGAGGAGGTTCCACAGTCAGTGCTGGATGCCTATCAAGTGAAGGAATTAAAATTTGGACCTGACTACATTATCCCTAAACCATTTGATCCAAGATTAAAAGAGTATGTAGCAGAAAGTGTTCGCCTGGCGGCTTTAAAAGAATTTCATGGAAAATAGAAATCCAAAAAATTTAAATCTATTTACCATTCGATTTCCTGTGCCTGCTATGGTTTCGATTTTGCACCGGGTGAGCGGTGTTGTTTTGTTTGTGTTGATGCCATTGTTGACAATATCGCTCTACTGGTCATTAAAAAATGAAAATATCTTTAACTGGGTACTTTTGTTATTTGATACGACGTTATTTAAGTTAATCAAGTGCCTTATGTTATGGGGCATTATTCACCATTTGATCGCTGGCACAAGACACCTCTTGCTTGATTTGCATTTTGGTGTTGATCTGATTATTGCGCGGATGACCAGTAAGATTGTTTTGGTGGTGAGTTTCCTTCTGACATTCATTACAGGGATTTGGTTATGGTAAAAAATCCTTTTTTCAACTTGTTTGGCGGAATGACACAGTGGCTTTACCAAAGATTCTCGGCATTTTGTTTATATTTTTTTATTGTCTATCTTATTTTTAATTGGGTTCAAATTGATCATTTGGATTATCAAGCTTGGGTGAATTTTTTTGAATCCGTCATTCACCGCTCAATTATTACTATTTTATTTTTAATTACTTTTTTCCATGGCTGGATAGGGGTTCAGCATGTGATTGATGATTACATTAAAAATAAGTGGATGAATCAGGCCATATATTTAATTTTACTTTTTAGCATGGTTTTACAGATTATTTTTTTAGTTTTATTTCTTTTGGATATTTAACAGATGCAGCATTTTAAATTTGATGTCTTAGTTGTGGGTGCTGGTGGAGCTGGTTTAAGAAGCGCTCTGCAGCTCTCAGATGCAGGATTAAATGTTGCTGTGTTGTCAAAAGTTTTTCCGACACGTTCTCATACTGTTGCAGCTCAGGGAGGAGTAGCTGCAGCACTTGGGAATGTGACGGAAGATAAATGGATCTGGCACATGTATGACACAATTAAAGGATCAGATTACTTGGGTGATCAGGATGCGATTGAATATATGTGTAAGAATGCGGCTGATGCAATCTATGAGTTAGAACACTACGGCATGCCATTTGATCGAAATTCAGATGGCAAAATCTATCAACGTCCATTCGGTGGAATGACTAAAAATTTTGGTGAGTCTGCCATGTCACGCACCTGTGCCGTTGCTGATCGCACCGGCCATGCAATGCTGCATACGTTGTATCAAAGAAATGTAAAGAATAACACTCAGTTTTTCATTGAATGGAGCACGCTAGACCTGATTAAGACACAGGATGATGAGGTGCTAGGTGTCATTGCGTATGAGATGGCCACGGGTCAGTTAGCCATCTTTCAGGCCAAAAAAATAATCTTTGCCACTGGCGGTGCGGGCAGAATATTTGAGGCAAGTACCAATGCTTATATTAATACAGGGGATGGATTAGGCATGGCTGCTCGAGCAAACATTCCTTTAGAAGACATGGAATTCTGGCAGTTCCATCCGACAGGGATTGCGGGAGCTGGAGTGTTGGTGACAGAGGGATGTCGTGGTGAGGGCGGGTATCTTGAAAATTCGGATGGCGAGCGTTTTATGGAACGATACGCGCCAAATGCTAAAGACCTTGCGAGCCGTGATGTTGTATCTAGAGCAATTGCCACAGAGATAAAAAATGGCAAGGGTGTTGGAAAAAATAAAAATGCTGTTTATTTGCAACTAGCTCACCTCGGAGAAGATAAAATTAATGAGAAATTGCCCGGCATACGTGAGATTGCAATTAAATTTGCTAATGCCGACCCAATCAAAGACCCCATTCCTGTTGTGCCGACTGTCCATTATATGATGGGTGGTATTCCAACAAACTTACATGGCCAGGTCAGAAAAAATGATTCTGGCGATCAAGTTGAAAATTTTTATGCCGTCGGTGAATGTGCATGCGTGTCTGTTCATGGGGCTAATCGATTAGGCTCTAATTCACTGCTTGATCTAATTGTTTTTGGCAGAGCTGCAGGGTTGCATGTGATTGATTCCATAGATCAAAAAGCAAAATACCCAGACATACCTAAAGAAGCTGTTGAATTTACTCAACAAAGAGTGGCGTCCTTGAATACACAATGCAAAGGTTCTGAAAATATTGTCCAACTAGGAAATGATTTACGCTCCACTATGCAACAGCATTGTGGTGTATTTAGATTCCCTGAATTACTAAAAGAAGGGGTAAAAAAAATTCACGATATTGCGGAACGTTCTGAAAGGTTACAAATTTCAGATACCAGCAATGTCTTTAATACAGCAAGAATTGATGCTCTGGAATTAAAAAATTTAATTGAGGTCGCTAAAGCCACGATTGAATCTGCTCATGCGCGTGAGGAAAGTCGAGGTGCTCACTGCCGGTCTGATTTTGAAGATAGAAATGATGAGCAATGGTTAAAACATACCTTGTACTACTCACAAACCAATATCATTGGTTATCGTCCGGTAAATTTAAAACCATTAACAGTGGAAACTTTTCCACTTAAAAAAAGGGTGTATTAATTATGAAGTTTTCAGTATATCGATTTGACCCTGAAGTTGATAAAAAACCTTACATGAAAAAATATGAGGTTGATTTAGATGATGGTGATCAGATGCTATTAGATGCTTTGATGAAGATAAAACAACAAGATGAAACCTTGGCATTAAGAAAATCGTGTCGCGAAGGTGTCTGTGGATCTGACGGGATGAATATTAATGGAAAAAATGGTTTAGCCTGTGTTACCAAATTAAAGGATTTGAAAGAGCCAGTTGTGATTCGCCCGATGCCAGGACTTCCTGTGATCAAAGATTTAATTGTGGATATGGATCAATTTTTCAAAAACTATCATGATGTGAAGCCATATTTCATTAATAATGAAGAGGCCCCCAAAACTGAAAGACTTCAATCTCCTGAAGATCGTAAAAAGCTTGATGGATTATATGAATGTATTTTGTGTGGTGCATGTACCACCTCCTGCCCATCTTTCTGGTGGGGGCCAGATAAATTTATGGGACCTGCAGCATTACTGCAATCCTATCGATTCTTAGCGGATTCTCGTGATCAAGGTGGCGAGGAGCGTTTAAAATTTTTAGACCACGAAGACCGTTTGTTTCGTTGCCATAATATTATGAATTGCGCTGATGTTTGCCCTAAAGGATTAAGTCCCGCAAAGGCAATATCTGGTATTAAGGAATTGCAGTTTAAAAGAAAAAAATCATCTGTGAAGAAAATATTTTCACTTAAAAAGGAGTCTTCATGAACATTGATCATGTTATTCGATATAAAAGCAGAAGAGGTTTGCTAGAACTTGATCTTGTGTTGGGAGATTTTTATCAAAACGAATATGAGTCATTGTCGTTAATTGAGAAAAACGCTTTATTAAAAATATTAAAAAAACAAGACAATGATCTATGGAATATTTTATCTACACGAAATTTAAGAGAGTTGATCAAAGAAGAGGTAAGTGATGATTAATGAAAAAAATATCTCAAAAATAGAGTCAGATTTATTTGGTGGGTTTTGGCCTGGAATTCAGCTGTATTACCCTCCTGTGAAATATTCACCCTCTAATAGCACTTATGAGGATTTAGAGGCTGCATCAGCTAGGTTTAAGAAACATGCTCACCAGACAATTGCTCACACTCTAATTTTTGATTTGGAAGATGGATGTAGTAAAAAAGAATTAAGTCGAGAGCTATTAAAATTAGAGCTAGGTGGTTTAAGAAAATCTAGACCGGATGTGCAAATTGCTATCCGAATTAATCCATTCAGAACAACGGAGTTTGAAAAAGATATTACTTTATTAAAAGTGGTATCTGATTATGTTGACGTGGTCATGCTGGCTAAAGCAGGTGAAGCCTATGGCTCTGCTGAGGTGAGAGATTTATCAAGCATTCTCTTAGACCTGAATCCAAAAATCACGATTCAGCCAATTATTGAACATCCAAGATCATTAAAAATCGTTCCTGACTTAATGTCCTATAACACGGTAAAACATGTGGTGTTTGGTATTCATGATTTTTCCAAAGCCATGGGCATCAATATTACGCCTACCAATTGGATCGAGGAGCTGACTTATTTTTTAAATCAAATTATGTTTGAAGCTCGAATCGCCGGGAAAGGTGTTATTGGTGGAGTCGAAACTTTAATTGGTGAACATATCATGCCAGAAAAATTTATTGAGCCACATGATGTTCGCCGCTGGTTAGATTTGCACGGGGATGATGAGTCACGCATCGTTTATCGTCACGCAGTGACTGAAGCAGAAAAAGGATTAACAGGAAAACAGGTAATTCATCCAGGACACATTCATTTATGTAAAGTAGCATACACTCCATCCCCAACAGAAATTAATCTGAGAATAAGAGTATTAAAAGCTGCAATTGAAGCAGATGCATTGCTTGGTGGAGCAATTAAATTTGAGGGTGAGATGCTCGATCCTCCCATGTTTGGTAAAGCGTTGCAGACGCTCTTAAGAGCTCATGCGCTTAGAGCTTTAAATCAAGACGATACAGATTTTGCGATTAGTGTTCTAAATAAATTACCAGCTCAAGTAATTCGTGAAAACTGGCCTTATGGAGCAATACTATAATGATTCAAAAGTTTGAATGGGAATGGAATGTTCCTGAAGAAATAAATATTGGTCAGCTATGTTCGTCTATCCATCTTGGAACGGAATTTGAAAATAAGTTGGCCATGATTGTTGAGAATGATGAGCTTGGCACTGACCAAATTAGCTTCAAAGAATTGGCCATAAAGACGAATCAGTTTGCTCAATGTCTGATCAATTTAGGGTTACAAAGTGAAGACAGAGTTCTTATTCGTCTACCAAATTCTCTTGACTATCCCATCTCTTTTTTAGGCGCCATGAAGGCGGGATATGTTTCCGTACCAACTTCAACTTTATTAACAGCAGAAGAGGTCGTTTACTTAGCTAATGATTCTCAAGCCACTGCTTTGGTCACGGATAAATCAATGTGGAAATCTTTACAAGAGCACAACCTTCCTCCACAACTGAAATATATTTTCTTGACAGGGGTTGGGGATGTTGAAAAGTCAGATAAATTTCATATTTTTGATATGCGACAAGAAATCGACAAAATAAAAACGATTGATTTTTCTATTAATACCAAGGCGAATGATCCGGCATATCTAGTCTACACCTCGGGCACTACAGGCTATCCAAAGGGGGTTTTACATGCCCATCGAGCTATTATTGGGAGAAAGCCTGCATCACAATATTGGTTCGACTTTGAAGGCAAAGATGATCGTATTGTTCACTCAGGAAAATTTAATTGGACTTATGTTTTGGGATCTGGGTTGATGGATCCACTACATCTAGGAAAAACTATCGTAGTTTATGAAGGAAAAAATCATGCAGACACATGGATGAAGTTGATCCAAAAACACAACGCTACAATTTTTATTGGAGTCCCAACGATTTATCGACAGATCTTACAAAAGACTGAATTTAAGGCTGAAGATGTTCCGTCATTAAGGTATTGTATGAGTGCTGGTGAGCATTTATCTGATGAAGTGCTAAATCAATGGAGAGACAGATTTAACCAAGATATATTTGAAGCGGTAGGTATGTCAGAATTTTCATATTATCTTTCTGAGAATAAATATAACCCCATTCGTCCAGGTTCAGCAGGATTTCCTCAACCAGGACACGATATTAAATTAATAAACCCTGAAACCTTAGAAGAAGTTAAAACAAGGGAAGAGGGGATGATATGTGTTCCTGATAGTGACCCAGGTTTATTTTTAAGGTATTGGAATTTACCTGAAGAAACCGACAAATATTTACATAGTGGTTGGTTTTTTACAGGTGATTATGCGAAATATGATGAGGATGGCTATATTTGGTTTTTGGGAAGAAAAGACGACATCATTAAAAGCTTCGGTTATCGTGTGTCTCCATATGAAATTGAGCGAGTATTTAAATCTCATCCTGATGTGGCGGATTGTGCAGCAATTGGGGAAGAAATTGAAAAAGATAAATTATTAGTTGTGACTTATATTCTGCCACATGAAGGCAAACAGCCAGATCCTAATGAGCTTCTAAAATTTGGACAAAATCATTTAGCTGCTTACAAAGCTCCAAAAACAATTTACATTGCCCATGAATTTCCTAAAACTAAAAATGGTAAAATATTAAGAAAATATATTGATAAATCTATTGCAGTCTCTCAATCAACGGTTCGCTAAACTATGATTAAAAACCAAGATATTATTTCTAGCGTCAGTGACGCATTGCAGTACATATCCTATTATCACTCCGAAGATTTTATTCAAGCGATGACCGCGGCATACCAGAAGGAACAATCAAAACCAGCTAAAGATGCCATGTTACAAATATTAACGAGTTCTAAATTATCAGCTTTGGGTAAGAGACCACTGTGTCAAGACACTGGTATTGTGACTATTTTTGTTGAGGTCGGCATGGATGTGGAATTTGAGGGTGACCAGACAATCGATGATTTAATCAATCAGGGTGTTGCCGAGGCTTATTTAAATCCTGAAAATCCCCTAAGGGCTTCAATTGTTGAGGATCCATTAGGGTTAAGAAAAAATACGAAGAATAATACACCTGCCGTGATTCATACTCGACTGGTTAAAGGTCGTTCGATAGACTTTAAGATTGCAGCCAAGGGTGGCGGGTCAGAGAATAAAGCGCATTTAAAAATGATGAATCCATCTGATGATTTGGTGGGTTACATTCTTGATCTCATTCCCACTTTAGGTGCCGGTTGGTGTCCGCCAGGTGTTCTAGGAATAGGTGTTGGCGGCACCGCAGAAAAAGCTGTAATTATGGCGAAAGAGTCTTTAATGGAATCCATTGATATCCAAAATCTAATAGATAGAGGGGCTAAATCAAGGGTGGATGAATTAAGACTTGAATTGTATGAAAAAATTAATCAGCTTGGAATTGGGGCTCAAGGCCTTGGAGGTCTCACCACTGTCTTGGATGTAAAAATTAATGACTTTCCAACGCATGCGGCATCGCTTCCGGTTGCTATTATTCCAAATTGTGCGGCCACAAGACACATTCACTTTAAACTTAATGGAAACGGTCCTGCTGAGTTTGTTCCACTCAGCTTAGACTTTTATCCTAAAGAAGAATGGCAACCGAATGAGAATGCGATTGCAGTTGATCTTGATTCATTAACAAAAGAGCGGATGAGTCAATTTAAAGCAGGCGATACTTTATTGCTCAATGGAAAAATATTTACCGCCAGGGATGCTGCGCATAAACGTATTGAGTCTATGATTGTTAATGGTGAACAGCTTCCAGTGGATTTAAAAAATAGAGTGATCTATTACGTTGGTCCAGTTGATCCCATTCAAGATGAGGCAGTCGGACCAGCAGGTCCCACAACGGCAACCAGGATGGATAAATTTACTGAATCTATTCTTAATCAAGAGGTGATCGGTATGATTGGCAAAGCCGAAAGGGGTCAGCAAACAATTGAGATGATTAAGAAAAATAAAGCGATTTATATGATTGCGGTTGGTGGCGCAGCATTTCTAGTTTCCAAAGCAATTAAAAAAGCGAAAAAAATAGCTTTTGAAGATCTCGGTATGGAGGCTATTTATGAATTTGAGGTGAAAGATATGCCTGTTACTGTGGCTGTCGATCAAGAGGGAAATTCAATTCACACGAGTGGCCCCAAACAATGGAGAATCATTTCTCAATAAGTTTTGTTACTTTGGCTTGTATTGATTGCTCGCATATGCGTTAGAAGTCAAAAATCCACGTTTTTTTTGGTGCTTTAAACCAATCTCTTTGACTCTTTTTCTCCATAAGACGTAAGAAGATCGTTTGAGATTTTTTTGCATGAGACGCATGACTTCATTTTCAGTTAAGCCATATTGTTTGAAAATAGCATCAAATGGGGTTCTGTCTTCCCAGGCCATTTCGATAAGTCGAGATAGATCTTCTGGATTCATTGTTGATTTAGTCATTTAGTATGTAGGTGATGACGTTATCATCTTTTAAATAAGATTTAAGTTTGATCCATTTTTTTGAATTTTGTTCGTACCAAAGTTCGATGTGAAATTTTTCATCCTGATCATTAGTAGCACGAAGGGTGAATTTATTGGCTAAAAACGTATTTGTTTTGGTCTTCACTTCTTCGTCTTCATCCTTTGAGAATGATAATTTAAAAATTTCACCATCTTGAGGATTGATAGCAAGATTCTGTTCTGTAAATTGAATATCCCAATACCGGAAGGTTTGTGAACACGCTGGGTGATTGTAATCTTTATCATTTACCTTAATTTTGAAAAATGCAGAGTCCGCAAGGCTTGATAATTCAAAAAAATCTGCGCCATCTTGAGTTTCGCTTTCTAATTGAACTAGACAATTATCTTTATATACTTCTGTTGCTGTATGACGGTACTTATAGGCCGGAATAAACCATAACTTCACGTCGAATTGAGCTTTATTACTAATCGTATCGTTTTGTACATTAAATTCATGAAAACCAATATCCTTGTCATTCAATTGGACTTGGAAATTTATTTGATCAGCATAGACGCTACAGCACAATAGCATCATAGAAAAAAAACTTATGACTCTTTGGGTAACCATGGCAGGATTGAATTAGTGGATTGAATGTATTTTTTATATTTTGGTTTACGATTAATAATGGTTTCTTCCATTAAACCTGCTCCAGAAAACTTAAAGAGGAAGTAGGTCATTAAAAGGGGAGAAATGATGATAAAAATATGTCCAAATTGAATTGCATTAACAAAAATACCCCATGTGATTAACAACTCACCAAAATAATTAGGATGTCTCGAGTATCTCCACAAGCCTGAATTACACACCTCGCCTGACGCGTTGGTTTTTTTGAATTTATACAGTTGGTAATCAGCTATGGTCTCATAAAGTATGCCAATAGCTATCATAAGGTAACTCAGCGGCATCAGAAAATTCCACCCTTGCTCATGTATGGGATTGAATATGTAATACAGTGGATAAGAAATGATTAGCGCTAAAGAAGCCTGGAAGATGAAGATGATAAATAAGCTTTTCAAGGGAAAATGAGGTGAGTAATTACGGCGTATATCTTGATAACGGGAATCTTCAGGCTTATTTGCATTTCTGATACATAAATAAGCAGACAATCGCACCGCCCAGATAACAAGCAATACATAGATCATCCACTGGTTATCAGAAATACTATTAGTTTGGGCAAAACAGGCGATGTTGATGATGAAGAATAGGCTCCACATGGAGTCAACAATGTTTACATTAGTTTTTACGAAGGAATAAATCCATCCTACCAAGCCAAACAACAAAGAAAATAGTAATGCGTCTAAATAAACGTTCATTTATTTGCCTTTTGCATAAAATTTAAATAAAACTGGCGTTACTACAGCCCAGCTCAAAGCTAAAATATATAGGGTGTATTCATGACTCAGAGTAATTGCTCCTAGTTTTTCTCCAGCCAGATAAGCCAGAGGTCCACCGATAAGACCAAAAAAGATTTGAAGTGCAGGTTTATTTTGCAACCAGGCAAGAGAATGGTTAATGGTTAAAGCAAAAGATATCCATAAACCAATGATCCAAATAGGAGAATAAAAATCAATAAAAACAATATTATATATAATAAAATTAAAGTATTTTAGAAGTCCATCATGAATGAATCCAATAACGATCGCTAAAACAATCAGGATGCAGTCAGCAAATAATTTTTTACCATGGAGATTTTGGAGTGTTAATAAACAAAAACCCAACAGTGCGCCATATAACGAGTCATGAGCAGCGGAGAGAATAAAGATAAACCAGATACTCTGAAACAGAACAAAGTTTATTAGCTTATGTTTCATTTAGAAAAAAGGTAATGAGCAACCATCCATTCTTGACCTTGGTCGTAATTCCAAAGTTCCTCACAGGCCATAAAAAATATCCTCCACCTTTGTAGCCAAAGTTCTGCTTGATCAGACCCATAACAGTCTTTGAAGATATTTATGATTTCTGTTTTATTTTTATCTGTATTATTCAGCCACTCTCGAGCTGTTTTGGCATAATGAGTTCCGTCCCAAAGCCATTGTTGCTCTATCTTAAGAGAGTTTTGAAAGTAAAGGGGAAGATCAATTGACGGCATCATACCCCCTGAAAAAAAATATTGGCTCATCCAGTCATTGTCATCTTTAACCTGGAACAAATAAGCCGCACTTTTATGCACAAAGATATGTTTAAAGAATTTGCCGTCTTTTTTTAGCCAGTTTGAAATTTTTTCATATAACGCAGCAAAGTTTCTCATGTGCTCAAACATCTCAACCGACACAATGCGATCAAACTTTAATTTTGTATCGAACTCTGTCATGTTGCAGGTAATAATTTTTACATTAGTCAGCTTTCTTTGTTTGGCCTGGCTCTCAATATATTTGCGTTGTGAGTGTGAGTTAGAAACGGCTGTAATTTTAGATTTAGGATATTTTTTTGCCATCCATAAGGTTAACGAACCCCATCCACATCCTAACTCAAGAATACGGTGACCATTTTTTAACTCCGCATGTTCACAAGTCTTTTTCAAAGCTAATTGTTCAGCGTCGTTTAAAGTTTTTGTCGAGTTGCTCCAGTAACATGAACTGTATTTTTTATTCATACCCAGTGAGTAATGATAAAAATCTGCTGGTACCTCGTAATGTTGGTCATTTGCTAAATTAGTGTCTACCGCAATAGGGGAGCGATTCATCGCATTTACAAATTTTATTTTGTGTTTTTGGAGATTTTCTGGTCTATCAGAGCAAATTTCGGTTAAACGATCTTTTAATAGGCTTCTAATTCCGATTCTTATTAACCAGTCCGGCACTAATTTTTTTTCAGCAAGTTTTAAAGCAAATGACATATGAGTATTCTTGGTAAATTATTAGACATATTAATCATAATGAAAATAATTTTTTTGTGTGCGATTGAGTATAAAAAGATTAATTATTTTTTTAATTTAAAGAGGCCCAGGAGAGATGTAGGGCCTCAGAGATGCAACAGTATGTGGATACCGTCACTTTTTTTGCCAACCTGCTTATGGCAAAAAACCATTAAATATGTAAGGTTATTATACCTTAAAAAAACCATTCAATTTATATGGTTATCTATCATCTAGTTAAATATTCAGATAATATAAATATTGGATCTTAGAAAGGACTGCAATATGAGTGTTTTGGAATCATTTAAAAAATTAAAAGCAGATGGTCAGAAAATTGTTGTTGTAACGTCATATGAGTATTGGAGCGCAAAAATTCTCAATGACACAGACATTAACGGGATTCTGATCGGTGATGACCTGTCTATGGTTATTCATGGAAATGAAAATACCATTAACTGTGATGTCGAGACTATCGCCATGCATACCCGAGCGGTAAAGAAGGGCGCAAAAGATAAATTTCTGATTGCTGCCATGCCATTTATGAGTACAAGAAAGGGTTTGTATGACGCCTTAGATAATGTCGAAATCTTAACGAAGGCGGGTGCTAATGCTCTTAAGATTGAGGGTGTGGATGGCAACGAAGAGCTCTACGCTCATTTGTCTGAATCAGGCATACCTACGATAGGCCATATTGGCTTAACTCCAACGCATCATAATGCGATTGGTGGGTTTAAACCTCAAGGCAAGACAAAAGAAAGTGAACTAAAAATTATCGAAGAAGCAAAAACACTAGAAGAACTTGGATGCATTGCCATTGTTCTGGAAGCTGTGCCACGACATGTTGGAGCGGCTGTTCGAGATGCTGTGGCGATTCCTGTGGTGGGTGTTGGCGCTGGCCTTGACGTAGACGGTCAAGCACTGGTGCTTCCAGATATGTTAGGTTTTTGTACTGACTTCAAACCAAGGTTTGTGAGAACCTATTTAAATGGCGCAGAGCTTATTACCAAAGCAGTTAATCAATTTGCAGCGGATGTCCATTCCGGAGCATTTCCTTCGGAAGCTGAGACGTACCCACCTGCTAAGAAATAAATAATTCAGGGAGCATACATTCTTGCTCCCTGTAATCTAAAAAATTAATTATCTTTTTTAAAGTAATAAGTCGTTTGTGGTGTCACACAATGGGTTAGTGGAACATCATAATTATCGACATCCTCTAGAGGTTCACAAGGCTTAAAAAAACTCACCCCAACTCTCTTTACTTCATCATGTAAAGATAAAAAAAGACGGTCATAGAATCCTCTGCCAAATCCAACCCGATGTCCTGTTGCATCAAAAGCTAAAAGCGGTGTGATCACTAACTCAATATCGCTATCATTAGCCCATACGGGATTAATCGGCTCCGGAATATTATTCTTTATGAGTGCTGTTTTGGTGCTAGGGTCAAATTTGGCATTTTTTAACGTATTGTTTGTGAAGTCAGTGATGGGAACAACGACATCGATATGATTTTCCCAGCAATATTCTATGATGGGTTTTGTGTTAATTTCACTTTTTTGATTAATTGTTAAAAAACAATGAATGCAGGTTGGCTTAAATTTTTTAATTAACTCAATTAGGTTGCGGATAATTTGAGAAGAATCTTCTTCAAATTGCAAAGAAGATAATTCTTGACGTTTTTTTTGATAATTTTTCCTGGCAGTTTCTTTTTTCAAATTCTGTCTTTTAAACGATTAAGAATACCGGTAAATAGTACCATTAATAAAGGGCAATAAAACAAGGGAAAAAATTAAGATATTGGCGTCCCCAAGGGGATTCGAACCCCTGTTGCCGCCGTGAAAGGGCAGTGTCCTAGGCCTCTAGACGATGGGGACATCATTTAGAAGTCGGTATTCTACTATAAACTATTATGTTGTGCCAATATTTTATTCAGTTTAAACATTTTAATTTAAGCTAATTTGTCATCGGCAATATGATATTTTGGATCTTCCAGCAGGTTCACTTCAACCATGTCTTTAGCGGTATCTAAAATTTCCAAACATTCAGGGCTCAAATGCACTAAGTGAAGTTTTTTACCAACTTTCTTATACTTATTTGCAACATTATCGATTGCCATAATTGCGGAGTGATCAGCCACCTTTGAGTTATTAAAATCTATGATCACATCTTTCGGGTCATTCTTATGGTCAAATAGGTCTTGAAAATTTTGAACAGAGGCAAAGAAAAGCGTGCCACTTAATTCATAAATCTTCCATCCTTTTTTATTTATTTTTTCTTTTACATCAATTTTTTTTGCATGATCCCAAGCAAAAAATAGAGCTGAGACAATCACACCTACAATTACCGCAATAGCCAAGTCAGCAATAATGGTGATACCACCAACTAGAAGGCCGACAATAATATCCTCTTTAGGCACTTTGCCAAACAGCCTTAAACTTCCCCATTCAAATGTTTTTTCAGCCACGACAAACATTACCCCAATTAAAGCAGCTAGAGGAATCATTTCAATCCAGTCAGATAAAAAAAGAATGAAGGATGCTAAAAAAACAGCCGTTGCGATGCCAGATAATTTTTTCAGGGCACCATTGTTGATGTTGATCATGCTTTGACCAATCATTGCGCAACCGCCCATGCCGCCAAAAAAGCCGGTGAGAATATTTGCTGCACCTTGAGCCATAGACTCTCGATTAGGTCTGCCACGTGTTTCTGTCATATCGTCAATCAGGTTTAATGTGAGTAGGGTTTCAATTAAACCAATCGCAGCCAGAAGTAGGGCATAAGGAGTGATAATTTGAAAAGTCTCAAAATTATAATCTAAGACAGGGATCTGAAAGATCGGAAGATTACCACCAATGGCTCCAAGATCGGCCACGGTTTTGGTATCTAGATTAAAAAATATGGTGATAAATGAAACAATACCGATTGCTCCCAGAGGTGCTGGGATAATTTTTGTCACTTTTGGAATTACATAGATTAATAACGCTGTTAATAATGTTAGTCCTACCATCGTATACAGAGCAACGCCACTCATCCATTGACTTATTCCAGACTCATCAGTTATCTTAAAATGATTAAATTGAGCAAGAAAAATGACAATTGCTAACCCGTTTACAAATCCTAACATCACTGGATAGGGGACCATACGAATAAATTTACCTAAACGAAATAAAGCAAAGACCAGCTGAAAAAGACCCATTAAAATAACAGTAGCAAATAAGTACTCAACTCCATGATTGACTACTAAACCTACCATCACTACAGCCAGCGCCCCTGTGGCTCCAGAAATCATTCCCGGACGTCCACCAAAAACTGAGGTAATTAAGCACACGATAATGGCTGCATAAAGTCCGGTCAATGGTGACACATGAGCGATTAGGGCAAATGCGATTGCCTCAGGCACCATGGCCAGCGCCACTGTGAGTCCACTTAAGAGATTAGTTTTGATTTCATTCATTGAATATTGCATAGGGATCTTTGTTGATTATTTCAGGAGATGTGATTCTACACTGTTGAGTTGAAATTTACGGCTTGATTTTGATATTTATATGGATAACATAAAGAGCATGAAAAAAAATCTTAAATACGGGCTAATAGCCTTTGTCGTAATCTATGTAGCTTTAGTATTTCTAAATCCAGTGATGTGTCAAAAATTCTTTGGAGAAGGCAGCCAAATCTGCCAACTCAGTTAGAATTTATAAAGTCATTCAGGCGCGTTTAATTTCAATCAGGCTAGGTGTTACTTGAGCGTGAAGATTTTTTAAGAACTCAAGCGTGTCTTCCGGAAAATCAATTTTTTTAAAGTAGCGACTAACTAATGGGCAGATGGGGTTGGTATCACTGGTATTGCTAAATTTATCAATGACCTTAGAAACTCGACCCTCTTCATTAGCTTCAAATATATTTTGTTGAGACCATATTTCATTATCCGTACTCTTAATGTCATAACCAATAAATTTGGTTTGGTCTTCTAGAACATAGGCAGCAGCGCGACCAAATGCAGTTAGCTTGAGTTGATCTGCTAAATAGTTAACCAAATACACTTCTAGATCATCGGTAATACCTTTACCACCATTGACCTCATGGAACATGCCGGTAAACAATAGAAACTGCGTATCTTTATTGCAAAAGGTTAGTACCTTATTGACCGCCTGATGCTCCATCACAGTTTGATTGAAATTTTTCGGAAAGTGATCTTTGAGATAGTTAAAGTCTGAAGCCATATAAAACTCATTTTTAATAATTTTTTAATGGACCGTATTGTGCCACAGAAGTTTAATGATTACATGTATATGACATTTTTTTATTTAAAGGTTTTACCTGCTTAAGTATTTTGTATAATATGTTGTCAAACTTTTTGAAGAAGCTGAGGTGAGTGTGAAAAGATTGTTAATTCGATTAAGTATTTTGCTAATGGTTATTATCTGGTTAGCCATTAATTACAAAATCATCTCAACAATCTACTGTAATTACTTTTGCGAAGCACCCCAAAAAGAAGTACAAGAGGGCGAAATTGATTATGAATCCATGTCACCAGAAGAACTACAAAAAGCTTTTGAAAAACTTCAACAAGAAAGAGCGAATGAAAATTAGCCTTCGGCTGCTTTTGATACTCTTATCTTACTCAGTTTATGCCGAAATGATGATGGATGACTTTAATGCCTTCATCAAACATTGTCTTGATGGCGAATTCATTCAATCTAACTATTGTCCAGGTATTGAGATAGTTAATCCTCAGGTGTGCAAAGGAATGGCTGTTCATATGTTACCTATTAATGATCGAACAAAGGGACAACAGCAGTCGCTTGAATTAGAGAAAAATTATGATTCAGCCAAAATATTAGAATCAATCGAAAAGAGGCAAAATAATAAAGATAACTTCTGTGACAAATATCAGGTTAAATATACGAATCAATACGAACAAAATTTATCACGGTTAAAAGGTAGTTGAAATGCAAAAAATTATTACTGAAATTAAAAATAGTCAAACCACATGGAGAAAGTCATTTTATGCAGCATTGGTGATTGCTGTGGTGCTTTTCTTTTTCAGGGATCGTTTTATGTCAGAATTTTGGATAGCCATGTTAGCCGCCTTTAATTTCTTTATATTACTAAACATCCCAAAAATCACTTTTTTTGCTGATGAGTCAAGAAAAGAGGCTAAATATTTCACTATCATGTTTCTCGTGATGATGTTTATGGTGAACTATTTTGGTTTAGTTTTTATTTCTGAGATAAGTTAATTTAACGTATTTTTAATACTTTTTAATAGATTTTAACGACATTTAGACTCCCCAACGAAGACTTGCGGTATGTACTGGAGCATCCCAATGGTTTTTAATGCGGTCATTTAATATACACAACGTCACTGAGGCGCCCTCCATATCGAGGGCAGTTGTGTAATTTCCCACTAATGATCTCACTACATTTAATTGGTAACCACTTAAAATTTCACATGCATTTTCATATATCAGGTACAACTCTGAGAGCGGGGTCCCACCAAAACCATTAACGATCATTAGAAGCTCTGTGTTGTTTGAAAGGGCTAGATTTTTACCTTTAAAATCTTCAATAATGGCCTCGATCATATCTTTCACAATCGTTTGTGCTGGCCTGATTTGTTCTCGTCTTCGGCCAGGCTCACCATGAATACCCACACCGAATTCAATTTGGTCGTCCTCAATATCAAAAGTGGGCTTACCAGCTTCTGGGATAGTACAACTCGATAGGGCGACACCGATTGAAGAACATCGCTGGTTTACTTCATTCCCCAAATCCACGCATGATTTTAAATCACCTCCATTTTCAGCGAGACTGCCTACAATTTTCTCAACAATGACCGTCCCTGCCACACCTCTTTTTCCAGTGGTGTAACTCGAATCAATCACCGCAGCATCATCATTCACCAATATCGAGGCATTCTCATACGATGTCATTTCAGCGGCCATTTCAAAATTCATGACATCACCTGAATAATTTTTAACGATAAATAAGGCTCCTTTGTTAGGCTTACAAAAATCTACCGCAGCCATCATTTGATCAGGAGTAGGGGATGTGAACACGTGTCCTGGACAGGCAGCATCCAACATGCCATGACCAATGAGCCCAGCATGTAATGGCTCATGACCAGAGCCTCCTCCAGAAACTAAAATCACCTTATCGGAATTGATAGATTTTCGGGTAACAAAAGTGGGGTCAAAGTGAACTTGTAATAAATCTCGATGGGCTTTACCTAAACCGGATAAACTTTCTTTGAGAAAATTTTCTGGATTGTTGAGAAATTTTTTCATTGGTATTTACTCTCCTTGAATGTGCTGACAAACAGCACTGATCATCACCTGACAACTTTTTGCCCCTGGGTCCATATGTCCTAGGGCACGCTCACCTAAACCAGACGATCTTCCCTTGGTAGGCAGCATGTCTTTTGTTTTGTGGGCACAATCGATCGCAAAATGGTTTATGTCTGCAGCGATTTCTTGAGTGCTCATGTTTGAAGATGCTAGCTCTTGAAACTTTGCGGCAACAGGAATGAGCACATCGAGCATGGTTTTCTGACCAACATCAGATTTGCCCCTCTGTTTTATCCCATCAACCGCCTTGGAAAAAGCTTCAGCAATAATTTGTAAGGATGGTTTGCTGTCAGTGATGTGTTTACCCATTTCCAAAAAAAAGGTCGCAAATAAGGGTCCAGAGGCACCGCCCACGGTGGATAACACTTTCATGCCGATCATCTTAAATTGTTCACTCACAGTCATTGTCGATAACTGATCGGTCATTGAGAGTATGGCGGTAATACCTCTTTTTAGGTTAATAAAGTGATCTCCATCACCAATCGCCCGATCTAAACCTTCAATTTCAGATTCGTTTTCATTGATGGCATGATCTATTAATGCTATGTATTTTAAAATATCCATGAGCTCGAATAAAAAATTTAATTTTCTTCAATGATCTTATATCAATTTCTTGAAGTCAATTGACTATAAAAAAAAGACAAATTAATATAATTTATGAATAGTAATTTTAGATTTTATTGTGAAAAAATTATTGGTCACATTATTAATAGTTTTGATTGCGATATCAGGACCATTCTTTTTTTTAAAGGACAATCTAGATGAAATTGTCCGAGAAATTATTGTGACATCTGTTTCAGATGCCACAAAAGCCAATGTCAGCCTAGCTCAGGTTAAATTAAATTTAAAAGAGGGCGTCGGTGTTCTTAATAATTATCAACAAGGTAATCCTGCAGGTTTTCAAACTAAATACGCTTTCCGTTTTGACCAAGCTGAATTAGATATTGATGTAGGCACTATTTTAGATGACGTAGTGGTCATAGAAAGAGTATTTATCAATCACGCAGATATCGTGTATGAGTTCAATGATGGAAAAACTAATTTTGTTGAGCTAAAGAAAAACATAGATAAAAATACAAAGAAAAAAAATAGTGATAATGAAAATAAGCCGGTTGAAGATCAAGGGAAAACCTCTAGTCAATCAAAAACAGAACAAAGTAAAAAGATTATTATTCGCTCCTTTGAGATGATTAACACTGAAGTTGAGGCGGTGATGCCATTTGCCTCCAGTCAAACCTTATCTGTCCAGCTGCCTAATATTAAATTAAGTAATATTGGGGCAAAAGAGAACGGGTTGTTGGTTGACGAGTTAATGAAAGTATTCTTTGATGCCATGGAAAAAGATTTAAAAAGGGCTGTTAATTTTAAAAATTTAGTGAATGATCTTGAAAAAGACCTAAAAAAACAAATTGATCGAGAAGCAGAAAAGGCCATTAAAAAAATTGAGTCAGAGCTTGGCGAAATTGAGAATATTAAAGAACTAAAAAAACTAAAAGATTTGTTTTAGGCTTGAAAGCTATCAATAGCGGCATGCATCCTGTCTAAAGCTTCACGGAGAACTGATTTGGGTGTGGCGATATTAATTCTCACGTGATTATCTTGCTGGAACATCGATCCAGGCTGCAATGCAAGACCATGTTCTAAGAATAACTGTGCCGGATCTTTAATCTCTAATTGACTACAACCAATCCAAGCTAAATAGCTGGCTTCCATTGTGTACATCTGTAATGGCCGCATCTGTTTAATATCATTTTTTAACATTAACTTATTGCTATCAAGGTATTGAATAAGTTCCTGTCGCCACGGTTCTCCATGACGAAGAGCGGCCTGGGTACTTACATAGCTAATAATTTGCGGATCAGGGATCAGGGTGCCGATTTGTGCTTGTATCTTCTTTCTTATCTCTTCATTCTTGCAAATCATCCAAGCTAATCCAAGTCCTGGAATATTGAACACTTTATTCAAGGACATTAGTGTGATGGATTGGTCTGCAATCTCGTCAGATAAGCTCGCGATGGGGGTGTGCTGAATCCCATCATGAATCATATTGCAATGAATCTCATCTGAGCAGATCACAATGTTGTTGTTCACACAAAAGGCAGCAATGTCACTGAGTTCACCCTTTGTATATACTGACCCTCCTGGATTATGAGGATTACAGAAGAACAATAGGCGGGTATTATTCTTTTGGTAATGCTTAAGCCCCTCAGCACTAAGAATGAGTCGATTATTATAATTATCTAACGGCACAGCGGAATAATCTCTATTAGAAAAAGATGCCGCCTGCAAGATATGGTGGTATACCGGCTGCAGTGTCAATACATGATCATCAGCCTGTATTACCTGTTGGGCAATTGAATACAAGCTGGAAACCAAGCTAGGGGTAAATACAATCCATTCAGGCTCAATAGTCCAGTCAAACTGATCTTTAATGTATTGTGTAATCTCTTCTTTGAGTTGGTATGGCGCATGAGTGTAACCAAAAACCTTATGATCGAGTCTTTTGGCGACAGCATCAATGACACATTGAGGGGTTTCAAAGTCCATATCTGCCACCCAAAGAGGGATAATATCTTTGTTATACTTGTCCCAGCGAACGGAATCGGTGTTGAAGCGCGGAATAAGCTTATCAAATTGATTCATGCTTACAAGAGTACGTGAAATAATATTTTTTTCAATAAATTTATTTTATTATTTACTTTAATTAATTTTTATAAAATACTGATTATAAATACTTTTTATTTAATTTTGAACATTATCTTACAAATTTAATCTATTGAATTATCAATAACAATACTTAAATTAATAATGAGAAATAACTTAGCATTCCCCATATTTTTGATCTTTTTATTGAGTATTACTTCTATGTTAGAGGCTAAAAAAATGAAGCAAGAACATATATCACCAGAAACCATTCAAGAATTACAAATAGTTGTGTATGAGGCGGAAGATTGTTCGTCCTGTCAGTTATTTAAGAAGGATGTGACTCAAGTATGGGAATCTGAAGTTAAACTCGTCGAAACCTACGAATTCAATGATAGTTCGGTTCAACTAAATGAGCCTGTGGTAGTCACTCCGACGATAGTAATGACCAAAAATAATCAAGAAATTGCTCGATATACTGGTTATGAAGGTGATAAAAAGAGATTCTGGGAATGGGTAAGTATGCAAACCATGACTCCCGAGCAAAGAAAAATTGCTTTTGAAAATGGCACCGAATACCCATTTACCGGTTCATTGCTGGATAACAAGGAGCCAGGTTATTACGTAGATCCGCTTACTGGAGCTAAATTGTTCAGAAGTGATACGAAATTTGATAGTGGAACAGGATGGCCTAGCTTCTTTGATCCCATTCCAGGCGCATTGTCATTTCATGACGATGGCATGAGAGTTGAAGTGCTCAGTGCAAGCTCCGGGATCCATTTAGGACATGTATTCAACGATGGGCCACCACCCACAGGCAAGAGATACTGTATTAATAGTGCGGTATTAAGATTTGTTCCCGATTCTGAGGATTAACACTTTATGAAGCTTTATGTTAGATTGTCATCTGATTAATCTATCGTAAAGCTTTAAATGACAAATAAAACTAATTCCAAAACGACTGTTTTATCTGCTAGCCTCGCCGGCACGACCATTGAATTTTTTGATTTTTATATCTATGCCAATGCGGCAATATTGGTTTTTCCGTATCTTTTTTTTCCAGAATCAAGTCCAACCACACAAATGCTGCAGTCATTAGCGACCTTTGCGGTTGCATTTTTTGCCAGACCTCTTGGTTCAGCATTCTTTGGACATTTTGGCGATAAAATTGGCCGCAAGGCCACACTGGTTGCTGCTTTGCTTACCATGGGCTTATCGACCATTATGATTGGTTTGCTCCCAAGCTATCAATCAGTGGGTATTTTGGCGCCAATATTGCTTGTTCTATGCAGATTTGGGCAAGGTTTTGGCTTGGGCGGTGAGTGGGGTGGAGCAGTCTTATTGGCTGTGGAGAATGCACCAAAGGGACAACGCGCTTGGTTCGGTATGTTTCCTCAATTAGGAGCACCACTGGGCTTATTAATGTCTGGCGGAATCTTTTTGATCTTAACTGAAATGTTGACCAAGGAAGATTTTCTTAACTTTGGATGGCGAATTCCATTTATTGCCAGTGCATTGTTAATCGCAATTGGTTTATATATCAGGTTAAAAATCTCCGAAACTCCAGAATTTATAAAAGCTAGCCAAAATAAAAAACTGCATCAAAATGTACCCATAGCAAAAATATTTAAAGAGCAAAAATTACCTTTATTCCTAGCAGCCTTCACTGGGATTGCCACCTTTGGAATCTTTTATCTAATGACTGTATTTATTGCAGGCTGGTCAATTCAGCATCTCAATTTCACTGATGAGGAATTTCTTATCATTCAGCTCTACTCGATACTCTTTTTCGCAGGGATGATTCCATTATCAGCTTATTTTGCAGACAAGCTGACCCCAAGAAAGATGATGGTTGTTACCTCATTTTTTATCCTTGTATTTGGTCTATTCATAGAAGAGGTGATCAGCATTCATTCCATTGGCGTAATGATGACCTTATTTATCGGGATGGCATTAATGGGACTCACCTATGGCCCCTTAGGCACTATGTTATCTAATGTCTTTCCAACTGAGGTGAGGTATACCGGTGCCTCGCTGTCATTTAATTTGTCCGGTATTTTAGGAGCCTCATTTGCTCCATTTATTGCTCTATGGCTTGCTAATAATTTTGGATTTGATTATGTGGGCTATTATCTTTCTTTAATGGGATTCTTATCTCTCATCGCAGCCCATTACTCAAAAGAGAAATCTTGAGTCGACAAACCACTAATTATTTGGAAGAATAAGCAACTTTTTGAGCATTCGCTAATCTTTAATAGCATTCAATTTAGGATATACACATGTCGGAAGATTTTGATTTTTTTGATGATGAAGACGAAAGTCTGGAAAAGCACGGTATCGTGATCAAGGCTTCTGCCGAGGAAATTTGGCATAGAGGCTCAGTCAGTTACTGGGATTTTTTCACGAAGGAAGTTAAGGGTGAATTAATTTATCGTGTTGTTATTCCTAAAGGCTCACCCTTGCAAATTTATTTGGCCAAAACCTATCCTGAGATTAAAGCTTTTCAGCTTACTGAAGATGAGATCCTTGAATCCAACGTTGGGGCTGAGGATTTAATATGCAAGCTGAATTCAATTGGATATGATGTGGTGGAAATTCCCGCTGAATATTACGACATCATGCCGACCACTACAAAAATCTCATGGAGTGACAACAGGGGTAATGAGAAGCTGATCGAAGGCTGGAAATATAACAAATTAATTAAAGAGGAATACACGGGTCAGTATGCGACATCAAAAGCCATCACCTGGAAAGAGAGAAGCGCGAAAGAGACCGAAATGGAAAATATTCTTTTGAAACAAGCTAGGAACACTGATAAACGTTTAAATTAATCTAAAGATTAAAAAGAGTTACATCCACTCCCTCAGTTTCCAGTAGTCTTTTCTTCTTTTCACAATTAACAACCCCTAAGTAATCTCCTACGCCGCCTTTGACAGGGATAACACGATGGCATGGAATATCAATGGGGTAGGGGTTATGTTTGCACGCACTTGCCACAGCTCGGTAAGCATTTGGGTGGCCTATCGATATCGCTATTTCTTTATAAGTTCTGACTTCACCTTTTGGAATATTCATTATTGCATCCCAAACTTTTTTCTGAAAAAGAGTTCCTCTGAGCTCTAACATTTTATTTGCGAATAAATAATAAAAATGAGTAAGAAAAAGTTTCCTAAAACCAAGACAGGGATGATCAATGATGCTAAATCAGCATCTTTTCTTTTAATTGAAAAATAAATAAAGGAAATAATGTAAAAGGAGGCTACAAACCAGCCGTCCCATACATCCATGAGGCATTCATAATTCATCTTTAAATATTATCAAATAAATAGGCACTTTTTATTTTATTCTTTATCATAAGATTATGCATTTACAGATATTTTTAAAGCCACTTATTATTTCAAGCCTTATCTTTTTCCATGCCAGTTTTGCTCAAGAGACGGTTGAAATCACAAACGTCGATGGTGTTGTAAAAAAATGTACTCTATTTGAAAACGGTACCATTGTTTGTATGTAATTATGGAATCAGATTTTGCTCGAATTTTAGGCCTTTTTTTAATCTTAATTATGGTTGGTTTTTACTATCGAGAAGCATTAAAAAGTATTTTTAATACCCCGAAAGAATCATTCATTTTAGCCTTACCAATTTGTCTACTTGGAATCCTTTTTTATTTATTTTTTAAGTCTAAAGGCTTTTAAAATATCTCACTTTTTATAGATTATTATATTTTTCAAGAATCTGGGTCAATCTCATCAAACCATTCTTGATTTTCTTTTTGTTGCGCAATCCAATTTTCGATGACAGCGTAACTCCAAATGGTAAAACGATCGTTGATTATTTTTTTAGGTGGGGGGAATTTGCCATCATGAACCCATTGCATAAGCGTTTTATGGTCAATTTTGAGCGAATGTGCGATCTCACTTATATTTAAGTAAGCATCTTTCATAACTTTATAATACGCCCATTGTTTAAAAAAGATAGTTAATTATATGAAATCTTTTGATACGACTAAGGTCTTTATAAAGTGATGTATGCATTTAAAAAAATGTTATGAAAAAATATCTATTGTTTTTATTATTTTTATCAAGCTCCTCAGTATTTAGTGAAGAGTTCAATAACTTCTGTGCAACAAGCCTTTCTGAAGGTAACTTTCAAGCCACAGATTGTTCTGTAAATGAGATGGTTGATGGTAAAACTTATTGTTTCGGAAACCAGTCTGGTAAAGATATTTTTCTTGAAAACCCTCAAGAGGTGATTCAAAATGCAGAGGAATTTTTTTCAACTGCATTCAATGATGACCGAAAAAAAATATCACAGGAGGAAGTTGATGATATTCTAGACAACGATCCAGAATGTGATCTATCTAATCTTGATGTTGGTTACTTAAACTTTAGTGGCAAAGATCTAACCCATTGCAACATGGTCAATATTAGTTTTTTTGGAGCCGATCTGAGAGGAGCTAACTTATCTGGCGCAAATCTGCAAAGAGCTTATCTTAATTTAGCTAGACTAGAAGAAACAAACTTTAATGGAGCTAATCTTGCTATGGCCACTATATTTCAACCTATTTTTGGTAACACCAGCTTTCGTAATGCCATTCTTAAAGGAGTGAGGCTAATAGGCACTCTTGGTAAAGTTGATATGTCTGGTGCTGATATATCGGATGCTGATTTAGGTCTCGATGTGGGCAATCAGCCGATGGGGCAGATGAAATTTGATTCAACAGGTGGTAATTTTGAGAATACTAATTTTGAGAATACTAATTTGAATATTGCCAGCTTTAAATTTGCTAACATGCGAGGAGCTAACCTCAAGAATACAAACTTAAACAGGGCGGAATTAATTCAGGCAGATCTAACAGGTGCTAATCTAACTGGAGCTGATTTAAATGAAGCAGAGGTAAAGAATGCTGATTTTAAAGATGTAATTGGACTGGATTCAGTAAAAAACTGGGATAAGAAACTAGGATCATGTTTTAATTGTCCCTAGAAATTCATTTAATTACTGAAGCTTTAATTGCCTGATCTACGTCAGCAATAATATCATCAATATGTTCAATCCCCACTGAAATTCTAATCATATCTTCACTAACTCCAGCTAAGGCTAACTGCTCTGGATTCAATTGTCGGTGCAAAGTCGATGCCGGATGACAAGCTAGAGATTTTGCATCACCCATGCTTAAGACTCTGAGAATCATCTGAAGGGAGTCGATAAATTTAGTAGCGGCCTGCATACCACCTTTAATACCAAAACTGATAATACCTGAAGCTTTTCCCCCAGTAATTTTTTTGCATACATCATGATATTTATCATTTGGAAGGGCGGCATAATTTACCCATGCAACTCGATCATGCTTTTCTAAATACTTGGCCAAAGTTAGAGCATTGTCACAATGTCGTTCCATTCTGACACCTAGTGATTCAAGACCAAGCATTATCAAAAAAGCACTGTGTGGGGATAGACATGCACCAGTCTCTCTTAATGGAACAACTCGGCAACACGCAATAAAAGCAGCTTCCTTAAACTCTTTTGTGTAAACTACTCCATGATAAGAAGGGTCAGGCTGATTGAGCATAGGAAATTTTTTTGGGTTTTTTGTCCAGTCAAATTTCCCAGAATCAACAATTATGCCTCCGATTGTTGATCCATGACCGTCTATGTATTTGGTAAGTGAGTGCACCACAATGGAAGCGCCAAAATCAATAGGTTTGCATAAATATGGAGTTGCAACTGTATTATCTACAATCAAGGGAATACCATACTTATTGGCAATCTCAGCAAACTTTTTGATATCAATAATGATACCTGACGGATTTCCAATGGATTCACAATATAAAGCTTTTGTGTTGTCATCAATTGCATTTTCAATAGCTTGAAAATCAGCCCCATCAACCATCTTCACCTTTATCCCTTGTTTTGGAAAACTGTGTGTAAAGCAATTATAGGTACCGCCGTATAGTTGATTTGTGCTTATGATATTGTCACCTGGTTCAGCTAGACATTGCACAGCATAAGTTATGGCAGACATACCTGATGCCAATGATAAGCCAGCAATACCACCTTCCATGGCAGCAACTCTTTGTTCTAATACAGCATTTGTAGGGTTACCTATTCTAGAATAAATGTTTCCTTCA
Source organism: uncultured Nitrosomonadales bacterium (assembly GCA_913048465.1). GTDB lineage: Bacteria > Pseudomonadota > Gammaproteobacteria > Burkholderiales > Methylophilaceae > BACL14. Next base: position 68,457 of record CAJWVO010000005.1, read on the forward strand.
ACTTTAAGATCAAATAAGTCGGCTCCGTGTTGGGTGTCATCTATAGTAAAACCTGATGTTTGATAAATGGGAGTATTGGCAGCCTTTGTGGTTTGCTCTGGTTTATAGCCGTGATGCAGAGCTAATGATTCTAATTTCATATGTGTTTACCTTTAAGTTTATTGGAAATTTAAAACACCATCGTTTATCTTTGACATCTTAAATTGAATATATTCATTTAAGTAATTTGCATTATCAAACTTGAAACTTCTATTAGGAAATTTATCAATGGACCTTAGAACATAATTTGCTTCGATAGCTGGCTTAGATTTTTCACCTTTATACTTTGGAACGCAATTTGTGTAACTATTCTTTTGCATATATTTTATCGTCTTACATATTCTCTCGCTGACAATTTCACATCGGGCAGTCCAGCTAAAATTAATATAGCCAGTGTGTGCAAAAAGATTTGGAATTCCACTAAACATCATTCCCCGATACCAGCTTGATTTATTTAGATTAACTTTTTTATTATTTACTAATATATCTATACCGCCCAAGAGTTGAGCATTGAGGCCGGTTGCCATAATGGCTAGGTCACACTTGATACTTTTTCCATTTAATAATTTAAGACCATTTTTTTCCCAATTACTTATACCTGAATGCTCCACGGTTACTTTATTAGATTTTATAGATTCAAAATAATCATTATCCAAGCTGCATGCCGGTCTTTGATTCCAATAATCATAGGAAGGAATATTGTCATCAGAGTAATAATCAGCATACTTGGACAATACTTTCTTTTTATAATGTTTTTTTAAAACCCGACTGTAAGCGTAATCTATTAGTGTTTCAAAAGTCTTATACAGGCGATTTGATTTTTCGCTGCCGTCCACATTTACAATCCAAGCTGGACTTCGTTGAACAAGTGTAACTGACTTTGCTTCCTTAACTATCGCGGGTGTCATAGTTACTGCGGTACAACCACTTCCAATTAAGGCAACATCCCTCCCTTTGAATTTTGTCTTCCCCCATGTCTGAGTGTGAACAATATCTCCTCTAAATTTAGCTTCGTCTTTAAATTTTGGGAAGTTAGGCTCACTATAATCGCGCGATCCTGTGCAGCAAACAACATACTGACTATGAAAGGTTTCTTTACTGGTTTTAGTTATCCAAGTTTTGTTTTTCCAGGACAGTAACTTAACGAGCGTATTAAATAAAATATTTTCTTTGATATTAAATTTTTCAGCGGTATCAACTTGATATTGTTTGATTTCTTTTCCCATTCCGATTATTGACCCTTGCCAGGGATTAAATGAATATCCATAGGTATACATATCGGTGTCTGAACGAACGCCAGGAAAAGTCATTTGATCCCATGTACCACCAAGGTCGTTTCGGGCCTCAATAATTTTGTATTTGAGGTGGGGAAAATTTTTTTGAATATAGTATGCGCTGGATATACCGGCAATTCCGGCTCCAATGATTATGATATCGACTTTGTTTGCATTATTAGCCACTTAGTACGATCCAATACATGATGTTAAGAATTTCATTTTTACATAAAACTTCTTAATTAATAAAAGTATTTAATTCACTTCCTTTTTTATTACACACGCCACGAGCATCTATTGATATTCTACAGTACCACTTACCCGTTGAATTATCAAAAAACTTGGCTCGTTGTTTACAATAAAAACAAAAATTATTTGTTGTAGAACAAATCATATGAGCTCGACGTTGCCACACATCAAGAGTTCCTAAAAATTAATTAAATAATCAAAAATGTCACAAATATTTAAAAATTACTGATTTTTATATAAATATTTGCTCAATACAAGTGCATCAGGAGTAATTATTGATTATTAAGAATGGATTACAGATTATAAAACTAGTATTCCTTTTTCCCGCATTTTTACTACATGATAATGGGTAATTAAGAAGTAAAAATCTTTCTTTTTACTAATTTAAAGGTAGGTATTTATTACGATTTTTAAATTACTAATAAACGAAGACCTCTATAAATTCACCTGCATGAAATTATTTTAAGGTTTCTTCAATGTAATAAATACCTATTGATATTGTTAACAATATTTTATTAGTTGTCAATTTGATTATATATGTTATATTGACATAAATATATATAAAAATTATTTAACCATGATGATTGATTATGATTGTAAACATCTAGCAGAACTTAGGGAAAGTAAAGGCTTAAATATTGATGATTCTTTATCACATAGAATGGCTTTATCAACACAGCACATAATTGCTTTAGAGAAAAATGACATCAATTTTTATCGCTCTGAAACTCTCTTTATTTCATCTTTAAAAAAATATATTGAGTTACTGGGAGAAAGACCCAGTGAGTTAATAAGAAATTTAGATGACTTAGAAAAAAAGATAAATATTAAGAGGGTTAAACAACCAAATACAAAAAAAAACTGGTTGCAGAAGTTTAGTGAAGATTGGTTAATTTAGTTCACAAATGCTTATCGAATAAGTATAGTATTTTTTATAATATATATGATGTTAAGTTTTTTAAACATACTCACCAACTAAGTTAAAGAATCTTATGACAAAAACACGTATTTCAAACTTCTTAAATGCGATTGCACCTCTTGCAGAAGCTAAGATTGATTTTGAAGATGTGCTAATAATTGCATATCTAGATATCAAGTGGTCTCAAAAATCAGAGTTAAGAGTTAATAATGTAATTCAGGGAATAAAAAATTTATCTCCTTCTACAATTCATCGTCGCTTAAAAAAAATGAAGCAGTCTGACGTACTGGATTACGTGAATTCAAAAGATGATGAAAGGGTAAAATTTATTCAAAAAGGGAAAAATTACAATAAATACCTTATGGAGATTGAGAAACTCTATGATTTCACTCAATTTCAAAAAATATAAGCTTCATCTATTTATTTCTGCTGTTTACTTCATACTATATGTCTTAAATAATAACTTTTTTTCAATCCTTACCTATAAAGAACACATTCACTTCATTTATTTACCTGCAGGGATGAGGTTTTTTTTTGCAGCAATTTATAGAGAAGATGCATGGGTTGGTATTTTCTTAGGTAGCTTTTTTGCAATGGTTTTTTTATTCGAAAATACGTCTATTTTATCTATAACATTTTATGCAACATTAAGCGCAACAGTACCTATCTTGACAATTTATGCTTTCGACTCTTTTCATCCACTTGGTAATCAGCTTGAGAATCTAAACCTTAAATTAATTGTATCTTTGGCTTTTGTTTATGCAGTCACTTATAGCTTTTTTTATGCACTATATGGTTATTATATTTTAGGTACAACTTTATCTAATTTTTACAGAGATTGGATAGCGACCTTCGTTGGCGATTTAACTGGAAGTATGATTTTTTTAACAATCCTAGCAAGTCAACGCCATCTTATTTTAAAATTTCTAAGAATCTAAAATCCCACTAGAATTAATTAGGTTTTATAAAAAGGAGAATGATATGGCGATTGATGTACTTATTTCATTAGCAATTCGGGGAATTATAATTTATTTTGTTTATAAAATAGTTAATGAAAAGTTTAGGGAAAGAAAAAATAATGCAGTTCAAAATGGATGGTTTTTTTCTTTCTTTCCATTTTATGTTTTTGTAATGAGTGATTACCAAAGTTACGATGAATCTTTTATTGATTTTATTGCGTCATTTATTATTATTAGCGTCATTTTTGGTTTTATAGCTTTTTGGATTGGTTTCTTTATAACTAAAATTAGGAAAAAAAGATAACCATGAGAAATACTGGTATTCAAATGAGAATGAATAAACTACTTATACTACTTTTATTAATGCCAATGGTTTCTTTTGGTGAATCAAAAAAATTATTATAAGGGGGAAGTTAAACCTAAGCCATTTGCTATCGAGTATTGTAGATAAGCAATTAACCACTACTGACGATTATCTGCAAAAATTTGTTTGGGGTAAATTTGTCTTAATCTTGGGGTAAAAAAAATTGTATTGGGGTAAAAGCTTGTAATTACCCCAACTTTAATGTTGTTTTCAATTGGTCTGCATTAGACCGCATAGGAATAAAAATATAATAAAATCATAGACTTGTATTTAAAAGTTAGATTTTATTAGACTGTATTAAACAGGTAAATGGTGGAGGTAAGCACTTTTCCTTAAACTCGAAAATTGAAGTGATTTAAAGCTTATATGGCTATATGTACCCCCATTTATACCCCCTTAAAAATAAAACCACAGCACTTTATAGAATAAAAACAAATTTATGTAACCTTATTATAGTTTTTTTCGACAAGTGATATATACCAGTAATAATTAATAAAAAATAATTACTGGTATATATTTCAAAAATTTTAAGGGGATTGGTATGGTTGAAAAAAATTTGTTAAGAAAAATTCTTAATAGCCTAGTATTTTTAGTATCTTTAATGTTTTCAATAACTTCATATTCTGTTGAAGAGAATGAAAATACAGACTTTGAAGTAAATGAAGATATTTTTAAAACAGTTTATTTTAGTGATTTATCGAAGATAGAAAAAGCAAAAGTTTTTAAAATAATCAGCAACCAAAGTGATCAGAGAAAAGAATTAAACTATTTATTAAATAAGTCAAAAAAAGAGTTAATAGAAAATATATTTTCCAAAGCTTCTCAAGCTGACTTAAAGGATACTATTCAGAAAGTCAATGATGCTAAAGCAAATATGATGATTTTTAGGATAAATGTATTGAGTGAGATTTTAGCGATTTTGCCTACGGAGTACGAAAAAAACTTTAAAAAAAAATTAGAGAATTATTTTTTTAAAAATAGATTTTAATTATTGTATTCGTTATAGATGAATTGAATCTATTAAGAAAATATCATTAGGATGAGAGCATGGTTGGAAAAAATAATAATGATAATGAAATTATCAGACGTGTTCTCGATGGTAAGATCAATGATTATGAATTGTTACTAAATAGATATCAATCAATTGTTTTAAAGATTTTAATGAAGAGATTACCATATGAGCAAGTTGAAGAGGTGGCTCAAATAGTATTTATTAAAGCCTATGAATCCCTATATACCTTTAGTGGAGAAAAACCATTTAAAAACTGGATTTCATCAATAGCTTTAAAAGCTTGTTTTGATTTTTGGAGAAAACAATATAAAAAAAAAGAAATATCTATTGAGTTCATGTCAGATGGAGATAGGTCATTCTTAAATAATGCAATTTTAGAACAATCGGCTGATGCATTGAAAAAGAAAGGTCAAGAAAAGGAGGCAAAAGAGCTACTTGATTGGGCCTTAAAAAAATTATCACCAGAGGACAGAATTGTTCTAGAACTTATATATTTGGAGGGCTATTCAAATAAAGAGACTGCTAATTTTTTAGGTTGGAGTAATGTAAATGTTAAGGTGCGTTCTATGCGTGCACGGAGAAAGTTAGAAAAAATTTTGAGGAATTTATATTTGAAATGAATATAAAATTATGAAGCCAAATAAATATTTAGAAAAAAATTTTAAAATAATCTTATCCTCTAGTTTTAAGGAAAAAGATAACTTTAAATTTGGTAATAAGTGGAAAAATGAAACTATGAAAAAAATAAGATATCTTGGACCGATAAGTCCTAACCTTCAGTTCTTATTTATTTTTAATAAGCTTTTTTTTAGATTTTCTTTTACAGTTTTTTTTGTATTATTTATTGGTTCAATTTATGTAAATATTACACATCAATATGAGATTCATAATATTTTTTATGAAGGACCATTCGATGATTTTCTTAATATTTATACAAGTTTGTATGCATGAATAAATTAAAAATATTTTTAATTATATTGGTTTTATTTTCTTTGGGAGTAGCAACTGGCTCAATCCTTACTCACATTCGTTTCGAAAAAGGGTTGCATCAAATTAATAGTGAGAATTTAATCGAGCAGAGAAGTTTATTAATTAAGAAATTATCTAAAAAATTAGAATTAAACCATACACAAAAATTAGATATTGCAAAAATAATGGACAAGTCATTTGCTCAAATTCTTTTATTAAGGGAAAAAAATAAACCAGAAATAATAGAAATATTTAATAAAAGAAATTCTTTAATTAAAGATAAACTGAATATTGATCAGAAAAAAAAGTTTGATGAATTGCTTATTGAATTAAGTGCTCGTCGTGTTGATTGGGAAAACAAATTAAAGACGTATTCAAAAATTAATACAACACAAAATTAAATTATTTATTTTTATCAATTAATATTTCATACCCCCAATTATACCCCCACAAAGCATAGGATTCATTAGGAGTTATTTGTATTGAATAAAATAGAAAACCTTGATATTAGTGCATTACAGAATGGTTTATTAGGACTTTTTAGGTCTTATTAAAATTGGAATTTGGTGGAGGTAAGCGGGATCGAACCGCTGACCCCTTGCATGCCATGCAAGTGCT
>CAJWVO010000006.1 GCA_913048465.1 uncultured Nitrosomonadales bacterium
GTTGTGAGTTAATGAGCGGTCTTCAAGAAAAAAATAAGATAGAATAAGTAAAGCAATTAGTATTATTAAGGCGCCTAATAATCTTTTTTTTGCTTTTTTAAGCTGAATCGCTTCTGAGAAAGGATCTTCATTACTAGGCATAATTACCCTCAAAAATCTCACTGATTACATAAAAACTTCCGAACACGACAATTCTATCATTTTTTGCAGCCTTATTTAATGCTAATTCATAAGCTTTTTTTATAGAATCTGAAGATTCAAAATTCAAATTATTTTTCTCAAGATTTTTTTCAATAAAAGATAATTTTTGTGCTCTAGGATTATTCAGTTCTGAGATCAACCATTCGGACTGATAAGGAAATTTTTCAAATAATTGAATAATTAATGGTAAATCTTTATCTTTTAGTATTGAAAACACAAAGTAGGTTTTTTTATTACCTAGCTTTATAAGTAACTGAACTAAATTCTTAACACTATCAAGGTTATGTGCAACATCGATTATAACTTCAGGTGTTGAAGAAATTCTATTGAACCGTGCAAAAAAATTCTGCTGTAACATATCCTCTTTTAAATTATTAGTAAACTCGGTTAATCCAAGCTGTTGGAGGGAAAAAATTGCACAAGAAAGATTCTTTTGTTGCACATAAGTTAATTTGTTCTTATCGAATGGGATAACGTTACTATCGAAGTCTTTATTAAAAAAATAAGGGATTGCATTAATTTCTCGAGCTCTTTTTTTTAAAATATCAATACAATATTCTTCCCCTATGACACAAGGTTTAGTTGTCCTCATTACACCTGATTTTTCAACTGCTATTTTCTCTAATGTTTCACCTAGATATTCAGTATGATCCAATCCAATTGAAGTGATCACAGAAATATCAGGTTCAAAAGTATTCACAGCATCAAGTCTTCCGCCTAAGCCCACTTCTAAAATAGCGATATCAATATTGTGATTCTTAAATATTAATATAGCCGCTAATGTGGTGATCTCAAAAAAGGTAAGGGTGTCACTGTTATCAAAACCTAAAATATATTCCAATGATTGTAGAATTTGAGAATCGGAACATTTTTTATTATTGATTATAATTCTTTCATTAAAATCAAAAAAATGAGGTGAGGTATACAGACCGATCTTGTAGTTAGTATCTTTTAAAATTTGGTTAATATAAAAACATACACTGCCTTTTCCATTTGTTCCAGCAACGGTGATGATTTTAAATTTAGGATTTAGGGTAAGTTTTTGTTTAAATTCTTTAACTCTTTTTAATGATAAATCAATTGGATTACTATGACGAGTCTCCAAACTTCTGAGAAGGAGATTTAATTTTTCTTTCAAGGATTATTTATGTAGTTTGGTGATTATGTTAACAAGTGATTTTCGCATCTCTCTTCGATCCACAATAAAATCAATTGCGCCATGTTCTAACAAAAATTCCGCTCTCTGAAATCCAGATGGCAATTTTTCTCTTACAGTTTGCTCAATAACTCGTGGGCCTGCAAAACCAATTAATGCATTAGGTTCAGCAATAATGATGTCACCTAACATTGCAAAGCTTGCAGAAACTCCACCCATGGTTGGATCAGTTAAAATTGAGATAAATGGAATTTTCTCCTTACTTAACTTAGTCAATGCGGCGCTAGTTTTCGCCATTTGCATTAAAGAAAAAAGACCTTCTTGCATCCTTGCCCCTCCGCTGGCGGAAAAACATATAAATGGGGTCTTATTTTCAATGGCATAATCAATGGCTCGCACAAATTTCTCACCAACCACTGAACCCATTGAGCCTCCCATGAAAGAAAAATCAAATGCAGCTGCTGTTATGTTCAAGGACTCAATTTTTCCATTAATTACTATTAACGCATCTCCTGTTTTATGTTTATCTTGAGCCTCCTTAAGTTTTTCATCATAGGGTTTTGAATCGACAAATCGAAGTGGGTCTTTTGGTAAGATATCTGTAAAAATTTCACGTTGCCCTATTGAATCAAATAATAGTTTTAACCTTTCTCTAGCAGGCAGCCTGTTGTGATGATTGCATTTTGGACATACGTGAAGATTTTTTTCTAGATCGCTATTGTAAAGTGCTGCACCACAAGACGAACACTTATGCCACACTCCATCTGGAACTCTCTTTTTTTCCGCACCAACAATTCTTTTTATTTTAGGAGGAATGACGTTTTTTAACCAACTCATTTAAATGACCTCGCGAATAGATTTAATAATCTTTGAAATATTTTCCAACATATTATTTTCATTGGATTTTTCAATCTCTTGAATAATCCTACTGCCAATGACAATAGAGTCAGAAAAACTGGCAACAGCTTTTGCTGTTTCTGGATCCCTTACTCCAAAACCAACACCAACTGGTAAATCCGTTAATGATTTAATTTCAGCAACACGATGTTTCACTTGATCGATATCAATATTTTGTGCCCCAGTAACCCCTTTTAATGAAACATAATATAAAAAACCAGTTGCTTGTTTTATGATTTGTTGAATTCTTTCTTTCTCAGTCGTTGGTGCTAACAAAAAAATGGTATCAATGTCATTTTCTTTAAGCTTGTCAACATACTCTTTCGACTCTTCCGGAGGATAATCGACTGTAATAATTCCATCTACATCAGCCTCTTTACATAATCTTAAAAATTCATCAAACCCAATAGCCTCGATAGGGTTGGCATAACCCATTAAAATAAGAGGTGTGTCTTGATCAGTATTTCTAAATTCTTTAGCAATTTCAAATGTTTTTCGTATTCCAACATTATTTGCAAGCGCCCTTTCGCTTGCTCTTTGAATCACAGGTCCATCGGCCATTGGATCCGAAAATGGAATCCCTAGCTCAATCATATCCGCACCTGAATCTACCAGTTGATGAAGAATTTTTTTCGTCATTTCGACAGATGGATCGCCAGCAGTGATAAAAGGAATTAGTGCTTTTTTATTATTTGACTTTAATAATGAAAATATTTTTGAAATTCTACTCATGATTCTAAATTTTTATACCAGCAATGTTAGCAACTGTATTGATATCTTTATCACCTCTTCCAGAAAGATTTACTAAAATTGTTTTATCTTTAGGAAGCTCTTTGGCCAGTTTTTCTGCATAAGCAATAGCATGGCTTGTCTCGAGCGCAGGGATAATACCCTCTGTTTTACAAAGATTATGGAAGGCTGCCAGAGCTTCATCATCATTCACGGCCACATACTCAGCCCTCCCTGTATCTTTTAGCCATGAATGTTCTGGACCAACACCAGGATAATCTAAACCTGCTGATACAGAATGTGTCTCTATAATTTGTCCCTCTTCATTTTGCATCATGTAAGTTCTGTTTCCATGAAGGACCCCAACTGGACTATTTGCAGTTAATGGAGCTGCATGCTTGCCTGTCTCAATACCATGTCCTGCTGCCTCAACACCAATCAGTCTAGTTTCTTTATATGGAATATATGGATAAAAAATACCCATAGCATTTGAACCACCACCAACGCATGCAATAACTGCGTCAGGTTGTTTACCCTCTAATTCATCCATTTGTCCAATAGCCTCTTTTCCAACAACAGAATTGAAGTCTCTGACCATCATTGGATATGGATGAGGGCCAGCTACTGTACCTATGATGTAAAAAGTATTGCTGACATTTGTTACCCAGTCTCTAAGTGCCTCATTAAGCGCATCTTTAAGAGTTTTCGATCCACTCTCGACAGGTACTACTTTGGCTCCCAATAATTTCATTCTATAAACATTCGGGCTTTGTCTTTTAACGTCTTCAGCACCCATATAAACCACGCACTCAAGACCAAGACGAGCTGCAATAGTGGCTGTAGCAACCCCATGCTGACCTGCCCCAGTTTCAGCAATAACCCTGGGTTTACCCATTTTTTTTGCCAACAAAGCCTGTCCAACAGTATTGTTCACTTTGTGAGCACCTGTGTGATTAAGATCTTCTCTTTTGAAGTAAATTTTTGCACCGCCTATTTTATGAGTTAATCTCTCAGCAAAATAAATTGGGCTCGGTCTGCCAACAAAATGTTTTAAGTCATGATGAAATTCATTTAAGAACTCTTTATCGTCCTTAAACTGGTTATACATTTCTTTGAGTTCATCAAGTGCCTCAATTAATGTCTCAGCTACAAACGTACCTCCATAGGGGCCGAAGTGTCCATTTTGATCAGGGAAATTATAATTATCCATTTTTCACAACCTTAATAAATTGTTTCATAAGCTCTTCGCTTTTTTTACCTTTCGTTTCACTTTCTACCCCGCCACTTACATCAACAGCGTAGGGTTGGTATTCTTTTATGAGAGTTGATACATTATCAGGCGTCAACCCCCCTGCAATTATAATTGGTTTTTTTAAATTTCTTGGAATTAGGGACCAATCAAAAGACTTACCTGTACCGCCAAAGTGATCTGTATCAAAAGTATCAAGCAGAATTGCTGATGCGTCAACAAAATCATCACATATTTTTTCAATATTTGTATCTTTTTTGACAGAAATAACTTTAATAAAAGGAAACTTAAATGAAGAGCAAAATTCAGGGGTTTCAGATCCATGAAATTGAATAACATCTATAACATTTTCAGAAATTACTGAACGAACAAATTCGGCTTCAGGGTTCACAAACAATCCAACTTTTGAAATGAAAGGAGGAAGTGTTCGATTAATTTGGATTGCCTGCTCAATAGAGCAAAATCTTGGACTGTCTTTATAAAAAACATAACCAATTGCATCTGCGCCTGCATTACAAGCATTTATTGCATCATCGCAATTGGTGATACCACATATTTTTACTTTTACGTTATTCATATAATGATTGTATTTTTTAAATCAACTATCTTGAATTTCTTTTCATACTTAATGTTGGTAAGGTAAAGACCATTTGGTGAAAATGTATTCGATGCCTTCGTTCTATCCTTTACCTCAAATAGATATTGTACATAATCCAATGGCTTTTTTCCTGAAACGATATCTAGAATGACACTCATCATATTTCTAATTTGGTGATGAAGAAAACCATCGGCAGTAAATTTAAAAAGGATAAAATTTTCTTTTTTTTGATAGCACGCACCATGCATAATTCTTTCAGGCTTTTTTGATTGACACTCACTGGATCGGAAACTACTAAAGTCATGTTTACCAATAAATTCTCTTAATACTTTATCAAGAAGTTTAAAGTTTATTTCATAGCCATAATGGCCTGCCTTTTGATGCCAAATGCCTGAAGGTGTTTCATTATGGTGAAGCAGGTACTGATACTCTCTCTCTATGACGTTAAACCGTGCATGAAAATTCTCATCAACTTCTGTGACCCATTTGATAGAAATATCATGAGGTAAAAAAGAATTAGCTCCCTTTTTCCAAGAGCTTAAAGGCCTTTGTGATTCTGTATCAAAATGAAATACTTGACCAAGTGCATGAACACCAGCATCCGTTCTCCCTGACGCTTCAATCTTGACATTATGGTTAGCAATCTTTGATAAAGCATTTTGTATGCACAATTGTATGGTGTTCTGATTGGGTTGAATTTGAAAACCAGCATAATTGGTTCCTAGGTATTCGACGATTGCGGCAATTCTCATACGATAAATAAAACTAGTAAATAACAAAAAACAAAAAAATAGCCATAGCTATTCAGTTCAAATGTATCTATCCTGACTTTCAAATTTTCTTGAGAAAATAAAAGATTTTTAAAAGAATTTACAGGACTTTTATAATTAAATTTTTTCCTAGAAAACAGTCTGAAATAACTAAAAGTCAAAATTATTATCTTATACAATTTATTAACGTTCAAACCCACATATTTAAAAGGGTAAATAAAATACATAATTGAATTTACCACCTCTATTTCTTGAGTTTTCATTAAATAAATTTTTGCAACTAAAAAGATGTTCATTAAGAGTAATGATTGTTTTAGTCCTGCATAAAATCCATCATAAGTGACTGAAAAATTATAAAACTGAGTCACTATTTCCCCCGGGACTGATAGGGGAAAGATAATAAAGATACTCACAAGGAAATATTTTATTTTAAAGAAAAAAATAAATGGGTTGTACTTAATAATAAAACAAACCAATATTAAAAAAAGAAGGAGGTAAAAATTAAGAGTTATTGATAAGTAATATATGAACTTCAGTGATATAAGGGTAGCTAATAATTTGAGAAGCTCAGTCACTTATTAAAATGAGTTTTTATCCTCACGAGACAAGTTATCAATAACATCTGGTTCAGTTTGTTGATTATTATTAATCTCAGATGAAAATATTGGTTTTTCGTTTTTCTTCTTTCTGGAGATGAAGAAAATAATTCCTGCCACTGCAGTTATAAGGAATAGAAGGACCAATACAATCATTAAGTTATTTTTTTCATTTTTAACATCGTCTTTTAATACAACCTGATTAATCTCTGAATCAGCAGATATCGAGGATGTGAACACATCATCGCTGGCTTCTTTGGCATCCTCATCTAAGACAATCTCCTCGATTTCGAAATCGTCTCCTTTTATATCTATTACTTCTTTTTGTTCAGAGTTTACCTCCGAAGGTTTATTTTTATTTTCAGCATCAGGTGTTAAATTATTTTTCCTTCCCTCCGCCAGTTCTTTTAATTTCTGCTCCGCCTCAGCAAGCTTAAACTCTAACTTCTCAATCTTTTCTTTTTCTTTATTATTTTCTGGTTTTTTTGTAGATTTATTCTCACTCGCTTTTGGTTGAGTCAGCTTTTTCCAGTCATCATTTTGAGATTTCAAAATCTTTCTTGCTTCCAAATGACTTAAGTCTGAAAAATATGATTTATTCGGTACTGTTAGAATCTGATTTTTATTCAACCCATTAATATTTCCCTCAGCAAATGCTTTTTTGTTATTTTGGTAAATACCTACCACCATTTGCTCTAGAGTAATCCCTGATAGACTATTTTCACGAGCAATTTGGTACAAAGTTTTACCGGGTACAGATTTGACTGTTTTTTGCTCATCGGTGTCTTGATCATCAACGGCTACTTCTTTAGTGTTTTTAACTGCCTCCTCAGCTTGCTCTTTTTTTGCAGTTTGTTGATTTTCTTCTACTAACTCTTCTTTTTGTGTCTCGATTAAGTCTTGATTTTCTTTGGATTTTTTTTCTGAATCAATTTCACGTTTTTTTCCTTCAGCCAAATCTTTTGCAGGAAGTTTATTGTTATCCTTTGCAGAATCTTTTTCGAGGGTTTCATTAATTATCTTATCCATCGGGTCTGGGGGATCAAGAAGCACTGTGTATTCACGATAATTTCTACCCTTAGGTGAATCAATCTGGATTAACAAATCTAAGAAAGGGTCTTTAACCGGCTTATCACTTTTTAATTTTAAGTAAATCTTCCCCTCAGAGTTTTTTACAAAATTAGCATCAATGTTTGCATGCACAGGAAGTCTTTCAATACCCTGGGATTCAAAGTCTTCTTTTGTGGCAATGCTCGGCACTAACTCAGTCACATCGTCAGCTTTTGTAAGGATGACCTCAATATCAGCATTTAGAGGTTGTTCTTGTTTCGAGTTGATTGAGATTTTTCCTAGCTGCAACGCTTGAGATGAAAAAATAAATGTGAATACAGAAGCAAAAAGAAATAATTTAATTAATCTGGTCATTTGTTGGATATTATACTCAAGATTCGTCTTAATGGTTCAGCTGCACCCCATAATAATTGATCCCCAATGGTAAATAGAGAGATCATATCGCTATCAAGGTTAAGTTTTTTTATTCGACCTACTAAAATATCTAACTTACCAGATGCATTGGTTGGAGATAAATGACTTATGGTCGCATCTCGTTCATTAGTAATCAATTTTACCCACTGGTTTCCTGCAGAAATTTTTTCATTAATCTGCTCAATTGATAAATTTTCCTTCATTTTGATCGTTAACGCTTGGCTATGACATCTCATGGTACCAATTCGAACACATAATCCATCAACCTTGACTGGTGCGTATTGTGATTCCAGAATTTTCAAGGTCTCATTTTGTCCTTTCCACTCTTCCTTGCTGCTGCCATTTTTAAGATCTGAGTCAATCCATGGAATTACACTACCAGCAAGAGGAACCCCAAAATTATTTATTGGCATATTTTTATCTAACATTGCACTAGTTATTTTATGATCTATATCAAGAATTGATCCTTGTTGATTCTCCAACATATCAAACACTGAGTTAAATAAATAACCCATTTGAGACAAGAGCTCTCTCATGTTATTTGCTCCAGCACCACTCGCTGCCTGATAGGTCATGGATGAGACCCATTCAACTAAGTTTTCTTTAATTAATCCATGTATTGCAAGCAGCATAAGCGAAACGGTACAATTTCCACCAACCCATGTCTTGACACCATCTGAGTAAGATTTGTCGATCAAATCTGAGTTAATTGGATCAAGCACAATAACTGCATTTTTTTCCATTCTAAGATGTGATGCTGCATCGATCCAGTGCCCATCCCAGTTTTGATTTTTTAACTTGTCGTATACATCTATCGTAAATTGGCTTCCTTGACATGTGAGGATGACATCCATATTCGATAGCTCCTCAAGATTATTAGCATCAATAAGATATTCTGATTCTGCAAAATCAAAAGGACATTTTTCACCAGCTTGTGAAGTTGAAAAGAAAAAAGAGGCGTAATTTTTAAAATCATTTTCCTCGAGCATTCGCTGCATTAGAACCGATCCAACCATGCCTCTCCAGCCAACAAAACCAACTTTTAACTTATTCATTTATAAATTTCCTAAAATACGGTCACCCATCTCTTCGCATCCAATTTTCGTATAGTTGTCATCCATTATGTCAGCAGTTCGATAACCTTGTTGAAGTGTTTTTTCAACCGCTTCTTCGATCCTAATGGCTTCATTAGGCTGTTTAAAAGTGTATTTATACATCATTGCTGCTGATAAAATCGTGGCAATTGGGTTTGCAATGTCTTGACCAGCTATATCTGGAGCCGAACCATGACTTGGCTCATATAAGCCTTTGTTGTTGATATCTAAGGATGCAGAAGGAAGCATGCCAATAGAACCTGTCAGCATGGATGCCTCATCAGACAAAATATCTCCAAAAATATTTCCTGTAACCATGACGTCAAATTGTTTTGGTGCCCTGACTAATTGCATTGCCGCGTTATCTACATACATATGCGACAGAGATACATCTGGATAATTTGCTGATAAATCTTCCATCACTTCTCGCCATAGTTCTGTTGACTCAAGAACATTGGCTTTATCTACAGAACATAATTTTTTATTTCTTAATTGAGCAAGCTGAAAGGCAACATTTCCTATCCTGCGGATCTCACTCTCTGAATAACGCATGGTATTAAAACCCTCACGTTCTCCGTTTTCAAGGTTATGAATTCCCCTTGGCTGGCCAAAATAAATGTCCCCAGTTAATTCACGAACTATTAAGATATCTAAGCCAGAAACAATATTAGGTTTAAGTGAAGACGCATCCACCAACTGATCAAACAGCATGGCAGGTCTTAAATTGGCGAATAAATTAAGCTCCGACCTTATTCGCAATAATCCCCTCTCTGGTCTCAACTCTCTTGGTAATTGATCGTACTTCCAATCGCCGACTGAACCCATCAGGATCGCATCAACGTCTTTAGCTTTTTGGAGGGTAGTTTGTGGTAATGGATCTCCATCTGAATCATAACCAGCACCTCCTATGGGTGCCTCATCAATATCAAAATTAGGAGACAATGCCTTAATTATCTTTACAGCTTGTTTTGTTATTTCTGGGCCGATACCATCACCGGGTAGGGTTAATATGTTCATTTTTATTCCTGTTTAAGCCACGGATAATTTGAAAAATAACTTTTCTCAAAATTTACTATTACACTTTTATTCTCAAGAGTTAATCCAATCTCATCTAAGCCATTCAACAATGAGCTCTTTTTGAATTCATCGATTTCAAAGGAATATGATTTTGAAGATTTAACAAATTGTTTTTCTAAATTAACTTCAATTTCAAGAGTTTTGGTCTCAGTTTCAGAAAATAACTCTTCAATTTCATCCTTTTGTAAAGTGATTGGCAAAATACCATTTTTAAAACAGTTGTTGTAAAAAATGTCAGCAAAACTTTCTGCGATAATGACCTTAATACCAAAATCTAATAGTGCCCAAGGCGCATGCTCTCGGCTAGACCCGCACCCAAAATTTTCTCTAACCAATAGAATCTTACTGTCTTTAAATTGTGGTTTATTTAAAACAAAATCAGGGTTGATCGATCTTTTAGAATTATCCATACCAGGCTCACCATGATCTAGGTATCGCCATTCATCAAACAAATTTGGCCCGAATCCCGTTCTTTTGATTGACTTTAAAAATTGCTTGGGAATGATCGCGTCAGTATCAATATTAGATCGATCAAGAGGGATAACCTTGCTAATGATATGTTTAAACTTATCCACTGATTTTCTCATTTCTTATATCAACAAAATGCCCATGAACTGCTGCTGCTGCAGCCATCGCAGGACTGACTAAATGGGTTCTGCCACCCTGCCCCTGCCTTCCTTCAAAGTTACGATTTGACGTTGACGCGCATCTGTCACCACTTTCAAGACGGTCTGCATTCATTGCAAGACACATTGAGCAACCTGGATCTCTCCATTGAAAACCTGATTCCATAAAAATTTTATCTAACCCTTCGGACTCCGCTTGTTTTTTTACAATACCGGACCCAGGAACAGCCATTGCTAACTTAATACTCGGATTAATTTTTTTACCTTTCAAATATCGCGCTGCCTCTCTTAAATCCTCTATTCTTGAGTTTGTACATGAACCAATAAACACTTTATCCACAGATATCTCATTGATTGGAGTATTTTCATTGAGACCCATGTATTCAAGAGCCCTTTGGAAATCAAGGTGCTTGTCGGATGTTAAATTGCTTTTTTTAGGAATAGATTCGGTAATTCCCTTCACCATTTCAGGAGATGTTCCCCAGCTCACCTGAGGCTCTATCATGGTCGCATCAATTTCAACTACTTTGTCAAAAACTGCGTCTGAATCAGAGTGAAGAGTTCTCCAATCTTTTTCTGCCAGATCCCACATTCCATTTTTTGGAGCAAAGGGCTTATTTTTTAAATAGTTAATTGTAGTATCATCAACAGCAACCATCCCCGAACGAGCCCCGGCTTCAATTGCCATATTGCACAGCGTCATTCTTCCTTCCATCGATAGCTGCTGAATAGCATCTCCACAAAATTCAATAGCATAACCGGTGCCTCCAGCAGTTCCAATTTGCCCTATTACAAATAAAGCAATATCTTTTGCTGAAACAAGAGGATGAGTTTTACCCTGAACGTCAATTTTCATTGTTTTAAGCTTTTTCTGAATTAAGCATTGTGTGGCCATGACATGCTCAACTTCCGAGGTGCCAATGCCCATTGCTAAAGCTCCAAAAGCTCCATGAGTGCTTGTATGAGAATCGCCGCAAACGATCGTCATACCCGGAAGAGTCAAACCTTGCTCAGGTCCAATAACATGAACAATGCCCTGTCTCACATCGGACATATCAAACTGAAGCAAGTTGTGATCTTTACAGTTCTGGTCGAGAGTCTCCACTTGGATTTTTGAAATAGGGTCCTGGATTCCCTTATCCCTATCTGTTGTTGGCACATTGTGATCAGGAACAGCCACGACAGATTCCTTACGCCACAATGGACGTTCATGGATTTTTAAACCCTCGAATGCTTGAGGACTAGTCACCTCATGAATTAAATGACGATCGATGTATATGAGATAGGTATCATCCTGAGCTAAAACAACATGTTTATCAAAAATTTTCTCATATAGATTCTTTGCCATAAACTAATCCCTAAAATTACCAAAATTTAGAGGGTAGTCAGACACATTTGTTTTTACCAACGCAATCGACTCCTGCAAAATATCTCTCTTTGCACCAGTGACTCTAACCGTATCGCCTTGGATTGAGGCCTGGACCTTTAATTTACTGTCCTTTAATAATTTGATAATTTTTTTTCCAAGTTCTTGATCAATTCCATCCGACACTTCGACATCAAGTTTCACATTATTTCCTGAAATACTCTCAAGATTTTTATCCAACAATCTTTTAGTTGAGTCAGGTTCTTTTTTTTCGAGTGATGGAAGTAAAATATCTTTAATTTGATTAATCTGAAAATCATTATCTCCAAATAAAGTGATAATTAAATCCTTCTCATTAAATTCAATACTTGCAGATGTGCCTTTAAAATCATAGCGATTTTGTATTTGCCTTCTAACAACATCAACCGCATTTGCTAAATTGACCTTATCTGCAGAAGAGCTTATATCGAAACTGGGCATAATTTAATCCTTCTTATTTCTACCTAAAGTTTTAAGTCTTAATGCGTTCAGCTTAATAAAACCTTCCGCATCATATTGATTATAGGATCCTCCATCATCTTCAAATGTGGCGATATTCTCGTCAAATAAACTGTGAGGACTACTTCGACCAACAACCTGAACAGATCCCTTGTAGCAAACTAAATCAACCTCACCGGTAACATTTTTTTGGGTATGATCAATCAGGGTCTGTAATGCTTCTCTTTCCGGAGCAAACCAAAATCCGTTATATATTAACTTCGCATACCTCGGCATTAATTCGTCTTTTAGGTGAGCCACTTCACGATCAAGTGTAATAGATTCAATGGCTCGATGAGCTTTTAATAGAATGGTTCCACCAGGGGTTTCATAACATCCTCTGGACTTCATGCCAACAAATCTATTTTCAACTAAATCTAGTCGACCAATTCCATTTCTTGAGCCCACCTGATTTAGATAATGAAACACTTCATGAGGTTTCATGGTTTTATTATTGATGGCTACAGGGTCTCCATTCTCAAAAGAAATTGATAACGATTCTGGTTCATCATTTGCCGCTTCAGGCGACTTAGTCCATCTCCACATCGAGTCTTCTGGTGGATTGCTAGGGTTTTCTAGATGTCTACCTTCATAAGAAATGTGAAGAAGATTAGCATCCATACTATATGGGCTTCCTCCATTTTTATGCTTCATTTCTACAGGAATGCCATGTTTTTCAGCAAAACTTAATAATTTTTCACGACTCAAAAGATCCCACTCTCTCCATGGAGCGATCACTTTAATATCAGGATTTAATGCATAGGCATTCAATTCAAATCTAACCTGATCATTACCCTTGCCGGTAGCTCCATGAGCTATTGCATCAGCTCCTGTTTCAGCAGCTATTTCAATTAGTCTTTTTGCAATCAGAGGTCGAGCTATTGATGTTCCAAGTAAATATTCACCCTCATAAATAGCATTGGCTCTAAACATTGGGAAAATATAGTTTTTTGCAAAATCTTCCTCAAGATTTTCAATATAAATTTCTTTAATTCCAGCTTGTTTTGCTTTTTCTCTGGCTGGCTCAATTTCTTCACCCTGGCCAATATCGGCCGTAAAGGTTACCACTTCACAATCATATTTTTCTTGTAGCCATTTCAAAATTACAGAGGTATCTAATCCGCCTGAGTATGCCAAAACAACTTTTTTAATTGATTTCATAAAATTAAACTTTCCCAATAAGAAGATATTCTAGTAAAGCTTTTTGAACATGCAAACGATTTTCTGCCTCATCCCAAACCACAGACTTAGGTCCATCAATAACATCAGATGTAACCTCCTCTCCTCTGTGCGCCGGCAAACAATGCATGAACAAAGAATCTTTTGCTGAGACATCCATCATTTCTTGATCAACTTGCCAATCTGCAAAAACTGATTTTCTTTCTGACTGCTCTGCCTCGTACCCCATACTTGTCCATACATCTGTAGTCACAAGATGTGCATTTTTAGCTGCGTCCATAGGATTTTCAAATTGTTCAAAATGAGAATCATCGTATAAGCCGGCTCTCTCAACCTCAACCTCATATCCTTTTGGGGTTGAAACATGCATATTAAAATCTAACAACTCTGCAGCTTGTAACCAGGTATTGCAAACATTATTAGAATCCCCAATCCAGGCGACTGTTTTTCCCTCAATTGAGCCTCTATGCTCAATAAAAGTAAATATATCCGCCAAAATTTGACAAGGATGGTACTCGTTCGTCAGACCATTGATCACAGGAACCCTAGAGTTCTGAGCAAACCTTTCAATAATTTCCTGCTCAAAAGTCCTAATCATGACGACATCACTCATTCTGGAAATAACTTGAGCTGCATCCTCAACAGGCTCTCCCCTTCCTAGTTGAGAATCTTTTGTGTTTAAGTAAATAGCGGCACCGCCGAGTTGATGCATACCTGACTCAAAAGATAATCTTGTTCTAGTGCTGGCTTTTTCAAAAATCATTACCAGAGTTCTATCTTCAAGCGGCCAGTGTTTTTGATACTCTTTAAATTGTTTTTTTAACCATTTTGCTCGATCGAATAAGTAATATATTTCGTCTTTTGTAAGGTCATTAAATTGTAAAAAGTGTTTAATCGTCATACTTTATTTTCTTTCAAATAATCCTTTAGCATCAATATTAAATTTGATACCAAAAATTCTGACTCATCATCATTGATAACTAAAGGAGGAACAATTCTTATGACATTTCCAGATGTCACGCTGATCAGTAAATTATATTTTAAAGCAAGCGTCATCAGCTCTGGACAATCATGACCAAGCTCAATGCCAATCATTAAGCCTTGTTGCCTAACGTCAATTACAAAATCTAAAGATTTTGTTTGCTCTCTCACAACATGAGCAATTTTTGAGCCTTGGATTGTTGCGTTTAAATAGAGCTTTTCTTGATCCAAAACATCAAGAGTTAAATTACCTGCACGACATGCTAAGGGATTTCCACCAAATGTTGAGCCGTGCTGTCCAGGTTTAATGATATTTGTTATTTTTTCGTTTACTAAAGTGGCGCCAATAGGAACCCCTGAACCAAGACCTTTTGCGCTAGTTAGAACATCAGGCTTGCTATCTGAATACTGAAAAGCATACAATCGTCCAGTTCGGCCCACACCTGTCTGGACTTCGTCTAACATGAAAAGCCATTCATTTTGATCACATATTTTTCTTAAATCATTTAGATAAGATGAAAGATTTTTTGGTAGCCTTATCCCTCCCTCACCCTGAATTGGCTCCACTAAAATAGCAACAACATTTTTATTTTGATCAGCAATTTTTTTTATAGAATCTAAATCATCAAAGGGAACTCGGATAAACCCTTTTAAAAGTGGCTCAAAGCCAGCTTGAACTTTTCTGCTTCCAGTGGCAGATAAAGTTGCCATGGTTCTACCATGGAAAGAATTCTCCATCACAATAATTTGTGGATCTGTAACTTTTTTAGAATTGGCAAATAGTCTTGCAAACTTGATAGCAGCTTCATTTGCCTCACAACCAGTATTGGAGAAAAATACTGCGCTCATACCTGTCATTGTGACAAGTCTTTCCGCCAGTTTTTCTTGTTCACTTATATTTACATAATTAGACAAATGAATGCATTGATCAAGTTGATCTTTTAGTCCCGATATAAAATACGGATGAGTATGGCCTATAGTATTAACGGCAACGCCTGCTAAGGCATCAAGGTATTTATTTCCTTGTTCATCAAACAGCCAGACACCCTCCCCTTTTTCAAAGGAAATAGGGAGTCTTCCATATGTATTTAATATTGAGTAGTTTGATTCCATCTAGAATAAAAAACGGCGGCTAGAGCCACCGATTTTTATTTGGTTTTTAAAAATAAATTATAAACCAATTAAATGTTTATGTGTTAGGCCATTTGCCATAAAGAAAAACATTGGAATAGAGAGCATTGTGTTAGTTCTTGACGCTAAAAAGGCGATTCTTCTAGCAGCAGTTTTTTCTGCATCACTTGCAGGTTTTAAACCAAGAATTTTTTGTTGGTTTGGCCAAATAAGTACCCATACATTAAATAACATGATAGTACCCAACCATGCTCCTAAGCCAATTCCTTGATATCCATTTGAAAGAGTAAAAGCTGAAGCAAAATTTCCACCTAATAGAGCAGCGCCAGCAATCCATGTTGCTAGTGCAGCCCATCGGAACCACAATAATGCTAGTGGAGCAACATGTTTAGTTATACCAGCCGCTGTTCCGTCAGCATTAGCTTCTTTTAATGCTGGAACTTGTACAAAATTAAAATAATAGAGCAAGCCAATCCAAGTAACACCAACTACAACATGAATAAACTTAACTAAAGGGTATATATATTCGTATTCCATTTAAATCTCCAAAATAACTTTCAATATGTAATCAAAAACTTAAAAAAAAGTTTTCAAAAGATAAACAAAAACAATAGTCAGTATTACTCCAGCAACTAGTGTACCTAGAATTGAATCTAACGGATTTTTCATAAAAATTTTCCTCTAAATTTTAAGAATAGACTATATTATTTACCAACATTGTCAAGATTGATAAAAATTTCATTACTAACTGTGAAAAAAATACCTTCAAAATATAAAAGTTTTAGATGGATGTTATTGGCGACATTTTCATTTAGCATAATGGGATTATGCGTGAAATTAAACTCGTCTTTATTTAACGAGTATGAATTAATTTTTTATCGTTCGTTTGTGAGTCTAATAATCATTGTTGTGTTGATGAAAAAAAATAACATTACAATTAAAACGAAATATGCATGGTTTCATTTCTTAAGATCCTTTATAGGATTTCTTAGTCTTTTATTATTCTTTTATGCTATTACTAAACTACCCCTTAGCACATCAATGACACTTAATTACACATCTCCGATTTTTTTAGGGCTATTGATTCCTTTTTTAATGAAACAAAAATTTAACAGCTCTAAACTATTTCTTCTATTAATAGGTTTTTTAGGAATTGTATTTATTCTCAAACCCGTTCTTAATCACAACTGGTTTGCTGGTTTAGTGGGTGTTCTATCAGGATTCGGTGCGGCAATTGCTTATATTATGGTGGCGAAATTAGGTCAACTAAAAGAGCCAGATTTAAGAACAGTTTATTTTTTTACCTTGATATCATCAGTGTTATCTTTTGGTCTAATGTTAAAAGAGGATATCAATCCCATCACTTTTGACGTCAGTTTGATTTATTTATTGCTCTTAGGGGTTAGTGCAACCATTGCTCAAATTGCTATCACAAAAGCTTACCGTGAAGGTAAAACTATAAATAATGCTGCTTATTCTTATATGACGGTAATCTTTTCAGTGGGATGGGGAGTATGGATATTTCAGGAAAATCTCGATTGGCTTACTTTAATGGGAATCTTACTGATTTTTTTAGCTGGCGCATTTATCAACAAAACTAAATTAAGGCTCAAGTAATCCACACCGGATTGCAATAAGAGCTATTTCCGCTGAGTTATTCGCATTTAATTTTTGTTTGATGTTGTAGAGATGTGTTCCGACAGTACGCGGACTTAAGCACATAGTATCCGCAATCTCGTTAGTGCTTTTACCTTTAGCCAGTGATATGAATACTTCAAACTCACGGTCTGATAACACTTCAGTGGGATCATTTTCTCCAGATAATTGGGTAATAGCTAATTGTTGAGCAACGGAAGATTCGATGTATTTTTTCCTACTT
Source organism: uncultured Nitrosomonadales bacterium (assembly GCA_913048465.1). Classification (GTDB taxonomy): domain Bacteria; phylum Pseudomonadota; class Gammaproteobacteria; order Burkholderiales; family Methylophilaceae; genus BACL14. The sequence goes on from CAJWVO010000006.1 coordinate 17,552, forward strand.
CCTACAGTTCTGATTGCATTAATGAGTTCCTCTGCGGCACTTCTTTTTGTTAAATAACCAATTGCGCCAGCACTTAGAACTCTCTTTGGATGGACGGAATCTTCATGCGCCGATAGCACCAGTATTTTTGCATTTTTATCTTTTGCTATTATTCTCTCAATTGCCTCAAGACCTCCAATGCCAGGCATGGTGATGTCCATCACTATTACATCTGGTTTAATTTCTTGGAATTTCTTAATGCCCTCTTCACCTGTTTCGGCTTCAGCAATTACCTGCATATCTTTTTCACTGTCGATAAGCATTTTAAAACCCATCCTAACTACAGAGTGATCATCTACTAAGAGTACATTTAAATTTGACATAAAATCCTATCTTTTCTTTATTGGAATTAAACCAGAAATTATTGTGCCATTTTCATCAGATTGTAACTCAAATTTTCCATTTAGGCCTTGAATTCTTTCTCTCATCCCAACAATTCCAAATTGCTTAGAGGATTTCAACATCTTTGTATCAAATCCCTTACCATTATCACTAAAAGAAATTTTTAAAATCTTTTTATCCGCCATTAAATTAATATTTACTTCAGAAGCATCTGCATGTTTTAAGCAATTGTTCATGCCCTCTTGTATGATTCTGTAAATATTGATGCTTATCTTCTCAGATAAATTCTCAACTTTATTGTGTTTAAAAATTATTTTCATTGCAGGGTATTGTTTTTGCCAAACTCCAACTAAATCATTGATTGTTTCAACCAATCCAAGATTGTCTAATGAGCCAGGTCTTAATTTACGAATGATATTATGCATGCCATCATATATTTGATTAGCAGCCGATGTTACAGACTCGGCACTTGTTGCTATCAACTCATTCTCTTTGGCTTGATTTTTAATATTTTGCGTGAAAATTTTTATGGCAGAAACATACTGACCAAGTTCGTCGTGAAGTTCTCGAGCCAGACTTCTTCTTTCGTCCTCAATTTTTTCCTGAATAATCCCAGTCAATTTTCTGTTCTGGTCTAAAGCTTTCTTTGATCTTTCTGCTTTTAATTTTTCAGATATGTCCCTCATGCTAACAATATCGCCAATCACTTCTTTTTTATCGGGATCGTATAAAGGAGAAATTGAAATGGATACGTCTATAATTTTTTTAGATTTGGTAATACGTCTGGTATCGAGGTTTTGAATTTTTTTATTCTTGTGCGTGTAGGATAGATTTGATTTAAGTTCACCCAATTTATTTTTTGGAACAATCAATTTAACTGACTTACCCAGAACTTCTTTTTTTTTGAAACCAAACATAATCTCAGCAGAATGATTCCAAAAATTAATTTTTTGATCTGCATCTAAGATCATTATAGCATCGGCTGTCTGTTGAGATATCAAGGCTAATATTTTATTTTCATTTAAAAATTTTTCTAAAGACTGCCCCATCTTGTTGAAGTTTGTAGCGATTTTTTGAAAATCTGGAACATCAAATTTTGGCAACCGTGTTTTTAGATTACCCTGGCCAAAATCCTCTATCCCCTTTAACAATGGGTTGATTGAGGATAGCCATCTTCCCAACAACATATAAATAAAAATGTTCATTATTAGAAATATAATCATTGAAATATACATAAAGCTTCTTGTGTGATACCAGGCCTCCCTGATTGCACCTTCAGGGGCGGACTCAACGATCAACCTTCCGTATCTAATAATCTTTGCATTTAATTCTTGTGGTGGGGTCATGTAATTTTTAAACCATTTTGGTGGATTTATCTCTTGACGGTAGGTCGATTCTGGAGATTGATATAGTAAGTGGTTGTTTAAATCATAGAGCGAGATGATATTACTTCGAACATGCCCTAACTCAACAAGAAAAGGTTGAATCACCTGGTGTGTATAACCCCACTCTGGATTTTGTACGGAGCTAGTGATAAATGTATCTAATAATTGTAAAGTTACTCTGTGGGATGATTCCACACCCTCCTCAATTGCTTTTTTTGATGATTTCATGAGCGTAATAGAAAGTCCGATCAAAAAAAGGATCATGATTAATGCAATTAATAAATTAAACCTTACTCTTAAGCTCATAGCAAAATAAAAATTTGGGAAATCAAAAAAACACTTGTATTATAGTTTATAACAATGACAGCAATGTAGTTTTATAATTCACATCAACACACTTAATCTAACGAAATTCAAAAGGGAGGTTTGAATGGCGATTGAATCAGTGATGCATGAAAATAGGGTCTTTAACCCGCCAAAAGTATTTAGTGAAAATGCATATATTAAAAGTCTTGAAGAATACCAACAACTCTGCAATGCGGCAGAAGCAGACTATGAGTGTTATTGGGGTGATCTGGCAAAAGATTTAATAGATTGGAAAAAGCCATTTACCAAAATTCTTAATGAAGATAATGCACCCTTTTATAGGTGGTTTGATGATGGTGAATTAAACGTTTCTTATAATTGTATTGATCGACACCTTCCAAACAAAAAAGATAAAGTGGCAATTATTTTTGAATCAGATGATGGTCAAACAACTAAGGTCACCTATCAAGAACTATACAAAAAAGTTTGCCAATTTGCGAATGGCTTAAAAACCCTTAACTTAAATTTAGGTGATCGTGTCATTATTTACCTTCCCATGGGCATTGAAGCTGTTGTGGCTATGCAGGCTTGTGCACGAATTGGTTTAACACACTCTGTTGTTTTTGGTGGATTTTCTGCAAAAAGTATTCAAGAGCGAGTTATAGATGCTGGAGCAAAACTTGTCATCACAGCCGACTATCAAAATAGAGGGGGTAAAGAGCTCCCACTAAAAATCGCTGTTGATGATGCCATTCTTCTAGGAGGTTGTGATTCGGTTGAAAAAGTTATTGTTTTAAATCGAACTGGTAAACAAGCAGCTCTAAAAAAAAATGAAATTGATTGGCATTCATTATGTAAAAATCAAAAAGAAGAATGTGAGCCAGTGTGGGTAAATGCAGAGCATCCGCTCTTTCTTTTGTACACCTCAGGGTCAACAGGAAAGCCAAAAGGAGTTCAACATTCTTCTGGAGGCTATCTGCTTCATGCAATCAACACCACCAAATGGACGTTTGATTTAAAAGATGATGACATTTTTTGGTGTACCGCGGACGTGGGTTGGATCACTGGTCATACTTATGTAGCCTATGGTCCATTAGCATTGGGTGGAACACAAATTATCTTCGAAGGAGTACCAACCTTCCCCAATGCAGGTCGTTTTTGGGAGATCGTACAAAAGTATAAAGCAACAATCTTTTATACAGCGCCAACCGCCATAAGAGCATTGATAAAAGCCTCTGAGAGTAATTCGGCTGTTCATCCAAAGTCATTTGACTTAAGTTCATTAAGAATTTTGGGAACAGTTGGGGAGCCAATTAACCCTGAAGCTTGGATGTGGTACTACGAAAATGTAGGCAATTCAAAATGTCCAATTGCTGATACCTTTTGGCAAACTGAAACTGGCGGGCATGTCATCACACCCCTTCCTGGCAGCACTCCCTTAGTTCCAGGTTCTTGTACACTCCCTTTTCCAGGAATTGCAATTGATGTAGTGGACGAGACTGGACAAAACCTAGAATGGGGGCAAGGTGGGCTGCTAGTAATAAAAAAACCATGGCCATCTATGATCCGAACAATATGGGGTGATCCAGAACGATTTAAAAATAGTTACTTCCCCAGTGAATTAGGTGGAAAATTATATTTGGCTGGTGATGGTGCGGTAAGAGATGCTGAATCAGGCTACTTTACTATCATGGGTAGAATTGATGATGTGCTAAATGTTTCAGGTCATAGACTGGGAACAATGGAAATTGAATCTGCATTAGTTGCCAACGACTTGGTTGCTGAAGCAGCTGTTGTTGGAAGACCCCATGACGTTAAAGGTGAATCGATTATCGCCTTTGTCGTTTTAAAATCAGATCGACCAAATTCAGAGAAAGCGATAGAGATAGTCAATGAATTACGCGCATGGGTTGCTAATGAAATTGGACCTATTGCAAAACCTGATGAAATTAGATTCGGTGATAATTTACCTAAAACGAGATCCGGAAAAATCATGAGAAGATTACTTCGCTCAATTGCTAAAGACGAGGAAATCACCACAGATATTTCTACTCTGGAAAATCCTGCAATCCTGGATCAACTCAAGCAAAAAGTTTAAAATGTTTTAATGCTAAAAAAAATTAATGCCGTTTTAAAATCCAAAAAGATAAAATATTTTTATTACGGCATTTTTTCATTAGTATCAATTCTCATTTTATCTGCTTCTATTGCCTACCATTTTTTCCTCATACCTAATGTAGAGAACTACAAACAAAATATTGAGAACTTTATCGCCAAAGAAACAGGTGGTGAGGTTTCAATTGATAAGCTCAATATTGTATGGAATGTCACAAACCCTCGGTTTCAGTTGCGAAATTTTTCTATTACAGACCGAGATAACAATAAGACAATTAATTTAAATGCTATTGACTTTGAAATATCATGGCTTAGCGTACTCAAATTTGAGCCAATCTTAAATCAAATTATTATCGGCGATCTTGATATCTTGGTTGAGAGGACTGTAAATAATCAATTAAAAATTGCAGGAATTGAGATCATTGAATCAACTGAATCATCACTTTCAGATTGGCTTCTGAACCAACATGAAGTCAGATTAATCAATGGAAAAATAACTTGGAGAGATGAATATAGAGCTGCAAAAGATTTAATTATTAGTGGCATAAACCTAACCTATACAAGTCCTACATACCTCACCTACCTAGATCGCCATAAATTTAATTTAAATGCATTAGTGTCAGAGGGAACAAAAGAAAGAGTCTATGTAAATGGATTCTTTGATTTGGATTCTATTGATCACTTTGATCAAGTTAAAACAAAGGTGAAGGTAAATATTTCGCAAGCATTTTTACCGGCTTTTAAGCCATGGATTGAGTACCCCTTCGATGTCAAGCAAGGTTATGGTGATCTAAAACTAAACCTTGTATTTGTTAAGAATAAAATTCAAGAAATTAAAACATCTTTTAATGTAGATAATTACATTGGTAACTTTAATGACAATCAAGATAAGTACATTAATATTTCTGAATTATCTGGTAGTGCAATTTTTGACAACAATAATAATGTAAAAAAAATTGCCTCCACAAATTTAAACTTTAAAACAAATAATATTGATATCCAAAACAGTGCATTTGAAATCTTAGTTAAAGATAATATAGCGCAATCTTTTAAATTAAAATTAAATCAGTTGAATATTGATGCAGCTGAATCAATTATTAATCAGACTCCATTTTTTGAAGAGTTAAAATCTTATCTTGACGACTATAGCCCCACAGGTGATATAAAAAATCTTCAATTATCATGGAAAAAAAACAAGGAACTTATAGCGGCTGGATCTCTAAACAATTTTGGTATTAATTCATATAATGAATTACCTGGGTTTAAGAATCTTACAGCTAGCTTTGATATAAAAAATAATAGAGGTTTTCTGGATATTGCTAGTAAAAATATCTCTTTAATTCATGAAAATAAACTAAGAACAAATTTAACCTTCGATACTTTTAATGGTGTAATTAAGATTGATGAAGAAAATTATAAATTTACAAATGTATTACTTAATAACAAGGATCTAAATTTATTAACATCTGGAACAGTCAATCTTAAAAATTTAAAACAACCAGATCTAGATCTAGCTATCACTTTATCCGTTCCAGACATCTCTAGAATAAAAAAATACTACCCAAAAAATACTGATCCAGATCTACTAAATTGGCTTGATACATCTTTGCTTGCAGGAAGTATTGAAAATACAAAGATCACTATTAAAGGTGAGCTTGATAAGCTCTTCGATAAAAATACAAATTCACATATTCAAATCACAGGCAATTACAATAATGCAAACATCGAGTACGCGACAGGTTATCCAGAGATTGAAAAGGCAAATATATTATTCAATCTTGATTCTAATATCCTTAGTTTATTGGCAAAAGATGGAATAGTTGCTGATCAGAATATTTCGTCATTAGAAGTCATATCTGACTTGTCTAAAGCAGATTTAATGATAAATACGCATTGGATTACCAGTGGGGGCACTAATAGTTTAATTCAGGCCATGAATAACTCACCTTTATACGAGGATACTCAGGAATTCACAAATCAGCTGATTACGAATGGAAATGCAATACTTAACCTTAAAATTAATTTCCCAATCACGAATCCAGATGAAATTAACTTTGAAGCAAAATATGAGCTGAATGATGTAGTCATACAAAATCCAAGAATAGGTCTTCCGCAAATAAAGAATCTAAATGGAATTCTCAATATTAAACCAAATTTTTATGAGCTTAAAAATGCATCAGGATCGGTTTTTGAAATGCCGATAAATATCGATGTTCTGAATGAAGATGATGTAACCAAAATTAATGCTACCGGAAAAATTGATGAAACATTTTTTATAAATAATTTAGGATCAGGTTGGGCCAATAAGGTCCTAGGGTCTGCAGAGTGGATTTTAAAATCTAATATTACTGAACAATCAAATTCCTTGTCTTTAGAAACTGATTTAAAAGGAATAGAAATTAATGGGCCCCATCCTTTAAATAAAAAACAGGATGAGGTAAAAATCTTGTCCATTGTTAAAAAACCATCAAAGAATAACTTAACAAACTATGTTATGAGGCTAGAAAATGATATCAACGGAAAGATTTACATGAACAAAAATGGTTGGTCTGGTCAGATAAATATTCTATCAAATGAAGTGTTCCAAGACAGGAACGGAATATCAATTTTTGCAAACTTCAAAGATGTTGACCTGGATGATTTTTCATTACTATTTAATTTGAAATCAGATAATAATCAAGAAACATTTAGGATTGGTAAGTCAAAACTAAATTTTGAAAAATTAGTTGTAAATGGTTTCAACCTTCATCGATTGGAAACAATTGTTTTTCCATCCAATAATAATCTTAAAGTTTCCTTATATTCAAACGAAATAAAAGGAAATGCATTATGGGATAACAACGAAAGAAAATTAACAGGTAGATTTAATAAATTTATCATTTCAAAAGATAAACAAATAGGTAAATTAAATGACGATGATGATTTACCGACCACAGCACAGCCAGTATCAATTGATTTAATGATTGATGAAGTTATCCTTGATGATAAAAGTATGGGCAAATTTGATATCCAGGCATCAAATATAAATAAACAAATTTGGAAAATAGAAAATTTCACTATAATCAACCCTCATCATGAATTTAAAGCAGATGGAGAATGGCAAGCAAAAGAAATTGGCACACAAACCAAAATGGATTTTAAATGGAAGGCAGATGACTTAGAAAAAACTTTAGAGCAACTTGGTTATCCTAATTTAGTTAAAAAGGGAAATGCCAGATTTAATGGGTTTGCTAATTGGGAAGGAAGCCCATTTAAGTTTTCTTCAGATCTAATCAATGGTAATTTTTCCATGGATATCCAAAAGGGAGAAATCCTCGAAGCTGAACCAGGCATTGGGAGATTATTTGGATTGCTGACATTGCAAAATTTACCGAAAAGATTAAGTCTGGACTTTAGTGACTTATTTTCTAAGGGCTTTATTTTTGACTCGATAAATGCAGGGGTTCGAATTAATGATGGGGTACTGAGTTCAAACAATTTTAAAATGATTGGTCCTGCTGCAGAGGTCTTAATGGATGGTGAAGTTGATATTATTGAAGAAACTCAAAATCTTCATGTTACTGTCAAACCCTTTGTGAGTGATTCACTATCACTTGCTGCGCTAGCTGGGGGTCCTTTAGCTGGTGCTGCTGCCTTTATTGCTCAAAAAGTACTTAAAGATCCTCTAAACAAAGTATTAACCGATGAATATCAAATCATAGGAACATGGGATGACCCGATTGAAGTAGATAAACCAAAATCAGAAGAATTATCTGAACTGGTGGATGAAGAGGTCATCAAACCATCAGATAGTATTCTAGAAAAACTAAATATATTTAAAAATAAAGATGAATAATGAAATAGATAATCTCATATTAAATCCAGCTGAACTTGATAATCAAAAAATTCAAAAAGTGATGAATAATTTGAATCATAAAAATATCGATTACTGCGACTTGTATTTTCAATACTCTAAAAATGAATTTTTTGCTATTGAGGATGGTGCGGTAAAAAATGCTTCATTTAATATCGATAATGGCTGTGGTGTAAGGGCTGTGTCTGGTGATAAAACTGCATATGCGTATACTGACGAAGTAAATTTTCAAACACTTACTCAATCCTGTGAAATCATTAATGCATTGAGATCTCAAGGTCAGAATAAATCTGTTCCTCAAATTAACTCGAATACACCCCTACAACTTTACCCAAGTATTGATCCAATAATAAATACAGGCGAGAAAAAAATAGAAATTTTAAAAAAACTTGAAAGTTTAGCTTTTTCTCGAGATAAAAGAATTATTAAAGTCACTGCTTCGATTGCGGCAGAATATGATGCAATTTTAATTGTAAATAAATTCTCTGATATGAAAAGTGACATTCGCCCTCTTGTTCGATTGTCGCTAAGTATTATTATTGAAGATAAAAACAGAAGGGAAATCGGAACAGCTGGAGGTGGCGGACGATATAGTATTGATTATTTTACTGACGACGTCCTTAATTTTTACATTGATGAAGCATACCACCAAGCTGTAACCAATCTTAAAGCCATACCATCCCCTGCTGGACTGATGCCTGTCGTTCTAGGCCCTGGTTGGCCAGGCATTCTCCTCCATGAAGCTATTGGACATGGTTTAGAAGGAGACTTTAATCGCAAGGGTACCTCAGCTTTTTCTAAACTGATGGGAAAGCAGGTGGCTCATAGTGATATCACTATTGTTGACGATGGGACTATCCAAGACAGACGTGGTTCTTTAAATATTGATGATGAAGGTAACCCCACGCAGCGAACTGTTTTAATTGAAAATGGGATTCTAAAAAATTATCTGCAAGATACTCTTAATGCAAAACTAATGAATATGGAAATTACTGGAAATGGCCGAAGAGAGTCTTACGCCCATATTCCTATGCCCAGAATGACTAATACCATTATGACCAATGGTAACCATAGTCCAGATGAAATCATTAAATCAGTAAAAAAAGGAATTTATGCTCCAAATTTTGGTGGTGGTCAGGTAGATATCACAAGTGGTAAATTTGTCTTCTCATCTTCGCTTGCTTGGTTAATTGAAGATGGAAAAATTACCCAACCAATTAAAGGAGCCTCCATTGTTGGAAATGGTCCAGATATCCTTAAAAAAGTTTCAATGGTGGGGAATGACTCAGCATTAGATACTGGAGTTGGTACATGCGGCAAAGATGGACAAAGCGTACCAGTTGGTGTTGGGCAACCTACTCTAAAAATTGATGAAATACTTGTTGGCGGCTCTGATACCCAAGGTTAATTTGATTTATTAACCCTATTTTTATATTCAAATGTTCTAGTGTCGATCTCAATCATATCACCTGTATCGCAAAATATTGGTACCATTAATTCAAAGCCAGTATTAATTGAAGCTGTTTTCATTACCTTACCAGAAGATGTATCTCCTTTAACTGCAGGTTCAGTATAAGTAATTTCCCGAGTAACTGAATTTGGTAGCTCGACTGAGATTGCTTTTCCTTCATAGAAAACAACCTCACACGACATTCCATCCTCTAAAAATTTCAAAGCATCGTCCATGCTGTCTGGCCCTACTTCGTATTGATTGTATTCTTCATCCATAAATACATAAGCTGGATCAGCAAAGTAAGAATAGGTGACTTCCTTCTTCTCTAAAACAACAACATCAAATTTATCGGATGCATTAAAAACTGATTCGGTAGCAGATTCATTGAGTAAGTTCTTTAACTTCATTTTTACTACCGCTGCATTTCGTCCAGATTTATTGTATTCACATTTCAATGCAACCATTGGATTACCATCCACCATGATGACATTCCCTGCCCTAACTTCCTGTGCTGTTTTCATACCTATCCTTGAAAAAATTTGTGATGATTATACTAAATTATTTAATAAATAATGAATTAATTTGAGCAATCCCAGTGCCTCTTTTTATAAAATTCTGTCTTGCATCTAAATAACAATCTTTCAGATTTTCAATACTTTTTAATATATATTGCCAATGTTCTAAATTTAGGCTCTGATTATTCCATATTAAAAAAAATTCTCTCAACTGTGGCGGCAAAGAAATAAAGTAATGATCAAGAAAAGCATTTAATTTTGTATTATGAAGACCATTTTCTTGAATGTAAGGTTGCCAAATAAAAGGGGATCCAGCCAAAATTGCACGAATTAGACTATCCTCACCACGAACAAAGTTTATTAAACTATTAGATAGAGCTTTATCAAAATCATTAAAACTCAATAGGTTTTTACCTCTGCTCTTATCTTTATAAAATTGATCATGCAATACACATTCATATTGCGGAAAGTTGGTTCGGAGAACTTTGATTGAAGCTTCAATCTTATTATTAAAATAGCAAAAAAAATTGATGGTATTTGTATCTTTTAATTTTTCCGTACCATACAAACCATTATCATTTATGGCAAATATTGGAGCACCTGAATGTTCGCTAACGCCTGGTATATAAAATATTTTTTTATATTTTTTGTTTATTGACTCTTTAAGATGATAGTCGTCAACCCATTGTTCAGCTGAAAAATACTCATAATTGATTAATAAATTTTTGTTTGTGAGTTTAGCTTCATAAGATATCGGCAACTGTGTATCAAAAATAGTAACAATATTAGTATTTGGTAAAAAGTTGTTATCGGTCTTAGCAATATCAATAATATTAATATTCTCGTTAAATAAATTTTTATCTAATATTTTTTGGACAAGCTCATTGGAGGTAAGAAATACATTGCTGGTGACACCATGATCAACATAAAGCCCATGAGCAAGCCTTAATGGAATTGATATATCTCCATAGTTATCGATAAACCTTGAAAATATGTCTACTGAAAATGTCATCGATAAATGATAGACATAATTTCTATTTCTTTTTGTCCAGAAGGACTTTCATAGGAAACGATTTCTCCAACTTGCTTACCGAGAATGGCTTTAGAAAGTGGAGACAACCAGCTTATCTTATTTTCTTTAGGATCAACCTCAGGGACGCCAACAATCTGAATCTTATTAATCTGGTTTGTATTTAAATTCTCATACTCAACTGTTGCTCCAAAAAAAACTTTATCTTTATCTTCTTGCTCAAGTGGATCAATAATCTTTGAATCTTCAATGGCGATAAGTAAATATTTTACTCTGGAATCAATTTGCCTTAACCTCTTCTTACCGTAAATGTAATCACCATTTTCCGATCGATCCCCATTGCTTGCTGCCCACGAAACGTCTTTCACAACCCTTGGTCGATCAACCTTTAAGAGATAATTTAACTCTTCTCTTAAATGCATAAAACCATTTTTTGTAAGATAAGATGATTGCTCGCTCATAATATAGTTTTACTATAAAATTTAAATGTGAAAGATAACATAATTACAATTTGTAAAAATGACATTTACTTTAAAAGATTCATTCACACAAATAATTCCACACACTTTAATACCTTCACCCTATTTGAATTTATTTCAAATGAATTAAGTAATTATTATCTTTCATCCAATGAAATTAGTAAAAAAATAATTAATAAATTAGAGGAATATATTATTCTGGAAGAGATTGTATCCAATGAAATTGTTGGGTACGGAAATCAATTTCTTCATGATATAGAATCACTCGTGTTTTTTGTTCAGAATGCCATAAAGAACATTCATGAGTATGACATAGATTACCAGGATGGATCATTCAATCTATCCATCGAAAATAAATTTCTGCACTCAGTAATAGATAAATTTAATCAATATTTAATTGACAATGATTTATTTTCATATCATCAGGCAATTTATTATTTTATTAAAAATATCGAATTTGATAAAAAGGTCCAACTAATTGGTTTCAACCTTGACACACCACTGAATAAATTAATTCAGAATAAGTTTAAGACAAATGATATTTCTTTTACAAAAGAGAATAAAGACCATATCATTCAGCAATTTGACAATGAACTCCAAGAGTTTAAATACATAAGTGATGAAATTATTCGCAAACATTCACAAGGGAAAAAAATTGCAATTATTTCTGAAGATGTAAATAAGATTGTTACAACCTTCTATCCTGCACTCACAGGTCTGCAAACTTACAATAAAGATGTAAATGGACAAGAGCCAATTGGGTTAAATATCCCCAATCAAATATCGTTATCAAAATCACCGATCATTCGAAGTATTTTTACTTTTTTTGATTTGCAGTACGGCCATTATGTTGCAGTCGAAAAAATACGTCATTTTGTAGTCACCTGCTTTCAAAATGATCTATTACTGGTAAGTGACCTGGATGAAAAGATCAAAATGTTTAAAAAGCATGGAATCCGAAAAATTAACCTAAAAAGGTTTAATGAAATTATGGAATCTTCTTCTTTGAATAAATCTTCTTTTGAAGAAATTAGTAATTTACAAACTAACTTAGCTATAACGGACTGGGGAGCATACTTTGTCAAACTATTAAAAAATTATTTCTTTCGTAATGAACTTAAATTAAGCAATTCATTAATCGAGGACTTGAGTAATTTTATTGACCTAATTAACAATATTGGTTCAATTAGAAAACATAAAATTATTAATTATTTAGAGTTTAAAAAATACCTCAATATTATCCTAAGCCAGATTCAAAAAAACTTTTTTGTATCAAGCAATACAATTGATATTTATTCATTTAAAGATGAAGTGATCTCAAAGTATGATGATATATACCTCATAGATTTTATAGATCGAAAAAACCAGATCAGCTTAAGAAATCCCTTACTCCCCTTGTATCACCTAAATAAAATAAATGATTTCCATAAGAGAAAAACTTTTACAGCTAATCAATTAAATAAACTGTCAGAAAAATGTAATTTATCGATCTCTTATTCTTTATTGACTGACAATGTAGAAAATACAATTTCATCATTCGTCACATTTAGTAAGATTATCGAAAAAAAATATGAAAAAAAATATGATTTTCTTCATGACAACAAGACATTATCACTTGATAATGACCACACAGATAAGGCACTACCCAAAGGGATAAAAAATATTCGTGGTTTGCTCGAACGTCTACAAACTTGTCCCCGATGGGCCTTTTATGAGGATGTCCTTCACTGTAAGGATGAGTCAGATCATCTAACAGCAGAGTATAGTCCACGCTTAAGAGGTATTCTGATTCACGAGGTACTCCATAACATCTGGATAAAGCTAAAAAATTATCAGAGTCTTGTTGAAATTAACAACTTAATGAAATTTATAAAACCTATTGTTGAAACGTCTATAGACAAAAAATATGAATTTTCAATAATGGGTAATTCAGTTAAAAAATTTGAAATAACAAGATGCACTGCGTTGATTCAAGAGCTGCTTGAGATAGAAAAGAAGAGATTACCTTTTTCAATTCAAAGTTTAGAAGAGAAACAACAATATGTTCATAGAGAATATTCATTTGATCTTATAAAGGATAGGATTGATAAGGATGATAATGGAATTCATGTCGTTGACTATAAAACAGGAAAATTACCTACAGCAAAGTCCTGGACAGAATTACCAATTAAAAATTATCAAATCCCCTTATATTTTTTATTTACAGACTGTAAAGTCAGTACATTATTGCTTTATGAGATAAATCAAAAAAATATTGCGATCAAGAGATATACTTTTAAGGAAAATGATCACCAAATATCTGACAACATTCCCCAACAGATTACTAGTGAAAGTTTTGAGGATCTCAAAAAAATATGGTTAGATGAGATCAATAGCTTGATACATCTTTACGAACAAGGGTATTTCCCAAACACATTCGAAAAAGAAGATGATCTGACATATTGTGGTAGCAAAATTCTTCTTCGTCTTCCGGAAAAAAAATTCCAATATGAGTTATGATTGATGAGCAGCACTGACATTCAAAATAGGATTAAATGTCTTGACTTAAAGTCAATGATTGTTCAAGCCCCAGCAGGCTCTGGCAAAACTGAATTATTAACTCAGCGCTTTATAAAACTCCTCGCTCATGTCAATTCACCAAGAGAAATATTAGCTGTTACCTTCACAAATAAAGCTGCAGCTGAAATGAAAAATCGAATAACGAATTATCTTCAAAATAAAACTACACCAAAAAATGACACGACAAAAAAATTAATTGATCTTTTAAATAAGGAAATAACAAGAAGAGGAATAACTGTAGATGAAATAATCTCAGAGTTTAATATACTGACAATTGATGCACTTAACCAACAAATTATCAATTCCACTCCCCTGCTCACTCATTATGGATACCAATCATCTATTATTGAAGATCCTACCCCCATCCATTCTGAGATCATAAAAAAAGTTATTTATGCTGAGACCAATTCAGATACTATTCATAAAATTCTTCATATTTTAAATATTGAATTCCCTCAACTCGAAAAATATTTATTGGAGCTCATGACAAATAGGGATAAGTGGATTCACTATATCTTTGATCATGAAAATAGTAATGAATTTAATAGTTATATCCAGCAAGAAGAAGATGAGTCACTCACACATTTACAAAAACTTTTTAAACTTAACAATTCAATTCATTCAAAAAAAAGAGAATTGCTCCACTTTATTGAATCAATTTATACCAAACAAAAAAGTATAAGAAAAAAAATTAAAGAAGAGGATTTGCTGTTCTTTAAACTAAATTCAATCAGTAATGATATTACAAATATGGAGTGGCCAGAATTTGAAAGCTTTGAAAAAGAGTACTACTTTCTAAATATATCAAACTTGCAACAGAACGATATCATGCAGATGTTAGCGCCAATCCTTAAAGAAGCATATGCTAAAATCAAATTGTACTTTAGTCAAAATAAGGTAATTGATTTCCCAGAAATTACCCTGCAGGCTTTACTAGCTCTTAAAAATGAATCAGGATTTACTGATTTAAAAAGCTACCTCAACATAAAGTATTCTCATATCCTAGTCGATGAATTTCAGGATACAAATAAAAACCAGTTAAAATTATTTGAATACCTAACGCATGAATGGGGGCCTGAAAATACCTTTTTTTGTGTCGGCGATCCAATGCAGTCGATTTACCGATTCCGACAATCAGACGTTAGAATTTTTTTGGATGTTATAAGAAATGGGATAGGAAAGATTAAATTAAATCATATTATCCTTTCAGTAAATAACAGATCAAAGAGTCGCCTAATTCATTGGTTTAACTCACGCTTTTCTAAAATTTTTACAGAACTAAATATTGACAATGGAAGTATTCAATATCAATTATGCAACCCTAGAATTGAGGACGATAGTGGCTCAATAAATTTTTTTTCATACAATTCTGATTCATCCTCAAAATCCTCAGACATCGAGGCAGAATTAATCTGCCAGCAGATATTAACTAGTCAACATGAATCTATTGCAGTAATTGCAAGGTCGCGAAATCATCTGAAACCAATTGTTTCTTATATCAAAAAAAATTATGCTAAACAGATTCCAATCAATGCGATCGAGCTTGAATCTTTAATTAACCACCAATGTGTGCAAGATATTCTTGCATTGACATTAGCGATCTTTGATTTTAGTGACCGTACACATTGGATTGCCACAATACAGTCACCGCTATGTGGATTAACAATTAAAGATCTCCATATCCTTTTTGCCAGTAAGGATGAGAATATTTGGAAACTGATTAATTCTGAAAAAGTTAATGAATTGAACATCGAGAGCCAAAAACGAATTAAGAATCTAATTAAGATAATTAAAATTCATTATTCTTCTATGCACACGGCTAAGTGGAGTGAAATTATTAGAGCATTGTGGGTAGATTTAGCTGGGATTAAATCTTTATATGTAAAAGAGGACATCGAATACATAGATTCCTATTTACGCATCCTACAGAATTTCGATATGAATGAAATTGATAAAGAAGTTTTAATTAATACCGTTACTGAAACTATGGTATCCGATGTAAATAGTAATAAAAAGGCTGTTTCTTTTTTAACCATCCACAAATCAAAAGGATTAGAATTCGATCATGTCATTATTCCAGGTGTAGATAAATCCACCCGACTAAATATCCCCGCCTTGGTCAATTTTGATCACATGGATGGGGCAAATAAAAATATTTCATCCATCAAAATCAATAATAATGAAACCTACTCATTACACGGTTATCACGAACAAAAAAATAAAATTAGAGAACATAATGAATTAAAAAGATTGCTCTATGTCGCTGTTACCCGGGCTGCCAATCAGCTCGACCTTGTAACTGAAATAAATCAAACTTCTAAGAAAAATACTTTCTTACATTTTCTTTGGGATGATTTTTTTACAACAGATCCTCAAAGTATTGATGTTGACACCCCTACAAGCAAATATGAGAAATTTTCACCAAAATTGTTTAACATCCCCTTATCGGAGTATATTAATGAAAAAAAAGAAAGTCTAAAGGAATTTTCACCTATTTCTCTTAAAGAAAACTATAGTATTGAGACCGAAGAAATCTATGTAGGTATCATCGTTCATAAATATCTTGAGTTGATACATAAAAATTTAACAGTACATCAACATGTTCAATTTATAGAAAAAATGCTGAATAGTTTGAATATTGATAAATCTCTGAATCACAAGGAGATCGTTAGTGAATCTATGATTTGTATTAACAATATCCATCAAACTGAATCAGGACAAAAGATATTAAAAAAATATGATGACGATCAATGTGAACTCAAGATTTCAGTTCCAAATAAAAATCAAACAAGCTACCGTGTGGATAGGACGTTTTTAATTAATAATGAACGTTGGATTATTGACTACAAATACCACAAAGAAGAACACAACTTAAAATCATTAGCGCTTAACTATAAGAATCAATTGAATCGGTACGCTTCCTTTTTCAATGATCAAAACATAAGACAATTTATTTATTTTTTAAAACAAGGTGAGTTAATTGAGATTTAGTCCTTAAGTTCGCCTACAAGAGATTTAATCTTATTCAGCTTATCTAACGGGTCCTCAAAATCACCTGCTAAAGTTATCTTATTTGGCCCATCAAGCTTAATGTGTTTATTTGTCTGGACCAGATCAATGATCTTTAATGGGTCGATGTTATTCTTTTCCCTAAAATTCAAACTAATAGTTTTCTTTCCAGCATCAATTTTGATCACGTCTAAATCCTTAGTTATTATGCGAATATGATGAATGATAAACAAATTTTCAGTCTGCTCAGGAGCAACTCCGAAACGATCAATGAGCTCTTCTTGAATCATTTGTAAATCTTCTAATGACTCACATGATGACAACCTTTTATAGATCACTAGACGCTCATTTGGGTCACCACAGTATTGATTAGTAAGTATCGCTGGGGCATGGATATTAATCTCATTGTTCTCATTATAGTCGGCATTAATATCAAGTGCCTCATTGTTTTTAAGGTGAGTCACGGCTCGATTCAGCATTTTTAAATACATTGAAAAACCAATTTCATGAATCTCACCACTTTGTTGGTCTCCTAATATTTCTCCAGCACCACGAATCTCAAGATCATGCATCGCTAAGAAATAGCCTGAGCCCAAATCTTCAAGATACTGAATAGCTTCTAATCTTTTTTTGGCTTTACCTGTAAGGCTTCGATTTTCATCAATTAATAAATATGCAAAAGCTTGATGATGCGAACGACCTACACGACCCCTTAATTGATGCAATTGAGATAATCCAAAGCGGTCTGCATTATTGATAATAATTGTATTTGAGGTTGGTATATCGATACCTGTTTCAATAATGGTTGTGCACAGTAACAAGTTAAATCTTTGCTGATGGAAATCTTGCATAACCCTTTCAAGCTCTTTCTCTTTCATCTGACCATGAGCAATGGCCACTTTTGCGTCAGGCATAATTTTTGTTAATTTTTCACTGATTGCATAGATGGAATTTACATCATTATGTAAAAAGTAAGCTTGTCCTCCACGATTAAATTCCCTTGTTAGGGCTTCCTTGATTATTCCTTCTGAAAAATTCTTAACCATGGTCTTAATTGACAATCTCTTTTGAGGAGGTGTAGAGATGATTGAAAAATCTCTTAAGCCTTCAAGCGACATTGAAAGAGTTCGTGGTATGGGTGTAGCGGTTAAAGCCAGGAAGTCCGTATTTGTTTTAAATTTCTTTAGCATTTCCTTTTGACGAACGCCAAAACGATGCTCTTCATCAACAATAATAAGGCCAATATTATCTATTTTTATGTCTTTTTGTAATAAACGGTGAGTGCCGATAACAATATCTACTTTTCCATTAGCCAGTTTTTCTAGAACCTCATTTTGCTGCTTATTACTTTTAAATCTTGAGATTTCCTCAATCTCAACAGGAAATGAGCTAAATCGATCAACAAAGTTATTATAATGTTGGCTAGCAAGCAAGGTTGTTGGCACTAATATGATTACCTGACGATTGTTCATGACAGTTATAAACGCTGCTCGCATTGCCACCTCAGTTTTACCAAAACCAACATCACCACAGATAAGGCGATCCATTGGTCTTGCAGATTCCATATCTTTGATTACAGACTCAATTGCCTGCATTTGATCTGGAGTTTCCTCAAAGGGAAATTCGTTCGCAAATTTCTGATACTCAAGCAAGTCAATTTTTGACACCAAACCCTTCTTCTTTTCTCTAAGCGCATATAAATTTAAAAGTTCTGCTGCTGTGTCATAGACTTGTTTTAACGCTTTTCTTTTTTCTTTTTCCCATTGCCCTGAACCCAATTTATGCAATGGTGCCGATTCGATAGGTCCGCCTGTATATCTAGAAATGGAATTTAACTGGGTGACGGGGACATACAACTTGTCCTCTTTTTCATAAGTTAACAATAAAAATTCATTTATTGAGCCCAGCATATCCAATTGGACAAGGCCTTGATAGCGACCTACTCCATGATTCTCATGGACAACAGGATCACCAACTGATATCTCAGAAAGGTCTTTAATTACAACCTCGGCGTTATAATCCTTACTTTTATATTTTGATTTTTCTTGATGGATGAAATCAGGAAATAAATCATACTCGGTGAATACTTCAAAATATTCATCAGAAAATCCCTCTTTTAAAGGAGATTGAATAAGCTGATGCTCAATTACTGGATCTAAGATATTAATACTTTCAGATCTCTTTAAATTAAGGTCACACTCAGTGAGCATCTTATGAATTGTTTCTCTTCGACCTAAGCTCTCAGCGGAAATTATTATTTTTTTGGGGCATTGGTTAATGTAATCCGCTATATTTTTATAGCCGTCCCTATAATCAATAGTGATTTTAGGTAGCGGATTATCAATTACATCAAAATTAAGATTTTTAAAACGATTTAGGTCCTGATGAAATTTTAAAGAATCCATCATAATTTCTTCTGGATTCAATATAGGTCGCTCAATGTCATAAGCATACATTTTGAATCTTGTTTGAGCGTCAAGCCAATAGTGATCTATGCTGGATGATAATTTAAAAGGGACATCAATTAATGTTTCATCGGGAAGATAATCAAAAATTGTATTCGTCTCTTGAAAGAAAAGTGGTAAGTACCATTCCATTCCAGCAAAGGGGATCTTATTCGATATGTTTGTATAAATCGGCGACTTACTTGGATCACCAGAAAATCTTTCACGATAATTTTTTCTAAAAGTTTCAATAGATAATTCAGTAAGCGGACATTCTCGCGCAGGTAATATCTCAATCCTCTTTGTTGGATAAATACTTTTTTGAGTTTCAACATCAAAGGTTTTTATACTTTCTATTTCGGTATCAAAAAAATCTATCCTGAACGGAATGGTAGATCCCATGGGAAATAAATCAATCAACCCTCCCCTTACCGCAAACTCACCTGGATGAAACACCTTCTGGACATTGATATATCCATTTTCTATCAAAACTTTTTTTAAGGACTCTAGATCGACCTTTTGCCCCTTGCTATAAAAAAAACTATTCTGCGTGATGTATTGTTTTGGAGGCAAATAATTTAATGCTGATGTTGCTGGAATAATTAAAATATCAAAAGCTTTCTGAGTGACTAAAAACAGTGACATTAAACGATCTGAGATTAAGTCAGGGTGGGGTGAAACGGTATCGTAAGGCAATGTTTCCCAATCAGGGATCATAGAAACCACAAGATTTTGATTAAACCAGAGCATCTCCTGCTGAAGCCGCGCAGCAACATAACTGTCCTTAGTAAAAATAACTAACGGAGTATTTTTTGCGCTTAGTTCAGAACAATAAAATTTTATTATCTGGTAAGCGTAAGATGTGTAATTCAGTATATTTTTTGTATTTGTATTCATTTGGCTTTAAAATTAAGCAGTCATTATAAACACATTAAATCCACATGGAAGATAAAGAAATTATTGCTATAAAAGCACTCGATTATGTAACCGACAATTCTGTGATCGGATTAGGGACCGGATCAACTGCAAATTTTTTTATTAAACACCTTGCTAATAAAATTAAGAATGAAAGATTAAATATACAGGTGGTAGCAAGCTCCACCGTATCTGAAATAGAAGCTGTAAGAAATAAATTAAATTTGATTGGTATCGATACACTGGAGAATCTTGATCTTTATGTGGATGGTGCGGACGAAATTACGAATGATTTAAATGTATTAAAAGGCCGTGGCTATGATTTAGTGAAAGAGAAGATACTTGCCCAAAGTGCTAACAAATTTATCATTATTGCCGACCATTCAAAGAGAGTTAATCATATAGGCGAAAATTATCCAATTCCTATCGAGGTCTTAAAAAGTACTTGGAGATTAAGTAAAAAAATTCTAGATAAATTTGGTCAAGGAAGCTTAAGAAAAAATGCAGCAAAAGATGCATACGCCATCTCATCTGCTGGGAATTATATTTTTGATTACTCTTTTGATGAAGTACCCTTGAAAGATTTACATGAAATAATCTTAACCACCCCAGGTGTTATTGAAACTGGTATTTTTTATGCAATCACTGACTGTGCCCTTATTGTTGATAATGGAAACATTGAAGTGCTATCTAAATAGAAATCGTTGTTTTATTCTTCATGTAAGGCTGTAATACCAATGGTATGTTGATAGAACCATCTGCCTTTTGATTATTTTCTATTATGGCTACAAGCGTTCGACCTACAGCAAGGCCTGAACCGTTCAGTGTATGTAACAGTGTATTCTTACCCTCATCATTTTTAAAGCGAGCTTTTAGCCTTCTTGCTTGAAAATCTTCACAATTGGAGATTGAAGAAATTTCTCGATACTGTTGTTGTGATGGAAGCCATACCTCGATATCGTAAGTTTTAGATGCGCCAAAACCCATGTCACCAGATGAGAGTGTCATTACTCGATAAGGCAAATCAAGAGCTTTTAGAATATTTTCTGCATGTGAAAGCATCTCCTCTAGGGCTTCATAACTTGATTCTGGTTTAGTTATTTGAACCATCTCAACTTTATCAAACTGATGTTGACGAATCATCCCTCTGGTATCTTTTCCATACGACCCTGCCTCGGATCTAAAGCATGGGGTATGCGCAGTCATCTTGATAGGTAAGTCTTTTACATCAACAATCTCATCACGCACAGTATTTGTGAGCGAAACCTCTGAGGTTGGGATTAAATATAAAGATTCATCTTCATTCTTCTGAGTAACGAACAAATCATCACCAAACTTGGGTAACTGTCCCGTTCCCAATAAAGAATCTTCATTCACCAAATATGGGGTATAACATTCAATGTATCCGTGATTTTCGGTATGTGTATCTATCATGAATTGACCTATTGCACGATGCAACCTAGCAATATCATTTTTCATAAACACAAAACGAGAGCCCGAAACTTTAGCAGCCGTATCAAAATCAAGGCCAAGAGGTGCGCCTAAGTCAACATGATCTTTAACCTCAAAATCAAATTCTGGAAGTGTGCCAACTTCTTTTACTAATTCGTTACTTGTTTCATCAGGACCAATTGGAACCGACTCATGGGGCACATTAGGTATAAGGAGTAAAAAATTATTTAATTTTTCTTGGATTAATGAAAGTTGTGATTCAAACTCTTTAGATTGTGCTGATATATTTGAGACTTTCTCAAGAACGTCTCTAGCATCCTTACCTTGAGACTTTAATACACCGACTTGTTTTGAAAGATCATTTCTTTCTTGTTGGAGTTCTTGGGTTTTTATTTGAATATCTTTTCTCTCCTCTTCGAGTGAATTAAAAAAATTAACATCTAGGTCAAATCCTCTATGTTTTAAAATTTTTTCTAGTGACCCTATGTCATTTCTCAGCAAGTTAATATCAATCATTATTTTTATTTTTTTTATCTAAATTATTTAGAAAATTTAACTTCTCATTAATTTTTATTTCCAACCCACGGTTGGTTGGAGAGTAGAATTGTATCGGATCTAGCTCATCAGGGAAATATTTTTCTCCCGCCGCATATGCGTGTGGCTCATTGTGTGCATAACGATATTCCTTACCATAACCAATGCCTCTCATTAATTTTGTTGGAGCATTTCTGAGGTGAATTGGCACATCATAATTATTATGATCACTGACGTATGCCTTAGACATATTATATGCCTGATAGGCAGCATTACTTTTGGGAGCAGCTGCTAAATATAAAACTGCATTTGTAAGGGCCAGCTCTCCTTCTGGTGAGCCCAGTCTCTCAAATATTTGATAGGCTTCAAGCGCAATGGTTTGACCTCTAGGGTCTGCTAAGCCAATATCCTCAATTGCTATTCTTATGATTCTTCTAGCAAGATACATCGGATCCGCTCCACCATCGAGCATTCTCTGAAGCCAATAGATTGAAGCATCAGGGTCTGATCCACGCACTGATTTATGAAGTGCTGAGATTTGATCATAAAATTGTTCACCACCCTTATCAAAACGTCTATAAGAGGATGACGCAATTTTTTTGATTAAATCAATATCAACCTCTATCGGTTTATCTTTGGAGTAAAAATAAATAACCTCAACGAGATTCAGCAATCTTCTTCCATCTCCATTTGCGTATTCAATAATAAACTCGGTGGAGGACTCATCAAGCTTAATATTTTCTTGAATGGATAAGGCTTTATCTAATATTTTTTTTAATGCCTCATTTGATAATGAGTTAAGGATATACACTTGGCAACGACTCAATAAGGCAGAATTTACTTCAAATGATGGGTTTTCTGTTGTTGCCCCAATAAATGTAAAAAGTCCATTTTCAACATGAGGTAAAAAAGCATCCTGTTGGCTTTTGTTAAATCGATGGACCTCATCAATAAAAAGCATTGTTTTTTTTTGATTCTGATCTTTATTAAAATTGGCTTTATCAACTGCCTCGCGAATATCTTTAACGCCTGATAAAACTGCAGACAGAGAAATGAATTCGTAATTAACTGAATTAGCTATTGCAAATGCAATAGATGTCTTTCCAACTCCAGGAGGTCCCCATAAAATAATTGAAGGAAGTTTATTAAACATCACAGCATTTCGTATTGGGCAATCATCCCCTAAGAGGTGATCTTGACCAATAACATCATCAATGGTTTTTGGTCTTAATATTTCTGCTAATGGTTGCGATAAGGTGTTCATACTTTAATTTTTGATCACCTCAACGTTGTCTGGAACATTAAAAAGGAATGATGCCTCATCGATGTTGTGATTTTGTGAGATATTAACAAAATTTATGATGATCTTATTCTGAAGGCCATCAATGACTCTCATACCATTAATCTTATCTTCATTGAATGAAATTTCTAAGGATTGATAATCGATATCCTTTGATTTTGATTCGCAACGATACCAAGTCTCATCCTCAATAAGAATTTTTGTCACCTTAAAAGACTCCTCAATATTATTAAGAAAAAAAATGTTAGCAGGATTATTACTTTTAGATTGACTAAATTTAGACATAATCACTTGAGATAAGTCAGGGTCATAAATATAAACTGTCTCTCCGTCACCAATAATTTGATTTTGATGAGGAGCTTGGTATATCCATTTAAAAAAGTGAGGTTTTTTGAAAGCAACCTTACCATTCGCCTCTTCGATTAATTGTGATTTGTTGTCGTATACCGATTGACTAAATTGTCCGGAAAAAGCTATTGTTTTGTTGAGAAGGTTTGATAACTCATCAGCAGGCGAAGCCCATAATAAATTAATATTTAAATAAAAAATCAAGATGAATGTAAAGGGTCTAATCACTCTTGATTTGGCTGGATAACCTCTCGGTTTCCGTTGCTTTGCATTGGTGAAACAAGTCCAGCTTTTTCCATGTCTTCGATTATTCGTGCCGCACGATTATATCCGATACGTAAATTTCTTTGCACGTATGAGATTGAAGGTTTTTTGGATTCAATAACCAATTGAACTGCTTGATCGTATAGTGGATCTTTTTCTCCATTTGCATCGCCTGACGAGCCTGAAGTAAACTCTATGGACTCTTGTGAGTTAATCACCTCCTCAACATAGATAGGCTTGCCTTGCTGTTTGAGAAAACTTACCACTTTGTGTACTTCTTGATCTGAAACAAATGCTCCATGAACTCTTGAGGGGTATCCTGATCCAGCCGGCAGATAAAGCATATCTCCCTGGCCTAAAAGGTTTTCTGCGCCCATTTGATCCAAAATCGTTCTGGAATCCACACGGCTTGATACCTGAAACGCTACCCTTACAGGGACATTAGCTTTAATTAATCCGGTAATTACATCAACTGAGGGTCTTTGGGTAGCCAAGACCAAGTGGATTCCAGCGGCCCTAGCCTTTTGTGCAATTCTGGCAATTAACTCTTCCGCCTTTTTGCCGACGACCATCATTAGATCTGCAAGCTCGTCAATCACAATCACTATTAATGGCATGCATTCAAGGACTTCAGGATTTTCAGGATCAGTAGAAAAAGGATTGGTCATTGGGGACCCAGAATCTGAAGCTTGTTTTAACTTCTCATTAAACCCTGAAATATTTCGTACGCCAAATTCTGCCATTAGCCTATATCGTCGATCCATTTCTTTGACCGACCAGTTAAGTGCATGACCGGCCTCTCTCATATCTGTCACAACAGGTGTAAGGAGATGAGGTATATCCTGATAGACAGACAACTCTAACATTTTTGGGTCAATCATGATTAATTTGACTTCATTTGCTTTGGCTTTATACAAAAAGCTCAGTATCAAAGCATTAATGGCGACAGACTTACCAGACCCTGTTGTACCGGCAATTAAAACGTGTGGCATTTTGCCAAGATCAGCAACCACCGGCTTTCCTGATATATCTTTACCAAGCGCTATGGTCGTCAGCGAGGCAGTGTCTGCAAACGTTTTCGAACTCATAATTTCTGAAAGATAAACAATCTGTCTTTTATTATTGGGAATCTCAAGGCCCATGTATGTTTTTCCAGGAATGGTTTCAACAACCCTTACACTAGTTACAGATAATGATCTTGCCAGATCTTTTGAAAGGTTTGTCACCTGACTGCCTTTCACTCCCGCAGAGGGTTCAATCTCGTAACGAGTAATCACAGGGCCAGGTTGCGCTGAAATAACTTTTGCCTCGATTCCAAAATCTAATAATTTCTTTTCAATTAAACGTGAAATGAATTCTATTGTTTCAGGTGATTGCTGATCGACTTCTTTAGGTGGTTGATCAAGTAAATGTAAAGGAGGTAAATCTCCATCTGAGCTTACTTCATCAAACAAAGTGGTTTGTTTTTCTTTTTTAACTCTAGTACTTTCTTTGATATCATTCTTTGGTATTAATATTTCAACAGGCTTGCGATCCTCATGTTTTTTTCTTTCATTTTCAACATACTCAATTCTTTGCTGCTCAAATTTTTTGCCGGCTCTCCTGTCAAAAAAATCATTTACCTTGATAGAAATTTTATTTATCAGTTGCAAGCATATTTCGCCAATTTTTTCACTTATAGTTAACCATGACCAACCAGTAAAAAGACTTAGTCCCGATGCAAGACTGATTACTAAAAGTAGAAGTGATCCTATATAACCAATCATTCCTCTGAGCAATGAATCAATTGATGAACCAGCTAAACCACCCTGCATAGATGCATAGGATGCTTGAAGGTTGATCACATGCCCAGCCTCCAAAGCTGCAGATGACAATAGAAAAACAGCAAAACCAAGATAGTTAATCCACAATACTCTTCTGGAATTTTCAGTATCCTCAATCCTCTTGTAAATTAGATTTATAGAATAAAAAAGCAAAAAAACAAACCACCACGATGATAAACCAAAGAGATAAACCAATATGTCAGATAAGTATGCACCAAAAGCACCGCCCAGATTAAAAATTTGATCTTGAGATTGAGTTGTATGTGACCAAGATGGGTCTAATGGATTGTATGTAGCTAAAGCAATAATTAAATAAATACCACTAAATAGGAGAAGTAAAAAAACAATTTCTCTTAATACACGATCAATCGTTTTTTTTTCGAGCAAGGCTTTATTTAGCAAGTCATTAGACTTTTTTTTATTTTTTTTATTAAAAATCAATATTAATTATTCTAGGGTTTGTTTGAAAAATTATATCAGCTAGTAGGTAATTTTCGGAACCATTCTGATAAATATTTGCTCTGAAAAATTTAGTCAATTAAAATGCTTACTGATATTAAATATAGGTCTCATCATGCATGCAAAATTAATTATTTTAGGTTCAGGTCCAGCAGGTTATACATCAGCAATTTATGCCGCTCGAGCAAATTTAAAACCAGTCCTGATTACAGGGATTCAACAAGGTGGCCAACTCATGACAACAACAGATGTTGATAATTGGCCTGCAGACTCAAATGGAGTGTTAGGGCCAGATCTTATGACACGATTTGAAGAGCATGCAAAAAGATTTAATACTGAAATAATTTTTGATCAAATCAGTTCAGTTGATTTTAAAAATAAACCGTTCACGTTAACAGGAGATAATGGCACATATACAGCAGATTCCGTCATCATCAGCACAGGAGCATCAGCGAAATACCTAGGGCTTGATTCAGAAACAAAATTTATGGGCAAAGGTGTGTCAGCATGTGCAACCTGTGATGGTTTTTTCTATAAAAACCAAGATGTTGCTGTTGTTGGAGGAGGAAACACAGCAATTGAAGAAGCCCTTTACTTATCCAACATTGCCAATCATGTCACTCTTATTCATCGACGTGATCAGTTTCGAGCTGAAGCGATTGAGATGGAAAAAATTTATAAGAGAGTAGAAGAAGGAAAAATTTCCCTAAAGACTTTTAAAGTACTTAATGAAGTTTTAGGAGATGAATCCGGTGTGACGGGATTAAAACTTGCAGATATTGTTAATGGTGACATCGAAGAAATTAAAGTTTCAGGTGTATTTATAGCCATCGGACATAAGCCTAATACTAATATTTTTGAAGGTCAGTTAGAAATGGAAAATGGTTATATCATTACCAATAATGGAAGAAATGGTAATTCCACCGCCACATCAATTCCAGGTATTTTTGCTGCTGGAGACGTCCAAGACCATATTTACAGACAGGCAATCACCTCAGCAGGAACCGGTTGTATGGCAGCTTTAGACGCTGAAAGGTATTTAAGCAACAATGAGTGATAATGATCTTTTTAAGAAAGAAATAGGTGAAGTAAAGCCTATAAAAAGAAAAGATACGGTTGACACTTACAGCCAGATCCCAAAACCAAAACCTGTTGCTAAAAAATTTTTAGAGGACGAGAATAAAGTACTAGCTGATTCAATCAGTGATAATTTTGAATCAATAGACTACTTTTTAGCAAGGGATGAATTATTTTATATCAAAAAAAATCACTCACCCGATATTGTAAAAAAATTGAGAAATGGAAGCTGGGTTGTTGAGGACTCAATTGATCTGCATGGACTCACATCAGATGAAGCTAAAGTTGCCCTTGTGGAATTTATTACACACTGCAAACAAAGAGGTATTCGTTGCATCAGAATAATCCATGGAAAAGGATACAACTCAAAAAATAAAGAGCCGGTATTAAAAAATAAAGTGAAGAAGTGGTTAATCCAAAAACAAGAGGTAATTTGTTTTGTTCAAGCGCCTAACCATGACGGCGGTAGTGGCGCATTAATTACTTTGCTTGAGAAGAAGTTCTAATTAGGCAAACAACTTCTGCTGCAATACCCTCTCCCCTTCCAATTGCACCCAATTTTTCCATTGTCTTTGCTTTGATATTTATGTCATTAACAGAACACATCAAATCAGTAGAAATATTTACTTTCATCTGATGAGAAAAATTTAAAATCTTTGGAGCTTCACATATGATCGTTGCATCGATGTTTGATATAGTATATTTCATTTCCTCCATCTTTTGACAAACCTCTTGTAACAAAACTCTTGAGTTAATGTCTTTATACTTTTGATCATTATCAGGAAATAGTTGCCCTATATCACCTAAACCCATAGCTCCGATCAAGGCATCGCATATAGCATGCAATAGGACATCTGCATCAGAATGACCCTGTAAGCCCTTATTAAATGGGATATGAACTCCTCCAATAATGCAAGGGCGACCCTCAACCAGAGGGTGAATATCAAAACCATGTCCAATTTTTAATTTACTCATAATATTTTACAAATCTTCAGGGAAGGTAATTTTTTTGTTATCTGCAGGGCCCTTGATCACAACTGGCTTAAATCCGGCATACTCTAAAGCTTGACATTCATCAGTTGGGTTTCCTGGAAAACTCTCTAATGCTTCAAGCAGGATATTGTATGGAAACATTTGTGGGGTGTGAGCTAGCCATATTTTATTTCGATCAATTGTAGAGGTAATTTGCATTGACTCATTTACTTCCTTAACGGTATCCACACATGGTATTGCCATAATTGATCCATGGTCTGTTTTTAATGTTTGATCTATAAAATTGGATAATTGTGAACTTGTTAAATAAGGTCTTACGGCATCATGCACTATAATCCAGTCCTCGTAGCCTACCTCATTAGCAATCATCTTCAGAGCATTTTTTACCGTATCTGATCGATTGTTCCCACCGCACAAAATAAACTCAGACTTGGAGCTGAAATTTTTTTTCAATGGAAGCAATAAATCTAAAACAACTGGATTGACGGCAATGTAAATTTTGTGAACAACACCTATATCAAAAATACGGTGGGTTTTTTCCAGAATAACTTCATCATCGATATGGCAGAGTTGTTTTGGAACCTTGGAGCCAAAGCGTTGACCCAAGCCTGATGCAGGAATTATGGTGAAGATCTTTCTCATCACCAAATTCTAGCATGAGATTAGCGATCGATATCTGGGGAAGCAGTGATTTTATGAATGGATATATCAGCCCCGTTGTACTCAGACTCTTGATCAAGTCTTAAATTACTAATCGAGTTAATCACGTTGTAAACAATGTATCCAAAAACAAAAGCAAAACCTACGCCGAGCAGAGAGCCTACTAATTGCGCCATAAATGAAACGCCACCAAGTCCACCTAACATCTCAAGCCCAAAGATACCCGCGGCAACACCACCCCATAGGCCACATAATCCATGCAGAGGCCAAACACCGAGCACGTCATCAATCTTCCACTTATTTTGTGTCATGTTAAAAGTCATAACAAATAATGCTCCAGCTATACTGCCGGTTATCAGCGCACCTATCGGGTGGAATAAATCAGAACCCGCACAAACAGCAACAAGACCAGCTAAAGGTCCGTTATATAAAAATCCAGGGTCATTTTTTCCAACTAACAGCGCTGCCAAAGTACCGCCCGCCATAGCCATCAGCGAATTAACTGCAACAAGACCTGAAATGCCTTCTAATTCTTGCGCGGACATTACATTAAATCCAAACCATCCAACTGTAAGGATCCATGAACCGAGCGCTAGAAAAGGTATGCTGGATGGCGGAAAAGCCACCAGAGAGCCATCTTTTTTATATCTTCCGTGTCTAGAACCAAGAATCAAAACTGCAGCCAACGCTAACCAACCACCAAAGCCATGTACAACGATGGAACCAGCAAAGTCATGAAATTCATAACCAAAAATTGAATCAAACATAGATTGAATAAAAAAGTTACCGTTCCACACAATTCCTTCAAATGTTGGGTAAATAAAACCAACAATAACGAAAGAAGCAATTAATTGAGGTTTAAAACAGGCTCTCTCCGCAATACCGCCAGAAATAATTGCCGGAATAGCGGCAGCAAAAGTAAGTAAAAAGAAAAATTTAACTAATTCATAGGCGCTTTTTTCTGAGATAGCAGCAGCGGAGTCAAAGAAATTCAATCCATACGCTAAGGAATAGCCAATAAAAAAATAGGCTATCGTTGATATAGCAAAGTCAGCAATAATTTTAGCAAGGGCATTCACCTGATTTTTTTCCCTCACGGTGCCAACTTCTAAAAAAGCAAATCCTGCATGCATTGCTAAAACCATTATTGCGCCCAGAAGCACAAATAAGACATTACTTTGATCAACTAAATTTTCCATTGCCTGTACCTGCAAAAATTAATAAAACATTAACAATACCTTTTTAAGATAAAATAAAAACTAAACAATCTTAATATTCTTGAGATGCACAATATTAAAACATTTAAATTACATTTTTGTAATATTTTGGTGCAATTTTGAATACATTATTTTTCATTTTATTGATTTTAGGTCTGATATTTTTTGTTGACAGCTTGGCGAAACAAGAAAAAGCAAAAAAATATGCCAAAAAACTAGTGTCTGACTATAACCTTCAGTTCTTGGATGATTCAATATACTGTGGAAAGATAACGATCGTGCAAGGCAGTAAATATCCTTTTAATATTCAAAGAAAATATCATTTCTATGCCTCACCATTTAATGAAAGAAAGCTTGCCTGTAATTTAGTCATGATCGGTTCAGATATGACTGATTGGTATATCGAGCCTTACCATGAGTGATAATCTCTACATTGGTCGATTTGCACCCAGTCCTTCCGGCAAGCTGCACATTGGCTCTTTTTTGAGTGCGATAACTAGTTACATTGATGCAAAACATAACAATGGGCTATGGAAACTAAGAATCGATGACATTGATTCTGAAAGGTCAAAAAAAATTTACTCAGAAAACATAATTAAAATTTTAAAAGATTTTCTTTTAGACCCTGATGAGATCTATTATCAGACTGATCATCTGAATGATTATGTAAACTATCTAGATCGTATTCCAAAAGAAAAAACTTACTTTTGTGAATGTACCAGGAAAATTATTAGCACATTGCCTCAACACGACATCGGTGCAATTTATAATGGACGCTGTTTGAATAAAAATCTAAAGTACGGTGCGTTGAGGATGCAAATGAAAAAAATTAATTTTTCATTTGATGACCTAAACCTAGGTTTAATTAAATTGGATAAAACTCATGTGAGTGACTTTATAGTTAGAGGAAAAAACCAATTTGCCTATGTCTTTTGTTGTGTCATTGATGACTATTTGCAGGGAGTAAATACCATTGTAAGAGGTTCAGACCTTGTGTTTCAAACATTTCAACAGCGCTATCTTCAAGAGCTTTTTTCATTTCCAACATTGTCTTATCTCCATCATCCTGTGCTGTATGACGGCAAAAGAAAAATTAGCAAAAGTGATCAAGATAAAGAAATCCATCCTGATAACCGCACTGAAATTTTAGTCAGTATGTTAAAGATACTGAACCAAAAAATTGCGCCTAATATTAAGAGCTATAAATCTATTCTTGAACATGCGATTGAGAGCTGGGATATTAAAGCCATACCCAACTCCACAAGAATCAATCTATGTTAAAAGTCTCGTATTAAAGTTACTCTTGCATTAAGTGGTCTAGCAACCATAATATTATTCACATTATGTCCAGCCCAGTAATATTCTTTATCTAATAAGTTCTCAATATTCAATTGAACGCGCGTTTTGTCATCAATTCTCGCAAAACCAGCTAAATCAACTCTGACCCAGCCAGGTATGGTAACGCTAGTGGAGGCTGTTGGAGTGGCTGCATACATATCGCTCCTGCCAATAATACCTGCTGCAACAGAATAAACTGAATCAATTTCATATTTATTCCATAAAGAAAATGTATGGCTAGCAGTATTTCCAAGTTTTGTACCTTTGGTGATTTGTGATGATCCCGAACCATGAGTTTTGGTAATTTCAGCATCAACATAATTAAAACCGCCCACTATAGAATACCTATCTGTTACCTGGCCATTGATTGTTGCCTCAACACCTCGCGACCGTTGTCCGTCTAGAATAATTTTCTTAGTATCATCATCTGGATCTGTAACTTGCATTCTTTCGCGATCTAATTGATATAACGCCATCGTTGCAAATAAGTTTGGATTAATAAAATATTTTGCACCGACTTCATAATTAATAAATTTCTCCGGACTTTTATTTGCATTGGAATTAGAAATTCCATCCAATTGATCACCATTTCGTGGCTGATAAGATGTACTGTAAGAGGCATAATATGAAAGATTGTCAGTTGGACTATATATATAACCTGCTCTGGAAGATGTCATATCATCGTCAATTGTAGTCTTAAATGAATCAACCACATTATTAAATTTTGTTTCATAGTCATCTTTTCTAAGTCCAAAGACTACTTTATGATGATCATTCAATTTAATTTGATCTTGAAAATATATTGAATGATAGGAAATATCAGTCTTTTTATCACGAGCGCGGGCACCACTGAAATCCCAATTAGACCCTCTTCGGTCATGAATGCTTACTGTTTGCGAATCATCTGTAATACGATAACGTCTATTATCCTGATTACCGATTTCTAATCCTGTTAATAAAGTGTGATCTAGGCCAGCAAAATTAAATTTCCAGGTAACGTCGGTCTGATTAAAAAAGTTTTGTCTTTGTGTATTGTCGTGATAAGCCTTTAGCTTAAAAGTATCTGATGAGGAAACCGATCCACCGGCATAAACATTCTGATAGAACTTATCATAATCAGTGTATCGGGTCATATTCTTAATTTTTACTTTCGGTGAAAATACATGCTCTATATCAATAAAGGTTGAATTTACCTTAACCTCGTTTGGACTCATGCCTGGTACACCATAATAATGACTTCTATTTCCACTGTAAGGCCGACCATTTTGAGATGGGACGCCTCGATATCCAATTCGCTCATCATGAAAGTATTCTCGACCAAATCGGATGACAGTGTCATCACTTGCTTTGTAGGTAAAAACTGGGTTTATGGCTTGTTTCTCAAAATTAACCTGCTCTATGAAAGAACCGCTTTTGTGTGCAAGAAGGTTTAATCTCACCGCAAGATTATCGGTCAACTGATGGTTAATATCAAATGTGGCCCTTTTGTTATCAAACGACCCGAGTTGTAGGCCTATGGAGCTAAAATTTCCAAATTGAGCTTGTTTACTTACCCTGTTAACAACTCCTCCAATACCTCCCTTACCAAAGAGTATGCCATTGGCACCCATCAAAACATCTACACGTTCGATGTTATAAAGATCACGGAAGTATTGCGCATCATCTCTAATTCCATCGATGTATAAATCGGAGGTTGTTTTATTCCCCCTCATAATTAATGCATCTCGATTACCTTCACCAGAGTCAAGCTGAACACCAGGCGCATAATCAATGGCCCGCCCCAAGTCAGTAGATTGTTGATCTTGAAGTTGTTTTTGATTAATAACATGAACTGTTTGTGGGAGATCAATTAGCGGCGTATCAGTCTTGGTCGCTGAACTACTAGAGCTGTTTACGTAGTCTTCTAGTGGCGCGGTTACATCAATGCCAGAAAGGTCTAAATCGTTAGCAAAAGCTACATGTGTTGTTAAAGCTAAACTAACTGCTGTTATTAGTTTGTTATTTTTCATATATTAATATCTTTTCTTTGTAAATGAGAATCATTCTCATTATAGATGAGAATGATTCTCATTACAAGTAAAATATTAAATTATTTATCTTGGTATAATCTGACGATGAAAACAGACCTTATTACCAGATTTATCATTAATAACTCCACTATTCGAGGCAATATTATTTGTATAAAAAACAGTTTAGCCCAATTAAAAAAATCTTTAGTAATACCAGAACAGATAGCTTCCTCATTTAATCAAATCGTCACAGTGTGTCCGATGCTGGCCGCAACGCTAAAGTTTGAAGGCGGTCTAATTTTACAAATACAGGGGAAAAAATCCTTAAAACTAATCATCGCAGAGTCCGATAATGATTTTAAAATCCGTGGCACCATTAAGCTTGCAGAAAAAACTAAAGATACTTTTCAGGATTTGATTCGAGATGCCATTGTCGCGCTAACTGTAATACACAAAGATCAAAAAACACCCTACCAGGGAATTATCGAAGTGGGATCAGGCGAGATCAAGGCCATGATTGAACATTACCTAACTCAATCCATGCAGATTAAAAGTAAAGTATTTTTTCACCAAACAAACACAGAAAGTTTTGGTGTTTTATTTCAAGAGCTTCCGCATGAAAATGAAGAGCAAAAATTAATAACAGAGTCTCTGTGGAATGATATTGATCTTATTAAGTCGGATACTTTATCTAATGGACCTGAGCATTTTTTAAAAAATATTTTTAACCAAAATGATGTTCAAATATTTGAAGAACACCCTGTTGAACATGAATGCTCATGCAATCAGGAGAAAATCTATAAAACGATAAGCTTAATCCAGGAGAATGAAATCTACTCCTCAATAAAAAATGATTGCATCGAAATGGTCTGCGAATATTGTCAAAAAAAATATACCGTCACCAAAGAAGAGATTGATATTATTTTTAATAAAACTCAACGATTAAATTGATTTAAAAATTGGTAGCCAATTATCGCTGCCGATACTGCCACATTTAACGACTCCACGTTATTCATCATCGGTAATGATATTTCGTCATGCGCGATATTTTTTAGGTTGGTTGTAATTCCTTGCCCTTCGCTCCCTAAAATTAGTATCGTCCTATTGGCAAAGTTATAATCAAAAACACTTTGTCCATTCAAGTCTGCAACAACAAAAGAAAATCCATGCGAAATAAGATTACTTATATCGACGTTTTGGTAAATTGGTAGCTGAAACTGAAACCC
Organism: uncultured Nitrosomonadales bacterium; assembly: GCA_913048465.1. Lineage (GTDB taxonomy): Bacteria > Pseudomonadota > Gammaproteobacteria > Burkholderiales > Methylophilaceae > BACL14. Next base: position 52,696 of record CAJWVO010000006.1, read on the forward strand.
TTGGCTCGCTCTTAAGGTTTTTGGTGACCAGGGGTCAGCGCATTGTTCTGATAAAAAAATTCCTTTATGTCCCAGGGCTTGCGAGGTTCTCAAGATGGTTCCAAGGTTCCCTGGATCCTGCACTTTATCCAAAAAAAGATACATGCCATCATGAAAGTGATTTGGGTATGTGTCATGTTCAGGAATCTCAATTAACGCAAGGATGCCTAATGGTGTTTTTAATTCAGATACATCATTAAAAAAATTATCGGGCAGGATATAAATTCTCTCCTCCCATCCCTTTTTGCAATATTCCGGATAATTTTTATTAAATGATTCTGAACAAAATAATGCTAAAAAATCATTTTTTTCATTTAGATAGGCTTCCACTAGGTGTGGCCCTTCAATAATTGTTAGATTATTTTCTAGCCTGTATGATTTATTCTGTTGAACCTTTCTGAGCTCCTTTAGGCGTGAATTATCTTTGGAAGTTATATATTGCATATTCTCAATATTAGTAATTAATATTTTTTACCTCAAAACCCTTGTCTTTCAGAAAGCTCAAAACACCAGAGTGGCCACTTAAATGAGATGCACCAATTGCTACAAATATATTATCTTGTTTCATTGCTTCGTAGATTTGTTGATTAAAGATATGATTTCTATCGATTAAAATTTTTTGTTTAATTTTATTCCATAAATTCTCACTCATGATTTCAGATGTCATAGACTCATTCGTATTCATAATGAGATCTAAATCACCATCCATGTATACCTGGATCAACTTTTCATAATTTTTTTCTTTGATTTCCATTGGGGTCATTAACGAATTTTTTAATAACAAAATTTGTTCTTCCTTAGTCAAAAAATCCAATGCAGAAAAATGATCACTGGTTGACATCAGACCTCGGGTGAGGATTCCAGAGTCTTCAGCATATCGTTTTAATAAATTGTCCTGATTGAATGGTGTTGCAGGCCTTGGGGAGTCTAATATAAATGCCAGTAACCACGGTTTCATTTTAGTAATTCGATCAAAAAACATCACGTGATAATCAGATAACTGTTTTAAGCTATCAAGCTCATCCTCATTGAGCTGATCGATAAAGTTAATGTCAGTCTGAATATTCTTTGGATCGGAGAGTTCATCCGTTTCCATCAAAAAAAGGTTAGAGTTTTTGATAGATGCTAATAAATTTTCATTGAAAGAGGTTACCCTAATGTCATCAGAATGAAAGGTGCCAAAAACAAAGTGTATTTTTCCTTCATGATCAGTCACTTCATAAAGTGTGGTTTTTGCAAAAACTTGACTGCTGACAAACCAAATAAGTACAAATAAGAGTTTGAAAAATAATTTAAATAGTTTCATTCATTTATTATAAACATCATGGAGAATAAAATTTTATTAATTAGAGAGCCATCTGATTTTAATGATATTAATTTTTCCAATATTTCAGACGATGGCCTCGTCGGTATATCTGCTGAATTAAATATCGACCTTATTCTTTCATCATATAAATTAGGAATCTTTCCTTGGTTTAATGAAAATGAGCCCATCCTGTGGTGGTCACCAAATCCTCGGCAGGTATTATTTATTGATAAATACAAACCATCTAAATCATTACTCAAAGAAATAAAAAAAAATAAATTCATATTTGAAATTAATAAAAATTTTCCTGCAGTCATTCGTGATTGTAAAAGAGTGCAGAGAAACCAGGCCGGAACGTGGATAGATGCAAGAATTATTGATAACTATACAAGACTTCACCAAATCGGACATGCCCATTCTTTTGAGATATACAATATGGAGAATAGTCTAGTCGGTGGAATATATGGAATACTCACCAAGAATGTTTTTTTTGGTGAATCAATGTTCCATCTTGAAAATAATGCATCTAAAGTTTGTTTTTATTTTTTATGCAAATGGCTGAAAGAAAAAGGGGTTAGAGTCATTGATGCCCAAGTCCAATCCGAGCATATTTCTCAATGGGGTGGTGAGCTCATATCAAGAGATAAATTTATGGATATAATAATGTGATGAGCATTCCAGAGAATAAAGAATTCAAAAAAATTCAATTTTATCTAACTGCAAACTATAATTGTGGTTACTTGGCGGAAAAAAAAGCACAATCCATCGTTGCCTCACCTTACCAAAATGTTAATCAAAATGAATTTGATAATCTCATCACAATTGGTTTTAGAAGAAGTGGAAATCACGTTTATAAGCCCCACTGTCACAATTGTGAAGCTTGCACACCTATTCGATTAGATGTTAATCGATTCAAACGAAGTAGAACTCAGGACAGATGTTATAAAAAAAACAATCTAATAGTGGTTGAAGAAGACCTAGATTTTCTTGAAGAAGACTTCCTCCTGTACTCAAAGTATCAAAAGATACGTCACAATGACCTATCCTCCTCCCCTGAGGATCAAAGAGAGGAATATAAGAACTTTCTTCTAACCAGCAATTTCATCTCAAAAAAAATCAAGTTCTATCATAATGACAAATTACTTATGGTGAGCATAGTGGATTATCTCAATGATGGCATCTCTGCAGTCTATACTTTTTACGATCGAAATTACTTGAAGCTTAGTTTAGGGACATACTCAATACTTTGGCTCATTGAAAAATGTAAGAGGGGGAACTTGCCTTATCTTTATTTAGGATACTGGATCAAGGAAAATGATAAAATGAATTATAAAACTAAGTTTAAGCCGTTTGAGCTTTTTGAAGATAAACAGTGGAAAATTTTTAATGAATAAAATTTGTATTATTGGTCTTGGGCTGCTTGGTGGATCTATTGGCAAGGAATGTATTTCAAAAAATTTAGCAAAACAGGTGGTAGGTTTCGGTCGAAACAGCGATTCATTAAAAAAGGCAAAGCAATTAGGCCTGGTGCATGAAATTTCAGAAAGTTTTGAGGATTTAAATCAAGCCGATTTAATTATCATTGCGACACCTGTTAAGCAATACAGCACAATATTTAAAAAAATAAACCCATTTTTATCCCCCACTACATTAATTACTGATGTGGGAAGTACCAAAAAAAATGTAATTAATGACGCAAATTGCTTCCTTGATGGCCACTATGCAAAATTTATTGGCTCCCATCCTATCGCCGGTTCAGAAAAACATGGTCCGGAAGCGGCTCAACTTAGGCTTTTTAAAAATAAAAATATCATCATCACACCACATGAAAAAAACAATAAAGAGGATATCGATTTTATTAGTAATTTTTGGAATTCATTGGATGGTACATCATTAATCATGGATGCTGTGAGCCATGATGAAATTTTTTCAACAGTAAGCCATCTTCCTCATGCTCTAGCAATGATCTTTATGGGTATGTTAAATAGCAAAAATAATAAGGATGAGTTGTTAAGATTCGCGGCCAGTGGCTTTCGTGACTTTACAAGAATTGCTGCAAGCTCCCCAGAGATGTGGAAAGACATCTTTATTGATAATAAAGAAGCATGTTTAAAAGATTTAAATGAATTTAAAAAACAGATAGAGAAATTTGAATCTGTCGTTGTTAATGAGGAAGATTTGGAGAAATATATTCAATATGCAAGCACTTTAAGAAGTAACTGGAATGAATAAAAATCTGTCTCTTAAATTAGCTCCAAAATCAAAAATTGATGGAGTGATAAAGCCACCTGGATCAAAAAGTATTACCAATAGATTGCTTCTTCTTAGCAGTCTTTGTAATCAAAGTATTTCATTGACTAATCATCTCATCTCAGATGATTCAAAATATATGATTAAAGCTCTCAAAGACTTGGGAGTTTCAATAAGTTCAGACACGAAAGACAAGATTACAATATTAGGAGATCCAAAAAAATTCAATAATTCCGCTGATCTTTTTCTTGGAAATGCCGGTACGGCATATAGGCCACTTTGTGCTTTATTGTCTATTTTGGGTGGAAATTATCGCCTTGATGGTGTTGAAAGAATGCATGAAAGACCCATCAAAGATTTAGTCGACAGCTTATCAAGTATTGGTGCAGATATAAAATATCTTAAAAATGTAGGGTTTCCTCCCGTTCAGGTTTCTGATTTTAAATTTAATGGCACAACAAATATATCCATCAAAGGTAATGTCTCTAGTCAATTCCTTACCAGTCTTCTGATGGCTGTTCCTCTCATAGGGCAAGATTTTAAATTAAATATAGATGGAGAACTGATTTCAAAACCTTACATTGACATCACAATAAAGCTGCTCAAGCTATTCAATGTCAATTATATTAATCACAATTACTCAATTTTTGAATTCAATTGCAATAACAATCCAAAGTTGTATTCATTAGATAATGAATTAATAGATATTGAGCCCGATGCATCTTCTGCTAGCTATTTCTTTGCGGCTGCAACAATAAGCGGTAAAGTAAGGGTCGAAGGTCTTAGTAAAGAATCCATTCAAGGTGATATTCAATTCTTGAAAGTTCTGGAGAAAATGGGTGCTGATATTACTTACAATAATGATTCAATCGATGTGAGAAAAGCCAATACTCTAGTCGGAGGTCAATTTGATTGTATTGCGATACCAGATGCGGCCATGACGCTGGCTGCGATGGGATTGTTTACCAGCTCACCAGTGGAGTTATTTAACATAAATAGCTGGAAGGTTAAAGAAACAGATCGAATTGTAGCTATGGAAAATGAGCTAAGGAAATTTGGAGCAACTGTGACATCTACGGACAATTCATTAAAGATAGTTCCTCCCACGAACATTATAGACAATGTCTCCGTGCAAACTTATGATGATCATAGGATAGCAATGTGTTTTTCACTTGCTTGTTTAGCAAATAACTCTGTTGAAATTCAAGATCCAGAGTGTGTTAATAAAACCTATCCTAATTACTTTAATGATTTTTTGAAATTATTATCATGAACCTCATAACTATTGATGGTCCTGCAGGATCAGGTAAAGGAACTATTGCAAAGCAATTATCACAAGAATTAAAGTTAAACTATTTAGATTCTGGAGCCATTTATAGAATTCTAGGATTTCATCTGAAGGAAAATAATATTCCAATTGAAAATGATGCATTAGTAAAAGAAGATATCCAAAAAGCAAAAATTCAATTTATAGAAGACATAATTTTTTTAAATGATCGAGATGTAACTGATGCCATTAGAACAGAGTCTATTGCTAAAATTGCTTCATTAATTGCCGCCAACAAGTCTGTCAGAGAAAGTATTCTAGATTTACAAAGATCATTCTTAAAAAAACCTGGGTTAGTCGCCGAGGGTAGAGATATGGGAACTGTTGTATTCCCAGAAGCGAAATATAAGTTTTTTCTTACAGCAACTGTTGAAGAAAGAGCTAGTCGTAGATATAAACAGTTGATTTCTAAAGGTTTTGATGTTAGCATAGCCGACCTTGTAGTTGAAATACAAGAACGAGATTTTCGTGATACCAATAGAACTATATCACCATTAGTTCCTGCAGCTAACGCAGTTATTATTGATACAACTGAATTATCTCCTAGCCAGGTTATTGAATTTATACTTGGTGATATTTGAGTTCTTCATAGCTCCAAACTATGAAGTTTGATTAACAACCCCATTGCTAGATGGGAATTGGATATTTTAATGACAACTTTAACGAAAACAACAGGAACAAAGAATAACGAAAATTTTGCAGCAATGCTAGAAGAAAGTCTTGCCCTCAAAGAAATGCGTCAGGGTGAGATTATTACAGCTGAGGTTGTGTCAATTGACTCAGATGTAGTCATTGTTAATGCAGGATTAAAGTCAGAGAGCTTTATTAAAGCTGATGAATTTTATAACGACAAAAGAGAAGTTGATGTTTCAGTTGGTGACTTTGTAAAAGTGGCTATCGAAAAACTTGAAGATGGATATGGTTCAACAATTCTTTCTCGAGATAGAGCAAAAAAAATTCAAGCCTGGGAAGATCTTGAGAATGCAATGAATGATAAGACTACGGTATCAGGTTTTGTCAGCTCAAGAGTGAAAGGTGGCTTGAGAGTATCAGTAAAAGGAATTACTGCATTCTTACCGGGATCATTAGTTGATTCAAGACCAGTAAAAGATACATCGCCATATGAAAATAAAGAAACAGAATTAAAAGTTATTAAGATCGATAAGAAAAGAAATAATATTGTTGTTTCTAGAAAAGCGGTATTAGAAGAACAAATGGGGGCGGATCGTGAGTCAATAATTGAATCACTCTCCGAAGGTGCTACAGTTAAAGGAATTATTAAAAATATTACCGATTATGGTGCATTTGTTGATTTAGGCGGTATCGATGGATTACTCCACATCACTGACCTTGCATGGAAAAGGATAAAACACCCATCCGAAGTATTGAATGTTGGCGATGAAATTGAAGCTAAGGTCTTAAAATATGATCAAGATAAAAATAGAGTTTCTCTTGGCTTGAAACAACTTGGTGATGATCCATGGGTTGGTTTAGAAAGAAGATATCCTGTTTCAACTAGAATATTTGGCAAAGTTTCAAACCTCACAGATTATGGTGCATTCGTTGAAATTGAAAGTGGTATTGAAGGTCTAGTTCACGTTTCTGAAATGGATTGGACAAATAAAAATATTCATCCAACAAAAGTTGTAAATCTTGGCGATGAAGTTGAAGTAATGATCCTAGAAGTTGATGAAAGTAAAAGAAGACTATCGCTTGGTATCAAACAATGTAAAGAAAACCCTTGGAAGGCTTTTGAAAATGATCATAAACAAGGTGAAACAATTAAAGGCTCAATTAAGTCAATCACAGACTTTGGTATATTTATTGGGTTAGATGGAGGTATTGATGGACTTATCCATCTTTCAGATATATCTGCAACTGAATCAAATGAAGATGCTGTTAAAAAGTACAAAAAAGGTGATGAAGTTGAAGCAAAGATACTTGCAATTGATGTTGATAAAGAAAGAATATCTCTTGGAATTAAGCAACTTTCAGCTGACTTCACTGAAGATGATAAAGACGATAGCTCATCAAGTAAAAAAGATGCTAAAAAAGCTAAATCAACTGCTGACAAGGAACCAGAAAATGCTGGAACTACCAACCTTGGTGCTCTTTTAAAAGCAAAAATGAGTGATGAGTCTGATAAGGAATAATCAACGTAAACAATGACACGATCAGAACTTATTGAAAAGCTATCTTCACAATTTCAGCATCTTCTTCAAAAAGATGCTGAATTGGTTGTGAAAAATATATTAGATTCAATGTCGGATACCCTAAACAATGGTAAACGAATTGAAATCAGAGGTTTTGGTAGCTTTTCATTAAATAAAAGACCTGCAAGAATTGGTAGAAATCCTAAAACTGGTGAAAAAGTTCACATCAGTGAAAAACTTGTCCCCCATTTTAAAGCTGGAAAAGAGCTGAGATCTCGTGTTGATAAGTAACTTTTAAAGTATACTTTCTATAATATTTTCTATTTAAGTTAGTTATGGTTGAATTTGAGCTTTGGTGGCTTTTGCTTATCCCATTTTTTTTTGGATTAGGCTGGATTGCTGCTCGTATCGATATTAAACATATAATATCTGAAACAACTGATCTACCTGCCTCATACTTTAAAGGTCTTAACTTCATTCTCTTTCAAGATTATGAAAAAGCATCTGAATCTTTTTCTGATGCACTAAGAATAAAACCAGACTCCCTTGAGCTGCATTTCATTCAAGGTAATATATTTCGAAAACTTGGAAAAATTGATCAAGCTATTAATCTTCACAATAAATTACTTTACCAAAAAGAGTTAACACGTCAGCAAATTGAATCTGTTAAAGCAGAGCTGATGCAAGATTATTTTACAGCAGGCTTTTATGACCGATGCGAGTCTCTTTCTAAAGATCTTTCAAATGAACAATATCAAGAGTTTAAGTTAAAAATTTTATTAGATATATCTATCAAACAAAGACATTGGGATTCTGCAATAAAATATTGCAAAGAAGTTGAACAGAATTTTGGAGTTTCCTATAGGTTACAAATTAGCCATTTTTTATGTGAACTAGCTTTAGAGAAAGTAATTCAAGAAAAAAAAGATCAAGCAATAAAACATCTAGAACAAGCATTAGATATTTACAAAAATTCAACTCGAGCAAATATTATTCTTGGGGAATTGGAATTTGAAAAACAGAACTATAAGTCTGCGATTGAAATTTGGAAAAGAATTGAATTACAAAAACCAACAGACTTCATCTTAATTGCTGCGAAATTTCTGGAATGTTATGAAAAATTAAACAAACAAAATGAGTGTCTATCATTTCTCTCACACTTAAGAGAAAGTTATGGAATGAACGAAATAGATTCAGTGATCTTCAATTTTATTCTCCAAAAAGATGGGCCTAAAAATGCTGAAGAGTTTGCTAAAAATAATTTAATTAAAAAACCATCCATTGAAGTCCTTGATCAATTATTTAGTGCAAAGTCTCTAAGTGACAATAATGATAGTGATATCAAGATAATGCAACAAGTGATTAAAAATAGTATTGGTACTAGATTATTTCACTTATGTAGTCATTGTGGCTTTAAAGCCAAACAACATCATTGGCAATGCCCAGCATGCAACTCCTGGGAGACGGTTTCAAATGATCTTAAAGATAATAGCAAATAATGAATGATTCTAAAGTTATAGTGGCTCTTGATTTTTCATCCTTAAACGAAACTGAAGTTTTTCTAAAAAAAATTAAAGGCCAAAACTGTAGAATAAAGGTAGGCAAGGAGCTTTTTACTAAAGAGGGTCCAAATGCCATCAAGTTAATACAACACTATGGATTTGAAGTTTTTTTGGATTTGAAGTTTCATGATATTCCTAATACTGTATCAAACGCTATCAAAGCAAGTTGCAATTTAGGTGTATGGATGGTTAATGTCCATGCCTCGGGAGGAAAACAGATGATGATTGCTGCACGAGAGGCTGTGGAAACCTCATCGCACAAACCAATTTTAATTGCAGTTACAATCCTTACTAGTTTTGATAATTCTTCTTACCAAGAATTAGGTTTTAAAAATGAATTACAGGAACAAATTGCTTATTTAGCTAAAATGTCTGAAAAATCAGGGATGGATGGAATTGTCTGTTCGGCAAATGATGTTCCCTCAATTAAACCGTTAGTTAAAGAAAAATTCCAATTTATAACACCAGGTATAAGAGTTGCAAACAGTAATGATGATCAAAAAAGAGTGGCTACTCCGGAAAATGCCATATCAAATGGATCTAATTATCTTGTTATCGGAAGACCTGTCACCTTAAGCGATGATCCAGCAACTATGATCGAAAAAATTAATCAAAGCATCAATTAATTTTATTTGATTTTCATACCAGCCTGGGCGCCATCATCAGCTAATAAAATAAAAGGTCCATCATTACTATCAGAAGCCGCAAGTATCATCCCCTCAGAAACACCAAACTTCATTTTTCTAGGCGCAAGATTAGCAACATAACTTACTTTTTTTCCAATTAAAGACTCAGGATTATATTTCGACTTTATTCCAGCAAAAACATTTTTCTTACCTAACTCTCCGACATTAAGAGTTACATGAAGTAATTTATCGGCACCCTCTACATGTGTTGCTTCAAGCACTTCTGCAACTCGAAGGTCTATTTTAATAAAATCATCAATCGAAATATGGTTACCTGTATTAAGATCATCTTTTGTATTATTTTTTTTATCCATAATTTTGTTATCTTCTATTAATTTAACTAGATTATTTTTATCAAGTCTTTGATATAAGTGTTTGTATTGATTAATTTTTTTTATATTATCCTTAATTTGATTGAAGTTATTAAAATCAGTTTCATTGAATAAGCTGGCTACTTCTTTAGATAAATTTGGAAGAATGGGAGATAGATAGATGATTGAATTTCTGAATACAATTGCTGATGTGGTTAGAATGTTATAAAGTTGGTCTTTGTTCTGTTCAAGATCTTTTGCCAAGCTCCATGGCTGTTCATTACTTATTAACTCATTTACCTCTTCAACCAATGTAAAAACTTTTTTGACTAATTGGCTATATAAACGTGATTCATATAAATCCAATATTTCACTCTTAAGATCGATCGATTTTATTACCAATTGTGAATATTTGCTATTAGAGGGCAATTGATCTATCGATTTTATTTTTCCATCAAATAACTTATGAATAAACCCGAATGTTCTGCTTGGAATATTCACTAGTTTACCTACCAAATCAGAATTTACTTTAGACATTAAGTCGTCTAAATTCAAATCTATGTCTGACATTGAGTCATTTAACTTGGATGCAAAATAATACCTCAAGAATTCTGGCTCATGGATATTATTCAAAAAACTTCGTGCGGTGATGAATGTCCCTCTAGACTTAGACATCTTCTCACCATTCACAGTTAGAAAACCATGTGCAAAAATTTTAGAAGGCTTTCTAAAGCCTGAGAAATTTAATGTTGCCGGCCAAAATAATGCATGAAAATAAAGTATATCTTTTCCTATAAAATGATAAAGCTCGGTTGAGCTATCGGGTGACCAAAAATCATCAAAGTTAATATTTCCTTTTTGATCAATTAGATTTTTAAAGCTAGCCATGTACCCAATTGGCGCATCCAGCCAAACGTAAAAATATTTATCACTTTCACCAGGAATCAAGAAGCCAAAATATGGTTTATCTCTCGTAATATCCCAATCTTGTAATCCAGATTTAAACCATTCCTGGATTTTATTCTCTGCTTCGGGTTGTAATGTTCCAGATGCTGTCCAATCTTTTAAAAATTGTTCACATTCAGATAAATTAAAAAAGTAATGCTTTGTTTTTTTCTTTATTGGGGTAGTTCCAGATAATGCTGAATACGGGTTAATTAAATCGGTAGGTGAATAGGTGGCTCCACAAGCTTCACAAGAGTCGCCATATTGATCTTTTGCATTACATTTAGGGCATTCACCTTTGATAAACCTGTCTGGAAGATACATCTGTTTATCTTCATCGAAATATTGCTCAATTTCTTTGGTAGAAATTTTCTTATTGCTATCTAAAGATTTAAAAATCTCCTCGGAATAAAACTGATTTTCTTTTGAATCAGTCGAATAGAAGTTATCAAAATTCACATAAAAGTCTGCAAAGTCTTGAGCATGTTCTTTATGAACATTGTCAATCAATTGCTTCGGGGTGATACCTTCATTTTGTGCCTTAATCATGATCGGTGTGCCGTGGGTATCGTCAGCACACACATAAAATACTTCATGACCGTTCATTTTTTGAAATCTTGACCAAATATCTGTTTGGATATATTCAACCAGGTGTCCAAGATGTATACTCCCATTAGCATAAGGAAGTGCGGATGTAATTAAAATTCTTCGCATGTAAACTTTATAAAAAATTAATGATCGTATTCTAACAAATAATTACTAATTCAACCGAAATAAAGTGCAATGGAAAATATAAAAGACTCAATAGAAAATATTTTTGATCAACACAATCAAATCAAACCTTTTCTTAAAAAAAATATAACTATTAATCAGTTTAAAGATCATCTAGACATTATTATTAAGATGGGTTATGCATTCAAAAATCTTGAGCAGAATTATAAAAACATGATTACTGAATGCTTAAACAATATTGATAAAAAAATTAACATTACTCTTGAGTTAGATGTAGTAAGTCATAAAACACAAGGGACGACGCAAAGCATCAAAAATGTTAAAAATATTATTGCTGTTGCTTCTGGTAAAGGTGGTGTTGGAAAATCAACTGTTGCCTGCAATCTCTCAATCGCTCTTCATCAGTTAGGTGCTCGGGTTGGTATTCTTGATGCTGATATCTATGGCCCAAGCCAACCATTGATGTTTGGTGCAAATAAAAAACCAGAATCCCGAGATGGAAAAAGTATGGAACCAATTATTTCTCATGGTATTCAAACCATGTCCATAGGATACCTGATTGATCCAGATACGCCTGTCGTGTGGAGAGGTCCAATGGTGACCAACACCTTACAACAACTCCTTAATGAGACAAATTGGGATAATTTAGATTATTTAATTATCGATTTACCTCCGGGCACTGGGGACACACAACTTACCTTGGCTCAAAAAGTGCCTGTTACAGGATCTGTCATTGTGACCACCCCACAAGATGTTGCTTTAATTGATGCACAAAAAGGTATTGGTATGTTTGATAAGGTTAATATTCCAAACATTGGACTCGTAGAAAATATGGCCGTTTTTGAATGTCCAAACTGTGGCCATCATGAACATATTTTTGGTGAAGATGGGGGGAAAACGCTAGCAGCTAAAAATAATATTTTATTACTTGGCTCGATACCACTAAACGCAATGATTCAGAAGAAAATGGATTCAGGGGCGCCGCCATTGCTAGATAATGAAAACCCATCTATAAATGAAGCCTTTTTATCAATCGCTGAAAAAGTGAGTATCAAAATTGCTCAAATGAAAGAAAATTTCAAAGATAAATTTCCTAAAATCGTAATTCAAAAAGATTAATCAAGATTGCAATAAACGTCGATATGATTATCAGATATAATTTTTGAAGCAGGAATACACTCACCAGCTTTCCATGCGTTAACTGCATCTTTCTTTCCATGACCTGTTACTATAAAAAATATTTTATCGGCTTTTAAAAAAGCTTTAGGGGTCATCGACACTCTATCCGGAGGAGGTTTGGGTGAATTCGATACAGCAACGGCATTTAATTGGTTATCCCATTGTTGTCCAGGAAACAGGCTTGCCGTGTGTCCATCCTCCCCTAAACCTAATAAAACAAGGTCAAATTGATCTATCTTGTCAATAATACTGTTGTATTCACTTGATGCTTTTAGAGACCCATTTTCAGTATTGATGGGAAAAAATTTAGGTTTTGAGTCATCCGGCAAATGATCAATAAATGATCTTTTTATCATATGGCTATTTCTGTCTTTAGAGTCTACTGGAAGGCATCTTTCATCCCCAATATACAATTCCCAATCACTAAAATTTTGATTACGAACATCGAGAAATGATTTATATAACTTTTCAGGTGTTGATCCACCAGCCATTACTATTTTAAAACTTCCATTATTTCTTACTGCATTATTAGCAATGCTTAAAATATCTTGAAGTAATATTGATTCCAGCTGATTTTTGTCTTGAAAATCTTTCCAGTTTAGTTTTTGGTGCATATTGATTTTTATATAATTTGAGGGATTAAAAAACTATCAGACTACCCCATGGTTTGGTATAATTCTGACCTTAAAAATGTAATCCACAAGATTACCAAAAAATTAACTTTAACAAAAGGATAAATATGAAAATTGGAATGCTTGGACTTGGAAAAATGGGTGGAAATATGGCTACGCGCTTAATTCGTAATGGAATTAATGTGGTCGGATTTGACATGTCATCAGAGATGGTTACTAAGCTTGAGCAAGAAGAAAATTTAATTCCAGCCAGTTCAGTTGAAGATGCAGTTAATCAACTTGAAGGACAAAGAATCATCTGGATGATGCTTCCAGCTGGAGAAGTCACGGAAAAACAAATAGATGACCTTATCCCTATGTTAAACCCAGGTGACATCATTGTGGATGGTGGTAATTCAAATTACAAACACAGCGTCAAAATTGGAGCGATGTTAAAAGAGCACAATATTGGCTTTATGGATTGCGGCACTTCAGGTGGTGTTTGGGGCCTAGATAATGGGTACTGTTTAATGGTGGGTGCTGACAATGATGTTGCAAAAGCAGTTGAACCTGTTCTTAGAGCTTTAGCGCCCAATCAGCAAGATGGCTGGCTGCATGTGGGACCAATTGGTTCAGGCCACTATACAAAGATGATTCACAACGGAATCGAATATGGAATGATGGAATCTTTCGCTGAAGGCTTAGAGCTTCTTAAAGGAAAAACAGAATTTGATATTGATTTGGCAAAGGTAACTGAACTCTGGAGACATGGATCAGTAGTTCGAAGCTGGTTGCTTGATCTAACGGCTGAGTCTCTGAAGGGAGACCAAAACTTAGATAATATTGAACCATATGTTGCCGACTCAGGTGAAGGACGATGGACTGTTGTTGAATCTGTTGATTTAGGAATCCCTGCTCCTGTATTAACCCTAGCGCTTCAAGTAAGGTTCAGATCTCAAGAAAAACAAAAAGGCTACGGATATAAGCTACTGTCAATTATGCGTAATGCATTTGGTGGTCACCTATTAAGAAAAAAAGGTTAAGTTATGACGCAAAAAGAAGCTTCTACCTTACTTTTATTTGGGGCAAAAGGTAACCTCGCAAGAGTAAAACTATTTCCTGGCTTGTTTAAATTAGACCTCGCTGGAAAACTTCATCCGGATATGAAGATTGTTTCAATCGGCCGACAAGAAGAGTCACATGAAGAATGGATAATAAACCTAAAAAGTATTATTCGTGCCAAATATGACAAAGATCTAAATCAAACGGTGTTAGATCGTTTTCTTAATAGAAATATATATCACGCCAACCTACCAGACGATCCTGACGCTTTCACAAAACTGTCAGATAGATTGAGTCAAGAAGGGTTTTCACAGAATTTAGCTTTCTTTTTATCTGTAAGACCATCTGATTTTGCTTGGATTGTTGATCAACTAGCTGAAGCTAATCTACTCGATGAATCAAGTCACTGGAAAAGAGTTTTAATTGAAAAACCTTTTGGGGTAAATACTGAAACAGCTCAAGCTCTTCAGGATTCAATTTCCAAACACCTCAAAGAATCTCAAATTTATCGCATAGATCATTACTTAGGGAAGTTTGCTTTACAAAATATCTTATTTACACGTTTTTATAATACTCTCCTAGAACCAATCTGGAATAATAAATACATTGACCATATACAGGTTACGAACCATGAGACGTTGGGTGTGGGTGACAGAACGACCTTTTATGATGCAACAGGCGCACTCAGAGATATGATGCAAAGTCACATCCTTCAAACCTTAACGCTTGCCACAATGGAAAAGCCAAAAAGTTTTTCTCCTAATGATGTGAGAGAGGAAAAAATTAAGTTACTGAACCAGATTAAACCTGTAGCGATTGATGATTTTGAAAAGTATGTCTTTAGAGCGCAGTACACTTCAGGAACGATATCGAATGAAGGTGAAGTAAAAGGCTACCTCGAAGAATTAGGTCAAGAAAGTAATGTTGAAACGTATGCAGCAGTTAAATTTTTTATTGATAATGACCGCTGGAGAGATGTACCCATTTATCTGCGCACTGCTAAAAGGTTACACGAAAATGCAACCTATATTTCAGTTAAATTAAAACCAATAAAAACACCAAATGGTGAGATAAATGACAACTGGATTATCATTAGCATTCAGCCAAAAGAGTCAATTCACATTGAAATTAATACAAAAGTTCCTGGACTGGATGATGCAAAATCAAGAAAAATTCAGCTTGATGGAGGAATAAGATTCGAAGGTGATGAAACCATTGATTCTTATGAAACTTTAATGCTCGACCTTATTGAGGGTAATCAGTCCAGATTTTTACATATTGATGAGGTAAACGCTCAATGGAAACTAATAGACCCTATTATTGAAAAGTGGCAAGACTCATCAGTTCCAGTGCATTCCTATCCTGCTGGATCAAAGGACCCGATAGACTCAAAAATTATTTTTGAAAATTCAGACCAATTTTGGCGAAGTAGTATTAATATAGAATAACAATTTTTAGGATAATTATGGCAATTAAATCTGATCGTTGGATAAGGGAAATGGCAGAAAATCATGGCATGATTTCACCCTTTGAACCAGGACTGGTCCGAGAGAAAGAAGGAAACAAAATTGTTTCTTATGGAACCTCAAGCTATGGCTATGACATCAGATGTGCGAATGAATTTAAAGTTTTTACCAATATTAATTCCACTATTGTTGACCCTAAAGAATTCGACCCAAATTCTTTCGTTGAATTTGAATCAGATCACTGCATTATCCCTCCTAATTCTTTTGCGCTAGCTAGAACAGTTGAATTCTTTAAAATACCAAGGAATATACTGACTGTTTGTCTTGGTAAATCAACCTATGCCAGATGTGGAATTATCGTTAATGTCACTCCATTCGAACCTGAATGGGAGGGTTATGTCACCTTAGAGTTTAGTAATACCACTCCCCTGCCCGCAAAAATCTATGCCGGTGAAGGTTGTGCTCAAGTTCTATTTTTCGAATCTGATGAGGTTTGTGAAGTATCTTACAAAGACCGTGGTGGAAAATATCAAGGTCAAACTGGTGTTACTCCGCCGAAAATATAATGAAATTCAACTTTCCTATTATTATTATCGATGAAGATTTTAGATCTGAAAATTCTTCTGGTTTAGGGATAAGACTTCTTGCAGATGCCATCAAAAAAGAGGGTTTTGAGGCGGTCGGTGTCACAAGCTATGTGGATCTTGCCTCCTTTGCACAACAGCAAAGTCGAGCCTCGACTTTTATTTTAGCAATTGATGATGAGGAATTTGTCGAAGAAAATCCGAAAGCAATTAAAAGCCTTAAAGATTTTGTGGAAGAAATTCGATACCGTAATGATGAAATACCTATTTTTTTGCATGGTGAAACAAGAACAAGTCGTCATATACCTAATGAAGTTTTACGTGAATTAAATGGTTTCATTCACATGAATGAAGATACACCTGAATTTGTTGCTAAATACATTACCAGAGAAGCGCGGTCCTATTTGGATAGCCTTCCCCCGCCATTTTTTCGTGCACTAACTCACTACGCTGCTGATGGTTCATATTCATGGCATTGCCCAGGTCACTCTGGAGGTGTTGCCTTTTTGAAATCTCCTGTTGGTCAAATGTTTCATCAGTTTTTTGGTGAAAATATGCTTCGTGCAGATGTTTGTAATGCAGTTGATGAGTTAGGGCAGCTTCTTGATCACACTGGCCCTGTTGCAGCGTCAGAGAAGAATGCTGCAAGAATTTATAA
Source organism: uncultured Nitrosomonadales bacterium (assembly GCA_913048465.1). GTDB lineage: Bacteria > Pseudomonadota > Gammaproteobacteria > Burkholderiales > Methylophilaceae > BACL14. The sequence goes on from CAJWVO010000006.1 coordinate 69,567, forward strand.
TGCTGACCATTGTTATTTTGTTACCAACGGTACATCCACTTCTAATAAAATGGTATGGCATTCAACTGTTGCTCCTGGTGACATTGTAATAGTTGACAGGAATTGTCATAAGTCGGTATTGCACTCTATTACAATGACGGGTGCCATTCCAATTTTTTTAATGCCGACAAGAAACCATTTTGGCATCATTGGCCCCATTCCTAAAGAGGAATTTAGTTGGGAAAATATCCAAAAAAAGATTGACGCAAACCCATTTATTGAGAATAAAGGTCAAAAACCTCGTGTCCTCACGATTACGCAATCAACTTACGATGGCGTGTTATATAACGTTGAAGAAATTAAAGAAATGCTTGATGGCAAAATTGATACCTTGCATTTTGATGAAGCATGGCTACCCCATGCAGCATTTCATAACTTTTATGGTGATTATCACGCGATTGGTGAAGATCGTCCAAAATGTAAAGACAGTATGATTTTTTCTACTCAATCGACGCATAAATTATTAGCAGGATTAAGCCAGGCCTCACAAATTCTTGTTCAGGATGCTGAAAATAATCAACTTGACCGAGATGTCTTTAATGAATCTTATCTCATGCATTGTTCAACCAGCCCTCAATACTCCATCATAGCTAGCTGCGATGTCGCTGCTGCCATGATGGAACAGCCAGCAGGCACTGCTCTGGTTGAAGAATCCATAATGGAAGCCTTAGATTTTAGAAGAGCAATGAGGAAAGTAGATAGCGACTGGGGTCAGGATTGGTGGTTTAAAGTCTGGGGTCCAGATGACTTAACCGAAGAAGGAATTGAAACACGCGACTCATGGATGCTTAAATCTGAGGATAATTGGCATGGCTTTAATAAGCTATCGGAAGGCTTCAACATGCTTGATCCGATCAAGGCGACTATTATCACCCCTGGTTTAAATATGAATGGTGAATTTGATGATGATATCGGCATTCCTGCATCAATTGTGACCAAGTATCTTGCAGAGCATGGGGTGATTGTTGAAAAAACTGGCTTATACTCATTCTTTATTATGTTCACGATTGGGATTACCAAGGGTCGTTGGAATACCTTACTAGCTGCACTCCAGCAATTTAAAGATGACTATGATAAGAATCAACCGATCTGGAGAGTGCTGCCTGAATTTACCCAGAAATATCCTCAGTACGAAAGAAAGGGGCTAAAAGATCTTTGTAATGAGATTCATGAAGTATATCGAAAATATGATGTAGCAAAACTGACTACAGATATGTACCTTTCTGATATTGAAACTGCCATGAAACCCACTGAGGCTTTTGCAAAAATGGCACATAAAGAAATTGAAAGAATTGCAATTGATGAGCTCGAGGGAAGAGTAACATCAGTATTACTCACCCCTTACCCACCAGGTATTCCATTACTGATCCCAGGGGAAAAATTTAATAAAAAAATTGTCAACTACCTTCAGTTTGCTGAAGAGTTTAATGAGTTATTTCCAGGCTTTGAGACAGATAATCACGGATTAGTGAAAGAGTCTGTAAACGGAAAAACGACCTACTTTGTTGATTGTGTGAACACTTAATTTAAATTTTTCTATAAGTAAGGTAAGAAAACTCAATCTCATTCTCATTAAGCTTTTCAGACTGATCAATCAAACTCCACACAGAGAGATCTATCATTGGAAAGAAGGCATCGCCATGAATTTCTCGATGAATTTTTGTGACCAATAATTCATCACAAGCATCAATCAATTGGCTGTAAATTTCACCGCCTCCAATTATAAAAGTTTTTTTATCAGAGTCTGGAATGTCATTTAAGGAGCTG